>UQIF01000020.1 GCA_900540955.1 uncultured Olsenella sp.
GGCCTGCTGCGCGCCCGCTGGGGCTTTGAGGGCTGGGCGGGCCATGACGCCGACGCGTGGGACGCCCTGCTCGAGGAGGCCGACGAGCGCGCGACCGCCGGCGAGAAGAACTCGCTTGCGCTCTACGCTTCCGACACGCGCCCCGGCGCCGAGGCCGCCTGCCGCGGGGCCCTGCGCGCCGCCGGCCTCGACTGCGAGCTTACCTTTGCGCCCGCCGCCGAGGTGCTCGACGCCGCGCGCGCTGCTGGCGACGACGCCCTCGTGACCTGTGACCTGAGCTGGCTCGCCGAGGACGACCTGGCTCTGGAGGCCTCCGCGCTCACGGCGCTGTCCGCCGCCGCGGGCCAGAACCTCGCCGCGCTCGTGCGCGACGCCGCGGTCGACGCCGCGGTCCAAGCCGGCCCGGCCGAGGTCTTCGACATTATTCAGGGCAAGGAGCCCGCCTTCGTGCGCTGCTTCGACGCGGTTCCCGGCGAGGCCGCCCCGGAGCCGGCGTTTGTCAAAATCGCCGGCGGCGAGCGCGTGCCCGTGCTCGTCCCCGCGTCCGATCAGTTCGCCGCCCGCCTGGCCAAGGTGGCGAAGCTTCGCGCCAAGTGGGCGCGCCGCGAGGACGTCAGCTGCTACCGCGTCTACGACGCCGACCTGCCCGACTATGCCGTTGCCATCGAGCTCTATGAGGGCTCCGAGACCCCGGGTCGCTGGCTGCAGGTCTCCGAGTACGCCGCCCCGAAGGAGATCGACGCCGACCTCGCGCGCCGTCGGCTCATGGACGTGCTCGCCATCGCGCCGCGCGTGATGGGCGT
This sequence comes from uncultured Olsenella sp., assembly GCA_900540955.1. Lineage (GTDB taxonomy): Bacteria > Actinomycetota > Coriobacteriia > Coriobacteriales > Atopobiaceae > Paratractidigestivibacter. Next base: position 804 of record UQIF01000020.1, read on the forward strand.
GGACCCCGCCAACGTCAACCTCCGCGTGCGTACCCGCGCCCGCGGCGGCTCCCAGTACGCCGACGAGGGCAGCGCCGCCGGCGCGACCCAGGCGGCAGGCGAGTTCTCGCGCATGCGCGGCCAGCGCGCCGACGCGCGCAATCGCCACAAGCCGAGCCTTACCGACCTGCCGCGCGGTGCCCACCTCATCGACGAGGGCGGCCTCACCTTCGAGGTCAACTTCTCGGCTCGCCTCGACTGCGGCATCTTCCTCGACCACCGTGACACGCGCGCCGAGGTCCGCGAGATGATGAAGCAGACCCTGGGCTCCAAGCGCTTCCTCAACCTCTTTGCCTATACGGGCGCCGCGACCTGCTATGCGGCAGACGGCGGCGCCAAGTACACGACGACCGTCGACCTCTCGCGCCCGAGCCTCGACTGGGCGCGCCGCAACATGGCCCGAAACGGCTTCACCGGGCCCGAGCACGAGTTCGTCCAGGCCGACGTCATCGAGTGGGTCAACGAACAGCGCCACACGCGCAACCGCTGGGACCTCGTGTTCTGCGACGTCCCCACCTTCTCGAACTCGCAGCGCATGAAGAAGTCGAGCTGGGACGTCCAACGCGACCACTCCGAGCTCATCATCGGCGTCTCGCGCCTGCTCACGCGCAACGGGTGCGCGATCTTCTCGTGCAATCTGCGCGGCTTCAAGCCCGACATCGAGGCTCTCTCGAAGGCCGGCGTCGTGCTCGAGGACATCACTGCGAGCACCATCCCCGAGGACTTCAAGCGCAACTCGAAGATTCACCACGCCTATATCGTGCGCCGCGGCTGATCCGGCGCCTGTCGTCAATCCAGCCGCTCGATTTGCCAAGAAGAGCTCGCCGCGCCGGAGCAAGCGGTCGGCGGGCCCTTCTTCCTATGTACGCCAACCGTTCGCGGATGCGCCCGGACTTCTCGGTTCCTCCGCCCCCGCGGTAACTAGAATAAGAACCACCTATCCAAAGATGACGCGCATGCTTGCGCGCCAGGAGAAGTGGGGGAGTCACAAATGGACCAGTCCATCGAGGCCACCGTCAAGGCGTGGCAGGATAACGTGGGCGAGGCAGATCTCGCCGAGGAACTCGACGTGCTCGTCGCCGAGGATGGCGATAAGCTCTACGACGCTTTCTACCGCAGCCTCGCCTTCGGCACTGCAGGCCTGCGCGGCACGCTCGGCGTCGGCACCAACCGCATGAACGTCTACGTCGTCGCCCAGGCCACCCAGGGCGTTGCCGATTACCTCAACGCCCACTACGAGAACCCGACGCTGGCGCTCGCCCGCGATTCGCGCCTCAAGGGCGAGGACTTCCAGAAGGTCGCCGCCGGCATCCTGGCCGCCAACGGCATCCACGTCTACGTCTACCCGCGCATCGAGCCCGTCCCCACGCTGTCCTTCGCCGTGCGCCACCTGGGCACCTCCGCGGGCATCGTCCTGACGGCCTCCCACAACCCCGCCGCCTACAACGGCTACAAGGTCTACAACGACCAGGGCGGGCAGATCACCGACGAGGCGGCCAAGGAGATCTCCGACAACATCGCCAAGGCCGACCCCTTCAAGGCGTTCGCCGGCGCCATGGACTTCGATGAGGCGCTTGAGCGCGGTCTTGTCGAGTGGACGCCCGAGGAGGTCCTCGACTCCTTCATCGACAACATCAAGAAGGTCTCTGTTCCCGGTTTCAAGGCCTCCGACGGCTACAAGGTCGTCTACACCCCGCTCAACGGCACCGGCATGGAGTGCGTGACCCGCATCCTCAAGGAGATCGGAGTCGAGGACGTCAGCGTGGTCCCCGAGCAGGCGGAGCCCGACGGCAACTTTCCCACCTGCAACTACCCGAACCCCGAGTTCCGCGCCGCCCTTGAGCTCGCCCTCAAGCTCGCCGAGGAGGTCAAGCCCAACCTCGTCGTGGCCACCGACCCCGATGCCGACCGCATGGGCACCGCCATCCCGCATGATGGCGATTACGTGCTCCTTTCGGGCAACGAGATGGGCGTCCTGCTCATGGACTGGCTCGCCAACATGGCCAAGGAGAACGGCGAGGACGTGAGCCGCAAGGTCGCCGTCTCGACCATCGTCTCGAGCTCGATGCCCGATGTGCTCGCCCGCGACTGGGGCTTCGAGATGCGCCGCGTGCTCACCGGCTTCAAGTACATCGGCGACCAGATCGACCAGCTCAAGGACGAGGGCGAGGAGGACCGCTACCTCATGGGCTTCGAGGAGTCCTACGGCTACCTCGTCGGCACCCACGCCCGCGATAAGGACGCCATCGTCGCCACCATGCTCTGTGTCGAGATGGCCTCCTACTACGCCGCCAAGGGCATGGACCTCTACGAGGCCATGGACGCCCTGTACAAGAAGTACGGCTACTACCTCAACGGCACCGTCAACGCCGCCTTCCCCGGAGCCTCCGGCGCACAGAAGATGACCCAGATCATGGACGGCCTGCGCAAGAACCCGTTGACCGAGATCGGGGGCTTCGCGGTCGAGGGCATGACCGATTACGCCACCGGCCCCGAGATGCCGCGCGTCTCCGGCCTGCAGAAGGAGGCCCCGCAGAACCTCCCGCCGGCGAACGTCATCGAGTACCGCCTCGAGGGCAACAACAAGGTCATCTTCCGCCCGTCCGGCACCGAGCCCAAGGTCAAGGCGTATCTCTTCTCGGTTGGCGCGACGCGCGAGGAGTCCGAGGCCGTGCGCGCTAAGCTCGAGGCTGCCTCCAAGCAGATCCTTTCCTAGCGCCTGCGCCTCTGCCCATAGAGCCGCAAAGAAGGCCGCGTCCCTCGGGGCGCGGCCTTTTGGTTTGCCGACTGTGGTTGCGGCGACGGTGCAGGCGCCCTTCTTTCCAGCAAAGAAGGGCGCTGCGCTTACTGCGCGTCGGTGCCCGCGGAGGTCCCGTCCGTCGGCTTCAAGGTGACGGAGTAGAACTTGTCGCAGGCGGAGGCGAGGGTCGAGGGCGCCCAGCTGCGGCGCGAGATCTCGGGAGAGGTGGGGTCGTACACGACGACGGTGCTGTCGGCGTTCTCGGTCACGAGGAGCACCCAGTGGGCGGTCTCGGTGAGCGTGCCTGCCTTTGCCTCAACGAGCAGGTAGGTGCCGGCGTCGAGGACCTCGGTCAGGTTGGCGGACGAGGACTCGTGGGACTTGACCTGGAGCCCCAGGCCCTCGGCCGCGGCTTCGAAGAAGGCGCCGTCCGTGCCGGAGTCGCCGGTCGCGAAGTTCTGGCCGGAGGCGAGCGCGGCCATGTCGGCGGGGGTCTTGTCGGCCGAGCCGGTGAGACCCATGTAGGCCATCGAGAACGCGGTGGGGCCGGAGCCCGAGACGGCGAGGGGGTGCTCGCCATACGCGACGGCGCCCCAGCGGATGTCCCAGTCGTAGAGCTCGGGTGCGGTGCCCTTGCTCACGGCGTCGGAGTACGCCTGGCCGGATTTCTGGGCGTTGGGGTAGTTGGCGACGAAGTCGATTGACTCGGGCACGTCGAGGGCAAGCTCGAGGAGCGATGTGTCGTCGTAGGCGTTCGCGTTGGCGGCGATCTGCGAGAGCTTCTCGTTGCGGTCGAGCTCTGTCTTGAAGCGGTTGGTGAGCTCATCGGTGACGCCGGCGGCTACGCGGGAGTCGATCTGGTTCTGGCCCGCGGCCGGCTCGTCGCTTCCGTTGGAACACCCCTTTACGCAGCTAGAAACACCGACAACAAGCAGGACAAGGAGGACGAGCGCGAGCGCTCCGAGGATGAGCATTCTCCTGTCGGCGCTGCGGCGCCCGCGGCCACCCTGGAAATTGATGTTGCGGGAGCGCAGCGGATAGCCGCCGTTGCCGAGGCCCTTCTGGATGGACGGCCCGCGCCTGCCGCGGATGCCGCGAGAGCCGTAACGCTGCTGCGTCCCGCGGGGGCCGTGGTAGGAGCCTCCGAGGTCAACACGCTCACGGGGGCGAGAGCCGCCGGAAGGCGCACCGCCGCGTCGGCCGCCGGCGTTGCGGGAAGGGCCTTGTCCGCGGCCCATATTCTGGCTGTCGTATGGCATAATGCCCCCAGTCGATTAGTTGCTGTAGGATAATCTCTCAAATAGTACGCCAAGCGCCACTTGTATCTGTTCGCAACGCCGTGCAATTCTGCGAGCGCGGCGTTGCCGGGAAGGAACGGAATAGATGGGCAGTAGAAACGGCCGCGCCGCGGCGATTCGCTCGGTTGTGCGAAAGAAGGCAATAAAGACGCAGCGCGAGCTCGCCGACGAGCTCGTTCGGCTCGGGTTCGACTGCACGCAGGCCACCGTTTCCCGCGACGTGAGCTCCCTTGGTCTGCGCAAGCTCCCGGGCGGCTCCTACGTTCTTGCCGAGGACCTTCATCTGCAAAGAATGCTTTCCGAGTTCGCCATCGGAGTCAGTCGATCCGAGAATCTTGTTGTCGTGAGGACACAGCCGGGCACGGCGTCCGGCGTTGCCGGCGCCGTAGACGAGGCCGAGCTCGAGCACGTGCTCGGTTCTGTCGGTGGGGACGACACGGTGCTCATCGTGGCCGACGCCACCGAGAACGCCGAGGGGCTGCGTGCCCGCCTCGCGATCCTCGCGGGATCCGAATAGCCTCGAGACAGAAACACCGGTCTAGCCGGTTTCTTGCAAAAAAAGGGCCTCAACCCGTCGCAGGTTGAGGCCCTTTTTTTGCAAAGAGACTTTCTGATTGCGCAGCTATTCCGCGCCGTTGCCGGGATCGGCGGTCGTGCCCCCGCCGTTGCCGTCGCCTCCTGTTGGCGTATCGCCGCCAGTGCCGGTGCCGCCTCCGGTGGCGCTCCCGGCGCCGTTTCCGGCGCCGGTGTTTCCGGTCGTGCCGCCCCCGGTCGAGGTGTTGCCTCCTCCGGCGGTGTCGTTGAAGCTGACGCCGTTGCCTCCGGTGTAGTTGCCATAGCCCTGCGAAGATGAGCTCGAATCGTCGCCTTCCTCGGCGTACCCCTCGCCCGAGTTTTCTTCAGAGTCGTAGTACCCGTTGTTTGCATACGCCTCGGTGCTCGAGAAGGTCCAGGAGCTGTTGGATTTGTACGTCGCTGTGTGGTCGGACGTGGCAAACTCCTGGCGGCTCTGGCCGCGCAGCACTGAGCTCATGAACGTTGCCCAAATGGGCTGTGCGGTATTGCCCGTCTCTGCGTGCGAGCCCTGGTAATAAGCCGTGTTTGTGCTGCCGTTGCGGTTGCCGAAGCGCACTACGGTGGTGATCTGCGGGGTGAAGCCGCAGAACCAAAGGTTGTCGTATTTCTCGGTGGTGCCCGTCTTTGCGCCCACGGGCTGATTTACCGTGAACATGTTTTTGGCGGTGGACGTGGTGTAGCCGGCGTTGAAGACGTTCTCGAGAACCTTGCGGGCGTCTTGCGCTACGGCGGAGTCGACCGCCTGGTCCGAGGTGTCCTCGTGCTGGTAGACGACCCCTCCGTTGCGGTTCTCGATCTTCACAATAGCAACGGTGTCATGGTGCGTGCCGTTATTCGCGATGGTCGAATAGCCTTCGGCCATCTCAAGCGGCGTTACATAGGAGGTGCCCAAGGTCGAGGTGCCGTAGGGCTCGATGGTGGAGTCGATACCCACGAGCTTGGACATGCTGATGAGCTTGTCGACGCCAATCGCCTCGATGACCTGCGCATAGCCGGTGTTGGAAGAGTATTGGGTGGCCTTATCGAGCGAGATGTAGCCGTACTGGTGGTTTTCGATGTTTTGCACCTTCCAGGTCTGATCGACCTGGACAGGGGAGTTGCAGTTGAGGGTGACGGTCGGGCTCATGCCCTCGTTCAGGGCGGCGAGCAGCGTGAAGGGCTTGAAGGATGAGCCTGCCTGGAATTTGCTTGTGGCGAGGTTGACCTTGGCGCTGTCGAGGTCGGTGTCGTAATGCTGGCCGCCCACCATCGCCTTGATGTAGCCGTTCGAGTTGTCCACGCACACAAGGGTGGCGTCGACGTCGTCGTTGCCTGCCTTGTCGACGACGCTGTGCGCGGCGGCCTCGGCAGCTGCCTGGTAGTCGGGATCGAGCGTGGTGTACACCTTGAGTCCGCCCTGCAGAATCGTATCGCTCGAGAAGTTCTGCTGGAGCAGCTGCTTGACGTAGTCGGTGAAGTACGGGTAGGAGCCGGTGTTGTCGGTGAGCTCGCCGTGGTTGAGGACGAGCTCCTCGGCGGTGGCGACGTCGTGCTCCTCCTGGGAGATGTCGCCGGCCTCGAGCATGCGGTCGAGGACGAGGTTGCGTCGGCTCACGCAGTTCTCGGGATTGCGGAACGGGTCGTAGAGGGTGGGGGAGTTCGGCAGGCCGACGAGCGTCGCGGCCTCGGCGACGGTCAGCTCGCTCGCGTGCTTATTGAAGTACGTGACGCTCGCGGCCTCGATGCCATAGGCTCCGTTGCCGTAGTAAATGGTGTTCACGTACATGTTGAGGATCTGGTCTTTGGTGTACATCTTCTCCATCTGGATGGAGATGTAGGCCTCGCGGACCTTGCGCTTGAGCGACATCTCGAACTGCTCGTCCGAAAGAATCGTGTTTCTTACCAGCTGCTGCGTGATGGAGGAGCCGCCGCCCTGCTCGCTTCTGCCGGTGAGCTGGCCCACGACGGCGCGCAGGATACCCTGCGGGTCCACGCCGTTGTGCTGGTAGAAGCGCTTATCCTCGGTGTCGACGGTGCCCTTGAGGACGTACGGCGACACCTGATCGAGCTCGACCGAGCGGCGGTTCTGCAGGAAGTAGGTGGCGATCTCGTTGCCGGAGGCGTCATAGACGCGCGTGGGCTCCGCCACGAGGTAGGAGTCGGCCGACGTGTAGTCGGGCAGGTCCTCGAGCCATGTGCTGATCACGGCTCCCATCGAGAGGCACAGCGCGATGATGAGCAGGGCGACGAAGCCAACGATGCCTGCCGCGCCGAAGCCGACGATGTGCGTCTTTGAGTGCTTGTGAGCCCTGCGGGTCCGGATGCCCATGAACTGCTCCTCCTCGATGGAGTCGATTCGCATATAGAATTGATTATAGTGTGCGGCCGCGCGTCACCTGTTTGGGAATGCGGCGGTGTTGTGACGTTGTGGAGCGCAAGCCGCCTGGCCTGCGTTATTGTATAGGGCTGTGTAAAACAAGATTTGACTACCCATGGAGGGCAGAGCAGTGCTTCCCGTCGAAGAGCAGCTGAAGGTCATCACCTCCGGCACCATGCAGATCGTTCCTCTGGACGAGCTCAAGAAGAAACTCGAGAAGGGCACGCCCCTTAACATCAAGCTCGGCGTCGACCCCACCTCGCCCGACCTTCACCTCGGCCACGCGGTTCCGCTGCGCAAGATGCGTCAGTTCCAGGATCTCGGTCACCGCGTCACGCTCATCATCGGCAACGGCACCGCGCTGATCGGCGACCCGTCCGGCCGCGACTCCACCCGTCCTCCGCTCACCGAGGAGCAGGTCGAGGCCAACGCAAAGACTTATGTCGAGCAGGCCATGAAGGTCCTCGACCCCCAGAAGACCACCATCGTCCACAACGGCGATTGGATCAAGCCGCTCAACCTCGGCAAGATGCTCAATCTCATGAGCAAGTTCAACGTTGCCCGCATTCTTGAGCGCGAGGACTTCCACAACCGCTACACCGAGGGCCGCTCCATCGCACTGCACGAGTTCATCTACCCGGTGCTCCAGGCCTACGACTCCGTCGTCATCGAGGCCGACCTCGAGATGGGCGGCAACGACCAGATCTTCAACCTGCTCGCCGGCCGTGATCTCATGCGCGCCGAGGGCATGGAGCCCCAGGTCGCCCTCACGATGCCGCTGCTGGTGGGCACCGACGGCGTGAAGAAGATGTCCAAGAGCTACAAGAACTACATCGGCCTCACCGACGAGCCCGCCGACATGTTCGGCAAGGTCATGTCCATCGCCGACGAGATCGTCCCGATGTACTATCGCCTCTGCTCCACCTGCTCGCTGGAGGAGGTCGACGCCATCGACGCCGCCTTTGCCGACGGCACAGCCGACCCCTACAAGCTCAAGCGCGAGCTCGGCGTGAACATCGTCGACCTCTACCACGGCGTGGGCGAGGGCGTCAAGGCCATGGAGGCCTTCGACGCCCAGTTCAAGAAGGGCGAGGCCCCCGAGGACATGCCCGAGTTCCCGCTGTCGACCGTAGAGGCCAACGACGAGGGCATGGTCTACCTGGCCAAGCTCCTTGCCGACCTCGGCATCTGCAAGTCCGCCGGCGAGGGCCGCAGGCTCATCGACGGCGGCGGCGTCAAGATCGACGGCAAGCCCGTCGAGCCCAAGCACTACAACGTCGACCCCTCGCTCTTCTCTGCAGGCACCACGGTGCAGTCTGGCAAGAAGCGCTGGGCGAAGCTGGTCTAGCAGTCATCGCTACCGACTCGCGCGGGCGCCGCTCAGACGGCGCCCGCGCTTTGCGTAGCGGGGTACGTAATCAATCGATCTGGGGGAGAGGTCTTGGCCCACAAGAACGTCATAGAGCTGCTCGCGCCCGCGGGCGGACCGGAGCCCTTTAACGCGGCGCTCGCCGCCGGCGCCGACGCCATCTACTGCGGACTCGGCAACAACTTCAACGCCCGTCGCTCAGCGAAGAACTTCGACGACGCGAGCTTCGACGACGCGTGCCGCCGTGCTCACCTTGCGGGCACGCGCGTCTATGTCACCGTGAACGTCGCCGTGGCAACCGACGAGATCCCGCGTGTGCTCGGGCTCGTGCGCCGCGCGTGGCTTCTGGGCGCCGACGCCTTCATCATCCAGGACTGGGGCCTCTTTGCGCAGATCCGCCGCACGTGGCCCCAGATCGAGACGCACGTCTCGACGCAGGCCAACGTTCACGACGCCCGCGGTGTCGCCTGGTGCCGCGCGCTCGGCGCCGACCGCGTGACGCTCTCGCGCGAGCTGTCGCTGCCCGAGATCGCGCGCATTGCCGAGGAGGGTGTGGAGCTCGAGTGCTTCGGCCACGGCGCGCTGTGCTTCTGCTACTCGGGCGTTTGCATGATGAGCTCGCTGGCGGGCGGGCGCTCCGCCAACCGCGGGCTGTGTGCCCAGCCGTGCCGCCTGCCTTATGAGCTCGTGGACGAGAAGGGCGAGCTCGTGCCCATCCCGGACGTGCCGACGGCGGGGATGGCCGAGACGATGCGCGGCGTGGGCGGCACGCGCGCTCTGTGCCCGAAGGACTATTGCACTGTCGACCACATCGACGAGATGATCGGCGCGGGCGTGGGCTCGCTCAAGGTCGAGGGGCGCATGAAGGCCCCCGACTATGTGTATCAGGTCGTCGGGGCATACCGGCAGGCCATCGACGCGTCCATCGCGGGGGTGCCGCTCTCGCCTGAGGAGGACCACGCGGTCCACCGCCAGCTCAAGCGAGCCTTCAACCGCGACTTCACCGACGCCTATCTGCTCGGCGAGTCCGACAACCGGATGATGAGCTACGAGCGTTCGAACAACCGCGGCGAGGTCGTGGGCGAGGTCGTGGCGAGCCGACCGCTCGAGGACAGCTTCGAGCGCCGCGGTGGCGGCAACGGCGGGCGTACCCGCATGAGGCGCTTTACCAGGGCCGAGGTCACGATTCACCTGGCTGAGCCCGTCGGCGCGGGCGACCTGCTCGAGCTGCGTCCCGTGAGCGACCCGACGCAGTTCCTCACCGTGAACGTCGAGCGCGACGCCGCGGCGGGAGAGACCGTCACGGCGACGGCGGTAAGGCCCATCGAGGCGGGCGCCGTCGTGCGCGTGATTCGCTCGCAGGCGGCGATGGACGCCGCCGCCCGCGTGTCGCGCGCGGACATCCAACGAAAAAGGCGTGTCGATGTGCGCGTGGTTGCTCGGCTCGGCGAGCCTTTCCGCGTCGAGCTTTCCTGCGTCGATGGCGAGGCGAGCGCATCGGCCGAGGGCTTTGTGGTCGAGGCGGCCCGCACGAAGGCGGTCGCGAGCGAGGACTTGGTCGAGCACGTGGGCCGCATGGGCGGAGGGCCCTTCGAGCCTGCGTCCTTTGACGTTCAGATGGACGAAGGCGTCGGCATGGGCTTCTCGGCCGTGCACAAGGTCCGCGCCGCCGCGGTGCGGGCGCTTGAGGAGACACTGCTCGCGCCGTATGCCGAGCGTGAGGGGAACACGGCGTCCGCCCCTTCCGACAGAGCGGTCGCATTCCGCCTGGGGGAGGCCCGCGCCGCCGCCAGAATCGCCGACCCCGCCACCGTCGAGCGCGAGGAGCCGTGCGCGTGCGCCCTCGTGGCGGACGCCGACTGCGCCCGCGCGGCGTTTGATGCCGGGGCTGCCCGCGTCTACGCGACGGCCGACGACCTCTCGCGCGGCGAGTGGCCCGAGGGCGTGATCGCCTGGCTCGACGAGGTCTGCCGCGAGGGGGACCACGACCGTTTGGACCCGTGGGTCGTCAAGGGGCTGCCCGTCGCCGTCGGTAACGTGTCCGAGCTTGCCCTCGCCGCGCAGAGGGGGGCTGCCCCCGAGATCCGTTCCTGCATTCCCGTGCACAACGAGAGCTGCGTCGTCGCGCTCGAGGAAGCCGGCGCGGCAGGGTTGTGGCTCTCGCCGGAGCTCACGCTCGAGCAGGTCTGCGAGCTTGCGCCGCGCGCCAGCGTTCCTGTTGGCCTTATGGTCCTCGGCCGCGAGCGCGCGATGACGAGCGAGCACTGTGTGCTGCAGGTAACCGGTAAATGCGTGCACAATTGCGAGGTGTGTCCCCAGCGGCGCCGGCGCTTCTCTCTCAAGGACATCGACGGCAAGCTTCTGCCTGTGCGCACCGACGTCAACGGTCGCTCCCGCATTTGGTCGGCCTATCCGCTTGACGCGACGCCGCAGGCTGTCGAGCTCATCGGGGCGGGCGTTACGCGTCTGCTCGCCGACTGCACGCTGCTCACGCCGAAGGAGACCGCTTTCTCAGTCGAGCGCATCGGCCGCGCCATCGACGCCGCCCGGGCTGGTCGTGCCCCGCATGCCCGCATGCGGGGCGCCACGTCCGGCCACCTCTTCTCCGGCATCGGCTAGCCTGGGACAAAAGGGACGGGGGATTTTGTCCCAAACCGTGGAGGCGGGAGAAGGTGTCTCCACAATTCGGGACAAAATCCCCCGTCCCTTTTGTCCCAGGCCCCTGCGGCGCTTTGGGTAAGATAGTCCCCGCACGCATTCAACGAAAGGAAACCACCATGGCCGTGGATAAGCAGCTTCTCGAAGAGACCCTCGACATCATCCGCCAGAGCCTTCAGGCCGACGGCGGCGACGTGGAGCTCATTGACGTCGACGACGAGGGTGTCGTCACCCTCGAGATGCAGGGCGCCTGCGCCGGATGCCCGCTCTCCAGCATGGACATGTCTGAGGGCATTGAGCGCATCCTTATGGAGCACGTGCCCGGCGTGACGCGCGTCCAGCCCGCCGTCCTTTAACCTTCGGGCATAAAGGAGCGCCTTTGTTCCTCAACGAACTCTTTCAGTCTCTGAATCCGATAGCTTTCTCGCTCGGGCCGCTCTCGGTGCGTTGGTACGGCCTTGCGTATCTCGCGGGCTTTATCGTGGCGGGTTTTGTGATGTGCCGCGTTGCCCGCCGCTGGGAGCTTGATCTTTCGGTCGACGACATCATGAGCATCGTCATCGGCGTCGCCTTCGGGGTCATCGTTGGAGGCCGTCTTGGTTACGTGTTGTTCTACGGCGCGGGATACTATCTAGAGCATCCTGCCGAGATTATTGCCACTTGGGACGGCGGCATGAGCTTCCACGGCGGCCTCGTGGGCGCCGTCATCGGGGGATCGATGGTGTGCCGGCGGTACAAGATCAGCATCCCCACCATTTGCGACCTCGCCGTCATCGGAGCTACTTGGGGCATCTTCTTTGGCCGCTGCGCGAACTTCGTTAACGGGGAGCTGTGGGGCAAGGAGTGCGACTTGCCGTGGGCCGTCGCGTTCCCGTCGGGCGGTGGCGTTTTTCGTCATCCGTCGCAGCTCTACGAGGCCGCGCTCGAAGGCCTCGTGATCTTCTGTGTGCTGTGGGCTCTCTCGCGAAAGCGCCCGGCGCGTCCCCAGGGCACTTTCATGGGCACGTTCCTGCTGCTCTACGGTGTATTCCGGTTTCTCATCGAGTTCGTTCGCGTGCCTGACGCCCAGCTTGGATACCTCTTTGGCCCCATCACGATGGGTCAGTGTCTGAGCTTGCCGCTCGTGGTTCTCGGCATAGCGCTTCTTGTCGTGGCCCACAGGCTCGATCGCCCGCAGGTCGGGCGCCTTGAGGAGTCCTTGGGCTAGGCGAGGGGCCGGGCAATCGGCTCGCCGTCCGCCAAGAAAACCGAGGTCGGCCTCGCCTGCGCGGGGTCCTTCCCGGGGAAGTCCGCCCTATGGTGGCTTCCCCGGCTTTCTGTGCGCGCCCTCATTGCGCAGATGAGTGCCCGGGCGGACAGAAGCGAGAGCTCTGCGCGCCTTGTGGCCGCGATGGCCCGCGCATCGACCGACGGCTCGGCGTCATGCTCAAGGCGTCGCTTCAGCTCGGAAACCATCTCTGCGGCCTGGGCCAGGCCATCCTCGGTCCTTGCGACCATGCAGTGGCGGCTCATGAGGGGCTTGAGCTCGGCGATTGTCTGCGAGGCGAGCGGCGAGGCCACGGCATCCAGACGAGTCGCGCGCATGCCCTTCTTGCCTTGGAACCCTGCGGCCTCGCGGCCGGCAATGCGCCCGAACACGAGGGCGTTCGCGCTCGCAAGGCCGCCGATGCGGTCGGCGCCGTGCATGCCGCCGGTGCACTCGCCGCAGGCATAGAGCCCCGCAACCCCCGAGACCGCCGCGTCGGCGCCGATCAGGATTCCGCCGTTGTGGGCGTGCGCGTAGTGGGCGACGCGAAGCTCGTCGCCCGACCGGATGCCGTGGGCCTCGAGCAGCCAGTCCGAGAAGGTCTTCATGAATTCCGGCAACTCTTCGGGCAGGTCGTAGGTTACCCGCGCTCCGCCGTCGCCCGCGGCGGCGATGGCGAAGTCGACCTTGCGGTCCGGTCGGCTCGCGGTAAAGGGGCCGTGCTCGGAGCGCGCGTCAAGAAGGCCCTGCGCCCCTCCGAAGCCCTCGATGCGCGCGAAGCGGAAGGTCTTCTCGTTGAAGACGACGTTGGATACGGGCGCGACAAGGCCCGGCATGATCTGCATGAACTCGCAGTTGACCAATTGAGCGCCCTGCTCGAGGGCGACGGCCTGGGCAGTGCCCAGGCCGTCCGGCATCGTGAGGGTGCGCTCAAAAAGGCCGCCGAAGCCGCCGGTGGCCAGCACCGTCGCCGAGGCATCGATGCTGCAGAGGTGCTTCTTGTCGCGCGCATAGAGAACGCCCGGGGCCATGAGCTCCATGTATGGGAAGACGGTCACGCCCGCCCGCTCGAGCGCGGGGCCGAACGCCGCGCGGAAAGAAGCGCGCTCGAGGCCGTGCCAGTTGCGCTGGGCATGGTCGAAGCAGGGGATGAACTCTCGCTGGGCGGCACGCTCGGCGCGCCGCAGGGCACAGCCGCGACTCTCCAGCCACTCGATTGCGGGCTCGGTCTTGCTGACGAGCTCATGGACAAGCGCGGGATCGGCGACGCCTTGCCCCACTTCCAGGATCGTTTGCTCGAAATCCGCGGAGCGGCCGCTTACGGGTCCCACGAGCCCAAGCCCCCAGGTCCCGGCAAAGAAGCTCGAGCCGCTGAAGACGGGCCCCGCGCAGACGAGCGCAACCTTTGCGCCGCGCTCGGCGGCCGTGAGCGCGGCGGTGGCGCCGGCGATGCCCCCGCCGATGACGAGCACGTCGAAGTTGCCAAGGTTCTCGGTTACAACTTGAGGCAAGCCTGCCGCCTTTCCGGGCGCCGGCGCTGCACCCTGCTAAAGTGGGGCAAGAAGACCACAAGGAGGAAACATGCCCCTGAACGGAGCCGATTATACCTACGCCGGGGAAGCGCCGGAGCCCGTCTCGCTCGACGGGGCCAACGTCAAGTTCGACGGCAACGGGCTCGTCCCCTGCGTCGTTCAGCAGGAAGGCACCGGCGAGGTGCTCATGGTCGCGTGGATGAACTCTGAGTCGCTCGCCCTCACCATAAAGACGGGCACGACCTGGTTTTGGAGCCGCAGTCGCCAGGAACTCTGGAACAAGGGCACGACCAGCGGAAATATGCAGCAGGTCAAGCACCTGCTCGTCGATTGCGACGCCGACACCCTCGTGGCCGTCGTGGACTCTCCCGGGCCCGCCTGCCACACCGGCCACCGCAGCTGCTTTTTCCGCGAGATCGATTAAGGGGCAGAGAGCGCCTGCCCGATTTCCCAATACCAAAAAGGAGGCCCGAATGGGCGAGAGGACCAAGAACGTCCAGAACGGCAACATCGGCGAGACCCTCGAGGGATTGGCCGCCGTCATCCACGGCCGCCGCGACGCCTCGCCGGAGCAGTCCTATACGGCCAAGCTCCTCCAAGGCAAGGAGGACAGCCTGCTCAAGAAGCTCGCCGAGGAGGCGAGCGAGGTCATCATGGCCTGTAAGGACGACGACCACGAGCACATTCGCTACGAAGCGGGGGACTTGGTGTATCACCTGCTTGTTACCCTCGAGCGCTATGGCGTCAGCCTAGATGAGCTTGCCGGCGAGCTGGACGCCCGCCGGCACTAGCGCGTCCGGCGGCCGATCCGCCGCCCATTCGTTGCTCGCGTACCGAAGTACGCGTCGCTCCTCCTTCGGGGCGCCTCGGCCCGCCGGCCAGCGCCTTAGCTCCTGACCCGTGGCTTTCGGCGTTTCCTATGGATTAACCCTACCTGTGTCCGCAGAGCCGTAAACTCACCAACTGTTGAATCATTCTCGGAAGGTGGGCAATGGCCAAGCATTTCAAGAAGATCGATGAGCCGCAGGCGGATGCCGAGACTAGCGTCGGCAAATCCGCGGCGATGATGAGCGTACTCGTGATCTTCAGCCGCATCACTGGTTTTGTGCGCACATGGGGCCAGGCGTTCGCCCTCGGCACGACGCTTCTTTCCAGTTGCTATACCGTTGCGAACAATCTGCCGAACCAACTCTACGAGCTTGTGATCGGCGGCATGATCATCACGGCGTTCTTGCCCGTCTACCTTGACGTCAAGCAACGTTTGGGCCGCAGGGGGGCCAACGCCTACATCTCGAATCTTCTATCGCTTCTGCTCATCGTTCTCGGCGTCGGCTTCGTTTTGTGCCTCATCTTCGCCGGGCCTCTCATCTGGGTTCAGTCCGCCGGCACCGATCAGTCGACGATGACTGATGCGGTGACCCTCTTCAGGTTCTTCGCCATCGAGGTCGTGCTCTACTGCCTTTCGAGCATCGCCTCAGGCATCCTTAATGCCGAGAGGGATTATTTCTGGAGCAACGCGGCCCCCATCTTCAACAACATCATCTGCACGACATCGTTCATCGCATATGCGTTCCTCGCGGGCTCGCAGCCCGCCCTCGCGTTTCTTATCCTCGCCATCGGCAACCCTCTGGGCGTTCTTGTGCAGATTCTCATGCAGCTGCCGAGCCTGCGCCGCCATGGCGTACGCCTTACGCTTCATGTGGATATCCACGATCCGGCTATTAGAGAGACGCTCTCCATTGGCGTCCCCACGCTTGTGGTCACCGCCTGCGGCTTCGTCACCACTTCGGTGATGACTTCGATGGCGCTCGTCGCCGTGCCCGAGTCGGGCAGCTCCGTTCAGTACTATGCCCGCCTGTGGTACACGCTGCCCTACGCCGTTCTCGCCGTGCCCATTACCGTCGCCCTCTTCACCGAGATGTCCGACTCCTTCGCCAAGGGCAGGCTCGCGAATTTTGCCGAGCAGGTATCCTCAGGAATGAGGCAGGTCATCTTTGTTCTCGTGCCCTTCATGCTCTACCTCATCGTTTTCAGCCGACCGTTGATGTCGCTTATGCGAATCGGCCAGTTCAACGCCGAGAGCGCGAGCCTCACCGCGGGCTACCTTTCGACGCTCGCGCTCGCGCTGCCGTTCTACGGCCTCTCCACCTTCTTTCAGAAGGCTTTTTCGTCCATGCGCCACATGATGAGTTTTGCCGTGGCCAATATCGTGGCCTCGGTGGTCCAGGTCGTCTTTACCGTTGTCCTCACGCCCGTGCTGGGCATTCATGCTGTGTCTCTCGGTAGCGCGCTGTATATGGTGGTCCTTGACATTATCTCGGTGGGGATTCTCCGCCGCCGTGTCAAGGGCGTCGAAATGGGGGCATTTATCGCCTCCGCCCTGCGCTCGCTTGCCCTTGGCTTGGCGGGCGCAGCCGTCGGTGCGCTCATCCTGCATCTTTTGGGCGGAGACAAGGGCGAGCTCTCGCTGGTGCGAGCGCTTATGGTCATCGTCTGCGGCGGCGTGCCTGCGGTGGTGGTCACCTTTGGCGCTGCCCTTGCGCTGCAGATTCCCGAGGCGGCGTTCTTCGGACGCATCCTCGGCAAGCTCAAGCGTCGCTAGGGCGCTTTTCCCGAGGTCGAATGTCCTGGCGTATACTTAATCGATTGAAGAAACGCAGCAAAGGAGTGCACGCGCTTATGCAGCCCACCTCGCAAGACCTACAGATCGGCAAAACCTTCCGCCCCGTTGTCCTCGGCGCGGACGTCCTCGGCTACTCCTACACTCGCCAGTTCCATGAGACCTATGGTGTGGACTCGATTGTCCTTGCCAAGTTCGACATCAAATTCACGAGCTGCAGCAAATGGAACGACTATCGCTGCGTCGATGGCGTCGAGCGCGAAGATGAGCTGCTTGCCTACCTTACGGGAACGATTCTGCCTGAATGCCGGGCGCAGGGGCGCAAGCCCCTGCTCGTCGCGAGCGGCGACTGGTATGCCGAGATTCTCTCTAAGAACAAGCCCGCGCTTACCGAGGCGGGCTTCGCCGTGCCTTATAACGACTACTCCCTCTTCAACGTCATCACGATGAAGGAGAAGTTCTACGGCTTGTGCGCCGAGCTGGGCATCCCGTATCCGAAGACTTGGCTCGTCGCCTGCGGAGAGGGGCTCGAGCCGATTCCCGGGATCGATCCCATCAGCGATGAGGTCATCGATGGCCATGAGTACCCGATGATCGTCAAGCCGGCGAACAGCGCCGAGTGGCATTATGCCGAGTTCGAGGGCAAGCGAAAGATTCACACGGTCAACTCGGCGGCCGAGCTCCGTAAGCTTATCGCCGACGTGAAGGCGACGAGTTACAGCAAGTACCTTCTTGTCCAAGAGTGCCTTGCCGTTCGCGACGACTCTCTCCACTCCGTCACGGTCTTTTGCGAGCACGGCGAGATGGTTCTTGGGCGCGTGGGCCATGTGCTTGTCCAGGATCGCAGCGCCAAGGGGATCGGCAACCCGCTCGTGATCCTCGGTGAAGATCGCCCCGATCTTCTCGATTGCGCTGCGCGCTTCTGCCGCAAAGTTGGCTACGAAGGCTATGGCAACCTTGACGTTATGGACGGGGCGGATGGCAAGCCGCGCTTCCTCGAGATCAACGCCCGCCCGGGACGCAATACCTACTACATGACTCTTGCGGGCGTTCCCTTCGTCAAGCCCATTGTCGAGAAGTTCGTCTGTGGGCACGACACGCGTCAGACGCTCTCTGCCGCCGAGCGGGCTTGCGACCGTCCGTTCCTTTTTTGCGTGCCCCCCTTCGATATCGTTCGCAAGGAGGTCTCTGACCCTGTCCTGCGCCAGAAGGTCAACGAGTCCATCAAGGCCGGGGTTGCAAAGAGCCCTCTGCTCAACAGCGAGGACACCCTTGCGCAGCGTATCTACGCCCGAATTAACCGAGTGAACTTCCACAGTAAGTTCTAGCTGCGGCTTTATGCCTTACAAGCGTTTGCGGGCGGCGCGAAGGCGTCGCGGCAAAACCCTCGAGCGACCCTAAAGCTAGATGGAGGAGCTGTAGACGAGTTTTGCCTCGGCTCCTCCGCTTGCTAGAATGTCTCGTACTGTACGTAACCCGAATCGCTAAACAACGCGAGGTCTATATGCACATCACCCGAACCCACAAGGTCGCTCGCGCCTTCGGCGCCGTTGCGCTTTCCGGTCTCTTGGCAGGAGGCGTGCCCTTAGCCACCGTCGCATACGCTGCTTCTTCGCAGGAGATCTCGAGCCAGCTTTCCGAAGTGAAGCCGAAGCTCGACGGCTTGACCCGTGAGCTTGAGATCGCCCAAGCCAAGTGCGAGGACACTTCTGCTCAGCTTGAAGAGGTCCAGGCGCGCATCGACGAGCTCAAGCCGCAGATCGCCGAGCAGCAGCAGAAGGTCGCCGACGCCCAGGCTGGCCTTGCGGAACACCTCTCCAGCAATTACAAATCCGGCGGCAACACTACGCTGCTCGAGCTCGTCCTCGAGTCAAAGAATTTCTCGGAACTTGTGAGCAACGTTACCTATGCGAACAAGATCTCGGAGGCGAACTCCCAGAAGATTGAGGAGACCAACGCCCTCGTGGCAGACCTCAACTCAAAGAAGGACGAGCTCGCGGGTGAGGAGAACAGCCTCACGACGCTTCTTTCGCAGCAGCAGGACGAGCAGGCGTCCCTTGAGTCCGCGCGCTCCGAGACCCAGGCGTATGTCGACGGGCTCTCCAGCGAGCTTCAGTCGGCGCTTCAGGCAGAGCGCGAGGCCGAGGCTAAGCGCCAGCAGGAGGAGGCCGAGAAGGCCGCCGCGGCTGCGGCAGAGCAGCAGAAGGCCGAGAGCGAAGCTAACGGCGGGGGCAATTCGTCGAGCAACGGTTCCTCAGGCGGCAACGGCGGCTCCTCGTCCAACAACGGCGGCTCTTCCAACGGCGGGAGCTCCTCCAATGGCGGTTCTTCCAACGGCGGCTCTTCCAACGGCGGGAGCTCCTTCAATAACGGCTCGAGCAGCAACGGCGGGGGTTCCGGCATCTCGAGCTCCACGGCCTCTGCAATCATCAATGCGGCCCGCACCCAGCTCGGCGTGCCGTATTCTTACGGCGCCTGCAACCCCGGCGTCGCGATGGACTGCTCCGGTCTCACGAGCTATGCCTATGCATGCGCCGGCATTTCGATTGCTCATTCCTCCCGTTCCCAGTACAGCATGGTTTGCGCCGCCGGCAACCTGAAGACCTCCACTTCCGCGCTCTCCGCCGGCGACCTTGTTTTCTATCAGTCTGGCGGCGTTATCTATCACGTGGCCATCTACATCGGTGGCGGCAACGTTATCCACGCCAACGGTTACGGTTCCGGTGTCGTTATTACTGGCGTGACCTACGACGATGGCTTCTGCGGCGGCGGCAGCCCGATCTAATCCTTGCCGCAAGGCTGGACGGTGCCGCTACGTTCAAGCTGGGCTTACATCGTTGCGATGAGGACGGGCGCCTACCAAGGGTGGGCGCTCGTTTTGGTATCCAAGGGAGGTTGGGCGTTGTCTGACGACCAGAAGCGCTTGAGCGCAAGCGACCGCGCGGCCGCGCGCGAGCATGTGACGTGCGCCATCGACGGCACGGCGTCGCTCGTCGAGCAGGTTGCGCTCGTACCCACCGAGCCCGGCTGCTACCTGTGGCGCGACGCATCGGGTACCGTCGTCTACGTGGGCAAGGCCAAGAACCTCCGTGCGCGTCTCAAGCAGTACGTCACCTTGGCCGACGACCGCCAGAAGATTCCGCTCATGATGCAGGTGGTCAAGTCCTTCGACTACGTGGTCGTGGGCTCCGAGCACGAGGCGCTCGTGCTCGAGCGCAACCTCATCGCCCAATACCACCCCTACTTCAACGTCGACTTCAAGGACGACAAGTCCTATCCCTACATCGCGGTCACCGAGTCCGACGTCTTCCCGGCGATCAAGTACACGCGCGAGCGCCATCGCAAGGGCACGCGTTACTTCGGGCCCTATACCGACGCCAAGGCCGCGCGCGAGACCATCGACACACTGCGCAAGGTCGTTCCCATCTGCTCGGCTACCTGCGCCGAATGGAAGCGCGCCCGCCGTATCCTTGAGCGTGAGCCCGATCAGGCCGCTGTCGCCAACATCGTGCTTGCCGGAAAGTGCCGCCCCTGCTTCGACTACCACGTGGGCCGTGGCCCCGGGGCCTGCTGCGGCGCGATCGACACGGTCGAGTACGCCCGTCATGTGCGGCAGGTCGAGGATTTCCTCCAGGGCAAGCGCTCGACCATCGTGGACGAGCTCACCGACCAGATGCGCGAGGCCGCCGCGGGGCTCGACTTCGAGCGCGCGGGGCGCCTGAAGGCTCGCCTTCAGGGGCTTTCCGCCCTCGACGTGAAGCAGCAGGTCATGTTCTCCGCCGACATCGACCTCGACCTCATCGGCTTCTACCGCGAGGAGACCATCAGCTGCGCCTGCGTCTTCGTCGTGCGCGAGGGCCGCACGGTCAGATCCGTCGAGTTTATTCTGGACAAAGGCGCCGACGTGGGCGAAGACGAGCTGCAGGGCGGCTTTGTCAAGCGCTACTACGACGAGACCGCCGACATCCCCGCGGAGGTTTGCCTCTCGGTTGACCTTCCCGACGCCGATGTCATCGCCGGCTGGCTTGGCGAGAAGCGCTGCCGCGCCGTGCGCCTGCACCGCCCCCAGCGCGGCGAGAAGCGCCGCCTGCTCGAGATGGCCGAGTCCAACGCCCGCCATGCCCTCATGCGCTATATGGTGCGCACCGGCTACGCGGACGATCGCACGAACAAAGCCCTGCTTCAGCTGGAGAGCGCGCTGGCGCTCGACGCGCCTCCCATGCGCATCGAGTGCTTCGACATCTCTACGCTTCACGGCCACTTCACCGTGGCGTCGATGGTCGTCTTTACAAACGGCCGCCCCGACAAGTCGCAGTACCGCAGGTTCAAGATCCAGACGCCCCTTACCGAGGCGAACGACTTCGTGAGCATGTCCGAGGTCCTGGGGCGTCGCTACTCGCCCGAGCGCATGGCCGACGGGCGCTTTGGCAGCCGCCCCGACCTGCTCGTGGTCGACGGCGGCAAGCCTCAGCTCACGGCCGCTATGGAGCAGCTGGCGCAGTTGGGCCTCGACATCCCGGCCTGCGGCCTCGCCAAGTCCGACGAGGAGGTCTTCGTCCCATGGGACGAGACCCCGGTCGTGCTGCCGTCCGGCTCGCCCTCCCTCTACCTCATCAAGCAGGTGCGCGACGAGTCCCACCGCTTCGCCATCACCTTCCACCGCGAGCTGCGCGGGCGCGCCATGACGGCGTCAGTGCTCGACGACGTCCCGGGCGTGGGGCCCAAGCGCAAACGCGCCCTCATGCGCGAGTTCGGCTCGCTCAAGCGCCTGCGCGCCGCCGACGAGGCGGCCATCGCCGCCGTCCCCGGGGTGCCCGCCGACGTCGCCCACGCCGTATGGCAGGCGCTTCATGAGCTTGCGGAGGGACAGCCTTCCGGCTGTCGCGATGGCCTGGGTACTCCAGAAGTATAATTTGAGAAACTAAACACTTTGCTGTTAAACGTTTTCGCATAACTGGTATCGAAGGAGCGAAACCACTTCACTAGAAGTATTCTCTTATTGATACCAGTTGAATAAATGGCACATAGAACGTAATACCAGTGAAATAAGACTCAACTCGTTCGAAAATGACGGGCAACAATCGACCAGGCGGGGAGTTTTACCCTCTGAACAACCGCTAAGCGGCATACAACATGCCGTTGGGCGAGTTTGCAGAGCAACTCATGCCGCTGCGCGGGTAGTCTACGGGCAAAGAGCGGCCGCCGAGGGCGGCTGCGGGAGGATTCAGATTGAGGAAGAGGCAAAACATGAACAAGATCGTGAACTCTGCCGTTACCCGCCGTGCGTTCCTCGGCGGCTCCGCACTCGCGGCCACCCTTGGTCTCGCTGCCTGCGGCGGCAACACCGACAGCGGCGATGCCGGCACCACCACCGGCGGCACCGAGGGCGGCGGCACCCTGACCGTCGGCTCCGCGTACTCCCCGTCGTCCTACGACCCCGCCAACTGCTCGTCCGCGTTCTGCCTCTCGGCAAACTCGAACGTCATGGAGGGTCTCTACAACATCGACTTCACTGACTACAGCGTCATCTCCGGCCTGGCAGACGGTGAGCCGACCCAGATCGACGAGAACACCTACGAGGTCAAGCTCCGCGAGGGCGCCAAGTTCTCCGACGGCACCGACGTGACGCCCGAGGACGTCGTCGAGTCCTTCGCCCGCGCCACTGCCGAGGGCGGTCTGTACATCTCCTTCCTCACCATGTTCGACTCCATCGAGAAGAAGGACGACACCACCGTCACCGTCAAGTGCAACATCCCCAACTTCTCGCTGCTCAAGGAGCGCCTTGCCATCATCAAGGTCATGCCCGCCTCCCTCTCCGCCGACGACGCCAAGGCCAAGCCGGTCGGCTCCGGCCCTTGGATGTACGACGAGATGTCCGACACCTACGTCGTCCTGAAGCCCAATCCGAACTACAACGGTGAGTTCCCGGCCAAGGACAACGAGCTCCGTATGGACTCCAT
Organism: uncultured Olsenella sp.; assembly: GCA_900540955.1. GTDB lineage: Bacteria > Actinomycetota > Coriobacteriia > Coriobacteriales > Atopobiaceae > Paratractidigestivibacter. The sequence goes on from UQIF01000020.1 coordinate 23,198, forward strand.
GACCGACACCACCGCCCGCACCACCGCCCAGCAGGAGGGTACGACCCTCGTCTCCGAGTCCGTGCCGCCCGAGTCCATCGACCAGCTCAAGGCCGCCGGCGTCTCCATCGATGAGGTCAACGGCTTCGGCACCCGCTTCATCATGTTCAACGTCAAGAAGGCCCCGTGGAACGACGTCAAGGCGCGCCAGGCCATCATCTACGCCCTGAACACCGACCAGATGATCTCCAATGCCTTCTCCGGCATGGCCGCCGTCGCCACGAGCTACCTGCCCTCCTCCTTCACCAACTACCACGAGGCCTCTGTCACCTACACCTACGACGCCGACAAGGCCAAGAGCCTGCTCACCGACGCCGGCGTGACCCCGGGCGACATCACCCTGCGCACCACCGACAATGCTCAGGTCGTTGCTATGGGCACCCAGGCCCAGCAGGACCTCGAGGCCCTCGGCTTCAAGGTCGAGCTGGTCTCCGACAAGTCGCCCGCTACCTACGCCGCCATCGACCAGGCTGACGACTCTTGGGACATCCTCATCGCCCCTGGCGACCCGTCCTGCTTCGGCGGCGACACCGACCTGCTGCTCAACTGGTGGTTCGGCGACAACGTCTGGATGAAGACCCGCTGCGCTTGGAACACCTCTGACGAGTGGAAGAAGCTCAACGGCCTCATGAACGACGCCCTGGGCACCTCCGGCGCCGATCAGCAGGACCTCTGGAACCAGTGCTTCGACATCCTCGCCGAGAACGTCGTTCTCTACCCGCTGCTCCAGGTCGTCACCCCGACCGCCTCTTGGCGCGAGAACGCCAACCCCGACGGCGTCAAGGTCTCCGACAACTTCAAGGGCATCGGCACCACGGGCGTCCACCTCGTCGGCGTCACGACCGTCAAGGCGTAAGGGCTAAAGCGAAAAAGAAGCGGAGTTCAGGCATATACCTGCGCCGATTCTCCTAAGCGAAATATGGAGGCCCGAGCGACCGCCAGGTGCTCGGGCCTCCTTTGTATCTGTAAGCGTCAGCATCGAGAGAGGGGAGAGGCCAAGTGAATAATCTTCTGCGCCTCGTAGGAAGGCGTCTTGTCGCGCTTCCGATCATGGCTTTCGCCGTGACTTTCCTGATCTTCTTCCTCATGTCGTTCTCGCCGATCGACCCGGCGTACAACGCCCTGGGAGAAAGCGCCACGCCTGAGCAGATTCAGGCGTACCACGAGGAGTACGGTCTGGACGACCCCTGGCCGGTACGCTACGTCCGCTACATGGGTGACCTGCTCCACGGCGACCTCGGCACCTACAGCGCCCGCCGCAACTCCGTGGCCGAGCGCATTTCCAAGGCTCTGCCCGTCACCATGCAGCTCACCTTCCTGGGCCTGCTCATCGGCGCGGTCGTGTCGTTCCTGCTTGGCATTATCGCGGCGCTCTACCGCGATAAGTGGCCCGATCAGCTCATCCGCCTGCTTTCGATCGCCGGTCTTGCCACCCCGTCGTTCTGGCTGGCAGTCCTGCTCATCCTCGTGTTCTCATCCTTCATGCACCTGCTCCCGGCGTCCGGAGCCCTTCCCAACCCGCTCACCAACTTCGGCGGGTACATGGGCCGCATGATCATGCCCGCCATCGCCCTCGCGGTGCCCCTCACCGGCCAGATGACGCGCATCGTGCGCACCGCCATGGTCGAGGAGCTCGATAAGGACTACGTGCAGACCGCCAAGGGCTCCGGCCTTCCTCAGAAGGTCATCATCGCCCGCAACGTCCTGCGCAACGCCCTCATCACGCCTGTCACCACCCTCGGCATGAAGATCGGCTACCTCATGGGCGGCGCCGTCGTCATTGAGGTCATCTTCAACCTGCCCGGCATGGGCATGGCGATCCTCGACGGCGTTGCCGGCAACGAGCCTAACCTCATCATGGGCGTCGTCATTGTCGTCGCGTTCTCCTTCATCATCATCAACATCGTGGTCGACATGCTGTATCTGCTCATCAACCCGAGGATTAGGAGCGTCTAGCCATGCTGACCCAAAGGAAAGAAGACGCCGAGAAGCTCGAGGGCATGGCGAAGTCCAAGGGCCCCAAGCTCTCCGGCCTCAAGAACATGAAGACGTCCTCGAAGATCGCGCTTGTGATTCTTCTTGCCGTCGTGCTCATCTCCATTCTGGCGCCCGTGCTCGCGCCGTATAGCCCCTACGAGATCGGGACTGCGCGCATGGCCCCCGACGCCACGCACATGTTCGGTACCGACGACAAGGGCCGCGACATCTTGTCGCGTATCCTCTACGGCGGCCGCATCTCGCTCGTCATCGGCTTCGGCGCGGTTCTCTTCGCGCTCGTCACCGGCTCCATCGTCGGCGCCCTGGCCGCGGTTACCCGCAAGTGGGTCTCCGAGGTCATCATGCGTATCCTCGACATCATCATGTCGGTCCCCGGCATCGCCTTGGCGGCCGTCCTCGTCACCATCCTCGGCAAGTCCGTGCCTGCCATCATCTTCTCGATCGGCTTCATGTACATGCCGCAGATCGCGCGCATCGTGCGCGCGAACATCGTGTCCGAGTACGGCGAGGACTACGTTCGCGCTGTCATCGTCTCGGGCGCCCGCGCCCCGTGGATCTTGATGAAGCACGTCCTGCGCAACTGCGCCGCTCCCATCATGGTCTTCACCGTCACGCTCGTGGCCGACGCCATCATCTTCGAGGCGTCCCTGACGTTCCTGTCCGCCGGCATCGCCGAGCCTACCCCGACCTGGGGCAACATCCTCGCCGACGCTCGCGCCGGCGTTCTGTCCGGCCGTTGGTGGCAGGCGCTCTACCCGGGCATCGCCATCATGCTGACCTGCCTTGCGCTCAACATCCTCTCTGAGGGCATCACCGACGCCATGGCCTCCGCGCCGTCCGCCCCGGTTTCCTCCGAGAACTCCGAGAGCCGCCGCGAGGCCGACCTGCTCGTGGCTGACCCGGTACGCGCTTATAAGGAGCAGGCCGCGTCGCTCGCCGGCCGCCTGTCCGCGCTGCGCGAGGTCGAGCTCGCCCGCACCGACCGCCGCGTGCCCGACTACTCGGTCCAACCCCTGCTCGAGGTCAAGAACCTTTCCATAGGTTTCCCGCGCCACGGTGACGTCAACGTCGTCGACAACGTGAGCTTCGCCGTGCGCCCCGGTCAGTGCATGGCCCTCGTGGGCGAGTCCGGCTGCGGCAAGTCCATCACGACCAAGACGATCATGAACCTGTTGCCCGACACCGCCCGTATCACCGGCGAGGTCATCTACAAGGGCACCGACCTGCTCAAGCTCACGAGCGAGGAGCACCGCAAGCTCCTGGGCACCGAGATCGCCATGGTCTATCAGGACTCGCTTTCCGCGCTCAACCCCTCGATGCTCATCTCGGCGCAGATGAAGCAGCTCACGAGCCGCGGTGGCACTCGCAGCGCCGAGGAGCTCCTCGAGCTCGTCGGCCTCGACCCCAAGCGCACCCTCGAGAGCTACCCGCACGAGCTGTCCGGCGGCCAGTGCCAGCGCGTCATCATCGCCATGGCCCTGACCCGCGACCCGTCGCTGGTCATCTGCGACGAGCCCACCACGGCCCTCGACGTCACCGTCCAGAAGCAGGTCATCAAGCTCCTGAACGACCTCCAGAAGAAGCTCGGCTTCGCCATGATCTTCGTCTCCCACGACCTCGCGCTCGTGGCGGAGGTCGCCTCCGAGATCACCGTCATGTACGCCGGACAGGTGGTCGAGACCGCTCCCACCAAGGAGCTCCTCACCAACCCGATCCACGAGTACACCCAGGGCCTGCTCGGCTCCGTCCTCTCCATCGAGGCGCACGACGGCAGCCGTCTGCACCAGGTGCCCGGCTCCGTCCCGAGCCCCGCGGACTTCCCGTCGGGCGACCGCTTCGCGCCGCGCTCGAGTCACCCCGACGTGGGTCTCGACGTCCACCCGATCCTGAAGCCCGTCCCGGGCGCCGACCACCACTTCGTCTCGGAGATCCCCGACGAGGCGCTCGCCAAGGCCGGTCTTACGTCTCGCCTGGAGGTGAGGTAGATGGCAGAGCAGAACACCCAGGAGCCCATCATCTTCCTGGACAACATCTCGGTCACGTTCAAGACTCGCACCGGCTCCCTCCTGCACCCCAATCTCGTGCACGCCGTCAACGGCCTGACGCTCAAGCTCATGCCGGGCGAGACCATCGGACTCGTCGGCGAGTCCGGCTGCGGCAAGTCGACGACCGCCAACGTCATGTGCGGCCTGCAGTCGCCGACCTCCGGCCACGTCTACTTCAAGGGCGAGGACGTTACCAAGCGCACCGCCGAGCTCCGCAAGAAGATCGGCCGCGTCGTCTCGGTCGTGTTCCAGAACCCCGCGACCGCGCTGAACCCGCGCATGGCCGTCCACGACCAGCTGCTCGATCCGCTCATCGTTCACAGCGTGGGCACCGAGGACGAGCGCGAGGACCGCATCTGCGAGCTCTTCGGGCTCGTGGGCCTGCCGACGTCCGCCATGTACGCGCTTCCCGGCCAGCTCTCTGGCGGCCAGCGTCAGCGCGTGGCAATCGCGCGAGCCCTGTCGCTCCAGCCCGACGTCATCATCGCCGACGAGCCGACCTCGGCCCTCGACGTCTCGGTCCGCGCCCAGATTCTCAACCTGCTCACGGACCTCAAGCACGAGCTCGGCCTGGCGATGGTCTTCATCAGCCACGATATCCAGACGGAGCGCTACATCTCCGACCGCATCGTGGTCATGAACCACGGCCAGATCATGGAGCAGGGTCCCGCCAAGCAGGTCTTCGAGAACCCGACGGACGCCTACACAAAGACGCTCCTCGCTGCCGCTCCTTCGCTGCTGCACCCCAACCTGGGCCAGTAGCAAGCTGAATTGTTCGGGGGCGCGCCCGCTGCGGTGGGCGCGCCCGTATTCTCGAAAGGGTGAGACACGTGCCATTCTCGGCCGAAAGATTGGCGGAGCTCGAGGCGTGCCGAGGCATAAACCCCATCCCCGCGGACTTCGATGAGTTCTGGGCCGCGAGGATCGCGGAGGCCGACGCGGTGCCGCTCGACTACGAGATCCTGCCGTCCGACCAGATTCCCGAGCTCGGGTCCTGCACGTACTACGACCTGTACTTCACCGGCATGGAGGGCGCCCGCGTCTACGCCAAGTACGCGGTGCCCAAAGTGCCCGGCGGCGGTCCCGTGCCGCTCGTCCTTCAGTTCCACGGCTACCCCGGCTGCACGCGCTCCTGGGCCGAGCAGTCCTCGTGGCCTGGCATCGGCTGCGCCATCCTCAGCATGGACAACCCTGGCCAGGGCGGCCGCTCCGAGGACGTGGGCGGGTTCAAGGGCACGACCGTCTCGGGCCACCTCATCACAGGCGTGGACGGCGGGCCGAAGAACCTCTACTACGTGCGCCTGTACCAGGACCAGCACATCCTCTGCCGCATCGTGCGCGAGCTCGAGGGCATCGACCTTTCGCGCGTCTACGTCAACGGCAGCTCCCAGGGCGGCGGCATGGGCATCGCGTGCTGCGCGCTCAATCCCGACCTCGTCAACCGCGCGTCGATCCTCTACCCGTTCCTCTCGGATTTCCGTGAGGTCTGGGAGCTCGGCGCCGACGAGATCGCCTATGACGGCATTCGCTACTACTCCCGTTGGTTCGACGCCGACGGCGAGCGCGCCGACGAGTGGTTCGGCACCTTGGGTTACGTGGACTCCCTGAGCTTTGCGCACCTCGTCCGCTGCCCGGTTCTGTTCGGTACGGGCCTCGCCGACGTCGTCTGCCCGCCCGAGACCCAGTTCGCGGTCTACAACGCGCTCGCGTGCCCAAAGAAGCACCTGCTCTATCCTGACTTCGGCCACGAGGAGATCCAGGCGTTCGACGACCAGATCATCCTCTTCTACCAGGGGGAGGTGGACCTGTGATGGGTGTTTCCGATCTTTTGAGGAGTGGCGAGAAGTACCTCGGGGCCGACCCTGCCCCCGAGGGGTTCGAGGCCTTCTGGGAGGCTCGCGCCGATCGCGCCGTCGCGTGCGCCCGGGGACAGCAGACGGAACTTGAGGAGGTCGGCATCGAGACTCCCCAGGCCGTATACCGCCGAATGTCCTACACGGCAACCGACGGCGCCGCCCTTCACGCTCGCGTCATCCTGCCCAAGTCCGAGGGACCGCACCCCTGCATCATCGTGTGGCATGACCTCGACCGCGGTACCCGCGGCTGGTTCCAGCTCTCCCGCTACGTCGCGGCCGGCTACGCCGTCGTGCACCCCGAGTACCGCGCCTGGTCGCGCGACGTCACCGCCGGATGGCAAGATGGGCCTAAGGGCATGGTCGCCTCCCAGCTCGTCGACGACGCTCTTGTGGCGGCGAGCCTCGCGGGCGGCCTTCCCGGTGTCGCGCCGGATCGCCTCATGACCCACGGCGAGGGCTTCGGTGGCCTCTTTGCCCTGGCCGCGGCGGCGCTTATCCGCGGCGTCGTCAAGTGCGCGGTCGTCAACGTCATGCCTGCGGACGTGCGCGGCGCGTGGGAACAGGGCGCCTCCGGCTACGTCTACGAGGGCGTCACTCGCCACTTCCGCGAGGAGGACCCGTGCGCCGAGCGCACCGGCGAGTTCTTCTCGGCCCTCGGCTATGTGGACGCGGCGAACTTCTCGGCGCTTCTTTCCGAGGGGTGCGAGCTTCTTGACGGCATCTGCCTCATGGACGCCGTCGCCCGCCCGCTGACCCAGTACGCGGCATACAACCGCGCGAGCTGCGCGAAGCGCCTCGCCGCCTATCCCAAGTACGGGCACGAGCGGCTGAACGACTTCGAGAACAGGCTTCTTGCCTTCATGCATTTCGGCGAGTGATGAGCTCGCTGCCCGCATGACGGTTTAGCATCGATCGAGGCCCCGCGAGGGGCTACGGCGGGGGAGAGGCCCCTGCCCGACCTCATAGAAAGGCATCAGCATGGCTGACAAGTTCCAGATCCGCGGCGTCATTCCTCCTGTCGTCATCCCCGACACCCCCGATCACGAGCTCGATGTCCCGTCCTTCGAGCGCCTCATCAACCGCATGATCGACGCCGGCGTCGACGGCCTGTTCTTCCTCGGCTCCTCCGGCGAGGTCGTCTTCTCGACCGACGAGCGCCGCGAGCAGATCATCAAGGAGGCCGTTCGCATCGTCGACCACCGCGTCCCCGTCCTCGTCGGCATCATCGACACCGAGACCGAGCGCGTGCTCGCCCAGGGCAAGAAGGCCCAGGCCCTCGGCGCCGACGCCCTCGTCGCCACCTGCCCGTTCTACGCCCTTCAGGGCATGGCCGAGGTCGAGGAGCACTTCCGCATCCTTCACGAGGAGCTCGACCTGCCGATTTTCGCCTACGACATCCCCGTGTGCGTCCACACCAAGCTTCCCTGGAAGCTTCTGGCCAAGCTCGGCGCCGAGGGCGTGCTCGCCGGCGTCAAGGACTCCTCCGGCGATGACATCAGCTTCCGCTACCTCGTCCAGGAGAACGAGAAGAACGGTCACCCGATGACCATCCTCACCGGTCACGAGGTCGTCGTCGACGGCGCCTACCTCGGCGGCGCCGACGGCTCCGTCCCGGGCCTCGCCAACGTCGAGCCCGAGGGATACGTGCGCATGTGGAAGGCCGCCGAGGCCGGCGACTGGGCAACGGTAAAGGCTGAGCAGGACCGTCTGAACGAGATTTCCCACATCTGGGACGTCACCTCCGGCGTCCAGGGCTACGCCGGCGGCGTCGGCGCCTTCAAGACCGCCTTGAACCTCATGGGCGTCTTCGACTCCCCGACCATGCCGCGCCCCGTCAAGGCCATGACGGGCGAGAACGTCGAGGCCATCCGCAAGGTCCTCGCCGACAACGGCCTGCTCTAACGTACCCGCGCGGGGCAGGGGCTCGTCTCCTGCCCCATTACTATTTGATGTGGAGGCAACTATGGGGAGCCAGAAGGTCGTCGCCATCGACATCGGCGGCACAAAGATCGCGTCCGCCCTTGTGACCCTCGAGGCCGGGCGAAAGCCCGTGGTCGAGTTCTACGAGAAGATTCCGACCGAGGCCAAGCGCGGCGGTCAGGTGGTCCTGGCCAACGCCATAAAGATGGCCGAGCGCGTGATCGAGCTCGCCGGCGGTGCCGAGAACCTCGCCGGAATCGGCGTGAGCTCCGGAGGCGTTATCGATCCCCGTACGGGCGACGTCACCTACGCCAACGATATGATGCCCGGCTGGGGCGGTACCCACCTGGGCTCTGAGCTCACGGCAGCGACCGGTCTTCCCGCCCGCGTCCTGAACGACGTCCACGCGCACGCCCTCGGCGAGGCGCGCTGGGGCGCCGGCGCCGGCAAGCAGAGCTGCCTTGTGGCGGCGGTGGGTACGGGCGTCGGCGGCGCCTTCGTCGAGCGCGGCCTCATCATGCTGGGCGCGCACAACGAGGCGGGCCATATCGGCCACGTGAGCTGCAGCGACGCCGCCGGCATCCCCTGCCAGTGCGGAGCGGTCGGCCACATGGAGACCATCGCCTGCGGCCCCGGCATCATCGAGCGTTACCTCGAGCTCGGCGGAAACCCCACCGACGAGGAGGGCAAGCCCGTCGACGGTGCCGTCATCGACAAGCGCGCCGCGGCCGGCGACGAGGCGGCCATCGCCGCCGAGGCCAGGAGCGGCCACGCCATCGGTGAGGTCCTGGGCAGCCTCTCGAACATGCTCGACCCGGAGTGCATCATCCTGTCGGGCTCCGTCGCCCTGTGCGGGCCCGCCTGGCACGACGCCATGGACGCCGGATGGCGCGAGGCCGCCATGCCGCCCGTCGCCGCCACGCCCATCGTCTCCGGCGACCTCGGCGGGGACGCGCCGCTCATCGGCGCCGCCGAGAACATCGTCAAGTCCGCTTACGCCGATTAGCGGGTGCCGGGGCTAACTCGTTTCCCGCTCGAAAGGAGCATCGCTACATGACCGTAGATCCGCTGATCCAGTCCCTCAAGGGCAAGCTTATCGTGAGCGTTCAGGCCTATATGGGTGAGCCGCTTCGTCACCCCGAGACCATGGCTCAGATGGCGCGCGCCTGTGAGCTCGGCGGCGCCGCAGCTATCCGCTGCCAGGGTCTCTCCGACATCGCCGCCATCAAGGGCCGCTGCGAGGTTCCTGTCATCGGTCTTTGGAAAGAAGGGCATGAGGGCGTCTACATCACCCCGACCCTTCGCCACGCGATCGCCTGTGTGAACGCCGGTGCCGACATCGTCGCGCTCGACGCCACCGACCGCCCGCGCCCCGACGGCCGCACCTTCGAGGAAACCGTCGCTGCCCTGCGCGAGCAGTGTGAGACCCTCATCATGGCCGATTGCATGACCATCGAGGACATCCGCCGCGCCGTCGCCTGCGGCTGCGACATCGCCTCGACCACGCTCTCTCACAACAAGGCCGCCATCGACACCACGATGGACGACGGCCCCGACCTGCCGATTCTGCGCCAGGCGGTCGAGGAGTTCCCGGGCTTCCCGATCATCTGCGAGGGTCACGTGCACGTCCCTGCGGACGCCAAGGCCGCCATGGACGCTGGCGCCTGGGCCGTCGTCGCCGGCACCGGCATCACGCACCCGACGAGCATAACGAGCTGGTTCGCCGCCGCGATCGAGGGCTAAGGCCGCTCACGTGCCCTTCTTGCTTTGCCTCTAGAATTGGGCGAGGCGGACGATTGGGTCCGCCTCGCCTTTTGCGTCAACGTTTGTCGTCGGAATCTTGGGGATGGTGCTCATGAAGCGGGTGCTCAGCGGGGTCCTCGGGGCTGCTCTCGCATCGGCTGCGTTCATGGTTGCCTGCGACTCCGGCAAGGCGAGGACGCCCAAGCTCCAAAGAAATACAGAGCTGGCACAGCCCGTGGAGTCAGGCGACCAGACCGGGGGCGATACCGTGGTCGATGACGTGCTCGCCAACGAGCGCGACGAGAGCGAGGTCATCCACGAGGGATTCCAGGCCATCTACGCGCAGGTTTTCGAGCCGAAGGGGCTCAATTGCTTCCAAGACGCCGACGCGAAGGGCAATGAGCGGCTCGTCCTCTCCGAGACGAGCTCGCAGGTGGAGTATGTCCTCTTCGACCGCCGCTCCGCCAACGAGAAGTGCCTGCTCTACGTGCAGTATCGTGCCAGCAAGGACGCCGACGGCACATGGTCTCCGGCAGACGCCCAGATTCTCGATATCTACGCCTACGAGGAGGATTCTGGCGCCGTCGTCGCGAGCGGAAAGAAGTCCTGGCCCGATTCGGGCACCCGGGAATTTCGAGACCTTACGGGGGAGTGACGAAGCGATTCTCTCCGCTTGATTCGCAAGGGCTTGCGGGTAGCTCTGCTCGAAAATGGAAGAAAATGGCAGAAACGGATTGCCGTGGGCTATACTTACGGTATCCGAGCCAGCTGCCAAAGGAGCTTACATGGCCGACACCCCTGTCGCCCCGCTCGACGCCGAGGCCGCTGCGAAGGCCGCCTTCACCGCCGCGCGGAGCAAGCAGTTCCCGTCCGACATCTTTGCGGCCCCGCAGCTGCGCTGGGCCGTCATCGGCTGTGGTGTTATCGCCAACCAGATGGCGGAGTCGCTCGCCCTCGCTGGGCGCGCCCTCGCCGGTGTGCAGAACCGCACCCTCACCAAGGCCAAGGCCTTCGCCGCCGCCCATGGTGTCGCGCGCGTCTACGGCTCGCTCGAGGAGCTCTGCGCCGACCCGGACATCGATGCCGTCTACATCACCACCCCGCACAACACCCACATCACCTACCTGCGCGCCTGCCTGGCTGCGGGCAAGCACGTGCTTTGCGAGAAGTCCATCACCCTGAACTCCGCCGAGCTCGATGAGGCGCGTGAGCTTGCCCGCGCCCACGGCGTTGTGCTCATGGACGCAACCACTATCCTGCACATGCCGCTGTACCGTCAGCTCGTCGCCCGTGCCAAAGCCGGGGACTTCGGCCGCATGAACCTGGCTCAGGTGAGCTTCGGCAGCTTCAAGCCTTATGACATGCGCACGCGCTTCTACAACCGCGGCCTCGCTGGCGGCGCTATGCTCGACATCGGCGTCTATGCGCTCTCGATCGTGCGCATCTTCATGGAGTCCGCGCCGACCGAGATGGTGAGTCTCGGCAACACCTGCGAGACGGGCGTCGACGTCGCTGGCGGCCTCGTGTGCCGCAACGCCGAGGGGCAGCTTGGCGTGATCAGCCTCACCATGCACTCCAAGCAGCCCAAGCGCGCGGTGATCAGCTTCGACAGGTGTTACATCGAAATCGACCAGTACCCTCGCGCCGACCGAGCGCGCATCGTCTGGACCGAGGACGGACGCGTCGAGGAGGTCGAGGCGGGCGAGGAGGCCTACGCCCTTTGCTACGAGATGGCCGATCTCGAGCGCGCCGTCACGGGCGACCAAGACGCGGCGCGCCTGATCGACTACGCCGCCGACGTCATGCAGATCATGACCGATGCCCGCGCCGCGTGGGGCGTCGTCTACCCGGAGGAGGAGTAGGATGCTCGCTGATCAGCGCCATGCCCAGATCCTGGACATCGTCAACGGAGAGGGCTCGGCGACGGTCGTCGACCTGGCCGCGCGCCTCGGCATCTCGGAGTCGACGGTCCGTCGCGACCTCGAGAAGCTCGACGACTCGGGTTGTCTGTCCAAGGTCCATGGCGGTGCCGTCTCGCTCGATAGGGAAGGCGTTACCCGCGACGTCCCTGTGGCCGAGCGAGCGGCCAGGCACTCTGCCGAGAAGCGCGCCATTGCCCAGCACGCCGCGCAGCTTGTGGGCCCGCAGGACTTCGTCTACCTCGACGCCGGCTCGACGGTTGATGCGCTTATCGACGCCTTGAGCGAGAAGCGCGCGGTCTATGCGACCGATTGCGTGAGCCATGCCTTAAAGCTCGCTTCGCGCGGCTTCGAGGTTATTGTGCTCGGGGGCTCGCTCAAATCCGCGACCGAGGCCCTCGTGGGGCCCGACGCGAACGCGGCGATCAATCGTTACCACTTCACGCTTGGGTTCTGGGGCACGAACGGAGCCACGCCCGAGGACGGCTTCACCACGCCGGACTTTGCGGAGGCCGAGATCAAGCGCCTCTCGATGGCGCAGACCATACATCGATTCGTTCTTGCCGACGCGAGCAAGCTCGGCCGCACGAGCCTGGTCACGTTCGGCGATTTCCGCTCCGCGACCATCGTCACGACAGCGTTGCCCGAGGACAGCGCGTTCGCGACCCTCGAGAACGTCGAAGTCGTCTGACGGCATAGTCCCGCTCACAATCGATCAAATTCAAGTCAAATTAGCGCCGTTTACCGGCAATTTACTACCGTTGGGCTGTGAATGACCGAATTTGAAAGATTGTCTTTCCAAATGAGCAAAAACGTGCAATAGTAATCACAGCCAATCAAGATACGACGTCACGGAGGAATCTCATGATCTGCACCGTCACGTTCAACCCCTCGCTCGACTATATCGTCCGTGTCGACGATATGCGCCTCGGCGTGATCAACCGCACGAGCTACGAGCAGATCCTGCCCGGAGGCAAGGGCATCAACGTGTCCATCGTCCTCGGCAACCTCGGCCACCCCTCCCGCGCCCTCGGCTTCAGCGCCGGCTTCACGGGCATCGCGCTCGAGTCGCTTCTCGATGCCTCCGGCGTCGACCACGACCTCGTCCGCGTGAAGGAGGGCTTCACCCGCATCAACGCGAAGATCAAGTCCGCCGAGGAGACCGAGCTCAACGGCCAGGGTCCCCGCATCACGGAGGCGAATATCGATGAACTCTACGCCAAGCTCGACGTCTTGGGCGAGGGCGACATCCTCGTGATCTCGGGTTCCGTACCCAACACCCTTCCCGGCGATATGTACGAGCGCATCATGGAGCGCCTCGACGGCCGTGGCGTGCGCATCGTCGTCGACGCCGAGCGAGATCTTCTTACCCGCGTGCTCCCGTACAAGCCCTTCCTCGTCAAGCCGAACAACATCGAGCTGGGCGACATCTTCGGTGTCGAGCTCAAGACCCGCGACGAGGTCGTTCCTTACGCCCAGAAGCTCCAGGAGAAGGGCGCCCAGAACGTGCTCGTCTCAATGGCGGGGGAGGGCGGCGTGCTCGTCGACGCCCAGGGCGGCGTCCACGCGAGCCCCGCGGCCAAGGGCACCGTCGTCAACTCCGTCGGCGCCGGCGACTCTTCCGTTGCTGGCTTCATCGCCGGCTACCTCGAAACCGGCTCCTACGAGACGGCCTTCAAGATGGGCCTCTCCGCAGGCTCCGCAAGCGCTTTTTCCGACCACCTCGCCACGCGCGCGGAGGTCGAGGAATTGATGGCCCGCCCCTAGGGGTGGGACAAAAGGGACGGGGGATTTTGTCCCAAAACCGTGTGTTCAAACAGTACCAAGGAAAGGAGCTCGTATGAAGATCACTGACCTTCTGAACGCGCAGAGCGTGAAGGTCGGCGCGGCCGCCGCAAGCCAGGCCGATGCCATCGACCAGCTCGTGGCCCTGCAGGTCGCGGCAGGCAACGTCTCCGACGCAGACGGCTACAAGGCTGGCGTCCTTGCCCGCGAGGCGGAGTTCTCCACTGCCGTGGGCGACGGCATCGCCATCCCGCACGCCAAGGTCGCTGCGGTGGCCAAGGCCGGCCTCGCAGCCATGACCGTCCCCGGCGGCGTGGACTGGAACGCCCCCGACGGCGCTCCCTGCGACCTCATCTTTGCCATCGCCGCTCCCGAGGGCGAGAACAGCGTTCACCTCGAGATGCTCGCCAAGCTCTCGGCGCTCCTGATGCACGAGGACTTCGCCGCCGAGCTGCGTGCCGCGAAGACCGCCGACGAGTTCCTCGCCGCCATCGACGCCGCCGAGGCCGAGCGCGACGAGGCCGAGGCGAAGAAGGCAGAGGCGGCCGCCGCCCCGAAGGCCTCCGACTCCGAGTGGCCCGAGGTCCTGGCCATCACCGCCTGCCCGACCGGCATCGCCCACACCTACATGGCCGCCGAGAACCTCGAGAAGAAGGCCGCCGAGATGGGCATCAAGCTCAAGGCCGAGACCCAGGGCTCCGCTGGTGCCAAGAACATCCTCACCGCCGACGAGATTGCCCACTGCAAGGGCATCGTGATCGCCGCGGACAAGAACGTCGACCTCGCGCGCTTCGACGGCAAGCCGGTCTACTCCACGAACGTCTCCGCGGGCATCAACGACCCCGAGAAGCTCATCAACATCGTGCTCAACGGCGAGGCCCCCGTCCACCACAACGCCGGCGGCGCCTCCGCGAGCGCGGCGGCCGTCGAGGACGAGTCCACCTGGCACAAGATCTATAAGCACCTCATGAACGGCGTCAGCCACATGCTGCCGTTCGTGATCGGCGGCGGCATCCTCACCGCTATCGCGTTCCTCGTCGACCAGCCCGGTCTCGGTACCGCCGCCTACGGTTCCTCGATCCCCGCCGCGGCTCTCTTCAAGACCATCGGCGGCGAGGCATTCGGCCTTATGCTCCCGATTCTGGCCGGCTATATTGCGAGCTCCATCGCGGACCGTCCGGGCCTTGCCCCCGGCTTCGTCGGCGGCCTCTTTGCCAAGGCGGGCTACGACTTCGCTTACCTGGGCACGCTCGACGCCACCGCGCTCGTCTCCGGCGGCTTCATCGCCGCGCTCTTCGCAGGCTTCGCCGCAGGCTACCTGACCCTCGGCATCGAGAAGCTCTGCGACAAGCTCCCGAGCTCTCTTGAGGGCATCAAGCCGATGCTGATCTACCCCGTCCTCGGCACCCTTGCCATCGGCGTCGTGATGCTCGCGCTCAACCCGGTCTTCGCTGCCATCAACACCGCGCTCAACGGCTTCCTCGCCGGCCTCGGCACGAGCAACATCGTGGTCCTCGGCCTCGTCCTCGGCGGCATGATGTCCGTCGACATGGGCGGCCCCTTCAACAAGGCTGCCTACGTCTTTGGCACCGCCGCCCTCGACCCCTCCTCCGGCCTTGGCACCACCGGCCAGATCATCATGGCCTCCGTCATGGTCGGCGGTATGGTCCCGCCGCTGGTGATCGCCCTGTCCACGACCTTCTTTAAGAATCGCTGGAGCAAGTCCGACCGCAACGCCGGCCTGGTCAACTACATCATGGGCCTCTCGTTCATCTCTGAGGGCGCCATCCCCTTCGCCGCCGCTGACCCCGGCCACGTCCTGCCCAGCTGCATCATCGGCTCCGCCATCGCCGGCGGTCTCTCCGCTGCCTTCGGTTGCACGAGCCCCGCGCCCCACGGCGGCGCCTGGGTCACCGCGGTTATCGGTAACCCGGTCATGTGGCTCGTCGCCTGCATCGTCGGCTCCGTCGTCGGCTGCCTGATCCTCTCCTTCTGGAAGAAGCCCCTCAAGGAGGACTAGCTTTCGGGCAATGCGCGTCAACCTGCGTCGCGACAGCGCACGTTGAGATCCATAGAGGCCGCCCGCGTGTCACCTCCCGACACGCGGGCGGCCTCTTGCCTGCAATTTCAGCCT
>UQIF01000021.1 GCA_900540955.1 uncultured Olsenella sp.
GTCGGATTGGTTTTCCTCCATCTCGACAACCTCATCACCCTTCATCAGCGTAAGTTGGATTTACTGAAGAATACGAAGAAATCGCTTTTAGACAAGATGTTCGTTTAGTTTTTTTGACACAGTCGTCGCTCTGCGATCCCCGAAACCGTCGATTCGCATTAGCCGAATCGACGGTTTTTACTATTTGTGACCGAGACACAAGACGTTATCGCCTTCTTACTGCTGTCACTGATGAAGGGTGATGAGGTCGTCAAGCTGTTTGAAAAAACGGCCAATGGCCTCTTGCTCGTAAAGAGCTGGAACCAAAATAGATTCGCGCATCAAGTCAGCCGGCACAAGCTCGTTCATCATCGTGCCGCTTTTCGTGGCATTGACAAGTACTGGACGCATCATCGATTCGCGCGGAATGTAGTGTTTCCAAAAGCTGTATCGCTGTTCGACAATTGGCCTCAGGCAAGAAAACCTTGGCGACATAAGCCCGTCACCTGCATCGTTGAGAACGAAGCGACCGTAAGCATGCTCTTTGTTAGTATGCCCCTCAAATGCAATGTCTCCCACGCGAACGACCTTGTATGTACTCAAGGAGTTATCTGCAGCTCCGTTACCTCCGTTGTACGTCATGGTGGCAACTGAAAGGGTCTTGTCGTAGCCGAACTCACAGCCCTCATTACGCTCGTTGTTGATGACATACAGCTCCGAGAACTTACGCTGTTCCCAAGAAAGATGCCCGCATAAGCTACGGTATTGGCACTTACACTGATGAAGGGTGATGAGTTTGTCGAGACCCTCTAGACAATCGGATATTGCTCGCTGTTCTTCGATAGTCGATGGTACTTCAGCTGTAATTTCAGCGAAGCGTTCGTACCTCAGAGTTTGCGTATCTTTGGAATTGCCTTGAGAGTTACAGAGGTATTCGTAAAGCATTTCAGGCCTCTTCAACAGGTAGCCAAAGCAAGTCGAGTCAAGCTCGACTACGGGCTTTGCAACCACATAAGCTGGGCTTACGATGCCGTTGTACCTGCTTGAACCAACCGCGCCCTGCCACATGCGCATGCTGTTGTACACGATGTCCCCAACGCGAACAATCTTATAATTGGCGATACTTGCGCCAGGATTGGTATTTCTTTCGGATTCGGATGCTGGATAGATACCGTTGGCTACGCTAACCGACAGGATCTCTTCGGTTGAGGAGCGCTCATCGCATTCGACGAACAACTCTCCCAACTTACGCTGTTCCCAAGCGGTTATTCAGATTGGACGACTCCATCTTGGGAACAGCGTAAGTTGAATGAATGTCTGACGGTTTCTTCCGAAAAGAACTCCAACGGTGCTTTCAAGCGTAATGACGTTCTATCAGTGTCTAAAGACTTCGGAGTTATAAATCAAATAGCATTTCAGGGAAGAAGTTTTGCTGGAGCCGACTTGTCTAACTACGGCATCCTGAACCATGGTGAAATTGTTTATACAAAATCGCCCCTAAAGGATAACCCCTTCGGGATCATCAAGAGCAATAAGAGCCGCTCAGGCATAGTTTCTACGCTGTACGCAATATATAGGCCGCTCAATGATACACTTGCCGACTTTATCGACTGCTACTTCTCGCAGGATGCCAGGGTCAACAATTACCTTCACCCTCTCATTAGCAAGGGTGCTAAAAACGACATGAAGGTTTCCGCCGAAAACGCATTGAAGGGAACGATTTCAATACCATCTGTTGCAGAGCAAAAACTGATTTGCGGGCTACTCGCGCAACTAGACTCCCTCATCACCCTTCATCAGCGTGAGCCACGGTTTACTGATACAGGCTAAATAAGAGTCGAAAGAGCCCTCATGACGATGTCAATGTCCTTGTTCTCGAGCTCTTGGATGACGTGCAGATAGGTTTCCTGGGTGGTGGTCATGCTTGCATGCCCGAGCCTTCGGGATACGCTGGCGATGGAGACGCCAGCGAACAGCAAAAGTGATGCATGCGTATGCCGCAGTCCGTGGATGGATATGGTGGGCACGCCAACATTTTTGCAGTGGCGCGCTAAAACGCTGTTAGCCGTCGAGTTATAGACCTTTCCCTTTACAAATATGGGCTCAGTCGGCGGAAGGTCTTTGAGCAGCCCAGATAGTTGCATGATGAGCTGCCAGTCGAGTTGAACCTTCCGCATCGATGAGGCATTTTTCGTGGGGACGAATCCGCCGCCGTTCTTGTAATCCCAGGTCTTGTTCACCGAGAGCGTTTGATGGGCGAAGTCAAAGTCTTCGGGAGTAAGCCCAAGGGCCTCGGAGAAGCGCAGGCCCGTTTTAGCGACTATGAGAATAAGCCAATCCCAACTCGGTCCGCCCGATAAATCAAGGTCGCCGAGCATGGCATGAAGCTCAAACTGGTTGAGATACTTGATCTTTTTCGAACGCGGCTGTTTCCCTTTGATGATGGCCTTGCGTGTAGGGTCGCGGGGGATGAGCCCTTCGTCAACTGCATCAAGGATAGCCCCTTTAAGCTGATGGTGGAAGTCCATGGTTGTCTGGCGCTCGTGGTGCTCTGCGTAACCGTTGATGAGCTGCTGGTACGAGGTCCGGTCGAGATCTTTTATCCTGAGGTCTGGAATCAGCTTGGCGAGCCAAGACTGCGTGAGTCGGTACTTTCCCATGGTGACCTCACGGATGGCACCTTCTTTGTAGACGCTAATCCATTGCGAGTAGTAATCGCAGAAAAGCGATTCTTCGTTGATACCGATTGGCATTTTTATCCTCTTTCATCATGTGAGGCGGCTCACGCTGATGAAGGGCGATGAGGTTGTCGAGACCGAGAACGACCGTAGATATGCGCTTCTGCTCGCTTTCCGACGGGTAAGAGACCTCAACTTCGGCGATGTCGTTGCCATGGACATGCACGACTGATTTTCCTTGTGCCCGCTTTGCTAAATCGTCATGAGCTTTG
This sequence comes from uncultured Olsenella sp., assembly GCA_900540955.1. Taxonomy (GTDB): domain Bacteria; phylum Actinomycetota; class Coriobacteriia; order Coriobacteriales; family Atopobiaceae; genus Paratractidigestivibacter. The sequence goes on from UQIF01000021.1 coordinate 2,930, forward strand.
CTGTACGTTATAGCAAGCGCGGTGTAGTCTGGATCAAGTTTGCTTACTGGAGTGACGACGTTCAAATCGCCACCAAAAATGATTCCTGACCTGCGCACGGATGATGCAACGGCAATATCTTCTGCCGTTTCCCCGGAAGCGGGAACGATCACTTCGTCACCCTTCGAAAGAAGCGATCCCTCTTGCTCAACGGCAAAAGTATCCACGTCGTCAATACGTGATTCATATTGGGTATACAGGTGTCCATACAAGATCAGTGGGGTGCCAGCATCCCTAATGTCGGCTTTGCTGTAGCCATGCCCCTTAGAAATAGTGCAGAGCTCGCCCAACTTACGCTGTTCCCAAGATGAAGCGAGGGGACGCATGGTCGCATACGCCCCCTCGGATTGACAAACCCTCGATTTATCCTGTTCAAAATCGCCGCTCATTCGTCGATGTCGAAGCCGCCTTCCAGGATGAACTTCTTCAACAGCGCCGCCGCACGGGTGTTCACCTTGAACAGGGGGAGCGTCTTGCCCTCCTTCTGCTCAAAGAAGGCCTTGGCGCGCGCCTTGTCCACCGAGTCCTTCAAATCGTCGAAGCGCCCAAACTCGTTAATATTCGATTCCGCCAGGTCGAGCGCAGCCATGGTGGCAAGAAGCTCGCCGTCTATGCCGAGCGCCTCGACGACCCGCTCGACCTGAGCGTTTTTCGCCTTGCGGGCATAGGACGTGATGTAATCTCTCAACGTCATGCCGTCTTCCAGGACGGCGTCCCCTCGCTCGACGTCGTGAAGGAACAGCTCGGCGAAACGCTGGTCATCCTGGCTCAGGGTCGCGAACGATCGGTGGAGCTCCTCGCGCGCGGCGGCGAGCCCCTCGTCGTCCTGCTCGAGGCATTTCAGCCACTTCTCGAAGTTCGCGTTCATGTAGTCGCTGTCTATGAGCCCCGTGTCGATCTCGGTTATATGACCGTCGAGCTCGTAGGGCGCTTCGGGCGCGCCGCCGGGACCGCCTCCTCCTACGAATAGCTCCTTGTAGCGCTGCACTAGGATGAGGTAGGTCCGCTCGTCGATGACCGGCTGCACGAAGAATGACTTGCCCTTCAGCTTGCCTTCTTCCGGCTCCTCCTCAAACTGATAGGTGTCCTGCTCCCATGTGAAACCCTGCACCTTAGCGGCTTCGAGGAGCTCGTTGAGCTCGACAAACTCCTTGGCGAACTTGCGCCTGGCCTCTTGCGATGCGGGAAGTTTCGAGAGGTCGCCAACGCCCGCTGCCTCGAACACCATGAGTATCTCCTGCAGCCGCGCGTCCATCAGCGCGATATTGTCCGGGAGCTTCTGCGCGAACATGTCGAGCGGGCGGTCGCCCGAGTACAGCTTCACCGCGGCCTCGATGTGGCCCTTCATAGTATGGGGACGGCGGTAGTAGCGGATGGTGCCGAAGGGCTTGTCGGGGCCGAACAGGCGGTTGGTGCGGCTGAATGCCTGGATGATGCTCTCGTAGTCGATGACCTTGTCGAGGTAGAGCGTGTTGAGCCACTTGGAGTCGAAGCCCGTGAGCATCTGGTCCACCACGATGAGCAGGTCGATGCGGCTCTCGCGGTTGGCGTCGACGTTGACGTAGGGCTTCTTATGGGAAAGGCGCGCCGAGATGTCCTTCTTCATGGCGGGCCAGGTGGGAATGGTGAACTCCTGGCCATATGCTTTGTTGTAGTCCTCGATAAGCTCGACCAGGGCGTCCTCCTTCACGGTGGAGCCGGCGTCGTTGTCGATGCTTGGGTCGAAGAGCGCGGTCACCTTCATCTGCGGCGCCTCCCTCTTGAAGGCGCGGTAATAGTCGATGGCCTCGGGGATGGAGCTCGTCGCCAAGATCGCGTGGAACTTGCTGCCATGAGAGAGCACGGGGAAGCGCCGCAGCACGTCCTCGACCACCTTGTCGTGGTGCGGCGTGTCGGGCCAGTACTGGGCGCGGGTCAGGTAGTCCTCGATGCCCTTGATGCGGTTGCCGGCGCCGTCGACCATGGGCCCCATGGGGACCTTCGCCTGGTCCATGTAGTGATAGAAGACCTTGCTCTTGCGCTCGTCGGAGATGGCCTCGCCGACGCTTGAAGCCTTGGCCTGCTCGAGGGCCACGGCCTCGCGCACGTCGTGGTCATCGAACGTCGTCACCATGTAGGGGTCGAAGCCCAGCACGTTGCCGTCACGGATGCCGTCGGCGATGCTGTATCGGTGCAAGCATTCGCCGAACACCATAGCCGTGGTCGACCCTTTTTTCTGGTTCTCGTCGAGAATTGGCGTTCCCGTGAAACCGAAGAAGAGGGCATTGGGGAAGGCGCGGCGTATGTCCTGGAGCATGTCGCCGAAGGTGGATCGGTGGCACTCGTCTATAACGAACACAATCCGCTTGGCGGCCAGGCGGTCGAGTTCCGCCTGGGTGATCCTGCCCTCGCCGGCCTTCACGTTGCTCATCTTCTGGATAGAGGTCACGATGAGGCGGTTCTTGGGGTCGTCGCTCGCGAGCTTCGACTTCAGCACCTGCGTGTTCTCGGTCCCCTGCACGTCATCGGCGTCGTCGGCGAATGCGCGGTACTCGGAGAGCGACTGCGTGCCCAGCTCGATGCGGTCCATGAGGAACACGACCTTGTCGGCATCATGAGAGTCGGCGATAAGTTGAGCCGATTTAAAGCTGGTCATGGTTTTGCCAGAGCCGGTAGTGTGCCAGATGTAGCCGCCTGGGCGACCTGGCGTGCTACTGTGACGCGGCTCATCCCATTTACATCTGCGGACCTTGTCCGAGATGGCTGCGGCGGCGTAGTACTGGTAGCTGCGCATGACTTTTAGGCAGCCATCCGAGCTGTCAGCCACGGTGTAGAACCCAATGAGCTGATGCGCCATAGGGATAGAGAGAAGCGTCGAGGTGAAGCGCTTCCACTCGCCAGTGCCGGGCTTGTCACCTGCGCAGACGGGCTCGTTGTTGAAGTCTTCCCAGTGGAAGTAGAAGTTGGGGTTAAACGCGCCTGCTCCAGGGTTGGCAAAGTACCGCGCCTCATCGGGGGTCATTCCCACAAAGATCTGAACCAGGCGGAAGAGACCCGTGAACACACCTTCGTGCGCGTACTTTTCGATCTGTCCGGTTGCCTGGCTTACGGGCACGCCACTGCGTTTGAGTTCGATATGGATGACCGGCATGCCGTTGATGAGCAGGCACAAGTCTCCCCGACGGTCGTTCAAGATCTTGCTCTTCGCAGGATAGACAGGCTGCTGAGCTATCTGGTAGCGGCTCTGGCCGGCTGCGATCTCCTGACGATCATAGATCTTCAGGCTTACCTCCTTGCCTAGGTGAAGCACATCGTCTGGGTTGTCGCGCATGATGGCGACGGTCTTCCCGTTGATGAACCCGTTGAGCGCGAGCGGGGTCTTGAGCGTTTCGATTTGTTCGATGACCTGTGCCATCTCGCCCTGGGTGAGCGGGCAGCCGTTCAGGCGGTCTATGTCGGCGTTGTTCTGGAACAGAATCTTCGCCCAGTTGTCGATGAGGTCCTGCTTGGAGGGATAGCGAAGCACACCCCCCGCGTCGTCCCAGCCATGCTGCTTCAGCACGGTGATGACCGCTTCTTCGAAGAGAGCTTCTTTATCGAAAACCATGGCGAAACCTATCTTGAGAACATAAGAAATCTAATATATAGTCGACATTCACCATTATAAGACATGCCAATAAACGACTTAGTTTAGGTTGGGCTTGCATTTAAGAATGGAATGCCGGGCCAATTGAAGCATCTGACTGATGACAATCTGGGATTATGTCATCGCCGAGCTTTTTTGACGTGCTGTGGAAGATGCTATTCCACTCTCGGATCGCCTGGGCTTCTCAATGCTCTCTCGGTGCTTCTTGCCATATGGATACTCTCCGTCACGTGGCCGCGCCGGAGAGTATCACGGGCATCTCTGCGCCTCTCTATGTTTCTTTGAATCCGAGCGTTAAAGGAGTGGCTATTTGACTGCAACCAGCTTGCTCCTCTACAGTTCATTTATAAGTGAACTCTACATTAACAACGATTATGAGTTGGCTGAACACCCGATTAATGAACAGTTGAAGCTGGCGGTAGAGGCTTCGGTGCAGCTTCAACAACTGAACGCAGCTGAATGAGGGGATTGCGCTATGGAGACCGTAGACCTTTCTACGTTTATGGAAGAAACCAAGTCCGCGGAAACGATTGCCTACGACCACGCCTTGGAACTCGCTTATCTTGCGGCGGATGAGATGCAACGGCAGGGGATAAAAAAGAAGGAACTTGCAGAGCGAATGGGCGTAACTCCCCAGCGCTTATCCAACATGCTCAACACCCAATCAAATATGACCCTTAAGTCCATCGCGCAATTCGAGCTTGCCCTTGGAATTCGCATTGAATTCAACGCCTCTCCTTCGTTTGCTGCGGAGATTCCCTATCGGTGTGAGTCCAGATCGCCCGAGATTGACAGGTGGACCGAGGATCGCGCTCTTCAGAATGATGTGGAGGAGAAGTGCGGGTCCGCTCAGCATCTGACGCTGATGGAAGGGGGTCTCGCGGCATGACAGAGATTACTATGATTGCGCCGATCCAGCTCGATGACCTGTTTCTGGTAAAGTCCTCGTTCCAAATTGCGGATTCTCCCGCTTCGAAGATGACCCAAAAAATAGGGCTGGATTTTACGGTCAGGCAGCTCGAAAGCGATGGGGGCGAGGGCCTGGTCTCCCTTAGCCTTACTGTCGATACCTCGCTTGTTGATCGCGAGAATGAAGACGAAGAGAAGCTGTCCGCAAGCGTCGAGGTGCTCGTGTCCGCTCACGCGTCGCTTTCTCCGGACATTTCCAAGGAACAGGCCGAGGAGTACTTGCTTTCTAATGCCATTTCCATGGCATATGGCCATGCAAAGACGTGCATCATGACTGTGACTGGGTTGTCGCCTTCGGCCCCGGTGATGATCCCCGCGATTCTCCCGCATGATATTGCGCGCGATTACTTGCGGAAAAGAGCCGGAGAGGTCATGGAATAAGAGTTCGGTTGCGCCTGCGACGCAGCCTGCCGTGCCGTCCGCGGATCGACTTGGTTGGTTTCGGGCCAGTGATCGTTTCACGGCACATTGGTCCGACGTCTGCGCAGACACTTGTATGGTAAAATAGAACGAGCGTTCGGTGGTGCCTTCCGAGTCCTGCAGGCGGATTGGAGGGATTCCCGTGGATGAGCTGACTTCGCTTGTGCTTGCGTTCGCCGTGCTTTATTTGGCGGCGACTCTGTATCGTTTGATTTCTAAGCGGTAGGCGCGGCGGGTGATGCCCTTAAACGAGAATCAGCCACCCTGGCCGGTGGCTGATTCTTGGGCATAGCCCGATTTGAAACTACCAAACAGGAGGGCTTGGCCTCCGTTCGTTACCGATTTTACCCGTTCATCGGGCCTGCGCGCAACGGGTGATTCATCGGGGGCAAGGGGCGCCTTTATGGGCCTCGAGCCCCCGAAGCTATGCCGTTAAAGGAGGCGACTTTCGCCTTGGGGAGTCTTTGTTGTTCGGGCTTCGGTTCGGTTGACGGGCCCTTACTTGTGAAGCCTTCACAACTGTGCGCCCCCGCCGTGTCCCGCTACTCGCACGCGACGAGCTCGGCATCGCGGATGCTGCCGGCGAGGACGGGCACCCCTGCGCCGTGCGTGCGAAGGGCGCGAGCGAAGTCGCGGGCCGCGCGCGCCACGCGCGGGTCCTCGGCCTGGTTGACCACGACGACGTCGGGGGCGGTGCGGCCGGATACCGTCTCGGCGGCAATCGCGGCGGCCACGAGCTCGGGCGTCGCGACCGCGTCGCCCTCGCAGCCCGCAAGCTCGCAGAACAGTTCCGGTCGGTGGACGGCCTCGCGCACGGGCCGGCCGAAGCCGCTGCCCCCGAGCACGAGGACGCACCGCTCGCTGCCCTCCGGCACCGCGGGCTCCCATTCGGCATGGGCCTTGAGCGGCAGGCGCTTGCTGCCGTCGGCCTCCACGAGCACGTAGTCGGCGGCCTTCGCCAGCGCGGGGATGCCGCAGGCGGGCACGGTGAGCTTGCCCTCCTCGGTGGGGGAGGCGAAGCAGGCGACGGGGCTCGCCGCCGCGTTCCACTCGCCCGGCCCGGATAGCGCCGGCATCCCCTCGAACGGCAGGAAGTGCGTCGTCGTGGTGAGCGCGACCGAGGCGCCGCTCGCCGATAGCTCGCGCGCGAGGACGGACAGAAGCGTGGTCTTTCCGCCGCCGCCGATCACGGAGGTGATCCCCCGGTGGATTCCCAATGCATCCTGCAATTTCATTTGCTCACCTAACTAAAAGTAAGAAGCTGCCTGAAATATAGAGCAAAAATCAAGCATCATCGCAGCTAATCGTTGGCGTAAAGACGATATAACGCAAACCTTCGAATCTGTTAGCATTACGGAAAGATTGTACGACAGCCGAGGAGGCAACCATGTTGGTTTACGTTCGCGGCGCGGGGGATATCGCCACCGGCATCGCGCTGCGCCTGCATCGCTGCGGCATGCAGGTCGTCATGGCGGACCTGGCCGTGCCCACGTCCATCCGCCGCACCGTCTGCTTCAGCGAGGCCATCCGCCTGGGCGAGACCACCGTCGAGGACGTTCGCGGCGTGCTCTGCGCCGACGCGGCGGCCGTGCGCGCCGCCGTGGCCGCCGGAGACGTCGCCGTCGTCGTGGACGCGGAGGCCCGCATGGCCCCCGAGCTCGCGCCCGACGTCCTCGTCGACGCGATCCTGGCAAAGAAGAACCTCGGCACCACGCGCGGCATGGCCCCCGTGGTCATCGGCGTGGGCCCGGGCTTCACCGCGCCGGTGGACGTCGACGCCGCCGTCGAGACCATGCGCGGCCACTACCTGGGGCGCGTTTATTACAAGGGCTCGCCCATCGCCAACACCGCCATCCCCGGCCTCATCGGCGGCTACGCCGGCGAGCGCGTGCTGAGGGCGCCGGCCGACGGCGTCTTCGAGCCCCGCGTGCGCATCGGCGACGAGGTCCATGCGGGCACCGTCTGCGGCGAGGTCGCGGGCAAGGCCATGGTGGCCACCATCGACGGCGTGGTCCGCGGCCTTCTGCAGGCCGGCGTCACCGTGCGCCGCGGCGTGAAGTCCGGCGACGTGGACCCGCGCTGCGAGGCAGCGTTCATCCGCACGACGTCCGACAAAGCGAGCGCCGTCGGCGGTGGCGTGCTCGAGGCCATCCTCCACCTTACCGGCGCGCTCGCCGGCGTGGGCTCCGCCCGCGAATGGCAGACCGTCCCCGAGGCCGTGGCAACTGCCGCTGCCTCCGGGCTCGACCTCCCTGGAATCGAGGAGTTCGCATGAACGACGTAGCAGGGACCATCAACGACCAGCAGATCATCGCCGCCGCGCGCGCCGAGCTTGCCGCCGGGCGCCCCGTCGCGCTCGCGAGCCTGCTCGCCACCGCGGGCTCCATGCCGCGCCACGAGGGCGCGCGCATGCTCGCCCTGGCCGACGGGTCCTTCATCGGCACCGTGGGCGGCGGGAACATCGAGTTCATCGCCCAGGAGCGCGAGGGGGAGCTCCTCGCCGCGGCGGCCGTCGGCAGGCCCGCGCCGGCCTCGCTCGAGTGGATGACCCACGCGAAGAACGACATGGCCTGCGGAGGCGACGCCCTTCTTGCCGTGCGCCTCTTGACCGCCGAGGACGAGGGGTGGCTTTCGGCCATCGCGGGCGCCGCCGAGTCCGGCGACGCGGCGTGGCTCGTCGAGGACTGGTCCGATGCCGCTACCCCGGTCGCGCGCGTGGCCTTCGAGGACGACGGCTGCGACGTCCCCGTGTGGGACGAGGACGCCAAGCTCTATCGCGAGCCTGTGGGCGCCGAGCCCGTGTGCTACGTGTTCGGCGGCGGCCACGTGGGCCGCGCGCTCGTGCCGGTGCTCGCGAGCGTCGGCTTCGTCGTGGAGGTCGTCGACGACCGCCCGGGCATCTGCGACCCGGCTGCCTTCCCCGCGGCGCGTGGTGTGACCTGCGGCGCGTTCAAAGACCTCGACGAGTACACGCACATCACCCCGCGCGACTTCGTCGTGGTGCTCACCCATGGGCACCTGGGCGACGCCGTCGTGCTCGAGCACGTCTTGCCCCACCGCCCGGCCTACGTCGGCTGCATCGGCAGCGCCCGCAAGGCCGGCTTCGTGCGTCGCACGCTCGAGGAGCACGGCATCGCCGCCGAGCTCGCCGAGTCGGTGCGCCTGCCCATCGGCGATGACATCCTCGCCGTGACCCCCGCCGAGATCGCGGTCTCCATCGCGGCGCAGATGATCCGCTGCCGCGCAGAGCTGCGCCCGCATCGCCCCCACAGCAAATAGCGCGAGGGGGCGTGTCCCTTGCCGTGATGCTCGGCGGGGCGGCGCGTGCTTCTTGCCAGGGAATTGATGGGAAGGCGTGGCGCCTCTCGTCCTTATGGGAAGGAAAGAGAAATGATCGACAGAAGGCAGTTCCTCGGCGGCTCGGCCGCCGTCGTCTGCGGCCTGGGGCTTGCGGCCTGCGGCGGCGACGAGGCGTCCGACGACCCCGCCCGGAAGGGCTCCGGCGACGACGCCCAGAAGGCCAAGCTCATCGTCTTTGCCGCGGCCTCGATGACCGAGTCGCTGACCAAGGCCGGTGACGAGTTCATGTCCGAGAACCAGGGCTATGGGCTCTTGTTCAACTTCGACTCTTCGGGCACGCTCAAGACCCAGATCCAGGAGGGCGCCGACTGCGACGTCTTCATCCCTGCGGGCCAGAAGCAGATGAACGCGCTCGACGCGGAGGCCGAGAAGGACAACGACGAGGGCCTCGACTTCGTCGACCATGCCACGCGCTTCGACATCCTCGAGAACAAGGTTGCCCTCGTCGTCCCCGAGGGCAACCCCAAGAAGATCATTGACTTCAACGACCTGATCGAGCGCCTCAGGTCAGGCGAGATCCTGCTGAGCATGGGCAACTCCGACGTGCCCGTGGGCCAGTACACCCAGAAGATCCTGGCCTACTACGAGCTCGACGAGGAGGCGCTGTCCAAAGACGGCTGCGTCACCTACGGCACGAACGTCAAGGAGGTCGCCTCGCAGGTCTCCGAGGGCGCCGTGGACTGCGGCGTCATCTACAAGACAGACGCGTTCTCCGCGGGCCTCGCCGTGGTCGACGAGGCCACCAAGGAGATGTGCGGACAGGTCGTCTACCCCGCGGCAGCAATGAAGAACGCGCTGCAGGTCGAGGGCACCAGACTCTTCCTTGAGTTCCTCAAGGGCTCCGAGGCTTCCAAGTGCTTCAGCGAGGTCGGCTTCACCCCGCTCGCCACGGCGTAGCGGCTTTGGGACAAAATCCCCCGTCCCTTTTGTCCCACAAGATGCCGTGCTGCCAGCAGGGTATCGTGGCGGGCGCGGCGCTCGCCGAGTTTCTGCGCGATCGCGACGTCGGCCGTGTGCGACCGCATGGCGCCGGGCATCCCCGAGGCCATGCGCGCCGCGTCGATGACCGCCACCCCGCGCGGCTGCCTTTCGCGCGCGGTGGCGGGCATCGTCGACCGAACGCTGATCGTCAACCTCCCGGGCAGCCCGAAGGCGGCGCGCGAGAACATTGAGGCCGTCATCGACGCGCTTGGACACGGCCTGCTCATGCTGCGCGGCGGCCCCGCCGACTGCGCCGCCGACGCGACGAAACCGACCGCTCGCGAATAAGCGTCGATTGCTAGCCAAACAAGTTGTAAGGGGAGCTAACATATAGTTAGCAAGCGGGGACAATGATGGAAACCGCGCGTGCTCCCTTTATAGCCTGCGACGATCGGCTAAGCCGCCGACGCGCCCCCGCGCGAGTTGCAGGTCCCCCTCAAACGGCTCCCGAAGACGGCCTTGCCATGCCCCGTCTTCGGGAGTCGTTGGTTTTAACGGGCCGGGGCGTTAGACGACCATCTGTTCCTGCGCAGAATAGTGCTTCGGGCCACGTTCAAGCGTCTTCGCTGCGCAGAACTGCTCTCCGGGCTACGTGTTTTCGCGTATCAATCAGCGAAGTACTTGATTTCGGCAGAGCTCAACTGGGCTTTTTGTGGCCTCATGCTCCTTCGTCCCCGAAAACACGTAGCCCGGAGCGGCTTTCTGTGCAGCGGTAGCCGAATAACGTAGCCCGAAGGCCACTTCTGCGTAAGTCGACGCATACAGACGAAATAAGCGGCCCGGGACTCGTCCCGGGCCGCTTGCTCGTGCGCTCTATGTGGTCGCGTTCGCGGTCGCCTTTAAACCTCGGCGGCGGCGCGGCCCTGGCGGAAGGCCTTGAGGTTGGCGTCGACGGTCTTGGGCGGGACGCGGCGCGAGATCGCGTCCTCCCAGTCCTCGACCGAGAAGGGGAGCGCGGTCGAGAGCGCGCCCACGAGCACGACGTTGGTGCTGCGGGGGCTTCCGACCTCGCGCGCGATCTGGCCGGCGGGGATGCGGACGGCGCCCAGCTCGTCGAGCTTGCCCTCGATGTCCTCGGGCATCTCGAAGTTGCCGATGGCCACGCTCACGGGCACGATGACCTCGTCGTTGACGAACATCTTGCCGCCCTCGCGCAGGTAGTCCTGGGCGCGCAGCGCCTCGACGGACTCGAACGCGACGATGACGTCGGCGCAGCCCGGGTCGGCGACCATGGATTCGACCTTGCTGCCCATGCGGACGACGGTCGAGACCGAGCCGCCGCGCTGGCTCATGCCGTGGATCTCGGAGACCTTGACGTCGAGGCCGGCGTCGGCCGCCGCCATGGCCAGAAGCGAGCCCGCCAGGATGGTGCCCTGGCCGCCGACGCCCACGAGGAGCACGGTGAGGGTGCGGTCGAGCTCGATCTTCTCGCCGGAGGCGATGACCTCGGCGCTCTTCTCGCTAGCTGTGAAGTGAGGCATGCTTACTCGCCTTTCTGGATGCAGCCGAAGGGGCAGGACTGGACGCACTGGTTGCAGCCGATGCACTGGTTGGGGTCGATGACGGCCAGCTCATCCTCGTCGCGTCCGAGGGCGGGGCAGCCGATCTGGATGCAGGTGCCGCATCCCTGGCAGCCCTCGACCACGGGCTGCGGACGGCGGCTGCGGTCGATTAGGCGGCACGGCGAGCGGAACACCAGCACCGAGAGCTTGTCGGTGTGGGCGACGGCCTCCTCGAGCGCCCGGCGGATCTCGGTGGCGTCCTGGGAGTCGACCAGCGTGACCTCGTCTACGCCGAGCGCGCGGCAGAGCTCGACGATGTCGAGCGGCTTGTCGGCGGGAACCTCCAGCGGCGACACGCCGCGGGCCTGCTCGTCCAAGGTCACGCCGTTGCAGGGGTTGCCCTGCGCGCCGGTCATGGCGGTGGTGCGGTTGTCGAGGATGCACAAGGTGCCCTTGCCGCCGTTGTAGACGGTGCCGAGCAGGCTCGTGATGCCGGAGTGGGCGAAGGTGGAGTCGCCGATCACGCCGACGACGGGGCGGCCGGTGCGCTCAGCGGCGCCGGCGAGCTCCATGCCGTGGGCCATCGAGAGCGAGGCGCCCATGTCGATGACGGAGTCGACGGCGCGGAAGGGGGCGACGGCGCCCAGGGTGTAGCAGCCGATGTCGCCGGTGACGATGGCGTTCATCTCGCGGAGCTGCACGTAGACCAGTCGGTGCGGGCAGCCGGAGCAGAACGCGGGCGGGCGGGCCGGCAGGTTCTGCGCGGGCGCGGGATGGGGCGGCTCGGCCAGGCCGAAGGCGGCGCGGATGTGGGTGGGGCGGATTTCGCCCCCGCGGGGCAGGGCGCCCGCGGGGGGAACGCTGACCTCTACGCCCATGGCGCGGACCTTCTCGGCGAAGTAGGTGCAGGTCTCCTCGACCACGTAGAGCTTGTCGACGCTGGCCGCGAACTCGGCGATCTTCGCCGGCGGCAGCGGCCAGGTGATGCCCAGCTTGAGCGTGGACGCCTCGGGCAGCGCCTCGCGCACATGGGTGTAGAGCGCGCCGGCGCAGATGACGCCCACGGAGGCGTCGCGCATCTCGACGCGGTTGAGGTCGGTCTGCTCGGCGAAGGCGACGAGGGCGTCCTCGCGCTCGTCGGTGACGGCGCGGCGACGCACCGCCATCGCGGGCATCATGACGAACTTGCCGATGTTGCTCTCGTAGGGGCGCGGCTCGACCTCGGCGCGCTCGCCGTCGACGTCGACCATGGTGCGGGTGTGCGCGACGCGCATGGTCTCGTGCAGCATGACGGGGGTGTCGAAGCGCTCGGAGAGCCCGAAGGCGGACTTGGACATCTCGTAGGCCTCCTGCGAGTCGCAGGGGTCCAGGCACGGGATGCGCGCGAAGCTCGCGTAGTAGCGCGAGTCCTGCTCGTTTTGCGACGAGTAGCAGGACGGGTCGTCGGCCACAAGGAGCACGAGGCCCCCGTTCACGCCGGTGTTGGCCGCGCTCATGAAGGGGTCCGCCGCGACGTTCAGGCCCACGTGCTTCATGGCCGCGAACGCGCGGACACCGCCCATGGCGGCGCCCAGGGCGACCTCGAGGCCGACCTTCTCGTTGGGTGCCCACTCGCAGTAAACGCCGTCCTTCTTTACAAGGTTCTCCAGGGCCTCGGTCGACGGCGTGCCGGGGTATCCGGACCCCACCGCGCAGCCGGCCTCCCAGACGCCCTGGGCGATGGCCTCGTTTCCGCTCAGAAGCTGCATGCGCTTCTCCTCTCCTTATGTGTCCGCACGCGCCGAGGTCGCGACGCTAGCGGCGGTTCTCGTAATCGACCAGGCTCGCGGCGCCGTACTTGGCGCGCAGGGCCGGCTTCTCTATCTTGCCCGTGGGGTTGCGCGGCACGTGCGCAAAGATGACCTTGCGCGGGCGCTTGTAGCGAGGCAGCCCCAGGCAGAACTTCTCGATGTCCTCCTGCGTGACGGGCGCGGCGTCGGGCTTAAGCTCGATGACGGCGCACGAGATCTCGCCCAGGCGCTCGTCGGGGATGCCTATGACGGCGACGTCCTGGATGGCGGGGTGGCCCATGAGGTAGTCCTCTATCTGGACGGGGTAGATGTTCTCGCCGCCCATGATGATGACGTCCTTCTTTCTGTCGACGAGCCAGTAGAAGCCGCCCTCGTCCTGGCGCGCCATGTCGCCGGTGTGGAGCCAGCCGTCGATCAAGGTCTCGGCCGTGGCGGCGGGGTCTTTGTAGTAGCAGTCCATGAGGCCGGGGCCCTTGACGCACAGCTCGCCGACCTCGCCGGGCTCCACCTCGGCGCCCTTCTCGTCGACGATCTTGCACTCCCAGCGATAGCCGGGCACGCCGATGGCGCCCACGTGGCCGACGTTGTCCACGCCGAGGTGGACGCAGCCCGGGCCCATGGACTCCGAGAGGCCGTAGTTGGTGTCGTACTGCTGGTTGGGAAAGACCGCAAGCCAGCGCTCGACCAGGCTCTTGGGCACGGGCTGGGCGCCGATGTGCATGAGGCGCCACTGGTCGAGGTGGTAGTCGGCCAGGTTCACGCGGCCCTCCTCGATGGCGACGAGGATGTCCTGCGCCCAGGGCACGAGCAGCCACACGATGGTGCAGCGCTCGTCCGAGGCGGTCTGCAGGATAGTCTTCGGCGAGACGCCGCGCAGAAGCACGCCGCGGCCGCCGGCCAGAAGGCTGCCCATCCAGTGCATGCAGGCGCCCGTGTGGTAGAGCGGCGGGATGCAGAGGAACACGTCGTCGGCGGTCTGGCCGTGGTGGGCCTGCTCCATCTCGGCGGCCTGAGTGAGGCTCTCGTGGTTGTGGAGGATGGCCTTGGGGAAGCCGGTCGTGCCCGAGCTGAAGTAGATCGCCGCGTCCTCGTGCGCGTCCAGGGCGACCATCGGGTCGGAGGAGGAGCACAGCGAGACGAGCTCGTAGTAGGGCTCGGCCCAGGTCGGGCAGTCGTCGCCCACGTAGAACAGCAGCCTGCCGGGGGCCACGCGCTCGGCGATCTCCTCGACGCGGCCGATGAACTCGGGGCCGAAGACGAGGATGTCGACGTCGGCCTTGTCCATGCAGTACTCGATCTCGTCTGCGGAGTAGCGGAAGTTGAGCGGCACCACGGTGGCGCCGGACTTGAGGGCGCCGAAGTAGATGGGCAGCCACTCGATGCAGTTGTAGAGCAGGATGGCGACCTTGTCGTCCTTGCGGACCCCGCGCGAGAGCAGCAGGTTGGCAAAGCGGTTGGCCTTCTCGTCAAAGACGGCCCAGGTCATCTCGCGGCGGAACGGCTGCTCGTCGGTGGTCTCGACGAGGTCGTAGTCGCGCCAGGTTATGTGGCGGTTCTCGTGGCGCTCGGGATTGACCTCCACGAGCGCGGTTTCGCAGGGCCGCGCAGCCGCGTTCGCGCGCAGCATGTCGACGATTGTGTTCACGGGCCTCCCCTCCGGGTGCGGCGCGCCTCCCTATGGCGCGCGACCTCTAAATCATACGCAGGTGGCGGGCACGGGGCCCGGCGCATCGGCAAGCGGGGCATGGGCCTGCCCGCTGCCGCGTCGCCGCCCAAGTATAAAGTGGGCGACCCGCGAGAGGTCCTGGGGCGGCTCGACAATTGACGTGCACGACACATGTTCGGATGCGCGGCGCCGTGGGCGGGCGGCGGACGGGGCAAGAAGTGCGCCGCGTCGGCTGTTGTGCCTAGCCTTGTGCCAAGCTGTTGGGGCACGCCGCTGGGACAAGCCGCCGCGACGAGCCGCCCACCGGAGCGGCGCCCGCCGCCCGCCGAGCCGCCCGCGGTCCGCGGGCGCGAGCCCGCGCCGCGCGGGAACGCTGAGCATATAAGTTGTTTCTCCAAAACGGGAGGGCGCCATGCAGACCCAGGGAAAGGACCGCGCGCACGGCTGCGCGCACGACCATCGCATCCAAATGACGGGCAACCTGCTCGACGGCCAGGGGCGCCTGCGCGAGGCAGGCTTCGCCTGCGCGCCGCCTTTCCTCTACAACCGCGAGGACATCGCCGCGCCCGCCTGGCGTATCAAGGACTGGGACTACTACCTCGTCAACGACGACGACTTCGCCCTCGCGCTCACGTTTTCCGACCTCGGCTACCTGGGCCTTGTCTCGGCGAGCGTCATGGACTTCGCCGCGCGGACGTTCAAGACCACAAGCGAGGTCGTGCCCCTCACCCTCGGCTCCTTCCGCCTGCCCCGGAGCTCCTCCCGAGGCGACGTCAGCTGGTCGAACTCCCGCTGCCGCGTCGAGTGGCGCCATGTGGGCGCGGACGGGCGGGCCCGCCGGCTCTCGTTCTTCATGGCGCGTTTCGACGGCTCCTCCGACCTCGAGGCCGAGCTCTATCTCGACCGTGAGCCCGCCGACTCCATGGTCATCGCGACGCCGTGGGCCGAGGACCCGGCCGCCTTCTACTACAACCAGAAGATCATCGGCATGCGCGCCCGCGGCGGCTTCCGCGCAGGCGGCCTCTTCCACGAGTTCGAGGCGTCGGAGGCGCTCGGCCTGCTCGACTGGGGCCGCGGCGTGTGGACCTACGAGAATACCTGGTACTGGGCGGCGGCCCAGGGCTACCAAGACGGCCGCCTCGTCGGCCTCAACCTCGGCTACGGCTTCGGCGACACCTCGGCGGCCAGCGAGAACATGGCATTCGTCGACGGCGTCTGCCACAAGCTGCACCTCGTCGACTTCGGGATCCCGCGCCGCGCCGACGGCGGCTACGACTACCTGGCGCCCTGGCACATGACCGACGACGAGGGCCGCCTCGACCTCGCCTTCACTCCCCAGATCGACCGCACCGACAACATCGACGTGGCTAACGTTATCGTAAGCAAACAGCACCAGGTCTTCGGCCTGCTCACTGGTAAGATTGTCCTCGACGACGGCTCGGAGCTGCGCGTTCGCGATCTTCGCGGCAGCGCCGAGCACATCTACAACCGTTACTAGTCGTGCCGCCGGACGGGCCCTTCTTTCCAGCCTGCCCAGGCGCGGGAAAGAAGGGCGCATGCGAAGGCTGCTCGTGGTGGAGGACGACCCAGCGATCCGCGAGGGGCTCTGCGCGCTTCTTGCCCGCAACGGCTACGAGCCCGCCTCGCTCGACGATTTCGGGGACGTGGCGGCGCGGATTCTCGATGCGGCGCCCGACCTCGTGCTTTTGGATCTCAACCTGCCCGGCGTGGACGGCGGCTACGTGTGCCGCGAGGTCCGCTCCGCCAGCGGGGTGCCCATCATCGCCGTGACGAGCCGCGACACCGACATGGACGAGCTCGTCACGCTGGCCGCCGGCGCCGACGACTTCGTGGCCAAGCCCTACAACGAGCAGGTCCTTCTTGCCCACGTGGCCGCCGTGCTCAAGCGCACCTACGGGGACGGCGCCGCCGCGGCGGCGCGCATCGAGCATCGCGGCGTCGTGCTCGACACGACCCGCTGTGAGGTCTCCTACCAGGGGAAATCCGCCGAGCTCACAAAAAACGAGCTGCGGATCCTCGCGCTTCTGATGCGCGGGGCGGGCTCGGTCGTGAGCCGCCAGCGCATCCAGGAGGAGCTCTGGGAGTCCTGCGACTTCGTCGACGACAACACGCTCACCGTGAACATCAGCCACCTGCGCCAGACGCTCACCGGCATCGGCGTGGCCGACCTCATCGCCACGCGCCGCGGACTCGGCTACATCGTGGAGTAGGTGAGAAGGGCCGTGGGGTACCGCTTCGCCGACTACCTGCGCGACCGCGCGCCCTCCGCCGCCGTCGCGTGCGCGGGGATCGCCGTGGTCGCGCTCATGCTCCTGGCCGCGGGCATGCCGGGCAGGGCGTGCGCGGCGGTGTGCGGGGTCGCGGCCGTCTCGGGCGTGCTCGCCGCCGGGCTCGACTACCTTCGCCGGCGCGGGTACTACCGCAGGCTCGCCGCCATGGCGGAGGGGCTCGCGCGCGAGGGCCGCGCCTACTTGGCTGCCGAGCTCGCAAAGGAGCCGTCCTGCACCGAGGAGCGCGTTTTCCAGGAGGCGCTGAGGCTCGGGTCGAAGTCGATGGCCGACGAGCTCGCGCGCATGCGCGCAGACCAGCGCGCCTACCGCGACTACGTCGAGACCTGGGTGCACGAGGTAAAGACGCCCATCGCCGCCGCGCGCCTGGCCGCCGCCAACGACCCCTGCCCCGTCGCCGAGGCGATGGACGTCGAGCTCGGCCGCGTCGAGGGCTTCGTCGACCAGGCGCTCTACTACGCGCGCAGCACGTCTGTGGACCGCGACTTCCAGGTCCGCGAGGTCGTGCTCGCCGACGTGGCGCGCGCCGCCGTGCGCAGCTGCGCCCGCACGCTCATCGACGCCGGCGTGGCGCCTGAGCTCGCCGACCTCGACCTCACCGTGCGCGCCGACCCCAAGTGGCTCGAGTTCTGCCTGCGCCAGGTGCTCGTCAACGCGGCCAAGTACCGGCGCGACGCGGACGCGCTGGCGGGGGAGCCCGCGCGCGTGAAGCTGTGGGCGCGCAGGCGCCAGACGGGCCTCGACGCGTGGGAGACGGAGCTTTTCGTGGAGGACAACGGCGTCGGCATCCCCGCGTGCGACCTCGCGCGCGTGTGGGACCGCGGCTTTACCGGCGAGAACGGCCGGCGCTATGCCCGCTCCACCGGCATCGGCCTCTACCTTGTGCGCGAGCTCTGCGCAAAGATGGGCCTCGGCGTGTCGTGCGCCTCCGAGCCGGGCTCCTGGACTCGCGTGTCTATCACCTTCCCCGACTCGGGGCGCTAGGCGCGCGGGAACCTTGCGGGAACGTAAGGCTGCGCTCACCTGGGGCCATGGCGGGCGCGGCCGCCGCGCGGGAGTATGGTCGTGACCTGAAAACGCCAAAGGAAAGGAAGCGCCTTGGCTTCTAACCCCCAAAACCAGCCCGTGCTGCGCCTCGAGGCCGTCGAGAAGTACTACGGCGGAAGCGACAACGTGACCCGCGCCCTCGACGGCGTGAGCCTGACCGTCGGCTCCGGCGAGTTCGTCGCCGTCATGGGCCCCTCCGGCTCCGGCAAGACCACCCTGCTCAACTGCGTCTCCACCATCGACCGTCCGACCGCGGGCAACATCTACGTCGACGGCGTCGACGTCACGACCCTGCGTCACGCCGACCTCGCGCGCTTCCGCCGCGAGCGCCTCGGCTTCATCTTCCAGGACTCGAACCTGCTCGACACCCTGACGGCGCGCGAGAACATCGCCCTCGCGCTCACCATCAACCGCGTGTCCCCGCGCGAGATCGCGGTCCGCGTCGCCGACGTCGCCCGGCGCCTGCAGATCGAGGAGGTCCTCGACAAGATGCCGCACGAGATGTCGGGCGGCCAGCGCCAGCGCGTCGCCGCGGCCCGCGCCATCGTGTGCGACCCCTCGCTCGTGCTCGCCGACGAGCCCACGGGCGCCCTCGACTCGAAGAACTCCCGCCGTCTGCTCGAGAGCCTGACCGGGCTCAACGCCTCGGGCGCCACCATCATCATGGTCACGCACGACTCCTTTGCCGCGAGCTACGCCGGCCGCGTCGTCTTCATCAAGGACGGCCGCGTCTGGAGCGAGCTCGCCCGCGGCGCGAAGACCCGCCGTCGCTTCTTCGACGAGGTCATGGACACCGTGAGCTTCCTCGGCGGGGAGGGTCCCGATGCTGATTAAGCTCGCCCTCGGAAACGTCCGCAAGTCCATCCGCGACTTCTCGGTCTTCTTTCTAACGCTGGCGTTCGGCGTCTGCGCGTTCTACGCGTTCGGCTCGCTTTCGGACCAGACGGCCGTCATCCAGATGACCTCGGACCAGCGCGCCTCCGTCCAGTCGCTCATGGGGATCTTCTCGGGCGTCTCGGTCTTCCTCGCCGTGATCCTGGGCTTCCTCGTGGTCTACGCCAACCGCTTCCTCATTCGCCGACGCAAGCGCGAGTTCGGAGTCTACCTCACGCTCGGCATGCGCCGCGGGCAGGTCGCCGCCATCATCGCGGCCGAGACGCTCACGGTGGGCGCGGCCGCCCTCGCCGCCGGCCTCGCGGCGGGCGTGCTCCTGTCGCAGCTCATGACCTACGTGACGGCGCGCCTCTTCGAGACCACGGTTGCGGGCTTCTCGCTCGTGCTCTCCCCGCGCGCCGCGGCCCAGACCGTCGAGTACTTCGCCCTCATGTTCGCCGTCTCGCTCGTGTTCAACGTCGGCACAGTGTCGCGCTTCCGCCTGATCGACCTTCTGCGCGCCGACAAGGTCAGCGAGAAGGTCAAGCTGCGCAGCCTGCCGCTCTCGGTCGCGCTCTTCGTCGTCTCGCTCGCGCTCATCGGCTTCGCATACAAGACCCTGCTCGACCACGGCATCTTCTCGGACGGCCCGTGGTTCGGCCTGGCGACGCTGCTCGTGAGCGTGGGCACCGCCCTGTTCTTCTTCTCAATCTCGGGCTTCCTTTTGCGCCTCGTGCAGTCGAGCAAGGGCATCTACCTGCGTGGGCTCAACATGTTCGTGCTGCGCCAGCTGAACTCGCGCGTGAACACCGCCTGGGTCTCCATCACCATGGTCTGCGCGATGCTCTTCGTAGCCGTCTGCGGCGTGTGCACGGGGCTTTCCGTCAGCTGGAACATGAACCAGGCCATCCTGGAGGGGACGGCCTACGACGCCACCATCACATACTACCCGCGCGGCTACAGCGGCTCCGAGGAAAGGGGAGAGGGGGCGCTCGCGGCCCAGGCCTGCGACTACGACATGGTCGGCACGCTCTCCGCCGCCGTCCCCGAGTGGGGCTCGCTCGTGCGCGATGCTGCCCGCGTGAGGCTCTATGAACCTTCCGTAGGCGAGGGCGGCCTGCCCGTCGCATGGGCCCTCGAGCACACCGAGGGCGACTTCGGCTCCATCGCGAACCAGCTCTTCACCGCTAACGGTGAGCGCTGCCTGGACATGGTCCGGCTCTCGGACTACAACGCCCTCCGAGCCCTTCTTGGCAAGAAACCCGTCGAGCTGGCCGCAGACGAGTGTCTGGTGTGGAACGACCTCGCGACCCTCGACGACATTTGGGGCGCCTTCGCCGCCCAGAACCGCGAGCTCACCGTCATGGACCGCGCGCTGCGCCCCCGCGCCGAGCTCGCCCGCGAGCACATCGGAGACTCCATCGGCGGCACCGTCTCGGGCGCGCTCGTGGTGCCCGACGACGTCCTGCCCGATCATGCGGTGGCGTACGCGTGCTACCTCAACGTGATGTTCGCGGGCTCGCGCGAGGCGACGCAGCAGCCCTTCTTGGACGCACTCGAGGCCGCGCTGGCCGCCGAGACCTCGCCGGAGGCGCGCTTCTTCGACGGCACCGGCATGGTCGACACGGTGAACACCGCTCTCGATCTGCGCGACGCAACTGGGTCCACGACCATCACCACCACCTACCTGGCCATCTACATCGGCTTCATCCTGCTCATCACCTGCGCGTCGGTGCTCGCCATCCAGCAGCTCTCGGAGGCCTCCGACAACGCTGCGCGCTACCGCGTGCTCCACGAGCTCGGCGCCGAGCCCGCGATGGTCCGCCGCGCCCTCATGGCCCAGATTGCCGTGTACTTCGTGTTTCCGCTGGTGGTGGCCGTCTGCCACGCCGCCTGCGCACTCAAGTCGGTGAACGACCTGGTCGAGCTCCTCACGGGGTACAGGATCGGCACCGCGCTGGCGGCCACGGTCTGCTTCGTCGTCGTGCTCTACGGCGGCTACTTCCTCGTGACGTACCGCACTTCTCGCTCAATGATCTCCCGGGCCTAGCCGCGCCCCCTCGCGCCTCGGCGCTGCTCGCGGCGCCTCGCAAAAAGGCAACAGGTATCGCGAAAAAGACCCAGTGCCATAGCAAACGAGCAGCTCAAACAACGTATTATTTATGTACGAAGAAAGACAGGCTCACTTGATTGGAGTGCATATGGGACTGCTCGAGAAGATCAAGGCTTCGTTCGGATTCACCGCTGACAACCCCGTCCCCGCCAGGGCCAAGTTCGCCACCCGCGAGGACGTCGTCTACGCGCCGTGCTCCGGCGTGCTCGTCAGCCTGAAGGAGGTCAACGACGAGGTCGTCTCGGCCGGCCTTCTGGGCGAGGGCTACGGCGTCATGCCCGTAGGCGACGGCATCCTCTACGCGCCGTGCGACTGCCGCGTCGGTGCCACCACCGTGACCAACCACGCCATCGGCCTCTCCACCGAAAACGGCGTCGAGCTGCTGATCCACATCGGCGTCGGCACCGTGGACATGGGCGGCAAGGGCTTCGAGCGCTTGGTCGAGTCCAACGAGGAGGTCCGTGCCGGCACCCCGCTCATGCGCTTCGACCGCGCCGCCATCGAGGCCGCCGGCCACGAGGACGTCGTGATCGTGGCCGTCTCGAACGCCGACGACTTCGCGGGCGTCGACCACGTCGGCGAGTCCGGCACGTTGCTCGGCGGCCGCCCCCTCGTCAAGCTCGGCGACCCGCTGCTGGTGGTCCACCGCGACTAGTCCCGCGGGTTGGGTACAATCCATAGAGGCTTTGGCCGGGAGGCGGGCGCCTCCCGGCTTTTCTTTTAGAGAGGGGAAACAGCATGGCACGCGTGTTCATCAGCCCGAGCAAGTACGTCCAGGGCGCAGGCGAGCTCGACCGCCTCGGCGAGTACACCAAGGTCTACGGCAAGAAGGCCCTCGTGATCATCTCCGCCGGCGGAAAGAAGCGCTTCGGCGAGCGCGTCGAGGCGAGCCTGGCCGCCGCGGGCGTCGGGTGCGCCTTCGACGAGTTCAACGGCGAGTGCTCCCAGGCCGAGATCGACCGCTTGGTCGAGGTCCTCAAGGGCGCCGGCTCCGACGTCGTGCTCGGCGTCGGCGGCGGAAAGATCTTCGACACCGCCAAGGCCGTCGCGGCCGCGGTCGACGTCCCCGTGGTCGTCGTGCCTACCATCGCCGCCACCGACGCGCCGTGCTCCGCGCTCTCCGTCATCTACACCGACGAGGGCCAGTTCCAGGAGTACCAGTTCTTCAAGCAGAACCCGAACCTCGTGCTCATGGACACCGAGGTCATCGCCAAGTCCCCGGTCCGCCTCACGGTCTCCGGCATGGGCGACGCTCTGGCCACCTACTTCGAGGCCCGCGCCTGCAAGCGCTCCGACGCCGGCACCTGCGCCGGCGGCAAGGTGACGAGCGCCGCGATGGCCCTCGCGCGCCTTTGCTACGAGACCCTCATGAGCGACGGTGTCAAGGCCAAGCTCGCCCTCGAGGCCGGCGCCTGCACCGAGTCCGTCGAGAAGGTCATCGAGGCAAACACGCTGCTGTCCGGCCTCGGCTTCGAGTCCGCCGGCCTCGCCGGCGCCCACGCCATCCACAACGGCATGACCGCCATGCCCGAGACCCACGCCTTCTACCACGGCGAGAAGGTCGCTTTCGGCACCCTCACCCAGCTCGTGCTCGAGAACGCCGACGAGCTCTATGAGGTGCTCGACTTCTGCGTCGAGGTCGGCCTGCCCGTGACCTTCGCCCAGCTCGGCGTCGCCGACGCGAGCTATGAGCGCGTGCTCGAGGTCGCCCGCCTGGCCTGCGCCGACAACGACACCCTGCACAACATGCCGTTCGAGGTCACGCCCGAGAAGGTCGCCAACGCGATGCTCGCGGCCGACGCCTACGGCAGAGCCGCCCTGGCGGAGTAGCTTCCGGCTCCTCATCGCGGAGTCTCCCATACCTGGATAGCGGCAAGGGCCGCCCGGCGACGACGTCGGGCGGCCCTTCCTCTCCGGCGGCCTTAGTCCCAGGGGCCGCTGCCGCCCTTATGGTAGCGATTCTTTTGATCGGGCGCGTTGCCCGCACCCGCGGCACGAAAAACGGCCCCCGAATCGATTCGGGGGCCATGCGCGTTGCGGGTGTGGCGACGAGGCGCTTATTCCTTCTCGCCCTTGAGGGAGGCGTAGAACGTCGCGTGCGAGAAGACGTCCTTGATGGTCTTGCCGCCGACGAAGGGCAGCGAGAGGAACTCGTCGACGGTGGGGACGAGCTCGGAGCAGTCGATGTAGTGGTTCTTCTCGTTGCGGCGGCTCGTGTCCTGCGCGCGCCAAGACTCGAAGTTGGCGTCGGTAAGGTAATAGATCGAGCTGTCGACCTTCATGTAAACGGAGTGGTTGACGTGCAGGTATTCGGCGAGCTCGTCGTAATTGATGTCGAGTGCCTCGGCTGCCTTCTTGCCCATGGTGGCTCCTTTCGTCGAGCGACCAAACCAAACTTGTAGTTGAATATAACCCGCGAAGCTTGAAGTTAACCGAACGAGTTGGATTTGTTAGGTAAGCGTAGCTTGAGCGCCGTTGGCGGAATTCTCGCTTACGTGGAAAGAAGAACGCGCTGCAGCTCGTCGGGGGTGTCGACGATTCTGGTCGCGCCGGCCGCCACAAGTTCCTCGCGGCTGCGGAAACCCCACGACACGCTCACGCAGGGGCAGTCGCACGCCCTCGCGCACGCCACGTCGACCTCGGAGTCTCCTATATATATGAGGCCGTCGCGGCCCGCGCCGAGTTGCTCGAGCACGGCGAGCACCATGTCGGGGGCGGGCTTTCGGCGGATGCCGCGCGCCTCGCACTCGCCGAGCACGGCGTCGAAGCAGCCGGGCATGCGCGCGTCGATGATCTCCTGGACGGCGAAGTCGGCCTTGTTGGACACCACGGCGACCGCCACGCCGGCCGCCCGCAGCGCCGCCACGCACTCGGGCACGCCCGCATAGGGGAGGGTGTGGTCGAGCGCGTGGGCGCCGTAGTAGCGCTTGAACTCCTCGAAGGCCCGCTCCCAGACGTCGCGCGGTGTGCCGGCGGGCACGCTTTGCTCCATGAGGCGGGCGATGCCGTTGCCCGTGTAGGCGATGACCTGCTCCTGGGAAAGCTCCGGCATCCCGAAGGCCGCCAGCGTGTGGTTGACCGCGAGCGCGAGGTCGCGGGTGGTGTCGAGCAGCGTCCCGTCGAGGTCGAAGACGGCGACCTTCTTTGCCGCGGGGGCGCCTGCGGGGTTCTCGGATGCCATGTGGAGGGGTCCTTTCGTTGACTGTGTGTTACCACCCTACCACCGCGGGCGGCGGGGGCGCCGTCCGTAGTACAATCGCAACCCGTGCGACGCGGCGCCGTTTACGCCGCCTCGCCGTCTGCTGCGCATCCGCCCGTCACGGCACGGGGCGGAAGAGACGAAAGGAAACGAATGGCTTTCTCCATGCACACCCACACCTGCGGCGAGCTCCGCGCCGAGAACATCGGCCAGACCGTCACGCTCACCGGCTGGGTCTGGCACCGCCGCGACCACGGCGGCCTCATCTTCATCGACCTGCGCGACCGCGCCGGCGTGACGCAGGTCTCCTTCGACCCCGAGCACTCCGGCGGCACCGCGTTCCACGCGGCCGAGGACGTCCGCTCCGAGTGGCCGATCAAGGTCACCGGCGTCGTCCGCGAGCGTCCCGAGGGCCAGGACAACGAGAAGCTGGCCACCGGCCACATCGAGGTGCTCGTCTCCGAGCTCGAGGTCCTGAACACCTCCAAGACCCCGGCCTTCCAGATCGAGGACCACGTGGACACCTCCGAGGACGTCCGCCTGCGCTACCGCTACCTCGACATCCGCCGCCCCAAGATGGCCGCGAACCTCAAGCTTCGCAGCGACCTCACCTTCGCCATCCGCGAGGCCTTCCATAACTCCGAGTTCACCGAGGTGGAGACCCCCTGCCTCTTTAAGTCGACCCCCGAGGGCGCGCGCGACTTCCTCGTGCCGTCCCGCATGCAGCCGGGCCACTTCTACGCCCTGCCGCAGTCCCCGCAGCTGCTGAAGCAGCTCCTCATGATCGGCGGCGTCGAGCGCTACTACCAGGTCGCCAAGTGCTTCCGCGACGAGGACCTGCGCGCCGACCGCCAGCCCGAGTTCACCCAGGTCGACGTCGAGATGTCCTTCGTCGACCAGGACGACGTCATGGGCTGCATCGAGACCGTGCTGTCCGAGGCCCTGGCAAAGATGGGCGTCCAGATGCAGCTCCCGCTGCGCCGCATCGAGTACTGGGACGCCATGGACACCTACGGCTCCGACAAGCCGGACACCCGCTACGGCATGGAGCTCCACGACGTCACGCCGATCTTTGCGAACTCCAAGTTCAAGCTGTTCGCCTCCGCGGCAGCAGACGATAAGACCTTCGTCAAGGCCATCAATGCCAAGGGCGCCGGCCTTTGGCCCCGCGCGCAGATTGACAAGCTCGCCGACGTGGCCACCGGCTTCGGCGCCAAGGGCCTGGCCTACATCGCCTTCCGCGAGGACGGCTCCGTCACGAGCCCGATCGTCAAGTTCTTCTCCGACGAGGAGATGGCCGCCCTGCGCGCCGAGATGGGCGTCGAGCCCGGCGACCTCGTGATGTTCGCCGTCGAGAGCCGCCTGCACGCCGACGAGATTTTAGGCGGCATGCGCCGCCACATGGCCGACGCGCTCGAGCTCCCGCGCGAGGGCCACGACTTCCTGTGGGTCGTCAACTTCCCGCTGTTCCACTGGGACGAGGAGACCAAGCGCTACGAGGCCGAGCACCAGCCCTTCACCCTGCCGACCGAGACCGACCCCGAGAAGATCATGGCCGACCCTCTGGCCGTGGGCTCCTACACCTACGACTTCGTCATGGACGGCTTCGAGGCGGGCGGCGGTGGCATGCGTATCCACAACGCCGAGATGCAGATGGCCATCCTCAAGATGCTCGGCTTCACCGAGGAGCGCGCCCGCGAGCAGTTCGGCTTTTTGCTCGACGCCCTCGCGTTCGGTGCGCCCCCGATGGGCGGCTTCGCCCTCGGCCTCGACCGCGTGTGCATGCTGCTCACCGGCTCCGACTCCATCCGCGAGGTCATGGCCTTCCCGAAGACCAGCTCCGGCTCCGACCTCATGAGCGACGCCCCCTCCGAGATCAGCGTGAAGCAGCTCAAGGAAGTCTCGCTGCGCCTGCTCTAATCCGAACGAGGACATAGTCCAAAGCCTTGTCCCGCCGCCTTGCGACGTTATCGCAAGGCGGCGCTTCTTTATACGTTAGAAAGAAGTGCCACCTTGTCTGACCTGCGCTTCATTGCCCGAAGCTTCGGACCGTACCGCAAAGACGTCGCGCTCGCCGCGGCGTGCATCCTCTTTGAGACGTGCCTCGAGCTCGTGATCCCGCTGCTCATGTCGTCTGTGATCGACGACGGTGTCCTCGCGCGCGACGTCGCCGTCGTGTGGTCGCGGGGCGCCGCCATGGTCGGCTGCGCGCTCGCGGCGCTCGTGCTCGGCCGCGGCTACGCGCGCTACTCGGCGCGCGCCGCCATGGGCCTCGGCGCCAACCTGCGCCGCGAGGAGTTCTCCGCCGTCGAGGGCTTCTCGTTCGAGAACCTCGACCGCTTCGAGACCTCGTCGCTGGTCACGCGCATGACGACCGACGTCACCGTTATCCAGAACGCCATCGTCACGGGCTTCCGCCCGATGATGCGCGGCCCCATCATGCTCGTCATGGGGCTTGCCCTGAGCTTTGTCATGTCCGCGCGCCTCGCCGTGGTCTTCTTTGTGGTGCTGCCGTTCCTCGCCGTCGCGCTCGCGCTCATCGTCCGGCGCGTGGCGCCGCTCTACCGCGTGCTGCAGTCCACGATGGACGCGCTGAACGACGAGCTGCAGCAGGACCTCACCGCCATCCGCGCCATCAAGGCCTACGTGCGCGAGGAGCATGTGGCCGAGCGCTTCGGCGAGGTCAACGGCGAGCTTGCGCACACGGCCACGCGCACCTTCGCCGGCGCCGTCGTGAACACGCCTGTCTTCCAGCTCTCCATGTACGTCTCGGCGACCGTGCTCCTTTGGGTCGGCGGAAACATGATCCTCGCGGGCGAGCTGCAGGTCGGCACGCTCACGGGCTTCATGAGCTACGTCCTGCAGATCATGAACTCGCTCATGATGATCTCCAACGTCTTCCTGCTCGTGGCGCGCGCCCTCACGAGCATCGAGCGCGTGCGCGAGGTCTTGGGCGAGAAGCCCGCGATCGCGTCTCCCGCGGAGGACGTCGCCGTGCGCAAGGTCGCCGACGGCTCCGTGGAGTTTAGGCATGTGGACTTCAAGTACCGAGCTGATGCCAAGCGCTGCGTGCTCGAGGGCGTCGACCTGCGCATCGAGCCCGGGAGCTGCGTGGGCATCCTCGGCGGCACGGGATCCGGCAAGACGAGCCTCGTGCAGCTCATCGCCCGGCTCTACGACGCGAGCGCGGGGCAGGTGCTCGTCGGCGGCAGGGACGTGCGCGACTACGACCTTGCCGTCCTTCGCGACGCGGTGGGCATCGTGCTCCAGAAGAACGTTCTGTTCTCGGGCACCGTTCGTGACAACCTGCGCTGGGGCGCGCCCGACGCCGACGACGAGCAGATGCTCGAGGCGTGCCGCGCGGCCTGCGCCGACGAGTTCTTAGACCGCATCGGCGGCCTCGACGGCGACCTCGGCCAGGGCGGCGTCAACGTGAGCGGCGGCCAGAAGCAGCGCCTCTGCATCGCCCGTACGCTGCTCAAGCGCCCGCGGGTGCTCATCTTCGACGACTCCACGAGCGCCGTCGACATGGCGACCGACGCGAAGATCCGAGCGAACCTCGCCGCTCTCGAGGGCGTGACGAAGATCGTCATCGCTCAGCGCGTGGCGTCGGTTAAGGACGCCGACCAGATCGTCATCCTCGACGAGGGCCGCGTGCACGCGGTGGGGACGCACGAGTCGCTCCTCGGCGCCGGCGATCCGATCTACACGGAGCTCTGCGAGTCGCAGGGCATCGGGGAAGGGGCGCAGGCCGCCGTCGCGGGCGCGCTGCCCGAAAGGGGGGTGATCGCTGATGGCCGGTAAAGGAGGGGCGCCCAGGCGCCCACAGGATTTGGGCCGCACGCTGCGCTCGCTGCTCTCGTACATGGGCCACGCCAAGTGGAGCCTGCTTGCCGTGGGCGTGCTCGTGTGCGTGAGCGGCGGCGCGAACCTCGCGGGCACCTACATGATCAAGCCGGTGGTCAACGCCGTCGGTCAGGGCGACTACCAGCGCTTCGTCCACCTCATTGCCGTGACGGCCGCCATCTACGCCGCGGGCGTGGCGAGCGCCGCGGGCTATACCCAGACCATGGTCCATGCCGCGCAGAAGGTCGTGCTCGACATCCGCCGCGACCTCTTCGACCATATCCTGGGCCTGCCGCTCTCGTTTTTCGACTCGACGCGCCACGGCGACGTGATGAGCTACTTCACCAACGACGTCGACACCGTGTCGGAGGCCTTGAACAACAGCTTCGCCGGCACGGTCCAGGCCCTCATCCAGACGGTGGGCACGCTCGTGCTTCTGGTCGTGCTCGACTGGCGCCTCACGCTGATCACCATCGCCTGCGACGTCGTCGTGGTGCTCTATGTCCGCTACTCGGGCGGGCGCAGCCGCAGGTTCTTCTCCGCGCAACAGTCCACCTTGGGCGAGCTCGACGGCTTTATCGAGGAGACGATGGCGGGCCAGAAGGTCGTCAAGGTCTTCAACCACGAGGGTGCGGCCTTGTCCGACTTCGACGCTCTGAACGAGTCGCTGCGCGCGTCTGGCACGACGGCGCAGGCCTACGCGAGCACGATGGTCCCCATGACGGTCGCCATCAGCTACGTCAACTTCGGCGTGGTCACCGTCGTGGGCGCGCTTCTTGCCATCGCCGGGTCGGCGGACGTGGGCAGTCTCGCCTCCTACCTGGTCTTTGTTCGCCAGGCGTGCATGCCGCTGAACCAGCTCACCCAGCAGGGGAACTTCCTTTTGACCGCGCTGGCCGGCGCCGAGAGGATCTTTGCCGCGATGGGGCTCGCACCCGAGGTCGACGCCGGCGCGGTCGAGCTCGTGCGCTCCGACGCCCACGCCGCCCGCACGGCGTCGGGCGCCGACGGCTGGGCGTGGCGCATCGACGGGGAGGACGTGCCGCTCGCCGGCGACGTGCGCCTCTACAACGTCGACTTCGGCTACGTGCCGGGTCAGACCGTGCTCGAGGACCTGAGCCTGTTTGCCAAGCCGGGCCAGAAGATCGCCTTCGTCGGCTCCACGGGCGCCGGAAAGACGACCATCACGAACCTGATCAACCGCTTCTACGAGGTGCGCGACGGCGTGATCACCTACGACGGCATCGACGTGCGCGACATCCGCAAGGAGTCCTTGCGCCGAAGCCTCGGCATCGTTCTGCAGGACACGCACCTCTTTGCCGGGACGATCGCGGACAACATCCGCTTCGGCAAGCTCGGCGCCACCGACGAAGAGGTCCGCGCCGCCGCGCGCGTGGCCAGCGCCGACGGCTTCATCGAGCGCCTGCCGCGCGGCTACGACACGCCGGTCGTGGCCGACGGCGCCAACCTCAGCCAGGGCCAGCGCCAGCTCATCGCCATCGCCCGCGCCGCCGTGGCTGACTCGCCGGTTCTCATCCTGGATGAGGCCACGAGCTCGATCGACACGCGCACCGAGGCGCTCATCCAGCGCGGCATGGACGCGCTCATGCGCGGCCGCACCGTGTTCGTGATCGCGCACCGGCTCTCGACCGTGCGCAACGCCGACGCGATCATGGTGCTCGAGCACGGCCGCATCGTCGAGCGCGGGACGCACGAGGAGCTGCTCGCGCTGCGCGGCGAGTATTGGCAGCTCTACACGGGCGCGAAGGAGCTCGACTAGCCTCCCGTCGCGCGGAAAGAATCTCCGGCGCGGCGGGAGGTGCGGCGGCTTCGTAGACTTTGGCGGGGCCTCGGGGGCAGGTGCTAGAATCGAACAAGGTTTTCGACTTCTGGCAAGGAGCGTGCCCCTTGAAGGTTCTTATCGTCCCCAACTACTCGCGCCCCGACGCCGTCGAGGGCGCCCGGAAGCTCGATGCCTGGCTTGACGAGCAGGGCATCGAGGTCACGTGGGCGCACGACAGGAAGCTCTTCCCCAACCGCGTGACCGACGCTTCCGGCTGTGGGCTCGTCGTCTCGCTCGGCGGCGACGGCACCCTGCTGCGCGCCGCGCGGACCGTCGGCTACTCCGAGATCCCCATCCTCGGCATCTCCTTCGGCCACCTCGGGTTTCTTACCAGCGCGGGGCCGGCCGACCTCGTGTCGACGGTCGCCGCCGCGCTCGCCGGCGAGCTGCACATGAGCCACCGCGCCACCCTCGACGTCGAGAGCGAGTTCGTCCGCCCCGACGGCTCGACCTACACCGTCCACAGCTTCGCGCTGAACGACTTCGCCGTCTCGCGCGGCGGCGGCGGCGACATGGTCGAGTTCGACGTCTCGGTCTCGGGAAACAAAATCGACCGGCTGCGCGGCGACGGCTTCGTGGTCTCCACCGCCACCGGCTCCACGGGCTACGCGCTTGCGGCGGGCGGACCCATCGTCACGCCCGAGTTCTCCGGCATGGTGTGCGTGCCCATCGCGCCGCACAAGATCCTCGCGCGCGCCTTCCTCACCGCGCCCTCCGACGTCGTCGAGATCGACATGAGTCCCGAGCGCCCCGTCGAGCGGCGGTTCTTCGCCGACGGCCAGGCCATCGGGGCAGGCGAGGCCGGCTGGGCCACCCACGCGAGCATCCGCCGCGGCCCGGGCGACGTCATCCTGCTGGACCACAGCGCGCAGAGCTTCTACGACTCCGTCTCGCGCGTGTTCTACGGCACGGGCAGGTAGGCGATGATCGACGAGCTTCATGTGCGCGACGTCGCGCTGATCCGCGACGCGTCGCTGGCCCCCTCGGCGGGGCTCACCGTCCTCACGGGCGAGACGGGCGCCGGCAAGTCGGCCCTTCTTTCCGCCATCAAGCTTTTGGTGGGGGAGCGCGCCGACGCGAGCGCCGTGCGCGAGGGCGCCGAAGGCCTCGAGGTCGAGGGACGCTTCTATGTGCGCGGAGGCGACCCGGACGGCTGCGTGGTCAGCCGCCGCGTGGGCGCGGACGGCCGCGGACGGGTGCGCATCGACGGCCGCATGGGCAGCGTGCGCGAGCTCGCCGAGGGCGTTGGCGCCACCGTCGACCTCTGCGGCCAGCACGAGCACCAGCGTCTTTTGCGGGTGCAGTCCCACGTCGAGATGCTCGACGCATGGGCGGGCGAGGAGTGCGCCGAGGCGCTCGCGCGCTATCGCGAGGCTCTCGCCGCGGCCTCAGGCGCCGCCCGCGAGCTCGAGCGCGTCCGCGAGCTGTCGCGCACCGGCGCGGCCGCCCTGGAGGAGGCCGAGTTCGTGTGCCGCCGCATCGACGAGGTCGACCCCGCGCAGGGCGAGCTCGCCGACCTCGAGGCCAAGCTTCCGCGCGCCGAGCACGGCGACGCGCTCATGCGCTCGGCCCTCGGCGCCCGCGAGGCGCTGGCGGGGGAGGGCGGGGCGCTCGACGCCATCCGCGACGCCGCCTCCGAGGTGGATGACGCCCTGCGCTACGACGATGCGCTCTCAAAGCACGCCGACGTGCTCAGAAGCGCCCTTCTGGACCTCGAGGACGTGGCCTCCGAGCTGCGCGACTACGCCGACGACCTCGACTTCGACCCTGCCGAGCTCGAGCGCATGCGCGGGCGCTGGTCCGAGCTGCAGGGGCTTCTTCGCAGCTATGGGCCCACGATGGCCGACGTCTTCGCCCGCCGCGACGAGGCGCGCGGCGTCGTGGAGGCGGCCTCCGACGGCGGCGCGGCCATCGAGCGCGCGCAAAAGGCGGCGGACGCCGCCGAGGCTCGGCTGGCGGATGCCGCCCGCGCCCTCGACGACGTGCGTCGCGAGGCCGCGCCGCGCTTCTCGGCTGCCGTGAGCGAGCAGATGGAGCGGCTCGAGATGGGCACAGCCGAGCTCGAGGTCGCCTTCGAGCGGCTTCCGCGCGCCGAGTGGTCGCGCAGCGGGGCGTCGCGGGCCGAGTTCCTGTACCGGCCGGGTGCCGGGCTTTCCGCACGCCCGCTGCGCAGGATCGCCTCGGGCGGCGAGGTCAGCCGCGTGATGCTCGCGCTCAAGGTGGTCCTGGGCGAGTCCGACTCCGCCGAGACGCTCGTCTTCGACGAGGTCGACGCCGGCGTGGGCGGCGCCACCGCGGTCGCTCTCGCGGGCGTCCTCGCCGACCTCGCGCGCACCCATCAGGTCATCGTCGTCACGCACCTCGCGCAGGTTGCCGTCGTGGCGGACGAGCACTACCTCGTGAGCAAGTCGGCGGGCGATGTGCCCGAGACCACGCTCACCCCGATCTTCGGCGAGGACCGCGTCCGCGAGGTCGCCCGTATGCTCTCCGGCGACACCGGTGAGGCGTCGCTGGCACACGCCCGCGAGCTGCTTTCGTAAGTCCTCGGGCAATCCCGAGGAAGCTTGTAGCACTGAGTCGACGGCGAGGGGGACGTACCCGCTCGCCGGGCAAGGAGGAACCATGGCGGACAACAAGCGATCGAATCCCAGACGTGACGCGAGGGCCAAGGAGGCGGCGCGCCACATAGCCGACGTCGAGAATCGGCTCGCAAGTGAGGTGGCCGCCTCGGTCGCGGGGCTGCGCGCCTATGACTCGACGCCCTCCGCCGCGGCCGCCGCAGACGACGGCGCCCCGCGCGTCCCGTCCGTCACCGTCGTCGACGAGGACTCCGTGACCGCCGTGCTCTCGCGCGGCCGCGGCCTCGCCTCCGCCTGCGACCTCACCGTCCTCGACTTCGCGAGCTTCACGAGCGTTGCCGGCGGCTACGACCGCGGCGCCTGGGCGCAGGAGGAGGCCATGTGCGCCGAGTCCACGCTCTACAACGCGCTCGTCACCCAGAAGGCCTGGTACGCCGAGAACCGCCGCCGCAACATCAACTGCGAGCTCTACCGCAACCGCGCCCTCGTCGTGCCCCGTGTGCGCTTCGACCGCGAGAAGTACCACAGCTACGCCGACGTGATCGTGGCCGCCGCTCCCAACGCTCGCCGCGCCCGCGAGGAGTACCGCGTCTCGGACGAGGACCTGCTTTGCGCCATGCGCTCGCGCATCCGCATGGTGCTCGCCGTCGCCGACGACCTCGGGCACCCGAAGCTCGTGCTCGGCGCCTTCGGGTGCGGCGTCTTCGGCTGGGATGCCTCGCAGGTGGCCGAGATGTTCCGCGATGAGCTCGCGACGGGCGGCCATGTGGCGAGCGAGGTCGTCTTTGCGGTGCCGCGCGGCCGCTTCGACGAGAACCTTGAGCGCTTCGAGCACGCATTCGCCAAGTTCCCCGAGGCCAACACCGACGCTTTCGTCACGCGCGCCGAGCGCCAGGCGGTCGCCGCCAGCGCCGCCGCCGCGGATGGGGATGACGAGGAGGGCGAGGACGACTGGCGTAAATACCTCTAAGGGGTATATAGTCGGTTGAGGCTAACTCTATACGTGGAAAGAAGGACCATGGGCCTAACCGACATCGTTATCATCGCCGCCGTCCTCATTGTGTTCGTCGTGGCGGCGATCCGCATGGTGGGAACCGCCACCGGTAAGCGCGACTGCTGCAGCGGCGCCGCCAAGCAGGGCGGTGCTTCATGCGGCAATAAGTTCGCGCCCGCGCGCGTCGAGGACACCGACCCCGCGCACTACCCGTACGCAGCCGAGCTCGGCATCGGCGGCATGAGCTGCGCGCACTGCGTCGCCGCCGTCGAGGCCGCGCTCGACGCCGGCGACGGCTGCTGGTCCGAGGTGACCCTCACAGGCGGGCATGCCCTTCTTCGCGCCAAGGCCCCCATCGACGAGGCCGCCGTCCGCGCCCGCGTGAAACAGGCCGGCTACCGTCTCGTTTCCTTCGACCTGCGAAATCAGCCTGTCTGATTTGGCGGTCTTTTTTGCCTGTCTGACCCGCCCGGGCGGTCGCCCCATCGCGCTCAGAATACCCAGGTTCCAGCCTCGGCGCCGACCGCTGCGCTAAGAATCCCCAGGTCCCAGCCGTCTGACGGAGCTGAAACCCGGGGATTCTGAGCAAAGAAAGGCTGGAACTTGCGATTTCTGAGCGCGTAGAGGCTGGAACCCGCGTTATTCGAGCGCGCCGCGGCGAGCCTGGGCTGGAACCCGCGGTTCCTTAGCGCGTCGGCCCGCGGCCGCACCGCCTACGATCGGTTCGCCTCGTCGACGATGTAGGGGAGGGCGACGGCGAGGTCGCGCATCTGCCCGGACCAGACGGCTCTCGTGGGGCGGGCGTGCCCGACGTAGATCGTGCGCAGCCCGCACTCGGGGTGGGCGAAGTCGCGCTTGGCGTCGTTGCCCACCATGAGGCACTCGGAGGGCGTGAGCCCGAGCTTGCCGCAGAACTCCTCGTAGTAGCTCGCCCACGGCTTGGCGCGCGTTGAGTTCTCAGCGCAAGAGACCAGCGCGAAGTCGTCGGCGCTAAAGCCCGCCCACGCCATGCGAGCGAGGTCGCACTGCATCGAGACGACCGGGTTCGTGGCGAGCGCGCAGGTGAGGCCCATGCCCCACACGGCGTCGACCGCCTCGCGGGCGCCCTCCTTGGGCTGGGCGCGCACGAAGCCCGACCCCATGCGCGGCACGACGGTCTGCTCATAGCAGCGGATCATGTCGTCGATCACGGGGTCGTCCAGCGGGATCCCGCACTGCCTGAGCATGATGGAGTTGATGAGCTGGGCGTTTGTCATGCGGTCGCGGCGCTTCTCGCCCTCGACGGCGAGCCAGGCCCGCGCATAGGCGCTCATGATGTTCACTCTCAGCTTGCCGCTCGCGCGGGCAAGAAGCCCCGACGCGCCGTTGACGTAGGCCGCGAGGAACGCCGTGAGGTTGAGCGATAGCAGTGTGTCGTCCAGATCGAACAGAACGGCCTTTATCATATGAAGGCGCCTTCCTATGCCGAGTGCCCTGCCGAGGCCGCCGCGCGATGCGTTTTCGTGGCGGACCTGCGTAGAAACTCAATTTACCCCAAACATTTGCTTGAAATGCGGCCGCCACTAAAGGTACTCTATAGCGCGTGTGGGCATGGGGCCCGCACAAACGTATCTGTCGGCCCCCGAGAGCATGCAAGTTTCCACGTAGACGCCGCGATTGATTTGGCACTGCAGGCAGCGACCATGACGACCGGGGCCCCGTTGTTCGAAAGGGGTCCACCTTTGAGTGAGATTCAGAACTCGTCCATCTTCGCCATGGATGACATTTCCGACGAGGAGATGAACAGCCTCATTGACGGCACCGTCACCGATTTCAATGAGGGCGACCTTGTGACCGGCACCGTTGTCAAGGTCGAGCGCGACGAGGTCCTGCTTGACATCAGCTATAAGTCCGAGGGCGTCATTCCGTCCCGCGAGCTTTCCATCCGCAAGGACGTCAACCCGGCCGACGTCGTCGCCATGGGCGACGAGATCGAGGCTCTGGTTCTCCAGAAGGAGGACAAGGAGGGCCGTCTCGTCCTTTCCAAGAAGCGCGCCGAGTACGAGCGTGCCTGGAACGCCGTCGAGGCCAAGTTCCAGTCCGGCGAGACCGTCGAGGGCGAGGTCATCGAGGTCGTCAAGGGCGGCCTTATCCTCGACATCGGC
>UQIF01000022.1 GCA_900540955.1 uncultured Olsenella sp.
AGCCTCCCTTTCCTCGGACTTTTATTTCCCTGTCCAAGAAATGGGAGGCAGTTCAACGCGCTCTCGCGATACCACAAAAGGAACTTCGCTCGGATATCGTCGACGTCAATGCGCCCCAGCTCACGATAGCTGTCGCATATGGCGAGCATCATCGAGGTGTCGTCGCTCCAGGTGCCGGCCGGCTGACCGTGCGTCCCGTTGCCGACCATCCCCGTGCACTCGAAGGTGCCGCGGGCTCGGAACTCGAACGGCACGCCGAGCGCGTCGCCGACGGCCTGCCCGTATACGCAGCCACGGAGGTTAACGAAGGCACTTCTCACTACATCCCCACCTCAATCAACGCCCTCGCCTGTTGCTGTCCCTCGATGGCCTCGGCCGCGCGTCTGAGGTCATCGAGCGTGGCTCCGTAGTTGGTTTCGTCCATTATGTGCTCCCTCCGGACAGCAGTTCAAACCATTGTATGGTCTCGGCCGCGCGCGGAGCGACGCGAGAAGGCGAGCGGCCACGTGTTGCGCGTGGGCGGGCGGGCCCTCCTTGCCGGTTGATGCCGCCATCCCGTTCGATTAGCAACCGAAACCGGCTCAAACGCTGGAAAGAAGGGCTTTTGAACCGTTTTCGGTTGCTAATCGCGGACAGAAGGTGCGCGGCGACGCACCGCCTCCGCCAAACGGCGTACCATAGCCCGCGACACCGCACGAACAGCACCCGGCAGGAGGCCGCTCATGAAAAAGGAAAGCTCACACGTTCTGGAGGTCGGCGGAGAGGGGCCGCTCCTCGTTATCCACGGCGGCGCGGGCAGGCGCCTGCACGAGATGTCTCCCGAGCAGCGGGCGGAGACCGACGCCGCGCTGGCACGGGCCGTCGACGCCGGCTACGCGCTTCTTTCCGAGGGGGCCAGCGCGCTCGAGGCCGTCATTGCCGCTGTGCATGTGATGGAGGACGAGCCGTGCTTCAACGCGGGCCGCGGCGCCGCGCTCACGCTCGACGGGCGCGCCGAGATGGACAGCTGCGTCATGCTCGGCGACGGCTCCACCGGCGCGGCCTGCGGGCTCACGACCGCCCGCCATCCCGTCGACGTGGCGCGCGCCGTCATGGAGAGGACGCCTCACGTGCTCTTCTCGTCGCCGTCAACGAAGCGGCTTGAGGAATGGGGAATCGAGCAGGTCGACCCTTCCTACTTCGTAACCGAGCGGCGAGAAGCCCAGCTCGCGGAGTTCAAGGAGCTCGAGGCCGCGCGACAGGAAAGCGCGCAGGCGCAGGCACGCGCGCAGGCCGCCGAGGACGCCCGCCACGGCACCGTGGGCGCGGTCGCGCGCGACGCGGCGGGCAGGATCGCTGCCGCGACGTCCACGGGCGGCATCACGGGCCAGCAACCCGGCCGCGTCGGAGACTCCCCCATTTGCGGCGCGGGCACCTACGCTGACCAGCGCACGGTTGCCGTCAGCTGCACTGGCACGGGCGAGAAGTTCATCCAGGAGGTGGCCGCCCACCAGGTGAGCGCCCGCGTGGCCTTCTGCGGGCAGGGGCTTGCCGACGCCGCGGGGGCGATGCTCGACGCCGTCGACGGGCGCGGCGGCAGCGGTGGCGTCATCGCCGTCCCGGCCACCGGAGCAGGCGCCATCGGCTTCACCGACGGCGCGCAGATGAACTACGCCTGGGCCTGGCGCAACGAGCGCGTCACGCACGAGTAGCGGGCACGGATGGCGGGCGTCCTTCTTGCCGCCGCCTGCCATCCCGATCGATTAGCAACCGAAACCCGTGTAAAGCGCTGGAAAGAAGGACTTTGCGCCGGTTTCGGTTGCTACTCGTCCGCAGTCCCGGCACGCCCGTCCAAAGGAGCCCCATGCCCGCGCCACAGCTCGCCGATAAAGAGAAGCGCCAGATCCTGCGCTACTGCGCCTGTCCCAAGTTCGCCGCCGCGGCCCTCGTCATGGCCTTCGCGAGCGCCCTGCTGATCCTCCCCCTCGAGATGGTCGACGACCTGGTCTTCCACAACAAGGGCTTCGACCCGGCGGGCCTCTATACCGCCCTCGCGTTCGTCGTGCTCAACCTGGCGGTCTTCTGTTACTGCACGCTCAGCCCCAAGTTCGGGATGCGCGGCGAGCGCTGGCGCTCGCTGCAGGAGCGGCTCCACGTCCCCCAGACCGAGGCCGACCGCTCGGCGCAGGTCGCGGGCGTGCTCGCCGCGCAGGCAGCGGGTCACCTGCTCAAGAGCAGCGACAGCGACGCGGCACGCGGCCTCGGCGACGCGGCCGAGATTGCCGGCGCCGTGGGCGCGGTCGCCACCGCGGCGGACATCCTCTCGGAGATCTCCAGCAACGCCAAAGCCATGGCGGAGGCCTACGGGCTGACCGTGCCCAGCGCAAAGAAGCAGATCATCGCCTTCGTCGCCGTTCCGATCGCCGTGACCGTCGGCGTCTACGTCCCGCAGTTCGCCCGCGGAAGCCAGGAGCTCCAGGCAAGGACCGCCGCCGCGGCGGAGCAGCTCGCGCTCGCCGAGGCGGCGTTCAGCCCCGTCTGCGAGCGCGTCGCGGCGGACAACCCCCGCGAGCGCTACCAGGACTACGGATACCGCGCGATCGCCTACCTGCGCGAGGGCGGCGAGGGCGCGCAGGAGGCCTACGCCTACCTCTCGTTTAACGAGGAGGGCGTCCTCACGGGGGTCGACTACTGCGAGGAGATCGACCCGGGCGAGAGCCTCGAGGAGGGCCTCGCGCGCGCCGAGAAGGACTTCGCGGAGCTCTGCGCCCCTCTTTCCGGCTCGGGCATCCACGTCGAGAATCCAGCCCTGCTCACGTCGTGCGCCGTGCCCGACGACTTCAGGGAGGCCCTCCTCGCCGGCTCAGTATACAAGGAGGTCCGCGTCTCCTCCTCCGACGGCCCCGTGAGGACCTGGTGCTCCTTCGACACGGAGCCCGAGGCGGACTTCGACGAGTACACGCGCCCGACCATCCGCCTCTCGTTCGAGTCATAGGGCAGGAAGGGCCCTGGTTGCCAAGCCGAGAGCCCCCGCGCGCAAAAATGAGACTTGAGTCCCTTCTGTTCCCGCCCTTTCCGCTAGGCCTATACATGCTTTTTCTCTTTTTGGAAAATACCGTTGTAGCAGGGAAGGCATAGGCAGTGGCCGCTTTCCCCAAGCCACGGCCGCAAGAACGAGGAGGCGACCGCCATGGAGCAGACCCAGCCAGAAAGACCGGGCCCAGCCCGCAGCGACGCCGGGCAAAGCGACGCCTTCCGCTTCCCCATGCCGCTCATGTGCACGCCGTTTAAGCCGGGGACGCTCGACGAGGTCCTTCTATCCCTGCCCGGCGACGACTACGGAGCCGTTGCGCGGGCCGAGGCGGCCTATTTCCGTGGGCGCCCCGAGGAGGCAGCGCGGCTGGCCGAGCCGTATCTTTCGTCCGACGACGTCAGCCTTCGCGTGTCTGCCTGCATGATCTGCGGCTACTCGAGCCTCTCGCTCGGCAAGCCTGCCGGCGCGTTCACCCGCTTGAAGGCACTCGCACGGACGCGTACCCACCCGGACGTGTCGAGCGACCCGCGCGCACGGGCCTCCTTCGAGCTCTTCGCCGCGAGCGCGTGCGTGCTGCTGCACCTCCCGCCACCCATCTCGCCGCGCGAGTTCATGGGCATGGCGCCGCTTTTGCCCGAGGGGCTGCGCCTCTTTGCGAGCTACGCGCTCGCGCACCGCGTCTACCTCAGGGGCGAGTACGGCCGCTGCGTCGGCATGGCCGAGAACGCCCTGTACATGAAGCAGGACAGCTACCCCATCGCCGAGATGTTCCTGCACCTCATGGCCTCGATCGGCTGGATCAACCTGCGCGACGAGGCGCACGCGCGGGAGCACTTCTTGGCCGCATGGGAGGTCGCCCGCCCCGACGGTCTCATCGAGGGGTTCGGCGAGCACCAGGCGCTTCTGCAGGGCATGGTGGAGTCGTGCCTGAGGCGCGAGAGCCCGGCGGATTACGCGCGCATCATCGAGATAGCGGGAAGGTTCAGCCGCGGCTGGCGCGGCGTTCACAACTACAGCTCCGGCGCCACCGTGGCCGCCAACCTGACCACGACCGAGTTCGTGATCTCCATGCTCGCGTGCCGCGGGTGGTCGAACGCCGAGATCGCCCGACACATGGGGATCTCGGCGGGGACGGTGAAGAATCGTCTGTCGAGCGCATACGCGAAGCTCGGGGTAAAGAGCCGAGCGGGGCTCAAGGAGCACATGCTACGGTAGGGCGTTAAGGATGGGCTGAGGCGCGGGCAGGCGGGCTTCTTGCCCGCCCTTCTGTGCCGAGAAACACAAAAGCGCCGCCGGCCCTGGGAGACCGACAGCGCCGCCTTTGCCTCAAGACGGTGCGGGGAGAGGGTCCGCTTTCCGCTCGCGGCGAAGTTAACAACAAGATGCCCGGTTGCCATGCCGGAGCCGTGTGGGGGCACGGGCTCCACCGGTGATGCCGCCTGCGTTAGGGGGACGCCGTGCGGCGCATCGTGTGCTGTAGATAGAATAAGTTCACTCGGGTTAACTTGAATAGTAAACCTTGTCTAACACATAACGCACACAACCTGGTGGGAATTACGTGCCCGCATCACCTGCCAAATCAGCCTGTCTGATTTGACGGTCATTTCAGACAGGCTGGTTTGGCAGATCAGATACGCCGGAGGCGAGGCTTTCCGAGCAGCGGGGTCGTGTTCAGCCCGGCGATGGCAAGGGTCGAGACGTTGTGCAGGTACGCCGCCGTGGTCACGGGTAAAAGCGACGCCACGCCGCCGGCGATCAGCGCGGAGTTGAAGCCGACGATGAACCGATAGTCCCCGTGGATACGGGCCATGAGCCGAGACGCAAGCGTGCGCATGGTGACCAGCGACGCGAGCGACGAATCGTGCACGAGGACGTCTGCCACGGCACGGGCGATGTCGCTCGCGTCGGACAGTGCGACGCTCACGTCCGCCGTGGCGAGCGCCGGCGAGTCGTTGATGCCGTCCCCCACCATGACCACGGTGTGGCCCTCGTCCTTAAGCCGCTGGACGTGGGTCGCCTTGTCCTCGGGCAGGACCTGGGCGAAGTAGCCGTCCAGGCCGAGCTCGGCCGCAACATGGCGGGCACACGACTCCGAGTCGCCCGTGATCATGACGAGGTTCGTGAAGCCCTGCGCGCGCAACCTGCGCAGGACGTCCGCCGCCTCGGGGCGCGGAGGGTCGCTGATGCAGATACAGCCAAGAAGGGCCTTGTTCTTAGCTACGAATATCGTGGACGAGGCGCCTGCCTGGCTCGCAAGGAGGTCGTCAAGGCCCTCGGGCCTCGCCACACCCTCGTCCTCAAAGAGGAAGTGGGCGCTTCCGATGCACACCTCGTCGCCGTTCACGCAGGTGGAGATCCCGTGCGCAACCACGTAGCGGACCTCGGCGTGGAGCTCGTGCTCGTGCACGAGGCCGCGCGACTCCGCCTCGGAGACAATGGCGCGCGCCATGCTGTGCGGGAAATGCTCCTCAATGCAGGCCGATAGGCGCAGGAGCTCGTCCTCGGTCGCCTCCGAGCAGCTGATCACGCGGGCAACGGCGGGCGTCGCATTGGTGAGCGTGCCCGTCTTGTCGAAGACGACGGTGTCGGCCGCGGCAAGGGCCTCGAGGTACTTCCCGCCGCGCACGGTCACGCCGAGGCGGGCGGCCTCATCCATCGCGCTCATCACGGCGAGCGGCGTCGAGAGCTTGATGGCGCAGGAGTAGTCGACCATGAGCACAGCCATGGCCTTGTTGATGTTGCGCGTGATCGCGAGGATGCCGAAGAAGGCGAGGAAGCTGTAGGGCACAAGACCGTCCGCCAGGCGCTCGGCGCGCGACTGGACGCCGGCCTTGAGCTCGCTGGACTCCTCCACGAGGGTGACGATGTTGTCGATGCGCGCGCAACCCGGCGGCGCCGTCACGCGCACCTTGAGGTCGCCCGCCGACAGCGCGGTGCCGGCAAAGACGGTGGAGCCCGCCTCCTTGCGGACCGGGGCACCCTCCCCCGTCATCGAGGACTCGTCGATCTCGCCCGCGCCGCCCACGACGACGCCGTCGACGGGAAGCACGGAGCCGGCACCCAAGTGAAGCACCATGCCGCGGCAGACGTCCTCGGTGCGCACGCGCACGTCCTCGCCGTCGACGACGGCCCAAACGCTTTCGGAGCGTACGACCATGCCGTCTCGCAGCGCCAGGTGGGCTCGCGCCTGGACGTGTTCCTCCATGAGGCCGGAGAGCTGCAGCAAAAAGCTGATGGTACCCGCCTCGGAGAACTGACCGCGCAGGCAGGAGGCGACGATCGCCGTGGCGTCGAGGACCTCGACGCAGATCTCGCCGCGAAGCAGGCAGCGCAGGCCTTCGATCGCGTAGCCGGCGGCGCGCAGGCACGTGATCGCAGCGCGAATCGGCACGGGAAGAAGCACACACTTGGCCATGCGCCAGAACACGAGCTTACCGGCCTCGACC
Organism: uncultured Olsenella sp.; assembly: GCA_900540955.1. GTDB lineage: Bacteria > Actinomycetota > Coriobacteriia > Coriobacteriales > Atopobiaceae > Paratractidigestivibacter. The sequence continues at coordinate 6,460 of UQIF01000022.1, forward strand.
TGGAAGCGGTTGTTCTCGAGGCTGATCTCGAGCGCACCCTCCCGCGCGCCCAGCCCGGCCTCGGCGCGCGGGAGCGCGAGCGGATCGAGCGCGCGGACCGCGGAAAGCACGTCCTCACGGCGCGAAGGCTCGAAGGTCACAAGAACGGAGCCCAGCGAAGCATGGACCTCGGCGGCGCGGACACCGTCGAGGCCCATGATCTGGTACGCGACGCCGCGGGCTTCTTCCTCGGTAAAGAGGTATCTGCCACAGCGCAGGCGCAGCCTTCCGGGGAGCTCCGACACGATGTCGAAGACCATGGAGCCTTACGCCTCCGCGCCCTCGGCGTCGATCTTCGCGGTGACCTCGGCGCGGATGTCGGCCTCCAGGGCGGACAGGCGGTCGGCGACGGCGGCGTCGATCTTCGCCTGGCGGCGGGCCTCGGCGGCGACGTCGTTGGCGTCGTCAACGACGGCTTGGGTCTCGGCGGTCACGACGTCGGCGACCTTCATGCCTGCGCAGGTGGTGGCCACGGCGGCCTTGTGGAGCAGGCCTGAGTTGGCAAGACCGGCGACGGCACCCGCGGCGGCGGCGCCCATAGCAACAAACCAGCACTTCTTCATGTTTTTCTCCTTAGATTGCGAGTTGCGGGACACAAGCGCGTAATGCACTTGAGCCGGGGCAAGAAGCACCCCGGCTACCGGTCAAGCCTGCCTGCTTCGGAGATGTCCTTCTCGCTAAAGCAGGCAGGCCAAGTCGGCGAACTGTACGCCTCCGATTCAGCAAGGAAAAACGACTGCCGAATCAGACAGGCTGGAAAAGCTGCCAAATCAGACAGGTTGATTTGGCGGGTGGAGCGGGGCGGGGCTAGGCAAGGTCCTCGGTGAGATCGGAGAGGATCTTGTCGTCCTTCTTGTCCCACTTGGGGGCGGGGCGGAAGAGCTGGAAGACGATGCCGGCCAGGCAGACAAACGCCACGACGGTCCAGAACCCGAAGTTGCCCAGGACGATGAGCTCCCAGAGCTGGTTGATGATCAGGCCCACGACCCAGCCGAACACGCACTGATAGGCGATGGCGAACCAGAACCATTTGGAGTCGTCCATCTGGCGACGGATGGTGCCGATGGCCGCGAAGCACGGCGCGTCGAGCATGTTGAAGGCGACGAACGCGCACATGGCGCCGGCGTGGAGCACGCCTGCCGGATCGGTGAACATGGCTGCGAAGCCCTGCCACATGCTGACGGAGTTCTCGGTGGCGTCGCCCAGGCCGTAGAGGGCGCCGAAGGTGCCGACCAGGTTTTCCTTGGCAATAAGGGCGCTGATGGAGGCAGCGGTTGCCTGCCAGGTATCGGCGCCGAGGGGCGCGAAGATGATGCCGAGGAAGCCGCCGACGGCCGCGAGCAGCGAGAAGTCCATGTAGTCGTCGCCGGCGCCGTCCATACCCTGGAGGAAGCCGAAGGCACCGTTGCCGCCGTCCCAGCTGGCGAAGCCGAAGTTAGAGAGGAACCAGACGGCCACGGCAGCCGCGAAGATGATGGTGCCGGCCTTCTTGATGTAGGCGCTCACGCGCTCCCAGACGTGCAGCCACCAGGACTTGATCGTCGGGAAGTGGTAATTCGGGAGCTCCATGACAAACGGGGCGGGCTCGCCGGCGAAGGGCTTGGTCTTCTTGAGCATGATGGCCGAGACGATGATCGCGGCAATTCCCATGAAGTAGAACATCGGGGCAACCCACCAGGCGTCGGAGCCGCCGATGAGGACGCCCATGACGAGGGCAATGATCGGGGTCTTCGCGCCGCACGGGATCATCGTGGTGAGCATGGCCGTCATACGGCGGTCCTTCTCGTTCTCGATGGTCTTGGTGGCCAGGACGCCCGGGACGCCGCAGCCGGAGCTGATCAGCATCGGGATGAAGGACTTGCCAGAGAGACCGAAGCGGCGGAACACGCGGTCCATGACGAAAGCGACGCGGGACATGTAGCCGCAGTCCTCAAGGAAGCACAGAAGGACGAAGAGCACGAACATCTGCGGGATGAAGCCGAGCACGGAGCCCACGCCGCCGATGATGCCGTCGATCACGAGGGACTTGACGACGTCGGAGGCGCCGGCATCGTCGAGCCAGCCCTCAACGGCGCCGGGGATGGAGGCGACGTAGCCGTCGTAGTCCTCGGCGGCAGGCTCCTCGAGGGTGCCCTCGACGGCCGCGACGAACTGGTCGGCGTCGACGGAGTCGATGACCTCGAGAGACTGTCCCGCCTCGAGGATGGGCTCGCCGTCGGCGTCGACGGTGGTCACGACGACGTTGTTGCCCTCCTCGTCGGTCTCGGAGAGCAGGAAGTTTCCGTCCTCGTCGTGGACGGGCACGTCGGTCGCGACGACGCCGTCGGCGTCGGCATCGGCGGCGAAGTCCTCAACGGTCGCCATGGCGTCGGCATCCTCGGGGTCGTCGGCAAGGGCGGCGATGGCGTCGCTCACGCCGGCGGTGTCGATGCCGGCGTCCTCGGCGGCGGCGAGGTAGCCGTCGACCTGGTCGCCGTAGCTGTTGGAGGCCCAGTCCTCGGTGTCGGCCTCGTACTGCTCCTGGCCGGCGGAGTTGACAAAGAAACCGTCGCCAAAGAGGTTGTCGTTCACCCAGTCGGTGGCGGCGGTGCCCACGGTGGAGATGGCGATGTAGTACACGAGCACCATGACGCAGACGAAGATCGGCAGACCGAGGATTCGGTTGGTTACAACCTTGTCGATCTTCTCGGAAGTGGTGAGCTTCTTCGGGGCCTTGACCACACAGGCGGCCATGGTCTCGGAGATCCAGTCATAGCGGTCGGAGGTGATGATGGACTCGGAGTCGTCGTCGCGGGCGTCCTCGACGGCCTTGATGACGGGCTCGATGGCCGCGAGCTGCTCCTTGGTGAGGCTCAGTGGGCGGATGGCCTCGGCGTCGCGCTCGAAGACCTTAACGGAGTACCAGCGCAGGAGGTTGGAGTCGCAGGCACCGGAGATCAGCGAGGCGATCTGCTCGAGGGCGGACTCGACCTCGGCCGAGAAGCACTTGACGCCGCGGGCGGGCGTCTTTGCGGCGACGGCGGCGCGGACGAGCTCGTCGACGCCGTCGTTGTGGAGCGCCGAGACCTCGAGCACGGGCACGCCGAGGCGCTCGGAGAGCTTGGCTGTGTCGACCTTGTCCCCGCGCTGGGCAAGAAGGTCGCACATGTTCAGGCCGACGACGACCGGGCGACCGGCCTCGAGCACCTGCGTGGTGAGGTAGAGGTTGCGCTCGAGGTTGGTCACGTCGACGAGGTCGATGAGGGCATCGGGGCGCTCGTTGACGATGTAGTCGCGCGACACGACCTCCTCGGGGGTGTAGGGAGAAAGCGAGTAGATGCCGGGCAGGTCGACGAAGGTGACGTCCTTGTCGGCGCGCCACTTGGCCTGCTTCTTCTCGACGGTGACGCCGGGCCAGTTGCCGACGTAGCCGTTCGAGCCGGTGAGCTCGTTGAAGAGCGTGGTCTTGCCGCAGTTAGGGTTGCCCGCGAGACCGATAAATGTTTCTGCCATTCCTTGCCTTTCTGGGACTCAGACTAGTTAGTTACAGGTAACTTCACGGCCAAATAAAAAAGGCCGCCTACCTGCACAGGCCCTTCTTGCTACTCGCCGTCGCGGACACCGGTGACCTCAACGTTGGCCGCCTCGTCCAGACGGACGGACAGCTCGTAGCCGCGGACGGTGAGCTCGATCGGATCGCCGAGCGGTGCCACCTTCTTGACGTAGACGTGAGTCCCCTTGGTGAGGCCCATGTCCATGATGCGGCGCTTGAGGGCGCCCGTGCCGGTGAGCTTGGCGACGTCGGCGCTCTGGCCTACCTTCACATCCTTGAGAGTTGCCATCGATTCCCTTTCTGTTCGCCGCCGATCGACGGCACCTGCATTGCGCGCGGGCGCGCGCATCCCCCACCCCTGAGCGGCGAAGCCCGTCACACAGGGAGTTGAACCTAAAGCGAGACCATGACGTGAGACGACATGGCGCGGTTGAGCGCAAGGCGCGCCCCCTTGACGTTGACGATCACGTCGCCGTCGACGCGCGAGATCACCTTGACCTGGGCGCCTTCGACGAGCCCGAGGTCCGAGAGGTGCTTACGGAGCTCGGAGGAGCCCTTCACCCTGCAAACCGTCGCCACCTCGTCCTCGCCGAGCATGGCGAGCGGCAGGGCGCCGGAAACGGTTGCGGACGCCTGTGCCTGCGGCTTTGCGACGACCCCGCCCATAACAGCCTCCATAACCATCTGTGCCTCCTTCTTGCCCTCCCCGCTTACGGCGACGCGCGGTCGGCCGCGGGAAGGAAGTTGGCCTTAGTAAACAATCATTCAAAAAGTAAGATAGACTTAACTTACGTTCGACTCAATAGCCATTGCAAAAAAAGTTTAGATTGGGTAACTCATCGAGGCCGCGACGCACAAAAGCGGCCCGACCAGACTTACTAAGCCGGTCGGGCCGCCGTGCGAAAACCGCTATGGCCTCGCCATGGCGCCTACAGCATCGCGCCGAAGTCGCTCACGAGGATCTGGCCGGTGAGGGCGCGGGACTCGTCGCTCGCGAGGAACAGGGCGATGTTGGCCACGTCCTCGGGCATGCAGGGCTGCGTACGGAGGTTGGAGTGGGTGGCCATGGCGCCCATCATGTCGGCGTCCATGTCGGCGGCGGTGGTGCCGGCAACCATCGGGGTCACGATAGTACCCGGACAGATGGCGTTGCACCGAATGCCCTCGGCCTGGAATCGCAGGGCGGTGTGCTTGGTCACGCCGATGACGGCGGCCTTGGTGGAGACGTATACGGCGCCGCCGCAGCCCTTCTCGCCGGCGACGGAGGCGATGTTCACGATGGAGGCGCCGGCGGACATGCGCTTGGTCGCGGCGCGCATGCAGCGCATGGTGCCCTTCTGGTTGGTCTCGATGATGCGGTCGAGATCCTCGTCGGTAAAGCGGTCGATGGGCTTCAGGCCGGACTCGAGGATGCCGGCGTTGTTCACGAGGGCGTCGATCTTGCCGTACTTCTCCTCGACGGCAGCCATGAGGCGCTCGGGGTCCTCGGCCTTGGAGATGTCGGTAGCCATAACGAAGGTCTTGCCGCCGGCGGCCTCGATCTGGCCGGCGACCTTCTCAAGCGCGGCCTCGCGGCGTGCGGTCATGACGACGGTGGCGCCCTCGGCGGCAAAGAGCTTGGCGATGGCGGCGCCCACGCCGGAGTTAGCGCCGGTGACGACGGCGACCTTGTTCTCGAGTCGGTTCATTGCGTCTCCCTTTTTCGTGGTCGAGCATGCGATGCTGAGCACCGTAGCGCATGCCGGCACCCGGGAGCTCGGCGCTTCGGCTTGCGGCAAACACGTCCTCGGCGGGTGGAGCGGCCCTTCTTACTCGATGGCAGTTTTGGGCAGCTTTTCTTTCCACTCCAAAACTGATCACCATGTCTTTGTTTTTGGAAAGAAACCTGACAAATGCGCAGGTCACGCAAACCGTGAAAGCGAAAACTCGCTCATGGTGATCAGTTTTACGCCAAAAGAAGCCCCGCCCTTCTTCGCATGCGGCAAAGAAAGGCGGGGCAAAGCGAATTCAAATCTGGAAAGAAGCGCGCCTTCGGGCGCACTGCGTCACCCGGTGTTCTGGAGGCCGGCGGCGACGCCGGAGACGGTGCACAGGATGAGGTAGATGAAGCGCTCCTTCTCCTCGGGCGTGAGCTTGTCGCCCTCGATACGCAGCGTGCGCAGGCCGAGCGCCTGGGTGACGGAGAGCACGTTGACGAACGGCAGGCGCATGCGAATGACGGGGCCGAGGACGCGGCGGTGCTGCAGCGGCCACTCGTCGCCGACGATGGCGAGCACCCACTTGCGCGTGAGCTCCATCTCGTCGAGGACCTTCTTGTTCAGGTCCTCGCGGTCGCCGAGCGCGAGGTAGATCCTGCCGATGCGCTCATCGGTCTTGGAGAGCGACATCTCGATGTTGTCGATGAAGGTCGCGAAGACCGGCCACTCCTTGTACGCGGCCTGGAGCTGCTCGAGGTCGCCGAATCTCTCGCACGCGGTGCCGAGGCCGTACCATGCGGCCAGGTTGATGCGAGCCTGAGACCAAGAGAAGATCCACGGAATGGTGCGCAGGTCGTCGAGCGACTTGGCGCCGAGGCCGCGCTTGGCCGGGCGGCTGCCGATGGGCATGAGGCCAACCTCGGTGAGCGGCGTGACGGTGCTGAACCAGGAGGCGAAGTCCTCGCTGTTCAGAAGGTCGAGGTAGCGCTCGTGGGAGGCATCGTCGAGGGAGCGAGCCAGGTCGGCGTACTTCTCGGTGGACTCGGTGTTGGTCCACTCAACGGAAGGCGCGGACTGAAGCAGGGTGGCGCCGGCGACGGACTCGATGTGGCGACGGGCCAGCGTCGGGTCCCCGTAGCGGGCAAAGATGACCTCGCCCTGCTCGGTGAGCTTGAAGCGGCAGTTGACCGAGCCCTTGGGCTGCGAGAGGACGGCGCGGTTTGCCGGGCCGCCGCCTCGGCCCACGGCGCCGCCGCGGCCATGCATCAGGATGAGGTCGATGCCGTTGGCATCCGCCCACTTGGCGATTTCGGCCTGGGCCTTATGCAGCGTGAGGGTGGCAGACGTCGGGCCGGCGTCCTTGGAGGAGTCAGAGTAGCCAAGCATGACCTCGAGCCGGCCGCCTGTCTGGGCAAGGCGACGGCGGACATCGGGGAGCTTGATCATTTCGTCGAGCGTGTCGACGGCGCCAAGAAGGTCCTCGAGCTGCTCGAACAGCGGGATGACGTCGAGCACGGGCACGTCGTCCTCGTGCGCGAACGCGAGGCGCGCGAGCTCATAGACGTCGGCAATGTTCTGCGCGGACTTGGTGAACGAGATGATGTAGCGGCGAGCGGCGTCGACGCCGTTCTTGCGCTGGATCTGGCCGATGGCACGGAAGGTCTCGAGCACCTCCTGCGTCATGGGCGCGAGCTGGCCGCGCTCGCCCCAGCGCCCGTGCTCGCGGATGTCGGCGAGGGCGCGGGAGTGGACCACGGAGTGCTGACGGAACTCCATCTCGACCATGTGGAAGCCGAAGCTCTGGGCCTGCCAGATGAGCTTCTGGACCGGGCCGTAGGCGGTGCGGGCGGCGCCGGCGGCGGCCAGGGACTCCTGGACGATTCTAAGGTCGTTGATGAAGTCGTCGCAGGTGGAATACATGATGTCGGCCGTGCGGACGATGGTCGCGCGCAGGCGCTCGGAGATAACGATCATGCAGGCGCGGTGCAGCTCGGAGGCGCTGATGCCGATGGCGCGCGTGGTGATGGCCTCGCTCATCTCGCACTGGTGGTTCCAGAGGTTGATGAGCTTGTCGGAAGGCTCGGTCGAGATGCCGTCCATCGTGAGGTTGCGGCCGATGGCAAGGGTCGCGTCGGCCAGTGCGCCCAGCATGTGGGTGCGGAACTTCTCGGCGACCTTGCGGCTCACCTTGGCGGTGACGTTGGGGTTGCCGTCGCGGTCGGAGCCGATCCAGCTGCCGGGGTGGAAGAACGCGGGGCAGACGGGCGGCACGGTGCCGGCCTTGTCGCCGAGCTCCCAGTCGTCGAAGCGGCGGTAGACCTCGGGCACCATCTCGAACAGGGTGCTGTCGAAGATGTCGATGATGGTGTCGGCCTCCTCGACGGGGGTCGGTTTCTTGTGCGCGATGGGGCTCGTGCGGAAGAGCGCGTCGATCTCCTGCAGCAGGCGGCGCTCGTTGTCGAGCAGGGCGATGCCGCCCAGGCCCTCGTGCTGCTCGAGCAGGCCGGCGATGCGGCGGATCTTGCCCTCGACGGCCTTACGACGGGCCTCGGTGGGGTGTGCGGTGAACACGGGGTGGAACTCGAGGCGGTTAAGAAGGGCGTTGGCCTTGCCGCGGCCGCACTCGTCGACTAGCTGGCGGTAGGCGACGGTGAGGTCGTTGATAGGGTCGTCGGGGTTGCCGACGGGCACCTCGCTCTCGCGCTTGCGCAAAGACTTTACGCGGTAGTTCTCCTCGCAGATGTTGGCAAGGTGGAAGAACGTGACGAACGCGCGCATGAGCAGCGTGGTGTTCTTGTCGTCGAGCTCGGTGATGATGGACGCCATGTCCTCGAAGGCCTCGTGCTCCTCCGGGTTCTCGTTGGCATCGTCGTTCATCAAGATGGCGTCAAAGAGCAGGACGTCGAAGATGGCGCGGAGGTCCTGGTCGGCCTCCTCGAGGACTTTGCGGACCAGGCGCAGGAAAAGCGCCATGTTGTTCCGGATCTGATCCGGAACATCGACGCCTTGGAGCGCCTCGAGCGCCGCGGTTTCCTCGATGGTGAGCTTCTTCTTTGTCAACGCGTCTCCCTCCTAGGGGCCACGGCCAAGCCGCGGCATGGTTCGACGAATATTAAGATACCCCGATTACCGCCCGCCGACAAAATTAAGCCGCTGGCGAAACTGAGTGTTCACGGTAGGTTCTCCGGGCTTTAGTGGCGGGCGCACCCGCCTGGATTACAATCGAGTCCTGCAAGCAATCGCAAGGAGGATGCCCCTCGAATGGCCAAAAGCCCGATCAAGAACCTCACCCTCAAAGTCGAGGGAAAGAAAGCCCGCAAGCCAAAGAAGGACCGCAAGGCCTCGAAAGTTGGTCTCTTCGGCCGCGCCGCCACCGGAGCCGACGCCGCAAGCGCAAACGCCAAGAAGCCCGCCAAGCAGCCGGGGCCCCTTCGCCGCGCCGTGGACAAGTGGTGGAACCGCCTGATCGCCGCCGTCTTCGGCGGGCAGGAGTCGGCACGCTCCGAGCAGTACCTCGCCCACCAGACCACGCGCGACTACGTGCTCAACACCTGCGGTCAGGCGGCCTGGGGCGCACTGTTCCCGCTGCTCACCATGGTGTGCACCTGGATCGTCGGCGCCGAGAAGGCCGGCCTCTTCTCGATGGCGTTCACCATCGGCACGCTTCTTTTGTTCCTCGCGAACTTCGGCACGCGCACCTACCAGGTCTCAGACATCGACGAGATGCAGTCTTTCGCCGACTACCAGGTTCATCGCGTCATCACCTGCGCGGCGATGCTGCTCGTGGGCTATGCCTACTGCAGGACGCGCGAGTACGCCGACCCGATGATGTCCATCTGCATGGGCGTGCTGGTGTTCCGCGCTGTCGACGGCCTTGCCGACGTCTACGAGGGGCGCCTGCAGCAAAAGGACAAGCTCTACCTCGCCGGGCTCTCGCAGGGCGTGCGCTGCGCAGGCAGCTTCGTCACGTTCTCCGCGGTGCTGCTTCTGACCCGCAACCTCGCATGGGCGAGCTGGGGCATGGCGATTGCGGCCGTGGGCTCGCTGGTCGTGCTCAGCATACCCCTCGCGTTCTTCGAGACCGACCGCGGCGACAAGGCGACGCTTCGCGGCGTGCGAGAGCTCTTCTCTGCCTGCTGGCCGCTGTTTGCCGCGCTGTTCCTGTACAACATGATCGACTCGATGCCGAAGTTCGCCATGGAAGGTGCGCTGTCCTACGACAACCAGCTCTACTACAACGCCATGTACTTCCCCGCGCACACCATCCTGATGATCAGCGCCTTCGTGTACAAGCCGCAGCTCGTAAGGCTTGCGCGCATCTGGGACGACCCCGAGAAGCGCCACCGCTTCGATTTGCTCGTGCTCGCGATGATCGGCGTGATCGCGCTGACAACGGGAGTAATGGCACTGTTCATGGGCACCATTGGCATCCCGATGCTCAACCTCATGTACGGCCTCGACTTCGAGCAGTTCCGAAGCCTCGTCTACGTCATGGTGGGCACGGGCGGCGTCTGCGCGTGCGTCGACTTCCTTTACCAGATCATCACCGTGCTGCGCGCCCAGAGCGAGGTCACGCTCTACTACGGCGCCGCGTTCGCGTTCAGCGTGCCTGTGTCGATGCTGCTCGTCAACTTCGCGGGGCTCTCGGGCGCCGTCGTCGGCTCGCTCGTCTGCATGGCGATCCTGCTGCTGCTCCTTCTGCTGCAGTTCTTCACGATCCGGCAGAAAGCCGCCCGCCTATAACACTCACGTTCGCAACGAGCCTCAGATCGCCTAACTCCCACACAGCGGACGCATTCGGACCGGTTTCGGCCAAAATGCGTCCGCTGTGTGGGAGTTAGACGTTACCGTACGGTTTAAGCGGCCATGGCGGTACCGAGGCGTGTGCCCGCCCAAACGGCAAGAAGGCACACGGCGACGTTGGCGGCCACGTTGGCCGCCGCGCCGGCGGCGTTGCCGGACTGCATGAGGCCGAAGGTCTCGTTCGTAAACGTCGAGAACGTGGAGAGTCCGCCGCAAAGCCCCACCGTAAGAAGGGACTTCATCTCGGGTGGAAGCGGGCTAGCGGCGTTAACCCCGCTCACGAGGCCGATGACCAGGCCCGCGAATACGTTGGCGACGAAGGTTCCCGCGGGGAGCCCCGGCAGCACGGCGCCGAGCGCGCGGCCGATTCCCCAGCGGCCGAGGCTTCCCGCCGCGCCGCCCACCGCCACCGCAAGAGCCTCTAGCATGCCGCAACCTCCCCTGCCGCAATTCTCTCGACCTCGGCGAGCCAATCCCTTCGGTCCTCGGGCGTCGACAGATCGATGCCACCGAAGTTGTGCCATGCCCTGTGCTCGACGCCGAGCTGCGCGAACGTGCCGTCCATAAGCGTCGCCATGATGGAGGCGCGCAGGTGCTCGGTCGGCTCGGCGGAGGTGGTAAAGACGTCGACCGATTCGATGATGCTGCCGAGCGTGCCCGAAAGTCCGTGGCCCGTCGCCTCCCACGAGAAACCTACAAGCATGACCTTGTCGATCCAGCCCTTGAGCATGGCGGGGATATCGTTCCACCACACGGGGGCAACGAGCACCAGGTGGCGGGCGCGCGAAAGCTGACCCTGATAGCGGCGGACGAGCTCATCGTTCGTCCCACCCTCGCCGTAAAGCGCGAGGTCGGAGGCGCGCAGCACCGGGTCGAAGCCGTCAGCGTACAGATCGCAGACCTCGAAGGAGCGTCCCACGCGGTCGAGCCCCGCCTCGACGGCCGTGAGCACCGCGGCGCTCAGGCTCATCTCGTATGGATGGCAGTACACGATTAAGGTATCGATTGATTTTTCGGTTTCGGTCATGTCATGCCCTTCTTCAGCGACGATGCCACGACCTTAGCACGCCAGGCCGACACGCGCCGACCTTGTAATCACAGAGTAAGAAGCCCTAAGCCCCGCGGACACCGAGCATAAGGTACTCGATGTTACCTTTAGCGCCGTGGATAGGGCTCTCGCAAACACCCTGCACAGCAAGGCCGGAGCCCTCGAACGCCTCGCGGACGCGCGCGATCGCGGCGTCGCGCACCGACTGGTCACGGACGACGCCGCCCTCCCCCACGTCCTCGCGGGGGGCTTCGAACTGAGGCTTGACCAATGTGAGGAAGCGACCGTCAGGGCGCAGAAGCTCCAGCACGGCAGGCAGCACACAGGTCACCGAGGTAAACGAGACATCACATACCGCAAGGTCAAAGGCACCTGACCCCACGATGCCGGGGACGTCCACGATGTTTGTGCGCTCGAGCAGGTGAACGCGGGCATCCTGCCTAAGGCCCCAGTCGAACTGCGCGTAGCCGACGTCGACCGAAGTCACGTGGGCAGCGCCGCGACGCAGCAAACAGTCGGTGAAGCCGCCGGTCGAGCAGCCCACATCGAGGCAATCGAGCCCCGCAGGGTCCACCCCAAAGGCGTCTAGGCCGCGCTCGAGCTTCAAGCCACCGCGGCTCACGAATGCGCCATGCCCCTTGACGTGGAGCGGAAGGCCAACGGCCACGCGCTCCCCCGCCGAGGTCAGGCGACGGTCAGAAGTAGAGACCTCGCCCGCCATGACGGCGCGCAAGGCCTCATCCTTCGATGCAAAGAATCCCTGCTCGACGAGCTCCTCGTCAAGCCGACGCTTCTTTGCCACTATGCGTTCTCCTGGGCGGAAGCGGCCTCGACCGCCTCGCCGCCCGATGCATCCTCGCCAGCGGCCTCGCCCTTATTGGCAACCCGCTCCTCGAGCTGGGCCGCCTCCTCGGGCGAGAAGTCCGTGGCGTCGACCATGTCGACGGCCTTGGACCCGAGCGCGATGGCCTCGTCAAAGAGGTCGAGCGAGCGCTCTAGCGAGACGTCCTTGTCGCGCACCTGAGACACGATGTCGTCGAGTCGCTCGGTGATCTGCGGGAACGTCTGATACTTGGAAGTGTCGACGCGGGCCATTACCAGACGTCCTCGTCGTCTTCCTCGATGGTGCCCGGGCCCTCGACGTACCAGATGCCGCCGGTGAGCTCGTCGCCCAGGTCGGCGCCGAAGGGCAGCGGCTCGCTTTCGTCCTCGGGCTCCTCCCAGACGTCGTTCTTGCCGCCCTCGAGGGCATACTGGACGTCGGCGGAGGACTCGCCACGGGCGGCGAGGTCCTCGTGGGCCTTGGCGACGACGTCAACGCCGGCCTCGAGGTCGTCAGCGACGCGGCCGAGCAGGCCGTTGATGAACTTCGAGGACTCGTCGGTGCCGTAGCACTTGGCGAGGCGCACGACCTCGTCGATGGCAACGGGCACGTCGACCTCGGGTACGAAGATCATCTCGTAGAGCGAGAGACGCAGCAGGTTGCGGTCAACCGCAGGCATGCGATTGATCGCCCAGCTCTCGGAGCGGGTCGCGATGATGGCGTCGAGGTCGTGGCGGACCCCGTCGCAGCCCACCGCGAGCTCGCGCGCGAAGTCGCGAAGCGGGCCGTTGTCGAGGGCGTACTCGCCGTCGAGTACCTCAGGCACGGTGCGACCTGACGCCTCGGCCTGGAACATGAGCTGCAGCGCTTGGCTGCGGGCGCGGGTGCGCCCTCCGAATCGAACTGCCACCTTACTCCTTCGGGAAGACGAGGCTGTCGATGCAGACGTCGACGCCGTCGACGGCGACGCCCATCTGCTCGGTCACGGCATCGGCGACCGCCTCGCGGACATCGTCCGCGAGCTTGGTGAAGGGATAGCCGTAGAAGACGGCGAGGTGCACGACCACATGCAGGGCATCGCCCTCGACATACGACTCGACCGCGACCTCCGGAGAGACGGTGCGGCTCGTGAACACGGAGATGAGGCTCGACGCAATGTCGTTGCCGCCCACGGAAGCGACGCCGTCGACGCGCTTGGCGGCGAGGCTCACGATGGTCGAGACGACGCTCTTTGAGATGCCGATACCAGAGACGTTAAGCTCGCTCTCTGCCATGGAACCCTCCTCGTTGGAAAAGCCGCCCCGGCATGCGCCGGGGCCTGCGGTTGATGTGCTGACGACTAGACGCGGGAGACGAACTTGCCCTCGCGGGTGTCGATCTTGATGACCTCGCCCTCGTTAAGGTACAGCGGGACCTGCACCACGGCACCGGTCTCGATGGTGGCAGGCTTGCTGCCGCCCTGGACGGTGTCGCCCTTGAAGCCCGGGTCGGTCTCGGTGATGGCGGCCTCGATGAACATCGGGGGCTGGACGGTGAGGAGGTCATCGTCAGCGTACATGAGCAGGCAGGTGTCGTTCTCCTTGAACCACTTGGCGTTGTCGCCGATGAACTCCTCGGACACGGGGATCTGGTCGTAGGTCTCCATGTCCATGAAGTAGTAGTGATTGCCGTCGTTGTAGAGGTACTGCATCTCCTTGGTGGTGAGCATCACGGAGTCGAACTTAGAGCCGGCGTTGCAGGTCTGGTCGCTGATGACGCGGCCGGAACGGAGGTCCTTGAGCTTATAGCGAACGAAAGCGCCGCCCTTGCCCGGCTTGACGTGCTGGAACTCGACGAGGGTATAGATCTTATCCTTGATCTTGAGGCCCATGCCGTTCTTGAACTCGGCGGTGCTGATCTGCTGCATCGAAAGACTCTCTTTCCTTTGTTGCCCTGGCGGGCAGGTTGCATACATTTGGAGAATTATAGCACCAGGCGGCCTAGCGGCCCAGATGCGACAGACTCCGCACACCGGCCTTCATAACATCGAGAACGTTGGGGCTCTTCTGCAGCCTGTCATCGGGCACGTGCCCGCGCATCGCGCGCAGCGTCGCCTTGTTGTCGCGCGTGCTGAAGGTGTAGTGGCCGTTCTTCTTTGTAAAGATGGCAAAGCGGGCGACCTTCTTGCCGAACAAGACCTCGGCGGCCACGTAGTCGACCTCGTCCCAGGGGATCTGGATGAAGTCCTCTGGGTTCTTCTCGTTGTAGAACTCGAACGCGACGTCGCCGATCATGACATCGCCGTAGGTTGCGAGCCCCATCATCGAGGCAGCCTTTACGGTGTACTCGACCTTGGTGTTCTGTGATTGCGCCATGCGCCGGCCTCCTGTCGGGTCGATTGAAAAGAAGGGCCGCTCCCCCGAAAGGGAAGCGGCCCCGTGAAGTCGCTTAGGCGACCACGTCCTACATGAAGCCGACGAGGCGGCCGATGATGCCGATGGCAAAGAGACCGAGGATGATGGCGATCGGGCTGACGTTCTTCTTCAGGAGCTTGCAGCAGCCAAGCGTCAGGCACACGGCGGCGAGGCCGGGAATGAGCTGGTCGAGGTTGCCCTGGAGCGTGGTGGTCTTGACCTGATCGAGCGCGGTCGCGCCGATGGAGTTGTACTGGGTCAGGGCCAGCTTGACGCCCTCGGCGCCGGCGGGCAGGTTGGCCCAGTCGATGTAGGCGCCCTCAGACTGAGTAATCTGCGAGACGACCGGGGTGAACGAGATAGACACCCAACGCTCGACGAGCGCGCCGATGATGAACATACCGAGAATGGAGGCGCCCTCGGTGATCTTTCCCATCAGACCGCCGGACAGGTCCTTGGCGATGGAGGAACCCACCTTATAGCCGAACTCCTGGGTGTACCACAGGAAGGCGACGCGGATGATATTCCAGAGGATGAAGAAGAGCAGCGGGCCGACGATGTTACCGCTAAGCGCGAGGGAAGCGCCGAGCGCGCCGAGAATCGGGCGAATGGTAAACCAGAAGACCGGGTCGCCGACGCCGGCGAGCGGGCCCATCATGCCGACCTTGACGCCCTGGATGGCGACGTCGTCGACGGGAGCGCCGTTGGCGCGCTCCTCCTCAAGGGCGAGCGTGACGCCGATGACGGGAGCGGACACGTACGGGTGCGTGTTGTAGAACTCGAGGTGGCGCTTGAGCGCGGCGGCCTGATCCTCTTTGTTCGCATAGAGCTTCTTGATCGCGGGGATCATCGAGAAGCACCAGCCGCCGTTCTGCATGCGCTCGTAGTTCCAAGAACCCTGGAGGAACTGGTGGCGGAAGCACACCGCCTGACGATCCTTCTTTGAAAGAGTGACCTTGTTCTCTGCCATGTTAATCACTCCCCTCCTACTCGTAGTCGTTCAAGATGTCGCCGAGCGGATCGCCCGATCCGGCGGAGCCGGCGCCCTGCTTGGCCATGTCCTTGAGGCCAAGGTAGATGAGCGCGAGCGAGATGCCGATGACGCCGAGGGCGATGAGGGTGAGCTCGGAGAGGGCGGCGAGGACGAAGCCGAGGGCGAAGAACGGCCAGGTCTCGGCGGTGGCCATCATGTTGATGACCATGGCGTAGCCGACAGCGGCGACCATGCCGCCGCCGACGGCCATGCCGCCGGAGAGCCATGCGGGCATGGCGTCGAGGGCAGCGGTGACAGCCTCGGAGGGGATGAAGCACAGGCACGCGGCCGGGATGGCAATGCGGACGCCCTGCATCAGGATGCCGATGACCTGCCAGCGCTCAATGGCGGCGAAGTCCGCCTTCTCGGCAGCGGAGTCCATGATGTGGACGATGCCGGTGGCGATCGTACGGCAGATCATGGTCAGGAAGAGACCGGCGACGGACAGCGGGACGGCGACGGCGATGGCGGCGGTGATGGCGCCCTGGGAATCCGCCGTGCCGCCATTGAGGCCGAGGACCATCAGGATGGCCGAGGCGACGGAGGCCAGAGCCGCGTCAGGGGCGACCGCGGCGCCGATGTTGGCCCAGCCGAGGGCCATGAGCTGCAGCGAGCCGCCCAGCATGATGCCCTCGGTAAGGTGACCGGACACAAGGCCGATCAGGGTGCAGGCCACCAGCGGCTGGTGGAACTCGAACTCGTCAAGAATGCCTTCCATACCAGCAAGGAAAGCCACGACGACGATGAGCAGAATCGTAATTGGGTTCATTACCCATCCTCCTTACTTCTTTGCAGAGGCCAGATCGGACTTGGCCTTCTTGAGCATTGCGTCGATATCCTCGGAAGAGTCAGAGGGAACCTTGCGGGCCTCGAGCTCGACGCCCTTGGCACGGAGGGCCTCAATGGTCTTCACGTCGTCGTCGCCCATGGCGATGGCGTTCGTGACGACGACCTTGCCGACGGAGTGGGCCATGGAGCCGATGTTGGCCTTCTTGATGTCCACGCCGCCCTCGATGCACTTGAGCAGGTCCTGCGGGGTCTCAAAGAGCAGGAACGCCTTCGTTGCGCCGAAGCGGGGATCGCGGGAGACCTCGATCATCTTGGAGATCGGCACGACGTTGGCGGGGACTCCCGGAGGCGCTGCCTGCTCGATCATGGTCTTGCGGAGCTGATCGTGCGCGACGCCGTCGGAGACGACGATGATTCGGTCGGGCGCAATCTGCTTGGTCCAGGCCGTGGCGACCTGACCGTGGAGCAGACGCGTGTCGATGCGCACCGCGGCGATCTTGATGTGCCCGTCGCCCAGAACCGTCCCCTCGGGGATGGCGCCCTGCTTGACCGGTGCCGGCGCCGCGACAGGCGCCGCGTCGGCGGGGGCGAGGGACTCCGGCTTCACGCAGACGCCGGACTTGGCCTCGGGGTAGATCGCCTTGGCGACCTCGGCGGCGGTGCCGCCGCCCATGCGCTCCCCGTAGGCGGAGATGACCATCGGCAGGTTCATGCCTCCGACGGCGACCCAGTTCTCGTGACCCGGCTCGTCGAGCAGGAGCGAGATCTGGTTCCAGGGGGTTCCACCCTGGAGGTCGACCAGGAAGAGGACCTGGTCCTTCTCCTCAAAGCCCTCCACGGCTTCGAGGATCTTTGCCCTGAGGTCGTCTGGCCCCATCTCGGGCATGAGCGTCACTGCGGCGACATCCTGCTGGGGGCCGAAGATCATCTGGCCGGACATCTTGATGCCCTCGGAGAACGTCCCGTGACTGGCTAGAACAATGCTAACCACCGCATACCTCCCTTTCTGTTGCGGACCCAATACGTACAGTTACGAACAGCGGAAAGGTCTGGAGTACTTCACGAATCCTTCGCTCCCGCTCCATAACACGTTCATGATTGTAGCGGTTTTGTTGAGAAGAACAGGCAGAAATTCGTAAGTTGTTTGAACGACAAGCCCTTATTTCTAAAAAAGAAGCACTCGCCGACTGCTTGCTACCATTCGGCGAGTGCCTAAGAAATCAATAAGAAATAAGTGCCTGTCGACTTAGCCGAAAATCCTCCTAGCAGGGAATGCAGACCAGCTCGTGCGTCGAGGCGGTGAAGGGCTCGAAGCCGTCGGCGGTCATGAGGCCGAAGTCCTCGAGGCGAACGCCGAAGTTGCCCGGCAGGTAGATGCCCGGCTCGATGGTGATGACGGAGCCCTCGGGCACGGGGCGGATCCAGCGGCGGTTGAAGCTCGGGTTCTCGTGGATCTGAATGCCCACGCCATGGCCGAGGCCGTGCTTGAAGTAGTCGCCGTAGCCCGCGTCGCCGATGACCTTCTCGGCGATCGCCATGATGTCGGTGCCGATGCAGCCCGGCTTCGCGGCGGCGGCGCAGGCCTCGTGGGCCTCGCGCACGACGTCATAGACGTGGCGCTGCTCGTCGGTGGGCTCGCCCACGCAGACGGTGCGGGTCATGTCGGAGTGGTAGTCGTGGTAGCCGGCGCCGTAGTCCATGACGATCATGTCGCCCTTCTTGACCACGTACTGGCCGGGCTGGGCGTGCGGGTTCGCGCCGTTGGGGCCGGCCGCGATGATGGAGCCGAACGAGAGGGCGTCGGCGCCGTTGTTGAACATGAAGTTCTCGAGCTCGACGCGGATCTGCTGCTCGGTGAGGCCCGGCTTGATGAAACCGCAGATGTGGTCGAAGGCAGCGTCGGTGATCGTCTGCGCGTGGCGCATGAGCTCGACCTCCTCGGCGTCCTTGATCATGCGCAGGTCGCAGATGTCGCCGTGCAGGCGCGGGGTCAGGCAGGCGACGGAGGCGGCGTTGCACTCGTGGAGGAAGGCGTCGAAGAAGGCGAGGTCGCAGGTGTCCTCGACGGCGACGACACGACTTGTGGTCTGAGCGGCGCGGGCGGCGGCCCAAGCGGCGGGGGTCGTCATGTCCTCGTCGATCTGCCAGGGAGTGTCGGCGCCGAGGCGCTCGCGGAAGGTGTTGAAGTAGCGCGAGTCGGTGTGGAGCCACTGGCCCTCGGAGGTGATGAAGGCGGTGTGGGCGACCTCGTCGTCGAAGGTGCGCTCGGCGCCGGTGAGCCAGCGAAGGTCGGGGTTGTTGCGCAAGATCACAGCGTCGTAGCCTCGGTCGGCCATGAGCTCGCGGAGACGGGCGACGCGCCCGGCGCATGCAGCGGCATCTGCCATTGTTTCGTTCCTTTCTTCTTGCTGCCTAGGCAGCCGTTTTAGATAGCTGGTTTTCGAGGCCGCAGCCCGCGGGCTCTAGCGAGAGGCGCACCAGGCGCGCACATGCTCTGCCAGGGTCTCGGTCTCGACGGCGGTGAGGCGGACGCGGCCGAGGGCGCGGGGCAGCGCGAGCATGAAGCGGTTCGTACGGGCGAAGCGCTCCTTCTGGATCGCGGCGACGAGCTCGTCTGCGTCGACTGCGGCCCTGACGGTGCCCAGGCCCAGGCGCTCGAGCAGCTCGTCTTGGGTGAACATATCGTCAATCGAGAGGTACTCCCCCGCCACCGAGAGCCGGGCGGCAAAGCGCATCGCGTCGGCAAGAAGGGCGGACTCGGGCTCGCCTTCGCCCAGCACCGCGCGCAGGGCGCGGCGAAGGGTCTGGCCGTACTCCGCGGACTGGCGGATGGCGACCGAGGAGGACGAGACGACCTTGCCCCTGCTGCGGATGCACTCGGTGAGCGCGCTCACCAGAGCGCACTTATCGCCGGCAGCGACCTCGTCCGCGGCGTCCCACAGGGCACCGACGGCCTTGTCGGAGTCGGCCATCGCGGCCGCGACCATCATGGCGCGGGCGAACAGCACGTCCTCATCGGTGCTGTTGGCAAGAAGCACATCAAGGTCGCAGATCTCGAAGCGGGCGGTGCCGTCGAGGACGACCATGCGCTGGCGGCCAGCGACGTCGAGGCCGCGCGGGGTCACGGCGGCGGTAATGGCGCAGGCGAGGTCGAGCGGGACCTCGGCGATCATGACCTGGCCGCACCAGTGGGCGCAGGCGGCTCCCGCGAGCGAGAGCGCGCCCTCGTGGCCGACGGCGACGACGAGGTCGTCAGAGGTGATGCCCGCCTCGGCGAGGCCGGCAAAGACCTTCTCGATGGACGAGAAGGCGTGGGCCTCCTCGCCCGCCGGGAGGTCGAAGACGTGCACCTTGAAGCCCTGGTCGATAAGGCCGCGGCGCAGCGTCTCGACGAGGTCGGCGGGCGCGCCCGGCTCGACCGCGAGCGCGCAGGCGCGAGGACGGCCGATGGCCGACGAGATGTCGTGCGCGATGCCGTCGACGATGCCGGCGCCCACGCGCAGGTCCATGGACGAGCCGCGAAGGGTAACCCATTGGCGCTTGGTGGGAATCTCGATGACGGGCTCGGGCTGGGTCGCGGCCGCGGGCTCCGCGGCCGGCGGCTCAGCGGCCGCGGCGAGGTTCTCCTCAGGCTCCGCGGCCAGCGGCAGATTAGCCGTCTCGGTGGTCTCTTCGCTCATAGAAGGCCTTTCTCCCAGAGCAGCTGGCCGCTCTCGAGGGCCACCTGCTCAAAGCTCTTGTTCCTGATGTCGATCCGAATGTCAGCGCTCGCCTCGTAGAGGGGACGCCTGTGGCGGTAGAGGCGCTCGGCCTGGCGCGCGTCGCCGAGGTCGGGGCGGCGGGCGGTGTTCTTGATCTGGCGCATCGAGTCGGCAAGGTCGCCGTCAAGGAACACCACCGTGCCCATCTCGTGCATGAGCTCGATATTGCGCTCGGTCTCGACGATTCCCCCGCCGCAGCTTACCAGCAGGGACTTCTTTGCAAGGAGGCTCGCGAGGCCGCGCGTCTCGGCGTCCCTAAAGGCCGGCTCGCCGTCCTCGGCGAAAACCCTTGATATGGGTTTACCCAAGATCCGCTCGGCCATGCGGTCGGTGTCCACGCACGGTCGGTGAAAGAGCGCGCTGAGGTTGCGCGCGAGCGTCGACTTGCCCGCGCCGAGAAATCCCACGAAAAAGATGTGGTCGCACCCCTCGTGGACGATGTATCTCGGATTCTCTAGAACCACCGTTACCCCATTCGCTGTTATCTGGCATCGATTCTACACGCAAGCGGTAACGGGTGCGTTTCGCGAACGCCCGCCTGCAAATTCAGCCCGCCTGATTTGGCAGTCAAATCAGGCGGGCTGAATTTGCAGGTGCTACTCGCCTTCGAAGGTGGCGCCAAGAAGGGCGAGGTGCTCGAAGATGCGGAAGATCTGGGTGTACCAGAGGTCGCGGCGGGACTGGGGCCGAACGAGGATGGCGCGCACGCCCGCGAGGTTGGCGGCGACCACGTCGGTGAACACCTGGTCGCCGACCATGACGGTGGCCTCGGGCCCCTCCCCCTCCAGCCTCATAGCGCGCTCGAGCGCGAAGGGGGCGGGCTTCATCGCGTGGTCGACCGCGGCGCATCCGAGCTCGCGGGCGGAGGACTGGACCTGACCCGTGTGGAAGTTGTTCGAGACGACGCACGTCTTTATCCCGGCTGCTCGGACCTCGTCGAGCCACGCGAGCACCGACGCCGGCGGGCGCTTGGTGTCGCGCGGCACGACGGTGTTGTCGCGATCGAGGAGCACGAGCCTGACGCCCGCGTCCACAAGACCATGCACATCGATGGCCTTGGCGCTTGCGACGTAGCGCCAGGCACGCGCCGACAGGCGCCTACTGACTCTGGGCATTGCGGATGGCCTGCTGGTGCTCTTCGTAGGTCTTGCTGAAAGCGTACTGGACGTTGCCGTCCTTGTCGTTGTAGAAGAAGAAGTAATAGTAGCCCTTGTCGAGGTACTCGCCGTCAGGCGCGCACACGGCCTGCAGCGAGGCAAGGCCTGGGCATGAAATCGGCGTCGGCGGGAGGCCCTGGTGCGCATAGGTGCTGTACGGGTCGCTCTCGTCGTGGACCTCCTCGGCGCTCGGGTCGTGGCCCACAGAATAGGCGGTGGTGGCGTCCGACTGGAGGAAGCCGTAGTTGGGCTCCCCGTTGTTCTCGAGACGGTTCCAGAAGACGGCCGCGACGGCGCCCTGGGTGCTCGGCGTGGACTCCTTCTCGACGATGGAGGCGAGGTTGACGATCTGGGCGACCGTGAGGCCGCGACCCTCGGCGTAGCTCAGGTCGAGCGTGGCGATCTCGTTTTGGAACTGAGTGAGCATCGCGCGGATCACGCCGTCTGCGGTCGCCCCCTCGCCGAAGGAGTACGTCTTGGGGAAGAGGAAGCCCTCGAGCGAGTCGTTGGCGGCACCCTCGAGGAAGGGGTAGTCGGCCACGTAGTTAGAGGCCTTGGCCTGCTCCTTGAACTCGTCTGCCGAGATCCCGAGCGTGGACTCGACCGCGTCCGCGATGCGGGCGACGGTGTAGCCCTCGGGGATGGTGAGCGCGATGCCGCTCGCGTTGGGGCCGGCGGCCAATAGCTCGACCAGGTTCGAGAGGTCGCCGCCAACCGTGATCACGTAGTTTCCGCTCTTCAGGCTCTCGCCGGCGTTCATCCGGCTCACCTGCTTGAGGAACTCGGATTTATCCTCGATGGCCTTGGCGTCGAAGAGCGCCTGCGCGACCGCCTGGGCGCCGGCGCCGTCGGGAATCGTGACGTTGACGACCTGGCCGACCTCGATCTGCTGGGTGTCGCCGCCGGAATTGGTGAGCGACGGGACGACGACGAGGACGATGGCGAGCACGACCACGACAACGGCAGCGACGCCGCCGATGACGAGCCCCGCACCGCCGCGGCGTTTGGTCTTCTCGCGACGGACGTCGTGGCTGCCGGCGCGGCGAGTCGCGCGCGCGGCCGCACCGGACATGCGGTTCGTGGTGAGCGCGGAGGAGTCCCTCCCGCCGCGCGGAGTCGGCCGGCGGTTGGTCGCGGCGCGGGCCTTGGGGGCGGGCCCTGCCTGGCGCGGGGCCACGGCGCCCCTGGAGGGCATGGGCGCGGCCTTGGCCTTAGGGGCCTCGGAGAAGTGGGCGGCGCGGCGGCGCGGACGCTGTTGGTCGTTGCTAGGTGTGGTCATCGATGAGCCTTATCTATCATCTGCTAATTATTTGTCGACGTTGGCGTCGAGCCAGGATTGCAAGAAGAGCGAGGCGGCAACCATGTCGACCTTGCCCCGCATGGAGCGCTCGTTCAAGCCCTGCTCCCTCAAGATCCGCTTCGCCTCGGCCGAGCTCAGGCGCTCGTCGGCAAACTCGAGGGGAAGCCCGCAGTCCTTCGCGATCCCGCGGGCCTGCCCCATGATGCGCTCGGCCTGGGGCCCCTCCTCCCCCGCCAAGGTCATGGGCCGCCCGCACACAAGCACGTCCGGTTCCCAGTCCTCGAGGACGCGGGTGAAGGTCCGCGCGTGCGCGAGGACCTCCGCCGCGGGAAGGACGCAGACAGGCGAGGCGATGCGTCCGTCGGGGTCGCTCACCGCGACCCCGACGCGGACCTCGCCGATATCAAGCGCAAGCGCGCGCACTAGAGGCCGAGCTCCTTCTTTGCGGCGTCGAGCGCGGCGTCGATGCCCGAGACGTCGGTGCCGCCGGCCTGAGCCATGTTCGGGCGACCGCCGCCGCGGCCGCCGACGAGGCCGGCGATCGCCTTGACGATGTTGCCGGCCATGAATCCGGAGGCGACGGCGGCGTCGGTGCCGCCGGCAAGAAGCGCGACCTTGCCGTCGGGGGTGGCCGAGGCGATCACGCAGGCAACGGGCTCGCCCTTGGCGGCGTCGCGGATGCCGTCCCAGGCGGAGCGCATGTCCTTGCCGGACAGGCCGTCGAGGCGGGCGACGACGAGCTTGTAGCCGTCGTGGTCGACCGCGGCGTTGAAGGCCTCGGCAACCTTGTTGGAGCCGGCGCCGGTCGTGGCGGCCTCAAGCTTCTTTCGGGTGTCGCGAAGCTCGTGGTTGAGTGCGGAGACGCGCTCGGCGGCGTCGGCGGGGCGGCACTTGAGCTCGGAGGCGATGCTGGCAAGAAGCTCAAGCTGCTCGTCGAGGTGCTCGATGGCGCCCATGGAGGTCACGGCCTCGATGCGGCGGGCGTTGGAGCCCACGGAGCTCTCGGAGACGATCTTGAACAGGCCAAGGTCGGCGGTGTTGCGGGCATGCGTGCCGCCGCAGAGCTCGCGGGAGAAGGGGGCGTCGGAGGCGCCGGTGGAGACCACGCGGACGGTCTCGCCGTACTTCTCGCCGAAGAGGGCGACGGCGCCGGAGGCCTTAGCCTCGTCGATGCCCATGACGCTGGTGACGATGGGCTCGGCGGCGAAGATCTCGGAGTTGACGAGGCCCTCGACGCGGGCGAGCTCGTCTGCGGTCATGGCCTCGAAGTGGGTGAAGTCGAAGCGCAGGCGGTCGGGGCCCACGAAGGAGCCGGCCTGGCTCACGTGCTCGCCCAGGACCTGCTTGAGGGCGGCGTCGAGCAGGTGGGTGGCGGTGTGGTTGCGGCGGATGAGCTCGCGGCGGCCGTGGTCGACCGCGGCGGTCACGACGTCGCCCACGCGAAGGGTGCCCTCCTCGACGGTCGCGACGTGCGCGTAGAGGCCGTTCTTGCCCTTGGTGTCGCTCACGCGGACGCGCAGGGAGCCGCCGTCGGTGAGGCTACCGGTGTCGCCGCACTGGCCGCCCATCTCGGCGTAGAACGGAGTCCTGTCGAGAACGACGCTGACCTCGTCGCCGGGGTTGGCGCACTCGGCCTCGGCGTCGCCCGCCACGATGGCGACCACGCGGCAGCCGTCGGCGGAGTCGTCGTCGTAGCCGCAGAACTCGGTCGCACCGAGCTTGTCGGACAGGCCGGTCCAGACGTCGTTGAAGTTGCTCCAGGCGTCGCGGTTGGCGGCGGCGCGGGCGCGCTCCTTCTGCTCGGTCATGCAGGCGTCGAAGCCGTCCATGTCGACGTCGTGGCCGGCGGCCTCGCAGATCTCGCGGGTGAGGTCGATCGGGAAGCCGTAGGTGTCGTGGAGCTTGAAGGCGACCTCGCCGGGAAGGGCCTCGCCCTCGGCGAGCTTGGCGCACTCGGCCTCGAGCATGGACTCGCCGGCGTCGAGCGTGGCGCCGAAGCGCTCCTCCTCGGCGCGGACGATGCCCTGGATGAGGGCGTTCTGCTCGACGAGCGCGGGGTAGTCCGCGCCCATGAGGCGCGTGACCTCGTCCACGTAGGTGGAGATAAACGGGCTCTCGATGCCCATGAGGCGGGCGTGGTAGACGGCGCGGCGGAGCAGGCGGCGCAGGATGTAGCCGCGGCCCTCGTTGCCCGGCAGGATCCCGTCGCCGATCATGAAGGTGACGGAGCGAGAGTGGTCGGCGAGGATGCGCAGGCTGCGGTCCTTGGCGGCATCGGTGCCGTAGGCATGGCCCGAGAGCCTCTCGCCGACGCCGATGAGCGACTGCAGCAGGTCGCCGTCGTAGTTGGTGCCCTTGTGCTGCATGATGGCCGCGATGCGCTCGAGGCCCATGCCGGTATCGATGTTGCGGTGGGGCAGCTCGGGCATCGAGCCGTCCTCCTGGCGGTCGTACTGGGTGAAGACGAGGTTCCAGAACTCGAGGTAGCGGTCGCAGTCGCAGCCCGGCGCGCAGTCGGGGCTGCCGCAGCCGTACTCCTCGCCCTGGTCGAAGTAGATCTCGGAGCAGGGGCCGCAGGGGCCGGTGGGGCCGGCGGCCCAGAAGTTGTCCTCCTCGCCGAGGCGCGAGATGTGGTCGTAGGAGACGCCCTGCTCGTGCCACAGCTCGATGGCCTCGTTGTCGTCCTCGAAGACGGTCATGTACAGGCGGTCCTTGGGAAGGCCGAGGTGTTCGTCGCCGGTGATGAACTCATACGCCCAGGCGATGGCGTCGGCCTTGGTGTAGCCGCCGAAGGAGAAGTTGCCGAGCATCTCGAAGAACGAGAGGTGGCGGGCATCGCCGATGTTGTCGATGTCGTTCGTGCGCAGGCACTTCTGGCACGAGCAGGCGCCGATCTCCTTCATGGTCTTGGAGCCCTGGTAGTACTCCTTGAACTGGTTCATGCCGGCGTTCGCGAGCAGCAGCGACGGGTCGTCCGGAACGAGCGAGGACGACGGGCAAAGCTTGCAGCCCTTGGACTCGAAGAACTTGAGGAAGTCCTCGCGAATCTCGGCGGTGGTCATGGTCTTGTAGTCGGCGGTGCTCATGTGTCTCCCTTGCGATCGGGCAGTGAATCTACGCATACGGTACTGAAGTATACCGCCGCGTACGCCCCTCGCAAAAAAGCACATATGGATGGCTTCCCGACCGCCGCCAACGTAGCGCACGGCGGGCGCCGATGGCAAGAGGGACGCTACTCGCCGCCCCCGGTCCCCTCGCCGTCCTCGGGCTTCTTTGCGCGTCTCTCGTCGCGGGAGCAGACGGCGGCCCGGCCCTCGATGATGGCGCGATCCTCCTCGGACAGCGCGCCGCGCAGGCGCGAGCCCTCGAAGAAGGTCGCGTCGTCGAGGGCGTCGAGCTCGGGCAGGGGCTTGCCGTCGGCCGACCTGTACGCAGTGCCGCGGAAGAGCGCCCCAGACTCGGACACGATCTGGCGGCCGGTCCTTGTCTCGAAGAAGTACACAAAGAAGCCCCGGATCGCGGCGGTAAGGGGCACGGCGAGCACCATGCCGAGGGCGCCGCCCAAGCATCCGCCCACGATGATGCCCACGAGCGAGAGCGCCGGGTGGATCTGCACCGAGCGCTGCATCACTATGGGCGAGAGGACGTTGTCGGCGACGTTTTGGGCGACCATGGCAATGACGATGGTGGCGACGGCGAGCGCCGGGCTCACAAAGAGGGCGAGAAGGACGGAGAGCAGACACGAGATCATCGGCCCGATGACGGGCACGAAGTGCATGGCGAAGGTGAGCGCGCCCAAAAGCGCGGCGTAGGGGTGCCCCGCCACGGCCAGGCCCGCCGCCACCATAAGGCCGTTGGCCACAGACGTGATGAGCGTGCCGAACATGTATCCGCCCGTCGAGCGCGAGAGCACGGCGAGCATGAGCGTGACGTCTCGGCTGTGGCCGGGGCCGACGATGGCGGCGAGCTCGCGGGCCATGAGCGGGTAGTCCTTAGCGACCCAGTACGCGAGCACCAGGCCGAGGAACACCGTGGTGAAGTCGGTGACCATGCTCGAGATGTTCTCTATAAGGCCGCTCGAGATCTGGCGCGCG
The DNA here is from genome assembly GCA_900540955.1 of uncultured Olsenella sp. Lineage (GTDB taxonomy): Bacteria > Actinomycetota > Coriobacteriia > Coriobacteriales > Atopobiaceae > Paratractidigestivibacter. The sequence continues at coordinate 32,929 of UQIF01000022.1, forward strand.
AGGTCGCTCGCCATCGTGGAGCCCATAGTCGACAACGTCCCCACGACCTGGTTGACGGTGTTCTGGACGTGGGGATCGGCAGACTCGCCGTAGGTGTTCCAGAACTCCGCGAGGGCCTTCTGGGCCTGGTCGATGTAGGCCGGCGTGTTGCGCAGCAAGACGAGCAGCTCGCGCATGAGCGGCCCTCCGATCACGCTGAGCAGCAAGGCGACGCCGACCACGAGGAGCACAAGCGAGATCAGGGCCGCAACGCCGCGCGGGACCTTGTGGTCCTCGAGGCGGTTGGTGATGGGGCTGCACATGAAGCCGGCCACGCCGCCGACGAGGATGAGCTCGAGCGCCTGTCCGACGAAGCCGAGCGCGCCGATGGCGAGCCACGACGCGACGAAGACCCCAACCACCGTCCACACGGCGAGCATGCGGGGTCGCCAGCGCTCGGTGCGCTCGCGGCGTCGCTCGGAGAGCCCCTGGGGATCCTCGTCGAGGGCGCTCATCGCATGAGCCCGTCGGGGTCGATCTTGTCCTGGATGCGGCGCAGGGCGCGGCGAAGCATACGGGAGACCTGCACCTGCGAGATGCCAAGCCTCTTTGCGATCTCGACCTGTGTCATGCCGTCGATGAAGCGCATGCGGATGGCCTGCTGGTCGGCCTCGGGGAACTCGCCTATGACCCCCTCAAGGACCATGCGGTCGTCGGAGGCCTCGAGGTCTCCGTCGACGCTCGCGTAGCGGTCGATGACGGACGGCGCGTCGTCGTCCTCATTGCCGCCCTGCGCCTCGAGGGGCACGGAGCTGTAGGCGCTGGAGGACTCCATGGCCTCGAGGACCTCGTCGGCAGTGGTGTCCAGGTACTCGGCGACCTCCTCGATCGAGGGGCTGCGCTGGAGCCGCGCGGTAAGCTCATCGGTCGCGGAGTTGACCTTGGCGGAGAGCTCCTGCAGGCGGCGCGGGACGCGGATCGTCCAGCCCTTGTCGCGGAAGTGGCGCTTGATCTCGCCCATGATGGTGGGCGTGGCGTAGGTCGTGAACTCGAGGCCACGCGACGGGTCGAAGCGGTCGATGGCCTTGATCAGCCCGATGGTGCCGACCTGGATGAGGTCGTCGAGCGGCTCGCCGCGGTTCTTGAACTTGGCGGCGATGTAGCGCACGAGGTTGACGTGGCTCACGATGAGCTGCTCGCGGGCCTCCTCGTCGCCCTCCTCCTTGTAACGGCGGAAGAGCTCGCGGGTCCGCTCCTTGTCCCAGGCGGGCTTGCCCTTGGAGGCCCGCCGCAGGCGACGGCGGGCCGCGGACGCCTCCGCGGCGGAACCCGCGGCCGCGCCTTCCTGCGCGGCCTTCTCGTCGACGGCCTTCTCGGCCTCCTTATTGCTCGTCATGGGCACCGCCTGTCGCAAGGATCAGCGAGAGGGTCCCGCCGTCCTCAGTGATGCCGAAGTCCTCGCATATGGCGTCGAGAAGAACCTCAACGAGGTCGAGCGACTCGTCGGCGTCGGCGGCGCCGAGGTCCTCGCCGAGCGAGAAGTCCATGATGAGCTCGTCGGCGTCAAGGGCGAAGGAGCACGAGACGCAGTCCTGGCCGGTGGCGCAGGCGTAGACGAAGCCCTCCTCGGCCGCCATGCGGGCGTCCTCGACGTCGTCGACGGAAAGGCCGGCCACGGCGGCGAGGCTCGAGGCACACATGCGCACAACGCGGGCGTAGGCGGGGACGGCGGGGACGGTGAGGGCGCAGGGACACTCGTTCGTCATGATCGACCCTCCCCTACTCGGCGTCCGCGGCGGCGGAGTCGTCGGCGGGCTTTGTGGTCTCGCCGTAGACGACGTAGGAGGTCGGCTTGCGCTCGGGGCGCGGGCGCTCGCCGATGGTCACGGAGCCGTCGCCCTCGGAGCCGGCGGCGGCCGAAAGCGTGCGTGCGGGCTCGACGTCGGCGCCGCGGCCGGTGACCTTCTTTACCGCCTTGGCCACGGAGCTCGCGGCCCCCTGGACGGCTCCGTTTACGGTCTCGGTCACGCCGGCGGCGGTTCCCGAGACGAGCGAGACGTCGGAGAGGATGGCGTTGACGCTGTCGAGCGAGGCGTTGGCGGAATCCATGGCGATATTCGCCTTGGCGGCCATGGCCGGGACCTGCTTGACGGCGGGCTCGAGCTCGTCGACCATGCCGTCGAGCTTGGCCACGATGGGCTGGGTCTGAGCGATGACCTCGTGAGCCGAGGACGACACCTCGTCGATGTTCTTTCGGGCGGAGCGCACGGTGAGGGCGACCTCCACGACGGCCCAAACGGCCACCACTACAAGCACGATAAGGGCGATGTTCAGGTAATCCATGCGTGGGCCTCCGGATTGAGGGGTTCGTTTACAGGCGCTTTGACGCGCGCTTCCATATTCTACCCAAACGGCAACGCCAAAAGACGAGCAGCCCCGCCAACAGAGCGGGCTGCATGGTGGCCATCGAGAGCAGCGCCGTCATGGCCGCGAGGCCGGCGGCGTAGCGGCAGTCCCCCTTGCCGAAGACCTGGCAGAGCGTCGCGGCCGTCGTGCCCGCGGGGCACATGGAGCCGATGAGCAGCACGGCCTTGATCGCCGGCTCGAGGGACGCAAGCAGGAGGATCAGCAGCGAGAGCGCCGGCACGGCGGAGAGCAAAAACAGCAAGAAGCCCGCGGCGACGGCGGCGGCCGCCGGGTTTGAGGCGATACGTCGCGCGTCCATCACCGTGTGGTCGCACGTTATGGCGAAGGCACAGTAGGTCCAGATCACGACGGCCTGCACGGCCACGCCGACCGCCATCATGAGGAACACGGCGACGGTCTGGGTGAGCATAATGGGCATGGCCACGGTAAGCAGGAGGTCCGTTTGGGGCTCCCAGCATCAAAGGTTTGACCATGCCAGCGTAGCCCCGAAAGACGCGGGCACGCCAGCGAGCCGCGGCGCTTCCTGCCCTCGGGCCCCAGGCTAGCTCGACTCGGCGGCCCCGTCCGACTCGGCGATGTCGCGGCCGCGCGCGTCCTCGCGCCAGGCCTCCCAGCCGCGCGGGCTCGGGTGGTAGAAGGCGCCGCGCTCGAGGCCCTCGGGCAGGTAGCGCTGATCGACCCAGCCGCAGGGGTAGTTGTGCGGATAGAGGTAGGCGCCGTACTCCTCGGAGCCGGGACGGTGGCGATCGCGCAGGTAGTTGGGCACTTCTCGGCGCGGCCCCTGCCTGACCTCGGCCAAGGCGGCGTCGATGCCCGCCTCAGCGGCGTTTGACTTGGGCGCGAGCGCGTTGTAGACGGCCGCCTGGGCGAGGTTGATGCGGCACTCGGGCAGGCCGATGACCTCGACCGCGCGGAAGGCGGCCTCGGCAACGAGAAGGGCCTGGGGATCGGCGTTGCCGATATCCTCGGAGGCCGCGATCATGATGCGGCGCGCGATGAACTTGGGGTCCTCGCCCGCGTCGAGCATGCGCGCGAGCCAGTAGAGCGCGGCGTCGGGGTCGCTGCCGCGCATCGACTTGATGAAGGCGCTGATTATGTCGTAGTGCATGTCGCCGGACTTGTCGTAGCTCAGGCCGTGGCGTGGGTTGGCCTCGAGGACATGCTCGGCGGTGATGGTCACGGGGTCGGCCGCCGTGGGCGCGGCTGCCGCGGGATCTGCGGGCGCGGCCATCTGGCTAGCGAGCTCGAGCGAGGTCAAGGCGGCACGGCCGTCCCCGCCGGCGAGCTTGACGATCTCGTCTTCGGCCTCGGCGGAGAGCGCGAAGGCCCCGGCAAGGCCCTCAGGAGCGGCGACGGCGTGCTCTATCATGCGGCGCAGGGAATCGTCGTCCAAGGGGCGCAGCTCGACCACGCGGCTTCTGCTGATAAGGGCGGAGTTGACCTCGAAGTAGGGGTTCTCGGTCGTGGCGCCCACGAGCACGACGGTGCGGTCCTCCACGGCATGGAGCAGCGCGTCCTGCTGGCTGCGGTTGAAGCGGTGGATCTCGTCGACGAAGAGGATGGTTCGGCGGCCCTGCGACAGCAGCCGGCTCTCGGCGGCCTCGATCTCGCGGCGAAGATCCTTAACGGTACCGGTGATGGCGCTGACCTCGACGAACTCGGCGTGCGTGGTCTGGGCGATGATGCGCGCGAGCGTGGTCTTTCCGGTGCCGGCCGGGCCGTAGAGAATCACCGAGCTCAAGGTGTCGTGCTCGATGGCACGCCGCAACCACGACCCGGGGCCCACCGCCTGCTCCTGGCCGAAGTAGCCTTCGAGCGTGCGGGGGCGCATGCGGGCAGCGAGCGGCGCGTTGTCGTTGCGACGGGCGGTTTCTATGCGGGTGAACAAGGTCTCCATTGGAACGATTGTACGCTATCGCGCGAGGGGGTGGGGCCGGGAGGGGGCGCCTTGTGTGCGCAAAGTGACCTCACGCGCTTCGCACGCCCGGAAA
>UQIF01000023.1 GCA_900540955.1 uncultured Olsenella sp.
TTCAGACGTGTGCTCTTCCGATCTGCCGCGAGCACCTACGACAAGCCCGCCGACTTCGCCAAGGGCGACCGCGTCTCCCACAAGACGTTCGGCCCTGGCGTGGTCGTCGCGGCGTCGGGCGACACCGTCGAGGTCAAGTTCACGCGCACCGGCAAGACCAAGAAGCTCCTCAAGGGCTTCGCTCCTCTTGTCAAGGTTGGTTAGCCACGATCGGGAGGTGTGGGCATGGACCAGCAGGTCATCAGCTTCTTTGACGTGCTCGTCGAGAAGGGCGTTGTCATCGCCGTCGCGGTGGCGATCGCCCTTGTGGCGCAGCGCCTGATAATCAGCCTCGCAAACAAGGTCCTCGAGAACTCGGACGTGCCCAACGCGTCGATCTTCATCAACATCCTGAAGACGCTCATCTGGTCGTTCGCGCTTCTTTCCGTCATGAAGCCGGTGTTCAACGTCGATCCGTCGGGCCTCATCGCCGCCCTGGGCGTCGTCTCGGTCGCCATCTCGCTCGGCCTGCAGGACACGATCTCCAATATCGTCAGCGGGATCGGCCTCATGGTGAGCCGCGCCGTGCGCCCGGGCGACCGCGTGACTGTGGGCTCCACGAGCGGCGTCGTCACGGACGTCACGTGGCGCTCGACCACGCTGCGCACGCGCGGCGGCGACGTGGACGTTATCCCGAACTCGGTCCTCAACAAGACGACCCTCACGCACATCGCCGACGCGAACGCCGGCGTGTGCAAGGTGCCCTTCGCCGTGGCGCCCGACGCAGACCTCGACGCCGTCACGACCGAGGTGCGCGCGGCGGTAGCCGAGGCGCTCGGAAGCGACCTCAACCCGCAGTACCAAACCGGCGTGAACTTCGTTGAGCTCACTGCCTACGGCACGCAGGGCGAGGTCGTCCTGCACGTCGCCGACGGCGTGGGCTTCCCGAGCGCGAAGAACCGCGTGGCTCACGCCCTGCATGGGCGCCCCTGGCTTGCCCGGGCCGTCTAGCCGATACTAGTCCGGATGCGTTTAGGCGGCGCGCGCCGCCTCTTTGGAAGGAGACCCATGGACCTCATTGCCAGCTTCACGGTGAACCACCTCACGCTCGAGCCGGGCGTGTACGTGAGCCGCGTCGACCGCGACCCCGCTACGGGCGCCGTCATCACCACCTTCGATCTGCGCCTGACCGCGCCGAACCGCGAGCCCGTCATGGACACCGCGGCGGCGCACGCTCTCGAGCATCTGGGCGCGACCTTCCTGCGCAACGACCCCGAGTGGGCGAGCCGCGTGGTCTACTTCGGGCCCATGGGTTGCCGCACGGGGTTCTACCTGGTGCTCTTCGGCGAATGGTCTTCTTCCGACGTGGTGCCGCTCGTCACGCGCTGCTTCGAGTTCGCGCGCGACTTCGAGGGCGAGATCCCCGGGGCCCAGCCCGCCGAGTGCGGAAACTGGCACGACGCGGACCTCAACCTCGCTCACTGGTGGGCGCGGCGCTACCTGGATCAGACGCTCTACGACATCGACGACGCGCACATGAGCTATCCCGCCTAACGAGGCGGGAAGAGGGGAGTTTGCAATGAAGACGGGCATCATCGGGGCCATGGAGTCCGAGGTCGAGCTGCTCAAAGAGCAGATGGAGGGGGCCGAGACCGTCTCCGTCGCCGGCATGGAGTTCTGCGCTGGCAAGCTCGGCGGCGCGGACGTCGTCGTGGTCCAGTCCGGCATCGGCAAGGTTAACGCCGGCATCTGCGTGCAGGTCCTCGTGGACCGCTTCGGCGTGGGCCGCGTGATCAACACCGGTGTGGCGGGCTCGCTCGACGAGCGCCTCGACGTGGGCGACCTCGTGGTCTCCACCGACTGCGTCATGCACGACTTCGACGTAACGCCGCTTGGCTACGCTTCCGGCCAGGTTCCCGGGCTCGACACCCTCGCTTTCCCGGCCGACGCCGGTATGCGCGAGTCGGTCTGCGCCGCTGCTGCTGCCGTCGCCCCCGACATCAAGGTCCTCGAGGGCCGCGTCGTCTCCGGCGACCAGTTCATCTCGGCCGCGGAACAGAAGGAGCACATCCTTGCGACCTTCGGCGGCCTGTGCTGCGAGATGGAGGGCTGCGCCATCGCGCAGGCCGCCTACCTCAACGGCGTGCCCTTCGTCGTCGTGCGCGCCATCAGCGACAAGCCCGGCGCAGAGGGCCAGGTCGTCGACTACAACACCTTCGAGAAGAAGGCTGCCCGCGACTGCGCCCGCGTCGTCGCGCGCATGGTTGAGCTTTAGCGCTCGTCCGCTCCGCTCTATGCTGGGGCAGGGCGGCCGGAGCCCGCAGGGGCGAGGGCCCTGTTTGGGCTTCCGCGTCGGGGCATAGTGTCGAGACGAAGTGTTGAGCGTCGGCTCTGATTGTTCAACGGCCGTTGTTTTCAGGCCCTCAAGTGGTGGACTTCTCCCCGGGGCTGTTGATTCCTCCGCGCGCCCTCTTCTGTTCTCTGGGCTCCCCTTATACTCCTTATACGAGGAGGTAAGAAGTCATGGACAAGACCGCACAGGACAGTTCGGCAAAGAAGCCCGTCGACATGAGGGACAGGATTCTCGAGCATCTCGAGGCTCTTACGTCAACCGTCTCGCTTGACGACCTTACTCGCCTGTCCACCTCCGATATCGCCGAGACGCTCATCATCTCCAGGAGCCTGGCGAGCCAGTACCTCAACGATCTTGTTCGTGCCGGCCTTGTGGTCAAAGTGGCGGGCAGGCCTGTCCGTTATTTTCATCGCCGCGCGTTCCAGAAGCGTTTTCAGGTGAAGCTCTCTGCAAGCGAGTACGCCTCGCTCGCCGACCTTGTCCAGGCGACGGGAATCGCCGATCACCGCGATTTCGCGCGTGCCGTGGGCTTCGACCTGAGCCTCAGCTCCGTTGTCGAGCAGTGCAAGGCAGCGGTTCAGTACCCTCCGTTCGGCCTGCCCATCCTCTTGAGCGGCGGCGTGGGCGTCGGCAAGTCTTTCCTTTCTCGCCTCGTGTACGAGTACGGCAAGAACCAGGGCCTGCTGTCCCGAGACGCCTCCTATGTGCGTATCGACTGCGCCGGGGTCCCGAACGCTGCCTCGTTCAACGCGCTTCTTGACGAGTCGATCGCGAAATCGTGCGGGGGCGTGGTCTTTGTCAACGGCATCGGGTCCCTCTCTCCCTCTGCGATGGAGCGCTGCCTTGCGACGGCTCTCGGGCTCGATGCCTCCCAGGATGCGCCGCGCGCTCGCCTCGTTCTTTCGACGACGCTTTCCGCCGATGACCTGAAGGTTTCCTCGGCCTACAGCAAGCTGCCCATCTGTGCCCGCGTCCCCTCGCTCAAAGAGCGGACCCCCGAGGAGCGCGAGGACCTCATTTTGAGCTTCCTGCGCAGCGAGGGGTGCCGAATCGGTTCTGATGTGAAGATCAGCCGCGGCGCATACCGTTGCCTGGTCAACGCGGACTTTTCCGATAACATCGCCGGCTTGCGCGCCTGCGTGACGAACTGCTGCGCCAAAGCATTCCTCAATCGCGAGGGTGACTACGTCGTCGTCCGCCCGTATCTTCTTCCCAGCGGGCTCCTTTCCTTCGCGCAGATCGATCAACAGCCCGATGATGGCGTTCTGATCGACGCGTCTCTGGATGCCGCCGAGAGCGAGGGAGGGCCGGTCGAGCAGGCACTCGATGCCCTGTGCTCTCTCGATGAGCGATTCTGTGCCGGGGAGCTCTCTGTCTCCGAGCTCGTCTCGCAAGCTGTCTCCGCTGTGCGCGGCGTTGAGGATCACTTGATCTTCGGCCATGGCGTCGCCTCCTCGAGGTCGCGCGCCTTCGAGCGCGTCGTGGGCGCGATCCTTGCCGACGCAGGCTCTTCTTATGGCATCGAGCTCTCGAGGAAGGTCGCTTTTCTGCTTGCCCAGGAGATTTGCCTGCAGCTGTGGCCGGGCATCGGCCTGGCCAAGCGGAAGTCGGCCTGCGCGGAGCGGATCGCCCATCTCTTCGGCGCCGTGACCTCCGAGTTGCCGTTTGCCTCGAGCGTCTCCGAGCAGGTTGCCGCAGATGTGGAAGGGGCGCTCGGAATCTCGCTTGATCACTTCACGAAGACGCTTCTGACGCTGTGCGTCGCATCGGAGTCTCGCGACGCGAAGGCCCTCCGTACGCTCTGCGTCATCTTGTCCCACGGCTACTCGACGGCGACGAGCATCGCCGACGCGGCGAACCGCATGCTCGGCACGCACGTGTACGAGGCCGTCGACATGCCCTACGACCAGCAGCTGAAGGATATCGTCGGGCCGCTCCAGCGCCTCGTCGATCGCCATTCGTATTGCACTGGGGTCGTGTTCCTCGTCGACATGGGCTCTTTGGAGGAGGCCTATAAGGCTCTCGAGAACGTTACCGACTCCACCATCGGGGTGGTGAACAACGTCTCCACCGGGCTCGCGCTCGAGATCGGGTTCGGGCTGCTCGGCGGCAAGTCCATCGCCGAGGTTCTCGGTGAGGCGACCACCACGTGCGTGACGCACTGCAAGGTGATCGAGCGCGTCAACCGCGAGGACGCCATCGTTTTCTGCTCCGAGTCCGGGGTCGACGCGGCCGAGAGGATACGCCAGCTCGTCTCGCAGAGCCTCCCGCGCACCATAGGCGCGCGCCTGCTCACGAGGCCTTTCAAGCAGCTCGTCGCGAACGGGTCGAACGACGCCGTTTTCTCCGAGCACCGCGTCTGCGCCGTCATCGGCACGGGAGATCCCGGCATCGCCCCCGTCCCCTTCGTTGCCCTCGAGGACATCATGTCGACGTCGTCCGCCTCTAAGGTCGATGCTGTGTTCGGCAGGTGGCTTGACGCTTCTGAGCTCGCTTCTTTCCACGAGAAGTTGCTCTCGAACATGACGCTGCAGAACGTCATCCGCTCCATCACCATCCTTGACCCGGAGCGTCTGTTCCACGAGATTGAGAGCGCCGTGCACGAGCTTCAGCGCAGGACGGGCGAGAAGGTCGGCAGCAATGCCATCATCGGGCTCTACGTCCACCTCTGCTGTCTCGTGGAGCGCCTCGTCACCCGCAACCCCATCGAGACCTACGTCGGCCAGGACCGCTTCGAGGATGAGCACGCCGATTTCATCGAGTCCTTCAGGCAGAGCTTCTCGAGCATCTCGACGCGCTATCGCGTGGAGGTTCCCGTAAGCGAGATCGCGTACGTCTTCGACTACATCAGCGTGAGCGCCGCCCCGGCGCGAGAGGAGCGCCTCGGTTCCTCGGACCTCCTGCTCGACGAGTGACTATCCCGCGCCGTCGCTGGCTGACCTCGCGTCCTCAATAAACCGATAACCCCTTGCCCGGCGCGAATCCGGATAGCGCCAAGGCAGTGCTGAACGTAAAACTTGATTTGATAGGAGCAAACATGAGCGTTGTTATGGCACGAATCGACAATCGCCTGCTTCACGGCATCATCGTGACGCAGTGGGCCCCGGTGTCGGGCGCGACCCGAGTCATGGTAATCGACGACAAGGTCGCCGGCGACGAGGTCCTGAAGTCCACCATGAGGATGGCGCGCCCTGCGGGCATGGCCGTCTCGATCATCTCCGAGCAGACCGCGCTCAAGAACTTTGCCGCGGGCAAGTACGACCGCGAGAAGGTCTTCGTCATCGCTAAGGAGCCCGAGACGATGCTTCACCTCGTCGAGTCGGGCGTCGAGCTCCCGTCGCTGATTGTCGGCGGCTCGCTCGTCAAGGAGGACGGCGTCCAGCTCACCCAGCGTGCCTACGCCTCCGCCGAGAACGTCCAGAGCTACAAGGCGCTCATCGCCCGTGGCGTCCAGGTGACGGCTCAGTTCGTGCCTGGCGACAAGCCCGTTTCCGTCGCAGACCTCATCTAAGGAGGGAACATGGTCAACTTCACTATCCTGCAGGTTGTCCTTCTGACCCTGCTGGCCTTCATCAAGCACGTGGACTACTACGGCATCCCGATGATCTTTGTCAACTACGCCGTCTTCTGGGGCCTTATCACCGGCGTCGTCATGGGCGACTGGAAGACCGGCCTTGCCATCGGTGGCACCATCCAGCTCATGCAGCTCGGCGTCGCGGGCTTCGGCGGCTCCTCCATTCCCGACTACGGCACGATGGCTATTATCGCCACTGCCTACGGCGTGAGCCTGGGCGCCGACACGGGCCTCGCCATCGGCCTACCGGTCGGCATGCTCGGCATTCAGCTCGACGTCGTCGCGAAGATCCTCAACGGCTTCGTCGTCGAGAAGTCCCAGAAGTTCTGCAACGAGGGCAAGTTCAAGCAGATGAACGCCATCCTGTGGGTCTGCCCTGTGCTCTTCGGCCTGTGCGCCGCCCTGCCCGTCTTTGTCTCCGTGACGCTCGGCCAGCCCGCCGTCAACTGGCTCCTCGAGGTCATGCCCCAGTGGTTCCTCTCCGGCCTCACCCTCGCCGGCAAGATGCTCCCGGCCGTCGGCATCGCCATGCTGCTTCGCTACATGCCTACCGCCAAGTACTTCCAGTACCTGCTCGCCGGCTTCTTCCTCTCTGCCTTCCTGAACGTGCCCATCATCGGCGCCGCCATCGTCGGCGTTGCCCTCGCGATCGCGTTCTACCAGCGTGCCGAGAGGGACGCCGAGCTCACTGCCCACGCTTCCGCAGACGCCTTCATCGGAGAGGATGAGTAACCATGGAAAACGAGAACATCACCGCCACCGAGGGCAAGCCTTCCGGATACAAGGTCACAAAGAAGGACCTGCGCAACGCGAACTGGCGCTGGCTCATGAGCGTGTGCACCTTCAACTACCAGACCCAGCAGGGCGCCTCGGTCGCCTACGCCCTCTCGCCGATCCTGAGGAAGATTTATACGAACGACGAGGACTATAAGCAGGCGCTTAACAACCACTTCCGCTACTACAATACCCAGCCTTGGCTCGCCGCCGTCATCCTTGGGGCCTGCGTGGCCATGGAGGAGCGCGATGGCCTCGCAGCGGCAGACGCCGTCCAGGATCTGAAGATCGGCACCATGGGCCCGCTTGCCGGCGTCGGCGACTCCCTGCTCATGACCATGATTCCGACCATTATGGGCTCCATCGCCGCCTATATGGCCATCGAGGGCAACCCTGTGGGCGCCGGCATCTGGTTTGCGCTTATCCTCGCCATCTTCTGGGTCCGCATGCACGCCCTGGAGTTCGGCTACAAGCAGGGCGTGAAGCTCGTCACCGACTTCAGCGAGAAGCTCCCCAACCTCACCGCCGCCGCCTCCGTGCTCGGCCTCACCGTGGTCGGTTGCCTCATCGCCTCGGTCATCGGCGTCACCTGCCCGATCAGCTTCAGCTTCGGCGACGTTGCGATGGAGATCCAGCCGCTGCTCGACAAGATCCTGCCCGCCATGATTCCCGCCGCCATCACGGGAGGCGCGTATTACCTCCTTACCAAGAAGAACGTGAGCATGACGGTTCTCATTCTCGTAGTGATCGTCCTCGCGATGGTCGCCTCCGCCGTCGGCATCCTCGCCTAACGTCGACTCGATAGATTGGTGAATCAATGAGAAAGATAGTCGTGGCGAGTCATTCCCTTCTCGCCCAGGGCTTCAAGGACACCCTCGAGTTCCTTACGGGCAAGACCGACGCCATCAGCGCTGTGTGCGCCTACGTGAACGACAATGGCGAGGGGCTGGACGCGGCCGTCGAGGCGGCGCTCGCAGGCGCCGACGAGGTCGTCGTGCTCACCGACATGGTCGGCGGCAGCGTGAACCAGCGCTTCTCCCGCTTCACCTCTGACCGCGTCCACGTGATCGCAGGCGTCAACCTCCCGCTCGCCATGGCGGTCGCGCTTGCGGGCCCCGACGAGCAGCTCGACTTCGACGCCCTCGTCGACGAGGCTCGTCAGCAGATCATGTACGTGAACGCGGCCAGCGCTGCCGCATGCGACGACGACGAGTAGGGGGCCGGCGATGAGAGAGTTCCTTAAGGACGTGTGGATGCACGGCGGCGAGGAGAGCCGCGCCATCACCCCCGAGAACATCACGGGCGAGAAGGGACGCGCCGCCATGTCGGCAAGCCACCTCGGCGTCGGCCGCAAGGGCTCGTGCTGCGTCCCTTTGGAGTCCGGTGAGACCATCACGCTCGCGGACATCGAGGGCCCCGGCATCATCCGCCACATCTGGATGACCGTCCCCGACAAGACCGCCGCCGGCAGCTTCGTCATGCGCGACCTCGTGCTGCGCTTCTACTGGGACGACGAGGAGACCCCCTCGGTCGAGTGCCCCATCGGCGACTTCTTTTGCAACGGCTTCGGTGAGCGCGCCATCGTCAACTCGATGCCCATCTGCGTGAACCCGACGGGCGGCATGAACTGCTACTTCGAGATGCCCTTCAGGAAGCACGCCAAGGTCACGCTCACGAGTGAGCACCCCGGGTTCATCAAGTACGTCTTCTACACGTTCAACTACGTGCTCACCGACGTGCCGGATGACGCCATGTACTTCCACGCCCGCTTTAACCGCGAGCGCAGCACCCGCAGGGGCGTCGACTACACCGTGCTCGACGGCGTGCGCGGCAAGGGCTACTACGTTGGCACATATATGGCCCTGTGCGCCCTGGAGCGCTATTGGTGGGGCGAGGGCGAGATGAAGTTCTTCCTCGACGGCGACAAGGAGTTCCCCACGGTCACCTCGACGGGCGCCGAGGACTACTTCGGCGGTGCCTGGGCCTTCCTCGACAGGCCGCCCCACGCGCTGCCCGAGGCGCAGTGCTTCAACACGCTGTTCGCCGGCTACCCGTACCGCTCGACGCGCGACGCCACGCGCGACCGCTTCAGCGCGGGCAAGCCGAACCCGAACCCGATGCTCGCGACCAACGACGACGCGCTGCCCAGGCACGGCCTCTACAGGTGGCACCTTCCCGACCCGATCTCGTTCAAGGAGGACCTGCGCGTGACGTTCCAGGACCTCGGCAACGACGACATCAAGCTCTACGAGCGCGAGGACGACATCTCCACCGTCGCCTACTGGTACCAAAGCGAGCCCCACGCCGTGCTCGCCCCGTTTGCCGCAAGGCAGGACCGCGTGCCCAGGTAGGGTTGCTTCGAAACAAGCCAACGCTATGGGCGCCCGCGGTTGACCATGGCTGCGGGCGCCCCTTTTCAAGGAGGAACACATGAGCGAAAAGCAAATGAGGCTCGGCGCCCTCGAGGCCGGCGGGACCAAGATGGTCTGCGCCGTGGTGTCCGGCGACGGCGAGGTCCTCGACCGCATGGAGACCCCGACGCTTGCGCCCGCCGAGACCGTCCCACAGATGATCGAGTGGTTCGCGGCCCGCGACGTGGACGCGCTGGGCATCGGCGCCTTCGGCCCGACCTGCGTCGACCCCGCCGACGAGCGCTACGGCTCCATCCTCCAGACGCCTAAGCTAGCGTGGCGAGGCTATAGTCTTCGCGCCGCGTTCGCCGGTACCCTCGGCGTGCCGGTGGCCTACGACACGGACGTGAACGTCGCCTGCCTCGGCGAGGCGGTCTTCGGCTGCTGCAAGGGGCTCGAGGACGCCGTCTACGTGACCATCGGCACCGGCGTGGGCGCGGGCGTCATGTGCGCGGGCAGGCTCCTTCACGGCATGCTGCATCCCGAGGCCGGCCACATGTTGGTAAGGACCCGTCCCGCCGAAGAGGGGCGCTGTGTCTGCCCGAGCCACGCGAGCTGCCTCGAGGGCCTCGCCTCCGGCCCCGCCATCGCCGCGCGCTGGGGAAAGCCCGCGGTCGAGCTCGCGGACAACGACGAGGTGTGGGAGCTCGAGGGTGATTACCTGGGGCAGATGTGCGCGAACCTCGTGCTCATGTACTCGCCTCGCCGCATCGTCCTCGGCGGCGGCGTGATGCACCAGGAGCAGCTCTACGGCATCGTCCGCAAGAAAACTCTCGAGTATTTGGGCAGCTACATCCAGACCTCCGAGCTTGAGGACATGGAGAGCTACATCTGCGCCCCGGGCTGCGGCGGCGACCAGGGGATCCTTGGCGCAGCAGAGCTGGCAAGAAGGGCGCTTGCGTAGCTTGCGCGCTCTCCGCCATGCGAAGCATCCAAAAGGCGAGCGCTTCTTGCCGATCTGACGGCAAGAAGCGCTCGCCTTTTTTGCTCTTGTTTTTACGGGACGGGGTTCCCGCTCCTGCTAGAGCCCCTGTACCGCCACGCCCACGAGGTTGGGGCCCGTGTGGACCAGAAGCGCGGGGCTGATGTCGGAGCGGACGACCTCCACCGCGTTGGCCACGCGCTCGCGCAGCGCCTGCTCCATACGTTCGTAGAGGTCGGCGCAGGCCGAGGTGCAGCTCACTGCCAGGCGCACCTTGGGGTGCTTCTGGGCGATGGCGGCGATGAGCTTGACCTCGGTGTCGAGCGCGCGGTCCCAGCCACGGGCCTTCTTCGCGATGACGTAGTGGCCCTCCTCGTTGCAGGTGAGGACGGGCTTGATGTTGAGCACGCTGCCCAGGCGGTAGATAGCCTCGGTGATGCGGCCGCCCTTCCTGAGGTACTCGAGGTCGCGCACGGTGAAGAAGACATCGGTGTTGCGCGCGACCAGCGTGAGGGTCTGCTCGAGGTCGCAGAAGGGGACGCCTGCCTCGATCTGGCGCACGGCCTCCATGACCACGAGGCCGGCGGCGACGCCGATCTCCAGGGTGTCGATGACGATCACGGGGAAGTCGTCCATCGTGCGGGCGACCATGCGAACCGTGTCGCAGGTGGCCGAGAGCCCCGACGAGATGCTCACGAACACGGCCGCCTTGTACCCGTCCGCCTTGGCGCGGGCGAGCTCGTCGGCGATGCGCTCGGGGGAGGGCAGCGAGGTCTTCGGAATCTCCTGCTCGAAGCGGCGGACCACCTCTTCGGTCGAGATGTCGACGCCGCTCTCATACGACGTGCCGTCGGAGTAGTTGATGCGCAGGGGCACCACGCGGACATCGTGCGCCGCCGCGAAGTCGGCGGGGCAGTCTGAGCCGGTATCGGTAAGAACGGCGATGCGCTGGTCGTTCATGTGCTTCTCCCTAGGTCCTTGGACCGTGACGGTCGGGGTAAAACCTCTTTAGTCTATGATAACCGCACACATGGTTTTTAATACTAGATGCGTCGATTCCGGACAAATCACCTGATTCATTGCGAGGGGATGCCCATGGGCACCAAACAGGCCGAGAAGTACGCCGAGGGCGCGGGCCAAATCGCTCCGTACGACCCGCAGGCGCGCGCCGGGGCGCTCGCTGAGTACATGTCCTCCGTGCACATCTACCGTATTGACGAGCTCCCGCGCATCGAGCTGTACCTCGACCAGGTCATAACTCTTGTCTGCGACGAGCTCGCCTTCATGTGCCTGCCCGACGAGCAGACCCTCACCGGGTCCATGGTCAACAACTACGTCAAGCAGCGGCTCGTCTGCGCGCCAAAGCGTAAGCGCTACACGCGCCGGCACGTGGCGAGCCTGCTGTTCATCTGCGCCTTCAAGCGCGTGTACTCGATTGCACAGCTCCAGCGAATCATGGGTATGATTGAAGAAGCGCACGTCGATGCGGGCGCGCTGTACGACGAGGTCGTCTCGGCCCTCGAGTGCGCGCTCGCCGAGCAGTTCGCCGTGGGGCCCGACTTCGTCGCCCCCGTCGTGGAGCCCACCATCCGGCCCCTCGACGAGGCCGGCCGCAAGGTGGCCCCGGGGCTCGCCCGCGTGCTCGAGGCCGCCGTCGCGTCGCTCGCGGCAAAGGTGTACGTCGAACAAACCCTGGCGCTCGCCGATTAAGGAGGCGTGTCGCCTAGAAGAGAAAGGCGATCATGCCCAACAGCACGAACAGCAAGACCTTGACCAGCATTTACGAGGAGCCCGCCGTCATCAAGCGGACCCAGCGCCGAAGCGCGCTCGAGGAGGTGACCTCCAACGGAACCGTCGCGGCCGCCGTGATGGTGGGGGCCGCGCTCCTTGCCCTCGTCGTGGCCAACAGCCCTGCCTACGAGGCCGTCGAGCATTTCCTCGTCCAGCCGCTCACCTTCGGCTTCGGGTCCTTTTTCGCCTCAATCTCGGTCGAGGCCGTGGTCAACGACTTCCTCATGGCCATATTCTTTCTCCTCGTGGGAATCGAGCTCAAGTACGAGATGACGGTCGGCCAGCTCCGCCGCCCGCGCCAGGCGGCGCTCCCCATGCTCGCCGCGGTCGGCGGCGTCGCGGTGCCCGCCCTCATCTACCTGTTGTTCAACGCGGGCGGGCAGGCCAACGGCTGGGCCATCCCCATCGCGACCGACATCGCCTTCGCGCTCGGCGTGGCGTCGCTGCTCGGCGACAGCATCTCGCCGGAGACCAAGGTCTTCTTCCAGACGCTCGCCATCGCCGACGACATCCTGGCCATCGTGGTCATCGCCGTCGCGTACGGCCAGGCGCCCGACATCGCCTGGTGCGCCGCCGCGGCCATCGTGGTCGTGGTGCTCTGGGCACTCAACCGCGCGAAGGTCTACTCGCTCAAGCCCTACGCCCTCGTCGGCTTCGTCCTGTGGGTGTGCATGTACAACTCCGGCATCCACGCCACGCTCGCCGGCGTCATCCTCGGGTTTGCCCTGCCCGCCCAGTCCGACGTCAAGCTTAGCGAGTTCGGCGCGTGGCTCGGCCGCCGCGCCCAGGTGCTCGAAGACCGCTACGACGACGACCGCCACGTCCTTGGCCAGCACTCCTTCACTGAGGGTGCCCTTCGCGTCGAGCGTGTCGTCCACCACGTCACGCCGCCGCTGGAGCGCATGGAGCACTACATCAGCGTGCCGGTGAACTTCCTTATCCTGCCCATCTTCGCCTTCGTCAACGCGCAGCTGCACCTCGTGGGCACCGACTTCGGGACCATCGTCGCCGATCCGGTCGCGCTCGGCGTGTACTTCGGTGCCGTCTTCGGCAAGCCGCTCGGCATCTTCCTCGTGACGTTCCTTCTGGTAAAGATCGGCTTCGCCAAGCTTCCCCAGAACATGGACTGGCTCCAGGTCGGCGCCGTGGGCATTTTGGGCGGCCTCGGCTTCACCATGTCGATCCTCATCAGCGGCCTGGCCTTTGCCGAACCGGGCGAGGTGCTCGCTGCCAAGTGCGCCATCCTGCTCGGCTCCGTGACGTCGGCCGCGCTCGGCATCATCTTCGTCAAGGTGGCCACCGCCAGGCGCGGCGGCAATGCCGATGACGTTGAGGAGGTCTCCGCATAGGGGCCAAGTTGTCCCGCGCAAGGAGTATTCTCTAGTGAGCACGTGAAGCGATGAAGGCGGGCGGCGCTCGCCCGCGGATATAAGGAGAAAGCGCCCATGAGCGGTTTCAAGAGATTATGCAAGGTCGTGTTCGCGCTGGCGGGGCTCTTCTCGCTGGGCGCCCTCGGCCTCACCTGGCTGGGCCCGTGGCGCGACGTCGCGAGCGCCCTTATGGTGGTCGACGGCTACTGGTACGCGCTGCAGGCGTGCTTTGCCGTGACGGCCATCGGCCTCGTCGTCATGCTGTTCCAGGGGCTCTTTGCCCGCAAGACGCGCACCGTCCAGGTGGCCACCGTCGACGGGGGCGCCATCACCGTCACGCGCGAGGCCATCGCCAGCCAGGCCGAGCACATCGTCGAGGCCGACGGCACCTGCACTGCGTCGCGCGTTCACGTGGACGCCAAGCCCCGCGGCCACGTGCGCGTCGCCGTCCGCGTGCTCCCGCACGAGACGACCGACGTCGTGGTTAAGGGCGCCCAGCTCCACGAGGAGCTCATGCAGGGCCTCTCGGCCGTGTGCGGCAATACCGTCGAGGACGTGAGCCTCGAGTTCGTCGAGCCGCGCTCCTACACCGACGCCCGCGCCGGCGCGGGCGAGGACGACTTCGCCAACGCCGCCGTCGAGGACGTCGCCGAGGCGGAGCAGAACGAGGCTGCCCCGGCGGATTCCACCAGCGAGATCACGGTGCCCATGGGCACCTCCAGGGAGGGTTAACGAATGTCTGACGATAAGCGCGCCCCGCGCGCACGCGTGGAGGCGGAAAGCCGCGACGACGCGGTTGAGGCCGACGCGCACATCATCGACGACGAGGCCGACGCGCGCAAGAAGGCTTCCGGCGCCTCTGCCGGCGAGTCGTTCCGCGACGCCGGGCAGGCCGTAAGCGGCTGGGTGTCGCGCACGTTCCCCGGCCACGAGAACGCGTTTTGGGGCGGCGTCGCCGGCCTGGCCATCGCGCTGCTCGTGTTTTGGGTGGGCGTCTTCCGTGCGCTCGCCGTCGCCGCGCTCGTGTTTATCGGCGTCGCCTTGGGCCAGGTGGCCGACGGCGACCCGAAGATCATCAACCTGATCAGGCGCTTCTTCACGTCAAACAACTAGCAACCGTGCGGGCCGAAGGCCCGCAAGAGAGCGAGGTTCCCATGAGCATTTCCGACAACGCCGAGGTCCAGAAGGTTGTCGAGGCCGTCGAGCCCGAGGTCGCCGACCTCGACGAGCTCGCCGCCACCGCCGGCACCGACATCGACCTGGCCTCCGGCGAGGACGACGACGAGGACTCCGAGGACTCCCTCACCTTCTCCAACGGCGTCATCGAGAAGATCGTCGCGCTGGCCATGCGCGAGGTCCCCGGCGTCGTCGGCATGAAGGGCAGCTGGTTCAACCGCGTGCAGGACGCCTTCGGCGCCTCCGACTCCACCAAGGGCGTCACCGTCGAGGTCACGCCCGAGAGCGCCGTGCGCGTGAACATCAGCGTCCTCATCGAGTACGGCGCCTACGCGCCGCAGGTCTTTGAGGATGTAAAGAAGGCCGTGGTCAAGCAGGTCACCGGCATGACCGGCCTCGAGGTCGCGGGCGTCAACCTGCGCATCGAGGACGTCCTCACCCCCGAGGAGTTCGACCAGTCCCGCAAGGAGCCGAAGGACGACGAGGCCGAGGAGGCCGACGCCGAGTAGGCGAGGGGCTATACACCTATGGAAGCGGGCTTCTTGCCGAGTAAGGCGAGAAGCCCGCTTTGTCTGTGCAGGTCGCCTGTGGCCGCAAGGCAGCCTTCTCGTGAGACAATGACGTCTGTCGCAACCAGCTAAGGAGTTCTATGTCCCAGCGATTCACCACCGAGCTCAAGCCCGCCACCGTGCGCCGGACGCTCCAGCGCTTCTGGTCCGTGACGCGCGAGCAGCCGCTGATCGCGGCGTTGTCCGTCTTTACCTCTGCGGGCTATATCCTTCTGCTCACCTTCGCGAACACCTACGTCATGGGCCTCATCGTCGACCGCGTACAGGCGGGCCCCGTGCCCGCAGACCAGGTCGTCGCGGTCTTCTGGCCATACGTGGTCGCGCTCGTGGTCGTCAACCTCGCGGGGCAGATCCTCTCGAAGCTGCAGGACTACACCGTCTACAAGCTCGAGATCAACGGCAACTACCGTCTGAGCCGCCTGTGCTTCAACACGCTGTCCAACCAATCGATGACGTTCCACACGAACCGCTTCGGCGGCTCCCTCGTGAGCCAGACGAGCCGCTTCACGAACGGATACACGGCGCTCGTCGACGTCACGGTGTACTCGCTTATCCCCACGATCACCTCGGTGGTCTGCACGGTGGCGGTGCTCGCGCCGGTGGTGCCGCTCTTCACGGCCATCCTCGTGGCCATCATGGTCGTCTACGTGGCCTTCGTTTGGTATATGTACAAGAAGATCCTGCCGCTTTCGGCAGCCACGTCCAAGGCGCAGAACCGGCTTTCCGGCGTGCTCTCCGACGCGGTGACCAACATCCTCGCCGTGAAGACGTGCGGCCGCGAGGACTTCGAGCGCGAGCTCTTCGACGCCGCGGACCGCGACGCCCGCGACGCCGAGACCGTCTCGATGCGCGCCATGATGCGGCGGAACTTCACCACCTCGGGCCTCATCGTGCTCATCATGGGCGTCGTCTCGGTCTTCGTGGCGGGCGGCAACGCGTGGTTCGGCATCTCGGCGGGCACGCTCGTCGTGATCTTCACCTACACCTACAACCTCACCATGCGCCTGAACTACGTGAGCTCCATGATGCAGCGCATCAACCGCGCGCTGGGCGATGCGGCCGAAATGACGCGCGTGCTCGACGAGCCGCTCCTGGTGGCCGACGCCCCGGGCGCTCCCGAGCTGCGGGTGAGCGCGGGCGCCATCGACTTCGAGCACCTCGGCTTCGCCTACCGAGACGCCGCGGCCGGCGAGAAGGTCTTCAGCGACCTCACGCTGCACATACCCGCGGGCCAGCGCGTCGGCCTCGTGGGCCGCTCCGGCTCGGGCAAGACGACCCTCACCAAGCTCCTGCTGCGCCTGGACGACGTGCAGGACGGCCGGGTGCTCATAGACGGGCAGGACGTGAGCGCCTGCACCCAGCAGAGTCTCCGCCGCCAGGTCGCGTACGTGCCGCAGGAGGCGCTTCTTTTCCATCGCTCCATCCGCGAGAACATCTCCTACGGCCGTCCCGGCGCCACAGACGAGCAGATCCGTCTTGCGGCGGCCCAGGCCAATGCGCTCGAGTTCATCGACCGCCTGCCGCACGGCATGGACACGATGGTGGGCGAGAGGGGCGTCAAGCTCTCCGGCGGCCAGCGCCAGCGCGTGGCCATCGCCCGCGCCATCCTCGCCGACTGCCCGATCCTCGTGCTCGACGAGGCCACGAGCGCGCTCGACTCCGAGTCCGAGGCGCTCGTGCAGGACGCTCTCGAGAACCTCATGCGGGGCCGCACGTCCATCGTCGTGGCGCACCGCCTCTCGACGGTGGCCTCGCTCGACCGCATCGTGGTTCTGTCCGAGGGCCGCATCGTGGAGGACGGCACGCACGAGGAGCTCGTGGCCGCCGGCGGCGAGTACGCCGGGCTCTGGGGAAGGCAGACCGGGGCGTTCCTCGACACCGATTAACGTATGGTATTGCGCGGACGGCGCTCCGGCGCCCTCCTTTGCGCGTGCGCTAGACTAAGTGAGCTGCGGCGCGCGAGGCGCCGCGAGACACCGAGGGGAAACCGATGAAGAACACCCAGGTCCTGCTGATCAACGACATGTGCGGCTACGGCAAGGTGGCGCTCTCCGCCATGCTGCCCGTGCTCTCGCACATGGGCTTTCGCATTCACAACCTTCCGACGGCGCTCGTGTCCGACACGCTGAACTATCCCAAGTTCTACATCCACGACACGACCGAGTACGTGCGCCAGACCTTGGCTATTTGGGAGGAGCTCGGATTCGAGTTCGACGCCATCTCCACCGGCTTCATCGTGACCGAGGAGGAGACGCGCATCATCTCCGGCTTCTGCCGACGTCGCTCCGAGCGCGGGACCAAGGTCTTCGTCGACCCCATCATGGCGGACAACGGCAAGCTCTACGCGGGCGTGCCCGCCTCGACGATCGGCCTCATGCGCGATCTTGTGGCCTGCGCGGATTACACCGTGCCCAACTATACTGAGGCGTGCCTCCTTACTGACACCCCGATGAAGGACGGTATGACCGCCGACGAGGCCCGCGAGCTTGTGGACGCGGTGCGCGCGCTGGGGTCTAAGTCCGTGGTGGTCACGAGCGCGAAGGTCGACGGGGCCGACGCGATCGCCGGGTACGATCACGTTGCAGGCGAGTACTTTATCGTGCCCATCGACATGATCCCCACGTATTTCCCCGGCACCGGCGACACCTTCTCGAGCGTCCTTCTTGGCCGCGTGATGCGCGGCTGGCCGCTCGAGCGCGCGACCGCCGACGCGGCCCGCGTGGTACGCGAGCTCATCGCCCGAAACGTGGGCCAGGAGGACAAGTCGGCGGGTCTTCCTATCGAGGCGTGCCTGGACGTGATCGACGGTGAGTAGCGAGGAGCCGCAGGCCCCATCTACCGGAAAGAAGCCCGCGGCCGCCCCGCGCGGGAAGCGGCCGCGGGTGCGGATCACGTGCGTGGACCAGCTGGGGGAGTGCCGGTGCCACCACGGCCACAAGCCGGGCGACGTCTTTGACTTCGACCGCGATCGCGGGAGGCTGTGTCCCATGGCCTGCCACGTGGGCTTCCCCTACATCGACATCCTGCGCTATGGCGGCGCGGTTCCCGGAAACGAGCCCGGGACGGCCAAGTTCTGCTGCCCGGATGTCGACACGTTGAACGTCTGGCTCGTCGAGCTCATCGATGAGTAGGCGGCTTGGGCACTTCTTGCCTGAGGCGGTATTTAATTAATAAGTTTACCTACCTTAGGAAAGGTGGGTAAACGAGCGGTTTTTCGCTGGGCGATTCTTGCGACCTGCGGTTTTGTGATTAGTTCAACTCTTTACCTACCTTTGCAAGGGTAGGTAAAGAGTTGAACTATTTTGGATTGCCGCCAGAACTGAGGTGGTGGGCCCGCCGGTTGCTACTTGACCTCGAAGCGGGTCTCTTCGCCGTCGTCGAAGGCAAGAAGCGCCTCGACGTTGCTGCCCATCATGTTCTCGATTGCCTCCTCGGTGTAGAAGGCCATGTGCGGCGTCACGATCACGTTGGGGAAACCCATGAGGACGGCGCGGTTGCGGTTGGGCAGCACGTCTCGCGAGCGGTCGAGGTAATAGAGCCCGGCCTCGGCCTCGACGGTGTCGAGCGCCGCGGCGCCGACCTTGCCTGACTCGACGGCGTCGATGAGGGCGGCGGTGTCGATGAGCGCGCCGCGCGCTGCGTTGACGATGACGACGCCGTCCTTCATGCGCGCGAACTGCTCGGCGCCGATCATGTGCTCGTTCTCGGGGAGGCCGGGGGCGTGCAGCGTGACCACGTCGGCGCAGGCCAGAAGCTCGTCGAGCGTCATGTACTCGACGCGCCCGCGCAGGCGGTCCTTGGGGTAGGGGTCGCAGGCGACGATCCTGCACCCGAAGCCGGCGAGACGCTCGCAGACGGCCTCGCCGATGGCCCCCGTGCCGACGACGCCCACGGTGCAGGTGTTAAGCGAGCGGCCGATCTTTCCCCTCAGGCCGAAGTCCTGGTAGCTCGAGGCGATGTCGACGAGCTTTGCCTTGCGGAGCGCCATGAGCATGAGCATCACGGTGTAGTCGGCGACGCCTGCGGGCGGGTAGGACGCATGTCCGACGCGGATGCCGAGGCTGCGCGCCGCGTCGAGGTCGATGTGGTCGAAGCCGATGGAGCGCGTGGCGAGGCCGCGGACGCCGAGCTCGGCGTAGCGCGCCAGGAGTTCTGCCGGCATCGGGTTGGTGATGATGGTGACCGCGTCGTAGCCCTGCGCGAGCCCGGCGTTGTCCATCGTGGGGTATTCAGAGGTCCAGCCGAACTCGAAGCCGTGCTCGTCGGCGAGCCTCTGCAGGACGGGCAGCTCGTCGTAGGGGCGCAGCGAGAATGCGAAGAGCTTCATGTGATGCTTCCTTTCTTTATGTCACTTCTTCCCATCCTAGCCCTTCGTGTGCGCCTCGCGGCCCAAGCCGCCGCTGCCGGCGCCATCCCATAAATAAAACAACGACCTTCAGTACAGGGAAACGCCGTCTCCGTCCTTTGGCGTCAAAGACGTAGGCGGCGCTTATTGACAAGAAAAACAATTGCGTTGCGGTGCGGCCGGCTCAGGCCTGCTTCGCCTCCATCTTTGGGCGGATGACGAGGACCACGAGAAAAAAGCCGACGAGCGTCACGGCCGCCGCGATGATGAACACGGCGTTCACGCCGTTTTGGATGAGCGCGGGGCTCGTGGGGTCGGCAACCGTGCAGACGTTGTACGCGACGCCGAAGATGGTGAAGAGGCTCACGTAGCCCATGGCGTCGACGCTCTCGAGGATTGGAGCGGTGAGGGTCGCGAACACAAGGCCGTACATGGCGACCGAGAGCATCATGCAGATGCAGCCGATCTGCACGGCTCGCTTCTTTGCGGGAGGCAGCGGGACGGCCACCTGGGGTTGCTGGGATTGCCCTGCCATTGCGGGTTCCTCTCTGGAGCGGGGAAAGACGGAAAGAAGGGCGTGCCGGCAAGTCTGCCGGCCGGGCGCGGAGGGCCTTTAGGCCTGGTGCTCCTCGAGCCAGCGCACGGCGCAGTGCGCCAGGCACGCGGGGCCGATCGCGGTCACGTCCTCGTTGAAGCGGACCTTGGGGTTGTGGGCGCTGTACTGGCCGCGCTCGTCGGTGAAGCCCGCGGAGAGGTACATGAAGGTCGAGGGGACCTGCTCGGCGATGGTCGCGAAGTCCTCGGACGCGGAGGCCTGGATGCCGGGGTAGGGGCGAAGGCCGGGGATGCCCGTCTCCTGCATGTAGCCCACCATCTCCCGGGTGAGCTCGGGATCGCAGACGAGGGGCGGCACGTCCGAGAGGGACGTAACCTCTGCGGTCGCGCCGTACGCGGCGGCGGTGGCGCAGGCGACCTCCCTCATGCGGCGCACCAGGGTCGCGCGGGCGTCCTTGTCGTTCGCGCGGATGGTGCCCTCGAGGACGGCCGTGTCGGGGATGATGTTGGCGGCGGTGCCGGCGTCGAACTTGCCCACCGTCATGACCGCGGCGGCGGTCGGGTCGATCTCGCGCGCCATGATGGCCTCGAGCGCGAGGTAGATGTGCACGGCGGCGTTGATGGGGTCGATGGAGCGCTGGGGGTAGGCGCCGTGGGAGCCCTTGCCCTTGACCTTGATGCGGAAGCCGTCGACCGAGTACATCATCGTGTTCTTGTCGTTGTACATAAAGATGCCCACCGGCATCTGGCCGGGGGCGACGTGGTAGGCGAGGGCGACGTCGGGCCTCGGGTCCTCGAGGACGCCCGCGGCGATCATGTCCTTGGCGCCCTCGAAGGTCTCCTCGGCGGGCTGGAACATGAGCTTGACGGTGCCCTTGAGATCGCCCTCGGTCTCCTTGAGCATGCGCGCGGCGGCAAGGAGCATCGCCGCGTGGAAGTCGTGGCCGCAGGCGTGGGCGTGCTGGCCGTCGGGGCACGCGAAGGGCTCGCTGCTCTCCTCGGGCATAGGCAGCGCGTCCATGTCGGCGCGCAGCAGGATGACGGGGGAGCTGGCGCCTATGGTGGCGACGACGCCGTGGCCGCAGTCGCGCGGCTCGATGCCGTACTCGGTGAGCTTCTCCATGACGTAGGCCTTGGCTTTGTCGCAGTTCAGGCCCACCTCGGCGTTGGTATGGAAGTAGCGGCGGTTGGCGACGGTCTCGCCCTTGAGCTCGCAGGCTCGCTGGTAGTAGTCCATTGCGCATCTTTCTCGCGGGGTGCATGTGTTGCTTTAGTCTGGCAAAGCGGTGTGTCCTGTCCGTTTCCGTACGGTGATAACTGGTGTTCGGTGTGTTTGCGTGTATGGGCATCTTTCCGGTAGCCGATAAACGAGAGCCGCTCATCGGTATTTGCAAACGGGCCGACAATAAATCGACGCTTTGCGGGCATCTCCTAAATGAGGCCTCATTCAGCTCCTCCGCTGGAAGAACGGAAAGGCAAGCTTGGCGTAAAAGAGTTCTGTTGATGTCGCCGTTGAGCCCGGGCTTGCGGCCCGGGCTCTTTGGGTAGGGTGCCATGAAACGACGCGAGTTCATCTTTGGTGCGGCAGCTCTTGGCGCGGGCCTGCTCGCGGGATGCGACAAGAGCGCTGACACTGGCGAGGGCAACGTGCCGGCCGTGCCCTCGATCGCTATCGTCGAGACCCGCTCGCACACCGTGCCCAGCTGCCTTCATTGGCTCGACGCCGACTTCAGAGAGACCGGCTCCGTTGACATCGACCATGCGGCTATCGGCGGCTGGAACAGGCCCTGCGTGCGGGACGGAAAGCTCTTCCTCGTTCCCACGGGCCTGACGGGGAGAAACGACGACAAGAGCGTTCTTCTCGCCGGTCTGGGCGCCTCGGCTTTCGAGACGTTCGGGGTTCGGCGCATCAACAACTACTGCGTTGCGGCTGCCCAGGGATTTGCCTTTGTGGGCGGCAACCTGAATTGGGAATCGTACGTCAGCAGGGTCGACCTGGGAACCGGCGAGGTCATTGAAGCGAGTTTTGGTGCGGGCATCGTCGACTCGCTTATCGTTTGCGATTCCCGCCTGTTTGCCGTGACTTGGGACGGGAAAGGCGACGCGACCCGCTCGAAGCTGATGACGTTTGACCTTGAGCTGCACAAGCTGAGCGAGGTCTCTCTTGACGAGTGCGGCTACTGCGTTCCGAGGCCGCGCCTTTGGGATAAAGGCCTTTATCTTGCGAGCTGGGCCAATGCCGCCGGCGCCGGCGGGTCGCCGAGGCTGGGCATTTACGACGTTGAGGCCGAGGGACTGGAAGTCCTCGAGCTGAAGGACCAGATTCTTGAGGCGATTCCTACCGAAGCGGGCTTGGCCGTCCTTTACGGCGATATTCACAGCGAAGATGCCGCCTCAACAAGGGTTGAACTCCTTGAGCATGGGACTTGGCGGGTGCTTTTCGGCGGAAGCCTCGCGTTCGACGCCTTTCAGGCCGAGCCGCTCGGCGCTGACCTGTGCATTTTGGACAAGCGTAACGTGCTTCACAGGGTGAGTCTCGGCGGCGACTGGAATGAAGCGGTGTCGTCGCCTGCGCCGATGAAGTATAGCGACAGCTACATCGGTTCGTTCATAACGTTCTAGACGATGGGGCCGCGACTCTCTGGATCTTCGGCATTGCGTTTGCGTTGCGGGTTTCCCGCCGGCGGCGCGGCGGGGCGGCAGCCGCGCTAGCATGTCGAGCAAATACGCCCGCGAGAGGGGATGGCCCATGGCCGATATCAGGCAGTTTTCCGACGAGTACGAGGAGTACCGCCGCGACGAGTCGCGCACCGTCGGCGAGGCGGACTCCATCAGCTTCCCGACGAGCGAGGACGACGTGCGCGCCATCCTCGCCGAGCTTCACGTCGCCGGCACGCCCGTGACCGTCCAGGGCGCGCGCACGGGCCTTGCCGCCGGCGCCGTCCCGCACGGCGGTCATGTGATGAGCCTCACGAGGATGAACCGCTACCTCGGCATGCGCCGCGACGAGGACGGCGTGTTCTACCTGGACATGGAGCCGGGCGTCGTGCTCTCCGAGCTTCGCAAGCACCTCGCGGCAAAGAGTCTCGCGCACGACGGCTGGGACGCCGCCTCGCTCGAGGCCCTCGCGGCGTTCGAGGCGGCGGGCGAGCAGTTCTTCCCCACGGACCCCACCGAGGCCTCCGCCTGCATGGGCGGCATCGTCGCCTGCAACGCGTCGGGCGCGCGCAGCTATAAGTACGGGCCCGTGCGCCCGCACGTCACGGGGCTGCACGTGGCGCTCGCTGACGGCGACCTCCTCGTCCTGCGCCGGGGCAAGAAGTTCGCCGATGGGCGCCGGCTGAGCCTTACCACCGAGTCCGGCCGCGAGCTTCTGCTCGATTTGCCGACCTACGAGATGCCGAGGACCAAGAACGCGTCGGGCTACTACGTCGCCGACGGCATGGACGCGATCGACCTCTTTATCGGCGCGTGCGGCACGCTCGGCGTGATCACGCAGATCGAGGTTGCCCTCATGCCCGCGCCCGCGGTCGTGTGGGGCGTGAGCTGCTTCTTTGCGTCTGAGGACTTCGCGCTCGAATTCACCGAGAAGGTCCGCCCCGCGCTCAGCTGCGCCGCCGCCGTCGAGTACTTCGACGAAGGCGCCCTCAACATCCTGCGCCGCCAGCGCGAGGCGTCGACGGTCTTCTCGGCCCTGCCCAAGCTTTCCGACGACGCGGCGGTGTGCGTCTACGTCGAGCTCGACTGCGAGGACAAGGAGCAGGCGACCGCCGAGCTCTACCACTTGGGCGACGTGCTTCAGGCCGCCGGCGGCGACGAGTCGGCCACGTGGGTCGCCCGCACCGAGGTCGACCGCGAGAACCTGATCTTCTTCCGCCACGCAGTGCCCGAGAGCGTGAACATGCTCATCGACGAGCGCCGTCGCACGGACCCGACCATCACCAAGCTGGGCAGCGACATGTCCGTTCCCGACGAGCGCCTGCGCGACGTCTTCGCGCTGTACCGCCGCACGCTCTCCGGGGCGGGCCTCGAGTCGGCGGCGTGGGGCCACATCGGGAACAACCACGTCCATGTGAACGTCCTGCCCCGCGACGCGGCGGACTACCACGCCGGCGGCGAGCTCTTCGCCGGCTGGGCCGCCGAGGTCTCGCGCATGGGCGGGGCCGTCTCCGCGGAGCACGGCGTGGGAAAGATCAAGGCCGGGTTCCTGCGGACCATGTACGGCCCCGAGCACATCGCGGAGTCCGCGCGCCTCAAGGCCGAGCTCGACCCCAAGGGGCAACTCGGGCGCGGGAACCTGTTTGGCGAGGATGTTCTCGAGCGCGCGCTGAAGGAGGCGCAATAACGTGAACGCTGCAAATGAAGACCAGCTCAACATAGTCGTCTGCGTCAAAGCGGTGCCGTCGACCACCGAGGTCAAGATGGACCCGAAGACGAACACCATCGTGCGCGACGGCAAGCAGGCTGTCGTGAACCCCTTCGACGCGAGCGCCCTCGAGGTCGCGCTGCGGATCAAGGACGAGCGTGCGGCGACGGGCGCCGATACCCGCGTGACCTGCGTCTCGATGGGCATCCCCGCGACCGAGCGGCTGCTTCGGGACTGCGTGGCCCGCGGCGCCGACGCCGGTCTGCTGCTTTCGGACCGTGCGTTCGCCGGAGCCGATACCCTGGCCACGGCGTATGCCCTGACCTGCGGCATCGAGTCGCTGTCCGCGGGCTCCGACCTCATCGTGTGCGGAAAGATGGCCGTGGACGGCGACACCGCGCAGATCGGCCCCGAGCTCGCGGGCGCCTTCGGCGTGCCGTGCGTCGCGGGCGTGAGCGAGGTGGTGGGGCTCCGCGGCCGCGCGCTCACCCTTCGACGCGACTCCGATGAAGGTTCCGAGCTGGTCTGCGTTGAGCTGCCGTGCGTGATCACGGTGTCCAAGGATGCGGCCGCGCTCCGCATGCCCTCGATCTTGGGCGTGCGCGCCGGCGAGGCGGCGAGAATCGACGTACTCACCGCCGAGGGCGCAGACGCCGACCCCGTGCGTTGCGGGCTTGTGGGCTCGCCGACGCAGGTGGTCCGGTCGTTCGTTCCCGAGCGCAGCCACAAGAGCGTGCGCATCGAGGGGATGCCGGCGGATCAGGCGGCGGCGTTCGCCGAGCTTCTGGAGGGGATGGAATAATGGCCGGTCTTCTTATCGATGCCCAGAAGTGCGTGGGCTGTGGTCGTTGTGTCAAGGCTTGTGCCAATAACGGGGTCCGCATCGAGGGCGAGAAGCGCGCCCGCCGCGCCGTGCCCACGGGCGACTGCGTGTACTGCGGCTCCTGCGTGGACGCATGCCCCGTGGGCGCGATTCAAATCGACCGCGGCGAGGTCGCCGAAGCCGCCGACCTCGCGTCGTACTCGGGTATCTGGGTTTTCTGCCAGACCGACGCGACTGGAACCGTGGCGCCGGTGGCCTTCGAGCTGCTCGGCCGCGCCCGCGAGCTCGCCGCAAGCCGCGGCTGCGACGTGAGCGCCGTGTTGGGTGAAGGCACGAACGCCCCCGAGGGCAATGCCGCCCGGCTCATCGCAGCGGGCGCCGACCATGTGCTTCTGTGCCAGGACGACCGCCTGGCCCAAAACGACGCCGAGTGCTATGCGCGGCTCATCTGCGACCTCGCGCGCGAGCGAAAGCCCGAGGTCATCCTCTACGGCGCGACGAACTTCGGCCGTGAGCTCGCCCCCGGCGTCGCCGTGCGTCTGCGGACGGGCCTCACCGCGGACTGCACCGTGCTCCAGATGGACGAGGAGACCGGGCTTCTTCACCAGACGCGCCCCGCGTTCGGCGGCAACCTGATGGCCACCATCATGTGCCCTTCTTTCCGCCCGCAGATGGCGACGGTGCGCCCGGGCGTCTTTAAGGCCCCGGAGCCCGATTCCGGTCGCTCGGGCACGGTCGAGGGGGTCGCGCTCGCTGCCGACGCGCGTCCCCGCGTCCAGATACTCGCGCGCGCCGTGCCGTCCGACGAGGGCTCCATCGCCGATGCCGAACGCCTGGTCGTCGTGGGCCGCGGCATCGGCGGCAAGAAGAACCTCAAGCTCGTGCGCGAGTTCGCCGCCGCGATCGGCGCCGAGATCGGCTGCACGCGCCCGGTGGTCGAGGCCGGCTGGCTCGAGTACCGCCACCAGGTGGGGCAGACGGGCGTCTCGGTCGCGCCGAAGCTGCTCGTGAGCCTGGGCGTATCGGGCGCGATCCAGCACCTCGCCGGCATCAGCGGCGCCGGGTGCGTCGTCGCCGTCAACGAGGACCCCGATGCCCCGATCCTCGGCGCCGCCCAGTACTCCGTCGTCGGCGATTGCGTCGAGTTCATGAGGGCGTACCTGCGGCGCCGGGAGGTTGGTTCCCGCTAAGAAACCCCGACGCCTGGGCGCCCGGCGGTTCCGCTGCTAAGAAACCATGACGTATGGGCTCGGTATCCTCCCGTCCGCTAAGAACCCCTGACGTCTGGGCCAAAATGGGTGACAAAAACCAAGAACCCGCGCCTCCGGCCCACGTTTTGGGGCTAGAGGCGCGGGTTTCTTAGCAGCTATGCGCTATCGGCGACGCGTCATCGCCAGACGTCGGCGTTTCTTAGCGCTGAGGCCGCCGCGGCGCTAGGCAAGAAGGTCCTCGAACTGGAAGGTCTCGCAGTTCACGTAGCCGCGGTTGGTGAGGCGCAGCACGGGCACGCACGGCAGCGAGAGGATGCCCATCGTCATGAATGGCGAGGGCATCGTGCAGCCCATGTCGGACCAGGCCTGCTCGATCTTTGCCACCTCGGCGGCCACGGTGTCGACGTCCTTGTCGCTCATGAGGCCGCATACGGGCAGCTCGACCAGGGCGAGGACCTTGCCGTCGGCGACTGCCACCTCGCCACCGCCGCACTCGACCAGCGTCTGCGCCGCGAGCGCCATGTCCTCGTCGTTGTCGCCGACGACGAGCAGGTTGTGGGAGTCGTGGCTCACGGTCTGGGCGAGCGCGCCGTGGACGCCGAAGCCCGTGCAGAATCCGTAGGAGTGTGTCCCCTCGGCGCCGTGGTGGCGGTCGAAGACGGCCATCTTGAGCACGTCGTGCTCGGGGTCGGCTTGGAGCTTGCCGTCGACCACGGGGACCTCGACGACGATGTCCTGCGTGATCGTCGAGCCGCCGACGCCGCCGATCGCGCGCACGCGTGCGCGGCCGTCGGGGAGTTTCACCGCGATCTCGAAGTCCGCCGCGGTGAAGCTGCGGCCGACGTTCATGGTGTGGGTCATGAAATCGGGCCAGCGGTAGAGGTCCAGGCCAAAGAGCGGGCGCCCCTCGCGCGCCACGAGGTCGCCGTCGATCATGACGGCCTCGGGGATGAAGCTCTCGAGGTCGGGGAGGATGACGAGGTCGGCGCACTTGCCGGGCGTCACGCTGCCCATGTCTGTGTCGACGCCGAGCATCTGGGCGGCGTTGATGGTCGCGAACTGGAGGGCCGTCACGGCGTCGGCGCCGGCGGCGACGCACGCGCGCAGGGCACGGTCCATGCCGCCCTCGGAGACGAGCGTGTTCGGGTGGTTGTCGTCGGTGCACAGCACTATCAGGCGCGTGTCGACGCCCGAGGCGAGGACCTGCGGCAGGTAGCCGGGAAGCGAGAGCCACGCGGAGCCGTAGCGTGCCTGGACGTACATGCCCATGCGGAGCTTGGCCATGACGTCGTCGGGCGTGATGGACTCGTGGCAGGCGCGGACGCCGGAGGCGATGTAGGCGTTGAGGCCGCGGTCGGTCTCGGAGATGGAGTAGTGGCCGGTCACGCACTTGCCGGCCTTGAGGGTCTCGGCGACCTCGTCCTGGGCGTTCTTCTCGCCGCCGAGGATGCCCGGGAAGTTCATCATCTCGCCGAGGCCGACGACGTCGGGCCAGTTCATGGTTGCCGCGACCTGCGGGGCGTCGACGTAGGCGCCGGCGTCGTCGAAGCCGGTGACGGCGGGGACGCAGGAGGGCGTGGTGAGCATGGCCTTGAGCGGGGCGCGCTTGGCATCGTCGAACATGACGCGGACGCCCTTGAGGCCGACGACGTTGCAGCACTCGTGCGGGTCGGCGAAGATCGCGGTCGTGCCGCGCGGGACGACGACCTTGGCGTACTCCCCGCAGCCGATCATGGCGGACTCGACGTGGATGTGGGAATCGATGTAGCCGGGGGCGACGTACTTGCCGGTGGCGTCGATGACCTGCGTGTCCGGGCCGATGCAGTGCTCGGCCGTGTGGCCGTCGAGGCCCAGGTACGCCACGCGCCCGCACGAGATGGCGATGTCGGCGTCCGGGAGGACCTCATGCGTGGTCACACTCACGAGGTTGGCGTGGCGGATCACGGTGTCGGCGGGCTGCTGGCCCTGCGCGACCTTGACGAGTGTGGAGTGGCATTCCCACAGAGGAACCTTGCAGAAGTTGTTGATCATGGTGCTCCCTTCGCGCGCGCCGCTTGGCGCCTTGCCGGCTTGCCGTTCGGATAACGCATGCATGCAGGCAGTATGCCCCGCGCGTGCGGACAACGTTCGGGGGCGCACGTGGACGGCCGGTTTGTCGCCGCCGATGGCCGTGGGGGCGCGCCGCGCGGTGATGCGCGCTAGGAAACCCTCGGTCCCAGCCCCCCTGCGCCTCCATGTGCTAAGAAATCCCCGGTTCCAGCCCTTCACGCGCGGCTGGAACCGGGGGTTTCTTAGCAATTCGGTCTTTTGAGCAGCTGGAACTTGGGTTTTCTTAGCGCGGGCGAGTCTCGCGGAGCTGGAGCCCGGCGTTTCTTAGCGCCCGTCGCCGCGCGCCCAAAAAGAAGCTCACTCGGGCCAGACAAACTCCGTGCGGCCCGCCTCCCCGCCGTCGATGAGGAGGTTCTGCCCGGTCATGAAGCGGTTCTGGACCGCGACGAAGTAGACCCAGTCGGCGATCTCCTCGGGCGTGGCCCAGCGGCGCAGCGGCGTCAAGTCCATGATGCGCGACCACATGCGCTCGTCGTCCATGACGGGGCGGTTGAGCTCGGTCGTCACGCCGCCCGGGTCCACGCTGTTGCAGGTGGCCTGGGGCGCCAGGCGCATCGCCACGTTCTTTGTGTACGCGCAGACGCCGCCCTTGCTCGCCGCGTAGGCGGGAAACTCGCTGCCCGTGTGCGCGCTCGCGGAGCCCACGTTGACCACGGCGCGGATACGCGGCGCGGGCGTGCGGGCGAGCTCGCGCATCTGCCCGGAGGCCTCGCCGCAGAAGGCGTACTTCTCGACGACGTTGATGGTGCCGCGGAGGTTCACGGCGATGTCGTCGGGCGAGCCCTGGACGCCGGCGCAGCTTACCACGATTTGGGGCGCAAGGCCGGAAGGCAGGCTCCCCTCATCCGCCACATCGCAAATAAAGTGCTGGTAAGAAGGACTTTCGATGCTTGACCCCGCGCAGTCGAGGCCCCAGACGCGGTGCCCCTCGGCGAGGAACTTGAGCGCCGCCGCGCGCCCGATGCCCGACGACGTCCCCGTGATCAGGACGTCCATTACATCCTCGCCTCGAGCTCGGCGGCGTGCGCCTGGACGTACTTCTCGCCAACGCCCTCGCGCTCCCAGCCGCTCGCCACGCGGAAGCCGACGGGGGAGAGCGCGATCTCGCAGAGGAGCTCGGCGAGCGCGCCGGTGATGGAGCAGGTGAGGACCTGGACCCACGACCAGCCGAAGAACGCGTGGGAGACCACGACGGCGAACACGAGGTTGTCGACGAACTGGCCGATGCCGGTGCTCACGTAGCTGCGCAGCGCGAAGGTGGCGAAGCTGCCGTTGTCGGTGAGGTGGCCGATGAACTGGTTGATGTGCGAGTTCACGAAGGAGGAGCAGAGCATGGCGAGCGAGCTGCCGAGCACGACGTACCACGAGCCGCCGATGGTGGCGTTGAGCGCCACGTTGACCTCAAGCGAGCCGGTGTCGTAGTAGGCGCCCCACATGCCGGGCGCGAGGCTGACGAGCCAGAACAGCAGGCTCACGGCGAGGTTGATGCCCAGCGCCAGGACCGAGACCTTGACGGAGGCCTTGGGCCCGAAGCGCTTGCAGATCATGTCCATGCAGAGGAACGACACCCACGAGAGGGTGAATCCGCAGTCAAGCGCGAGCCACGGGAGGCTGACGAGCTCTTTGTTGGCCAAGAGGTTCATCAAGATGACGCTCACGATGAAGCAGGTGACGGTGGAGGCGGGGATGCTGCGCAGGAGGAGCTTGTAGTCCTCGAGGACGTTCTTGATCATGCGGTTGTCTCTCTTTCCTTTGGTTTTAGCTTCTAACGCGCTGGATATCGGAGTAGAACAGCGCGGGCGGCGGATCCGCCGGAAACAACTTGACTAGCATAGCCCTTGTTTCCGTTTATTTACATGAGGGCGCGGCATCGGCTTCAAGGACCTTGTGCGGGGATAGAATGAGCCGTTTTCGTTTTGATGGGTCACAGCAAGAAAGGTTTTTGCATGACTGAATCTCTCGATCTTGCCAAGAAGGGCAAGGGCATCCTCCTGTGTTTGGCGATCGCCGTGGTCGCGTGGGTCTGCGGTCAGCATGCCGAGGTGGTCGGAGGACCGGTCTTCGGCATCCTGTTCGGCATGCTCTTGGCGCAGGCACTTCGCAGCCGCGACACCTCGCCGCTGCAGCCCGGCGTCAAGTTCACGTCCAAGTACATCCTTCAGGCAGCCGTCGTTTTTCTCGGCTTCGGCCTTAACCTCGCGCAGGTCGCGAAGGTCGGCGCCACGAGCCTTCCGGTGATCGTCTCCACCATCTCGACGTCGCTCATCGTTTCCTTCGTGATGTGCCGCGTCATGCGCGTGCCCGGAAAGATCGCCACGCTCATCGGCGTGGGCTCCTCCATCTGCGGCGGCTCCGCCATCGCGGCAACGGCGCCCGTGATCCGCGCGGACGACGAGGACGTGGCCCAGGCCATCTCGGTGATCTTCCTCTTCAACGTGATCGCCGCGCTCGTCTTTCCCACCCTCGGCGGCATGCTGGGCCTCACCAACGAGGGCTTTGGCCTCTTTGCGGGTACCGCCGTCAACGACACCTCCTCGGTGACGGCCGCCGCGGCCGCGTGGGACGGCATGCACCCGGGCGCCAACACGCTTGACGCCGCCACCATCGTCAAGCTCACGAGGACGCTCGCCATCATCCCGATCACGCTCGCGCTCGCCGTGTGGCAGATGCGCGTCGACCGCCGCGCGGGCGGGGAGGCCAAGAGCACCTTCAGCCTGCGCCGGGCGTTCCCGACCTTCGTGGGCCTCTTTGTGCTCGCGAGCCTCGCGACCACCGTGTTCGCCCTGCCGGCCGCCGTCACCGCGCCGCTGAAGACGCTCTCGAAGTTCCTCATCGTGATGGCCATGAGCGCCATCGGCCTCAATACCGACATCGTCAAGCTCGTGCGAACGGGCGGCAAGCCCATCGCGCTGGGTGCCTGCTGCTGGGTCGTCATCGCCTGCGTGAGCCTGGCCATGCAGTACGTCATCGGCATCTGGTAAGACGGCTCCACATCTTGGGACAAAATCCCCCGTCCCTTTTGTCTCATTTGGGACAAAAGGGACGGGGGATTTTGTCCCAAGATGTGTGGAATATATGGTCGGCTTAGGAGGGCTTGCGCGCAACCAGGTGAGCGCGAAATCCTTTCTGGGCCTCGAGCTTGACCAGGAGGAATCCGGCTCTCTCGGCGAGCGCGCGCAGCTCGGACAGCTTGAGGATGCGCGCGTCGCCATGGCCCAAGAGGTGCGCCAGCGGCAGCTCGATGTTGTTCATGAGCCATACTGCGATGTCGTTCGACGTGTAGTCGCGCAGGACTAGGCGTCCGCCGGGGCGCAGGACCCTCGCCGCCTCGGCGAAGAACCTCTCGGGGTGCGGATAGTGGTGAAAGCTGTTGGAGCAGAGCACGGCGTCGAAGCTCTGGGGCCCGAAGGGCAGCGCCTCCGCGTCTCCGACGACAAAGCTGACGTTATCGAGCCGCTTTGCCCGGGCGACGTCGATCATCCCGGGCGTGAGGTCGAGCCCTGTCAGGTGTTTGCCCGGGTACTGCCCATGGAGCAGCTCCAGCACCGCTCCTGTCCCGCAGCCCACATCAAGCACGTCCTCGAACGGTTCGAGCTCAAGCTCCTCGAGCATTTGCGGGTAATCGTCTTTGCACATCTTGTAGATGCCGGCGTGGCCGGATTCGTAGATCCGCGCCGCCTCGGTGAATTCCTTGATGGAGAGCTGCTTGAGCTCTTCGGCCGACCTAGCCATGCTTCCCCCTCTTTATTCCTGGACCTTTAGCGCCTCGGAGAGGCTGACGCGCCTGATGGAGCGCGTGTGCAGGAGCGCCACGACGAGGTACGTCGCGAGCCCGATCCCCACGCACGCCGCAATGGACCACCATGGCACGTAGATCTCGATGTTGCCGTTGTAGGCGAGTAGCATCGAGCGGAAGATCGCGGTGAGCGAGCCGATGATCACGGGCTGAGACAGCAAGAGCGCCGCTATGACGCACAGCGTGATGGAGCGAATGTAAAGGTGGGAGATCTCTCCGTCGCGGTAGCCAAATACCTTCATGTAGCTGATGGAGCGAGCGCTTCGGTCGGTCACGGCCTTGGTCAGCAAGTACATGAACAGCAGGAAGATGAAGACGGAGAGGCCGACCATCATCCCGATCAGGTTGCTCATCATGCCGATGAACTGGTCGCCCACGGCGCGCATATCGTCGGGTGTGGTATCTCCGGCGAAGTAGCGCGCGTCGAGGTCGAGCGCCTCGTCGCTCACATAGCCGTTGAAGTACGAGGCGTCGTTGCCAAAGAGCTCGTTGAAGTCGTCGATGCTCATGTAGACGTTCATGTCCGACTTGGAGCCCCAGGCGGAGTCGTCCCCGGCGTACTCGAGGGAGTAGTCCTTGTCCTCGTATTTGTCGCGGAAGCTGACCTTCTGCCCTTCTTTCCAGCTGAACTTATCAAGAAGCCCGCGGCCGAAGACGACGCGGCCGTCGCCGACGTTCAGGTCCTTCCAGTAGCGAGAGTCGGGCGAGATGCCGAAGACAGCCACGGTTTCGGTGCCGTTGCCATCGCCGCGGTCATATTGCAGCTGGTAGACGGCGTACTTCTCGGCCTGCGCGATCTTCTCGGCGCCATTGTCCGCGGTGTTGACGGGGTGGATGTCGTCGTTATCGGTATCGATGCCGGAGGCGTCGTCGATGAGGTCGATCACCTCGTCGCGGTCGCAGCCGAGGGCTTTCGCGATGTCGTCGAGACGTGCGTAGAGGGCGTCCTTCTTTGCCTGGGCCTCATCGAGCGCCTTGCTTGCCGCCTGCATGTTTTCCGCGGTCGGCGACGCCACAAGCTCATCGGCGGCGGCCTGCGCCGCGTCGGCGGCGTCTTCGAGCTCGTCCTCGGCGTCCTCGGCGGCGGAAAGAAGCGCTCCGTCGATGGACTGAAGCCGCTCGAGCGCGGCCCACTGCCCGCGCTCCTCGTCGGTGCCCTCGAGCTCGAGCGGGGCCTTGAGCGTGTACTGATGCTCTGCCACCAGGCTCGTCTCGAGGTTGTCGGCGTAGTGCGTCATCGTGGGGAGGATCGCCAGGCCAAAGAGCAAAAGCAGCGACGCGAACGCGATGCCCACGAAGAGCGTGGCGAAGTTGCCGAGGTTGCGAAGAAAGACGCGCAGGCGGAAGCGTGCGACGAAGCCCATGCGCTCCGGCAGCCGCAGACCGCGTTTGGTGCCGGACTTGCCGCTCGCCTCGTGGCGCAGGAACTGCAGGGGCGTCTTGCCTATCTTGCGAAGAAGCCCTGCGAGCGTGATGAGGATGAGCGCGGCGGCGGGGATCACGGCGCACTTCGCGAAGATCTCCCAGCTCCAGTACACGCGGAAGGGGGGAAGGCTGTAGGAGCCGTAGTAGAGGTTGCGCATGGGCTCGGTGAAGACGCTCACGCCGAGCGCGCAGCCCAGAAGCGAGGCGAGGATGCCTACGATGGCGGGGAGCGTGAGGTAGTGCAGCACGATCTCGCGTTTGCGATAGCCGCTGGCAAGCAGCGTCCCGATGACGGCGCTTTCCTCTTCGATGGTGGCGTCGGTGAGGACGACAAAGACGAAAGCCATGATCACGATGATGATGTCGAGCAGCGTCGTCCACATCATGGAGTCGCCGTCCACGTCGTCGCGCGCGTAGCCGATGCCCTGGTTGGAATCGGCGTCGATGAGGTCGTCCACGCGCGCGCCGGCGTCCGTGAGGGCGTCGACCATGTCCTTCTCGGCATCGGTGCGCTCCGCGACGGAGAGGCCGCGGTTGTTGAAGGTGAAGGAGTAGGTGTAGGCAGGCGCTCCGCCGGCGTCCTCGAGGGCGGCGAAGCCGGCGTCTGTGACCTCGGCCACGCCGTAGGTGATGGTGTTGACCGTGAAGTCGGAGTTATTGAGGAAGAGCGCCTGGCTATCGGGCTGGGTCATGATGCCGCAGACGCTGTAGGCGCGGCCGCAGAGCTCGACCGTGTCGCCCACGGCGAGTCCGTTGTTCTTGGCGAAGATGCGGTCGATGGCTACCTCGTCGTCCGTCTGGGGCTCGGCGCCTTCGCAGTAGGATGCGAGGTCGACCTCGGTGCGGTGCGCGTAGGTGCGCAGCGTGCGCTTGGTGCCGTCGTCGCCTTTGGGCTTCTGTATGGTGGCGTCGATGGAGAAGTTCTTGTAGAGCGTGACGCCGCCGACGCCATCCGCAGCGACCTCGGCTGCTTCGATCTGGGCGTCGGTCGCCTCGAAGGAGGTCGTCACGCGGCCGTCCTCGATCGCGTACTCGTCGCGCATGTCGTCGATGAGGCGGCCGATGGAGTGGGCGGCGAGCAGAAAGCCCGACGTGAGGGCGATCGATCCGCACATGAGCAGGAAGATTCCGAGGTACTTGCCGATGCTGTGGCGCAGCTCGCGAGGGAGCCGCCTGGATAGGGGAGTCATCGCGCACCTACCATTCGAGCTCGGAGGCGGGCACGGGCGACTCGTTGACCTCGTCGGCGGCCAGGCGCCCGTCGCGCAGGCGCAGCACGCGGTCGGCCATGCGGGCGATGGCGGCGTTGTGAGTCACAATCACGAAGGTGCAGCCGTACTCCCGGTTCACGCGCTCCATGAGCTCGAGGACCTCCTTGGAGGTCTTGTAGTCGAGGGCTCCCGTGGGCTCGTCACACAGGATGAGGCCGGGGCTCTTCACGAGGGCGCGGCCGATGGCGCAGCGCTGCTGCTGGCCACCGGAGACCTGGCGCGGGAACTTGTTGCGGTGCTCCCACAGGCCGAGCGAGCGCAGGAGGTCCTCCAGGGGGAGGGGGTTGCTCGAGAGGTGCGCCGTGACCTCGATGTTCTCCTTGATGGTGAGGTCGGGGACGAGGTTGTAGAACTGGAAGACGAAGCCGAGCTCGCGGCGGCGGTACTCGCCGAGGTCTTTTGGCGAGAGGGACGTGAGCTCGCAGCCGCCGACCGAGATCGTGCCGCCGTCGGCGCCCTCGAGGCCGCCAATGAGGTTCAGGAAGGTGGACTTGCCCGAGCCCGAGGGGCCGAGCATGACGCAAACCTCGCCGCGGTTGATGGTCGTGGTGATGCCGTCGAGGACCTGGACGCGGGCCTCCCCGTCGCCATAGTGCTTTTTGAGGTCGTTTACCGCCAAGTAGGGGGTGTTGCCCTTCATGGGACGCTCCAATCGCCGTGCGAAGGCTAACGG
The DNA here is from genome assembly GCA_900540955.1 of uncultured Olsenella sp. Classification (GTDB taxonomy): domain Bacteria; phylum Actinomycetota; class Coriobacteriia; order Coriobacteriales; family Atopobiaceae; genus Paratractidigestivibacter. The sequence goes on from UQIF01000023.1 coordinate 35,494, forward strand.
AGCGGTCGTCGTGGAAGGCAGAGTTAGCCTAGGTTGAAGTTAAATCAGGCTAACAATAACAGATTGGGACAAAAGGGACGGGGGATTTTGTCCCAACTTGTGGAGAGGTTTGCAGCTACGTTCACAATTTGGGACGAAATCCCCCGTCCCTTTTGTCCCAACTAGGACTCGAGGACCTTGGCCAGCGCGTCGACGAAGCGCTGGACGTGTGGGGCGGGCTCGCGCGGGTAGGCGAGAAAGCAGGGAACGTCTAAGGGGCAGTCGAGCTCGAGGCCCTTGAAGCCGGGGTGGACGCCCGACCAGGCGCCGCTCGTGACCACGACGTCGCCGGCCTCCGCCGCCTCGTTGAACAGAGCGAAGTCGAAGGTCTGCACGTCGACGACCTCGATGCCCTCTGTCGCCTTGAACACGCGCCGCAGTTGGTCGGTGGCGTCGTTGGCGTGGCGGAGCATGCGGACCCGCAGGCCGCGCAGGTCGTCGATCGTGAGCCTGCCCTTCCTGGCAAGTGGGCTCGTTCTGAGGACGTCTATAGAGAAGGGCGTCGTGAAGATAGGTAAAAGCCGGCACATGCCGCCCCAGCGCACGGTCGAGTAGCTGGTTTGCACGACGTCGACCTCGGCGCCGAGCCGCGTCATCACGGTGGATTTAGGGTCGTAGAGGTCGGTTACGGTCACGATCTCGAGCTGGAGATCGGGGACGAGGGCATGGACCTGCGGCCAGAGCGCCTGGGTGTTCTTTCCAGGGGCCATGAGCGAGACGCCCAGCCGAATCGAGGCGCCACCCCCGAGGCTGCGGGCGCGCCAAAGCGCTGCGGTCGACTCGGCCATGATTCTTCGCGCGTCCTCGACGAGCGAGGCACCCGCCTCGGTCGTGGCGACGCCTGCGTGCGAGCGCTCGAAGAGCACGATGCTGTGCTCGCGCTCGAAGGTCGTGACCTGCTTGACCAGCGCCGGGGTCGAGATGCTCAGCCGCTCGGCAGCCTTCGAGAAGCTGCCGAGCTCCGCCGCCGCGACGATGGCGTCGAGCCTCCTGTCGTACATCTCCTGCCTCCTGTGAGTTTTGGGACAAAAGGGACGGGGGATTTTGTCCCATGTAGGACAAAATCCCC
>UQIF01000024.1 GCA_900540955.1 uncultured Olsenella sp.
CTTGGACATCTTCTCGGCCTTGCCGGTCTCGGCATTGCGCACGGTGAGGAAGCCGTGGGCAAAGACGTGCTCGGGCAGGGGCTCGCCGATGGCCATGAGCATAGCCGGCCAAATGACGCAGTGGAAACGGATGATGTCCTTGCCCACGACGTGATACTGCGCGGGCCAGCGGTGGGCGTACTCGGCGCGGGAGGCATCGTCATCGAGGCTGTAGCCCACGGCGGTCATGTAGTTGAGAAGGGCGTCGAACCACACGTAGGTCACGTGCTCGTCGTCGAAGGGCACCGGGATGCCCCAGTCGAAGCTCGTGCGGCTGACGGAAAGGTCGGTGAGGCCGCCCTCGACGAAGCTGCGCACCTCGTTCATGCGGAAGGCCGGCTGGACGAAGTCGGGGTGCTCGTCGTAGAGCTTGAGCAGGCGGTCCTGGAACGCGGAGAGCTTGAAGAAGTAGGACTCCTCCTGCACGCGCTCGAGCGGGCGGCCGCAGTCCGGGCACAGGTGCTGGCCGGGGGTCTCGCGCTCCTCGTCGGACTTCTTTACCTGGTTCTCGGTGAAGTAGGTCTCCTCAGGGACGCAGTACCAGCCGTCGTAGCTGCCCTTATACAGGTAGCCTGACTCCTTCATGCGCTCCCACAGGCACTGCACCGCGTGGTGCTGGCGCGGCTCGGTGGTGCGGATGAAGTCGTCGTTGGAGATCTCGAGCTCGCGCCAGAGGTTCTTGAAAAGAGGGGCCTGCGAGTCGCACCAGGCCTGCGGCGTGTCGAAGCCGTGGGCCGCGGCGGCCTCGGCGACCTTCTCGCCGTGCTCGTCCATGCCGGTGAGGAACTTGACGTCGTAGCCGGCGGCGCGGCGGTAGCGCGCCTGGACGTCGCAGAGCATCGTGCAGTACGCGGTGCCCAGGTGCGGCGCCGCGTTGACGTAGTAGATGGGGGTGGTGATGTAGAAAGAAGGCTTGCTCGTGTTTGCCATGTGCGGGCTCCCAATGACGGAGTGGATAACCGTATGATTGTACCGCCTTACTCCTGTCATTTCAGCCTGTCTGATTTGGCAGTCATTCCAGACAGGCTGAAAAAGCTGCCAAATCAGACAGGCTGATTTTGCAGGTGGGGAGAAGCGCATGACGCTCACGCAGCTCAGGTATGCCATCGAGGTCGCCGACGCGGGGTCGATCACCCAGGCAGCCAAGCGCCTCTTCATCGCGCAGCCGAGCCTCTCGAAGGCCGTGAGCGAGCTCGAGGCCGAGATGGGCATCGCGATCTTCGACCGCTCGTCGCGCGGCGTCACGCTCACCGAGGAGGGCACGCGCTTCCTCAGCTACGCGCGCCAGGTCGTCGAGCAGGCAGACCTGCTCGAGAGCCGCTACGTCAAAGACACGCCGGTGCGCCGCGTCTTCGCCGTCTCGAGCCAGCACTACGCCTTCGTGGTCAACGCCTTCGTCGAGCTCGTCCGCGAGATCGGCCGCGAGCGCTACGAGTTCTCGCTGCGCGAGGGCACGACGCAGGGCATTATCGACGACGTGCGCCTGCAGCGCTCGGAGCTCGGCGTCATCTACCGCAGCCGCTTTAACCGCGAGGTCATCACCGAGGCCGTGCGCCGCGCGGAGCTGCGATTCGAGCCGCTTTTCACGGCGAGCCCGCATGTATTTGTGAGCAGGACGTCTCCCTTGGCAGACCGCGCGTCCGTGACGCTTGCCGACCTCGCGCCCTTCCCGCGCCTCACCTACGACCAGGGCATCCAGAACTCGTTCTACTTCAGCGAGGAGCTCCACGCCGTCGAGCCCGCCGACAAGCAGATCGTGGTCACCGACCGCGCCACGCTCTTCAACCTGCTCATCGGCCTCGACGGCTACACCGTGAGCTCGGGCATCCTCAGCGAGGACTTAAACGGCACCGACATCGTCGCCGTCCCCCTCGAGTCCGACGAGCAGATGGAGGTCGGCTACCTGCAGCTCGCGGGCCGGCCCCTCTCGCGCGTGGCTGAGCGCTACCTCGAGCACCTGCGCGCCTACGTGGCGGGCGTGGCGGGCTGACGCGAGGCATGGCAAGAAGGACGGTGCTTCTTGCCATAGCTGTTAGCTATGGGACTTCATAGTTAGTTGATACTTCTCTATGGGCTGATAAAGCAGCAGACTTCTGGGCAGCAAAACAGCCCACGGAAAGGATCGACCATGCCCTACACCCACAACGCCCCGTTCCGCTACGACGTCGTCGGCAGCTTCCTGCGCCCGGACGTCCTCAAGCAGGCCCGCGCCGACCATGCCGCCGGCGTCATCGACGACGCCGCGCTCAAGGCCGTCGAGGACGAGGCCATCCGCGACCTCGTCGCCAAGCAGAAGGCGGCAGGCCTGCACGCGATCACCGACGGCGAGTTCCGCCGCAGCTACTGGCACCTCGACTTCATGTGGGGGCTGGGCGGCATCGAGCGCCGCACGAGCCGGACCGGCTACATGTTCCACGACGAGGAGACCACTGCCGACACCGCCGTCGTCACGGGCAAGGTCTCCGGCGAGAACCACCCGTTCGTCGAGCACTTCAAGTTCGTGAAGGCCCTCGAGGAGGACGGCCAGGTCGCGCGCCAGACCATGCCCGCCCCCGCCCAGACCTACTCCGAGGTCATCCTCGACCGCTGCGACGGCCAGGTCGAGAGCCTGCGCTCGGTCTACCCCGACGACCAGGCCCTCATCGACGACATCGCCTCCGCCTACCGCACCGTGATCGCCGACCTCTACGCCGCCGGCTGCCGCTCCATCCAGTTCGACGACTGCACCTGGGGCATCTACTGCGACGGCGACTTCGTGGCAAAGACCGGCATGAAGCCCGTCGACGTCCAGAAGATCTCCAAGCGGCTCGTGGCCATTAACAACGCGGCGCTCGAGGGCAAGCCCGCAGACCTCGCCACCACCACCCACGTCTGCCGCGGCAACTACCACTCCACCTACGCCTTCGAGGGCGGCTACGACCCTATTGCCCCCTATCTCTTTGCGCACGAGGACGTCGACGCCTTCTACCTCGAGTTCGATACCCCGCGCGCCGGCGGATTCGAGCCGCTCGCGCACGTGGCCGACGGCAAGAAGGTCGTGCTCGGACTCGTGACCTCCAAGCAGCCGGGCCTCGAGGACGAGGAGCTGCTCGTCAACCGAATCAACGAGGCGGCCAAGTACGTGCCGCTCGAGAACCTCTGCCTCTCCCCCCAGTGCGGCTTCGCGTCCTGCGAGTGCGGAAACAAGCTCACCGAGGACGAGCAGTGGGCCAAGGTCGCGCTGGTGCGCCGCGTGGCCGAGCGCGTCTGGGGCGAAGAGTAAAGCAGCCGCCGACATGCCCAAACGATAGAGAGAAGCGCCCGGGCCGGCAGACGGCTCGGGCGCTCTATGTATATGCACTCTACATGCACTCATTTGCCGCGCATGCGGCAGGCCGGCTAGGCCTCGGCCTCGAGAATGGCGTCGTAGACCTCGGACTTGGGCACGCCGAACTCGCGGGCGAGGCGGCGGGCAAGGCCGCTTTTGGGCTCGCCGGCGGCAAGGCCCTGCACGATGGCCTCCTCGAGCGTGGCGGGACCGCCCGCGACGGCGCGGCGGCGCTCGTCGAGCTCGACGGCGTCCGGGGCTGCGATGACCACGACGCACTCCCCGCGCACCTCGTCGCGGGCGGCGATCGCCTCGGCGAGCTCGCCGGAGAGCCCGCGCACGCACTCCTCGTGCAGCTTGGTGAGCTCGCGCACAAGCGCCGCGCGCCTTGCGGGGAACACCTCGGCCACATTGGCAAGCGTGGCCGCCACGCGACGCGGGGACTCGTAGACCACAAGCGCGCCCGGAATGCACGCGAGCTCCTCCAGGCGCGTGACCTGGGCTGACTTCTTTCTGGGCAAGAAGCCCTCAAAGAAGAAATGCTCGCTCGCAAGCCCGCTCGCCACCAGGGCGCACGTGACGGCGGAGGGCCCCGGGACGACCTCGACCTTAAGCCCTGCGTCGAGCGCCGCGTCCACGAGCTTCTGGCCGGGGTCGCTCACCCCGGGCATGCCGGCGTCCGAGACGAACGCGACGCGCTCCCCCGCCTCGAGGCGCTCGAGCACCGCGGGCACGCGGGAAGCGATCACATTCTCGTCGCAGCGCTCAAGCCGCGTGCGCAGCTCGAAAGCCGACAGCAGCTTGCCCGTGACGCGGGTATCCTCGCACAGCACGACGTCGGCGCGGCCGAGCACGTCGATCACGCGCGGGGACGCGTCCTGCAGGTTGCCTATGGGCGTACCGACGACGGAGAGCAGGCCCGCCATCAGACGATCATCCCGCGCTCGAAGCTCGAGAGCGCCACGCGAGCGTCCCAGCTGGTAAGAAGCCCCGAGGTCTTCCAGGTGCTGAAGAACCACGCGGGGCACGCGGCGTAGGCCTCGAGCTGCTCGGAGGTGTAGACGCGCTCGAGCGCGATGCGGCCCTCGGGGGTCATCTGGGCGTCGGAGAGCGGAAGCGCGCTCGACCACTTGCCCACCATGACCGGCATGCCGGTGCGGGCGGCGTCCTTGAGCGCGCGCTTGTGCGCATCCACCAGGCGACGGACGCCGGAGGGCCCGGCGACGTCGATTTTGCGGCCATAGGGGTGATCCATGTGGGCGTCTACCCACACGTTGCGGTAATGGCGCTGGGCCATGAAGTTGATGAACCCGGACGGGAAGCCTCCGTCGGGCATGATGACCACGGGCTCCTCGCCGGCGGCGCTTCTTACCAGCTCGTACGCCTCGCGGTAATAATTGCGAAGCTGATGCTGGGGAACGCCGTCGGTGAGCGTCAGGCCGCGGCGGTGCTGGACCACGACGTCGTCGGCGATCTCTATGCCAAAGAAGCCCATGCGCGACGCGTAGCGCTTGGAGAGACGGTACACGACGTCGAGGGCGGCGTCGCGGGCGAGGCGCATGTTTGCCAGGTCGCGGCACATGACGTCGCCCTCGTGCGGGGCGCCGGGGTTGATGGCGAGGGCAAAGACGACCTTGAGGTCGATCTCCTCCGCCCAGTCGAGGGCGCGGTCCACGTGCTCGATGCAGCCCACATAGGGGCCGCAGTCAGGTCCGTCCTCGCCAAAGACGTACCAAGGCACGGGCAGGCGGACGGCGTTGAACCCGCGCGCGGCGATGCGCACGAAGTCCTCGCGCCCCATGAAATCCTCGCGGTGCTTGCGCACGAGATCCGCGTAACGGGCGCGGCCGAGGGCGACGACCAGCGCTTCCTCGTCCAAGGCACCCGAATCGGCAAAGAGCTCGGGCGTGACCCACGACTCGAGCGTGAGCCAACCCGTCAAGTTGACGCCGTGCAATGCCCCGCCTGCCATGGCTACCTCCGCTGCGATGCCGATTCCTGCCTTCCTCGTTTGAGTATAGCCGCCGGATGGGACAACAATGTCACCCCGCTGCGCACAATCTGAAAAAGGCGACGAATGTCACCCAAGCGTCACCCGAACCCCACGAGGTGCCCAGAAAACCACCATCATGAGGCAGCGTTCGGCGGCGCCGCGCCCCTACGGCCGGTACGTCGCGCAGTTGAGCGGCGTCTCGTACACGTCGACCTGGGAGCACGGCAGGCCGCGGGCGATGAGCTCGCAGGCGAAGTGGCGCGCAAGGTTCTCGGCAGTGGTGCGGAAGGGCACCACGGTGAGCGAGAACCCCTCGGACTCGAGCGCCTCGACGGTCGAGGGCTTGAGCGTGCCCTCCTCCACGAGGAAGGTGTGGTCGTACTCGTCGACGAGCTCGCGGAGCGCGCGCTTGAACACGCCGAAGTCGAGGACCATGTCGCGCATGGTCCCCTCCTTTTGCAGCTCATCCTGCTCGAGGTAGGCGACCACGCGCCAGCGGTGGCCGTGAAGGTTCTCGCACTTGCCGTAGTAGTCGGCGAGGAAATGAGCGGCGTCGAAGGACGCCTCGGTCTTGAGCCCGAACGACATGCGGGTCTCCTTTCTGGGCGGCGCGGCGGCCGCGGTAAGAAAAGCGCCGGGAACGCGCGGCGGGCGCAAGGCGGCGGGCGGAGCGGCAAGAAGCCCCAGGCCCTTAAGCCTCCACCAGCCCCGCCACCTGCTTGGCGGCGATGATGCGCAAGACGGACTCGTCTATGCGTTCCTCGGTCAGGCTTCCGGAGTAGACGGCATCGATGATACCCTGATGCGCCGCCCACGGGTCGGACGGCATGAGGAGCACGTCGCCGCCCGCCGCGACGAAGCGCACGCCAGCGTCCTCGGGCTCGAAGTTGCGCGAGATGGCGCCCATGCACAAAGAATCGCTGATCACGACGCCCGCAAAGCCGAGTCTTCCGCGCAGCTCCTCCGTGATCATGACGCGCGAGAGCGAGGCGGGCAGGCCGTCGCCGGCGGCGTTCGGGGTCTGGATGTGGCCCACCATGACAAAGGGGCAGCCGGCGTCGATGGCGGCCTTGAAGGGCACGTACTCGCACGCGCACAGCTCATCGACGCTTCGCCACGACGTGACGGCGCCCGTGTGCGAGTCGCCCTGAGTGTCCCCGTGGCCCGGGAAGTGCTTGGCACAGGGCAGGGTGCCCGCCTGAAGCATGGCCTCGACCTCTGACGACACCATCTGTGCGCAGACGTCGGGGTCGCCCGAGAAGGAGCGGTGGCCGATGACCGGGTTATCGGGATTCGTGAGCACGTCCGCCACCGGGGCGAAGTCGACGGAAAAACCGATGTCGCGCAGGTAGGACCCGATAACGCCGCCCACATGGGCGGCGCGGTCCGCGTCACCCGACTCGCCAATCCACCACATGTTGGGGAAGCGCTCGACGTCGAAATGCCCAGAGTTCGCGACGCGCGCAACGAGCGGGCCGCCCTCCTCGTCGACGCCGGTAAAGACCGGGATACCCGCGCCGGCGCCGCGCGAGAGCTCGACAGTGCCGGAAAGAAGGTCGCGCAGCTGCCGGTCGCCGGCGATGTTGCCGCCGAAGTAGACGACCCCGCCCACCGGAAGCTTGGCGAGTGCCTCTTTGGTGAGGGGCCCGGCCTCGGTGGCGCAATCGACCCCCGTGAGCTGCTCGGGCGTGACGAAGAGCATCTGGGCGACCTTCTGCTCGAGCGTCATCGAGGAAAGGAGGCGCTCAGCCGCGGACTGCGGCTCGGGCTCGACCGTGGCGTCGGGCTCTGCCTCAGGCCCCGGCCCCGCTGCAGGCCCTTCTTGCCTACCGGTCGCGCAGCCCCCGAGGGCCAGGGCGGAGGCGCAACCGAGCGCCCCAAGCGCCTGGCGGCGCGTGAGCCGAAGATCAGTCAAGGGAAGCAGCATGTTCACGCCCTTCTTTCCGCCCGGGAATACCGGGGCGGGAGGCCTTGTCGTGTAAGGGCGGGCCCCGGCCGACAGTCAGCCGGGGCCCGCCCCGCGTAATCGATGACTCGCCCCAGCGCTAAGAGCAGCAGGCGACGACCCAGGCGAGGAGGTTGCCCACGGGGCTTCCGGAGCGCTCGGCGAGGACGTGGCCCTGGCCCCAGACCGGGGTGTACGAGACGCCCTGGACGCCGTCGTACTTGCCGAGCGCGAGGGCGAGGTTGGCCGCGCCGCAGGGAGCGACGTCGGTGTCGAACACGCCGGTGTTCACGCGCCAGTGGGCGGCCACGGTCGCCTGGCCGTAGCCGTCGTAGGCGCCGGAGAGCCAGTACAGCGGGTTCATCATGTTCACGCGGTCCGCCATCGAGGTGCCGAGCGCGTCCTTCTTTGCGAGGTCTTGGGACCAGGCGCTCTCAAAGGAGGCATCCCAATCGGGGCAGGTGGCGTAGGCGTCGATGTTTTCCGCAACGAGCTCGCCGACCGCGGCGTCGAAGTGCAGGGTGCTCTCCTCGCCGATGCCGAACAGCTGGTTCGACTTGGAGGAACGGTCCGGGCGATCGAACGGCGAGCAGGGCTGCTCGGCAGGAGCCACGTGCATCGAGAGGTCGCGAAGGCTCTGGACCGCGACGGTGCCGCGCTTGAGGTTATAGTTGATCCAGTGCTGGTCGGAGTTGAGCGCGGCGAAGTAGTTGGATGCCGTGTCGTAGATGGTGGACTCCACGCGCGTCGTGCCCGCGGGCTGCGTAGGCTCGGTGGCCGCCGTGTCCTGCTCACCCGTGGCGTCGGCGTCGGCCTTGGCGTCGCCGGCCTCGGACTCAGGCTTGTCGGCGGCCGATACGGCACCGCCAAGACCCGAGGCCTGGGCGGCCGCGCGCGTGGCGAGCAGGTTCGGGTCGCCGGGGAAGGTCGGGTCGTCGAGGCGCTGCGGGGTGTAGGCGTAGGGGAACTGCGTGTTCTGTACGAAGTAGGTGGCGGCGTCGTTGACCGAGCTCAGCAGCGCGTCGGCATAGCTGCCCATGGTGAACAGGCCGCCCTCGGTCTCCTCGAGCGTGAGCTGCTCGTCGTCGGAGTTGCGCAAGTCCATTCCGTTGACCCATTCGCCATAGGCGTCGGCGAGGCCGATCGAGAGCTGGGCGCGCCAAGTGCCCTCGGCGCGGGACTCGTCGGAGGAGTACTGGCCCATCGCCCACTCGTAGGCGGCGTCGGCGGTGTCCGGGCTCGTGACGGGGCACCACGAGGCGCTGCCGGCAAGCGCGTCGGAGAGATCGTTGCCCTCCGCGTCGTGCGTTGCGGCGCCGATCTGCTCGAGGTACGGGTTGAAGACCTCGGAGTCGCCCGAAGCGCCGAGCACGGCGCTCACGCCGCCGCCGGCCGAGAAACCGAACACAAAGACGCGGTCGGCGTCGAAGGGGAGCTGGGCCGCGTTGTAGCGCAGGTAGCGCACAGCTGCCTTGAGGTCGACGACCGGCCACGGGGCGCCGCCGGGATACATCTCGGAAGACCCGCTGGCGGTGTCCACGCCAGCCGAGCGGCCGCGGAAGCCGGCGTACACGTAGACGAAGCCCTTCTCGAGGTACGTGCCCAGGCCGTTGTACTCGTAGGCCGTGGGCGAGAGCTGGGCGGCGAGGGTGCCCGTGTTGATGGGCATGAGGACAGGCGCCGTGGCGGGCGTGAAGTTGCCGACGACGGCCTTGTCGTTGACGGCGCACTTGTAGGAGTCGCCGTTCTTCTCGCCCGTGAAGAATTGGCCGGGAACGAAGATGGCGAGGGACTCGTAGGTCTTTGTCGCGGGCTTGTTGCAGTACGTGAGGCCGAGCTGGTAGTAGCAGTCGTTGTCCTCGTCGTACTTCCAGGCGTCCATGTTTATGGCGAGGCCCTTGAACTCGTCGAGGTCGACCTCGGAAGCGGGCTTCTGGCCCTCGGGGTCGGTCGGCTTCTGCTCGGTCGGCTTGGAGCAGCCCGCCAGCTGAGCGCCGGCGGCGATGCCGGCGAAGGCGAGGAACTCTCTTCTCGTGAAGCCCATGGTTGGTCTCCTTGGTTGCTTTGGATAGTCGGGATTGCGAGAAACGCGCCCCTTCGGGGATTGTGCCCCGCCGGGACGCGGGAATTACTTGGCCTGGCGGACGCCCTTGACCTTGGTCACGGCCTTGTCGTTGCGGCGATCGCGGCCCCAGAAGACGACGGACAGCATGCCGGGGCCCACGTGGGAGCCGATGGTCGGGCCGATGGTGGGGCGCAGGACCTCGAGGACGTCGTCGAGGGCGCGCAGCTCGGCGGCGACGGCGAATCCGTCGTCGGCCACGTCGGCGTCGCCCACGGCGCAGACGTTGGCCTCGTCGCCGAGCTGGACGTTTTTGGCGTAGTAGTCGACAAGCCTGCGCATGCCCTTCTTGCGGCCGCGCGCCACCGAGCGGATGCCCAGGGTGCCGTCGAGGTTGAAGTGCAGCAGCGCCTTGACGTCGAGGGCGTCGCCGACGACGGCCACGCCCTTGGGCAGGCGGCCACCGCGGTGCAGGGCATCGAGGTTGTCGACCATAAAGAGCGTGCGGACGCGGTAACGCGCCTCTTCGGCCCACATGACGAGCTGCTCGGCGTTCATGCCGGCGTCGCGCTTGTTGCACGCCTCGTTCAGAAGGAGTGTGAGGGCCGTCGACGCCACGAGAGTGTCCACGACGTAGATGCGGACCTCCTCGTCGGGATGGGCATCCTTCAGGCGCTCGAGGCTCATGACGGCCCCGTTATAGCCGCCGGAAAGCCCGCTCGAGATGCAGAAGAGCACGGTGGGGACGCCCGACTCGTAGGCAACCTGGAAGGCCTCGTCGTACTCGAGCTGAGAGGGCTGCGAGGTCATGGGCATGGCGCCGTGGCGGATCGCGTCGTAGAACTCGTGGGCGCTGCGGGACTGGAAGAGGTCGTCGTCACCCGAAAGACCGCCGTCAGGCTTATTTGCCTCGACGTAGTGGAACGGCAGGATGGTCACGCCGCGCTCCGCCGCCTGCTCGGCGGTGAAGTCGCACGTGGAGTCGCACATGATGTTGCACTTTACGGTCAATTCGGTTCCTCTCGGCCACGAGCTGGAAGGTGCATAGTTCGTAGTATTGTAAGGCCAGTTAATGGGCAAAGCATGGGCAAAAGGAGGCCTAGATGTTCTGGAGACGAGACGAGCGACGCCGCGCGGCGGCGGCGGAGTCGATCGCCGACCTGATCTTCGAGGCCCGCGGCGGCGGCTCGCCCGACCCCGCTCCCGTGGCCCCGACCACCGACGCCGGCGGCAACCTGATCTTGCGCCGCAGGTACCGCTATGTGGGAGAGGTGCAGGGCGTCGGCTTCCGCTGGACGTCGCAGCGCATCGCGGGGGCGCTTGGGCTCACCGGCTGGGTGCGCAACGAGGACGACGGCTCCGTCACGCTCGTACTGCAGGGGTCGCAAGACCAGCTCGGTGCCTTCGCCTCGCGCCTGGCCGAGACGCTCGCGCGCTACGCCCGCTACACCGTGGCCGACCGCGTAGACGAGCCGCCCGTCGCGAGCGAGACCGACTTCCGCGTGCGCTACTGAGCCCCGCACGGGGCTTGACCGGTTTTGGGACGAAATCCCCCGTCCCTTTTGTCCCAGATGAGACAAAAGGGACGGGGGATTTCGTCCCAAAAAAGCTATCCGCGCAGATGGGCGACGGCGATCTGTGCGCGGCGGCCTACAGCGTGCCGAAAATCCTGTCGCCAGCGTCGCCGAGACCCGGGACGATATAGGCATTTTCGTTGAGGCGGTCGTCGACGGCGCAGGCGTACACGTGCAGGTCGGGGTCGTGGCCGAGGAGCGCCGCGAGGCCCTCGGGCGCGGCGACGAGACAGAGCATCTTGAGGTTCGTCACGCCGCGGGCTCGCAGCGCGTCGACAGCCATGATGGCCGAGCCGCCGGTGGCGAGCATCGGGTCCACGATGAGGACGGTGCGCAGGTCGATGTCGCGCGGCATCTTGCAGTAGTACTCGCGCGGCTCGTGGGTGACCTCGTCGCGCTCCATGCCGATGTGGCCCACGCGCGCGGCGGGCGCGAGCTCGAGCAGGCCGTCGACCATGCCGAGGCCCGCACGCAGGATGGGCACCACGGCGAGCTTGCGGCCGGCCAGGCGCTTGCACGTGGCCGGCGCGACCGGGGTCTGCACCTCACAGGACTCGAGCGGCAAATCGCGCATGGCCTCGTAGCCCTCAAAGATGGCCAGCTCGCGGACAAGCTGGCGGAACTGCTGGGTGCCGGTGTGGACATCGCGCAGAATGGAGAGCTTGTGCTGCACGAGCGGGTGGTCGACGAGCGTCACGCGGCTTGCGTCGTAGGAGATGGCCATGGGTGCCCTTTCTCGCGGAAGATGGTCAAAGGAATGATACAACGGCGAGGCCAAGGCGGCGAGCGGGCAAGAAGGGCTGCGGCGCTAAGAAACCCGTATGTCTAGGTGTGCTTCTTTCCCGCGATCTAAGAAAACGTCACGTCCGGGCGCTTCTCTCCTGGCCGCGCTAAGAACTCGCCACGTCTGGGCGCCGGGAAACCCAGAGGTCGCGTTTTCTTAGCAGGCGTGCCGCCCAAAGGACCAGACGTCGCCGTTTTTTAGCGCGGCTCGCCCACGCGCACCCTTTTGCGCCCTTTTTCAAACCGACACACGAAAACAGGCCGGAGACTTTAGGCCTCCGACCTGCGAATTTACTGGTGGCGGGGAAGGGAGTCGAACCCCTGACACGGGGATTTTCAGTCCCCTGCTCTACCAACTGAGCTACCCAGCCGAATGTGTGCGGGGATTACTATAACAAACTCTTTCGCGTTGGCAAAGAACTTTTTTAGAAAAATCTCTCGGGCTGTTATTTCGCGTCCTTCGGGCCGTGTTCCGGCGAACGCACGGGCGCGCATACTCGCAGCATCAAACCACGTGGCAAGAGGAGCCCGCATGCCATTCTTCATCGTGCGCAACGATATCTCGCTCAAGAGCACCGACGTCATCGTCAACGCCGCGAACGAGCGCCCGCTCGCCGGCGACGGGGTCTGCGGCGCCATACTCAAGGCCGCTGGGCCGGCAAAGCCCGCCGCCGTCTGCGACGCCGTCGCGCCCTGCCCCACCAGCCGCACCGTGAGCATGTCCGCGTTCGGGCTCAGCGCCCGCTGGATCGTCCACGCGGTCGGGCCGCGCTGGATTGAGGGCGCCCACGGTAAGGAGGCGCCGCTGCGCAGCACGGACGCGAGTGCGCTTGCCGAGTCCGCAAGGCTCGGGGCGTGAAACGTCTCGCCCCCCCGCTCATCTTTGCGGGGATTTTCGGATACCCGCCCGCGGCCGCGTTCGCGATGGCGTGCGACGAGGTACGGCTTCCTCGCAAGCGCCGCCGTCCGTAACGGCGGCACCGTCGCCAGACGCAGGGGCTAGCCAAAAAAGAAGGGCACCCCTCATGGACGCGATCCATCGCGTGTCCATGAGGGGCGCCCCACGCTGCCAGGAAGACCGCTTGACGCCCGGGATCTAGAAGGCCCCGCCGCCACCGCCGCCGCCGAAGCCGCCGCCACCGCCGCCGGAAAAGCCACCGCCACCGCCACCGCCCGAGCTCGACGAAGAGGCGGCTATCGCGGCCGCCGAGGCCTTGTGCGCGGAGGCGACGTTGCCCGTGAAAGCGGCCGCGGGCGGGCGCCCGTCGATTCCGTACCCGCCGTAGCACCAGCCGTAGCACGGCGCGAAGTACGGGTCCTGGATGACCTGCGGGCACGCGACCTCGAGCTGTTTGATAACCTCGTCGGCGACCCCGAGCACCACGGCCATCACGAGTAGACGGTTCCAGAGCACGACGTCGCTGGGCACGGCCTCCGAGAGGTGCGTGAACTCCTTGAGCCAGCGTCGGAGCGCCTCAAGCTTGGCCGTGGTCTCGATGCCCTCGCGGTTGAGCTCTTGCATGGTCGCCGCGCACACGATCGCGACGATGCCCGCGACCAGCAGAAGCGCCGGAAGCCCAATCCCGATGCCGAGCGGCGACTCGAAGACGCACACCTGAAGGGCGAACGACCCGATGGCAAGCATGACGTCGAATACGCCGAGCACGGCGAGGGCCACCATGCCCTTGCGCTCGATCGCCTCGTCCTGGAACCTCTCGATAAAGCGTCCCTCGACGACATTTGCCCAGGCATTCCAAGCGTCGCTATAGGCCTCCGGCTCCTTCTTTGCCGTCCGCTCGACGCTGGACAGGTAGAGCTTCGAGCCCACCTTGTTGCGCGCCTTGGCGACCTTGCCGAAGACGAAGGTGCAGGCAGCGGCGTCGACCGAGCGCGCCCAGGTGGCGTTTTCGCTCATGGCAGCGCCCTCGGGAGCGGCACCCATGCCCTTGACCTTGGTAAGGAGGAAATCGTCCTTCTCTTTCTGTCTCCAGCCGCTCCCGACCTTCCTGCGGACCTTGTCCAGGCGCACCACGCCTTGATCGGTCAGGCGCATGAGAGTCGCGGTGAGCTCCTTGGGTTCGGCCTTGCCGCCGTTGACGAGCGCGCCGAGAACCGCTGGGTGGTCGTCGGTCGGCACGTCGCGGAAGTACTTGTCCTGGAACTGGGGCTTTATGTCTTGGGCGTAACGTCGGCGGACGAATACCGTATAAACCACGGTAGCCGCAGCCAGGGCACCGGTCGCCCCGGCGATTCCCCAGACAAGCAGGCGCGCGCGGGCACGGCGGGCGTTGGCCTCATCGGCCCACGCCTGCTCCTCGCCAAGGATGGTCTCGAGCTTGGAGCCGGACGTCTCCTCGCAGCCGGCAATCCACTCCCTCGGGAACGTCACGCGCATCTCGGCGAACTCCTCGGTGCCCACGCCGGGAACCGTGAACACCACGTCGTCGCCGCTGAAGGCCACGCTCGCGTCCAGGGGGCCGTGGCCCCAGGCACGCACGTTGGCCGCGGGCTCGACCGACTCGCCTTCGGGAACGGGAAGGTACAGGTTGCAGATTACGTTCTGGGACTCGACATCCCACCCATCCGAGACGAACTTCCAGTAGAGCTCTCCGGTGTCGTCCCAGCGGGTGGCGATGCCCGTGGCGCGGTACGCGATGGTAAAGGTGGCGCGCTCATCCTCATGGGACGAGTAGACCTTGAGGCGCAGGACATCGCCCCGGTCGTCCACTTCGTAGGTACCGTTCTGGCCGCTATAACCCTCAGAGAACTCCTGCATGCCGAAGCCGCCGCCCTCGCCCGCGGACAGGACGGAGATCTCGACCTCGCGGCCGTTGCCGGGGTTCATGCCCTTGGGGATATCCCAGTACACGCCGTTGAAGCTGCCGTCGAAGTCGAAGGTGCGCGACTCCACGACGGTGAGCGCGCCGTCGTCGTCCAGGGTCGCATCGATGTAGACCTTGGAGATCGAGTACTCGCGGGCAAGTGCGGAGCCGGGCGCGACGACGAGCGCGAGGGCGAAGGCCGCCGCAAAGAGCGTCCAGAGCGGCACGACCAGGTTGCGTGCGCGAAGGCGAGCGCGGATGTTCATAGGTGTCTCCATCTGCGTTGAGCTGGCAAGAAACGCAGATTGAGTATACCAGCGTGCGCTATGCGCTTTGGGCGTCCCCGGAGTCGATGGGCACGACCTGCAACCTGAGCCCGAACGCCTCGAGCACACGCCGGACAAGGTCGTAGCTGGGGTTTCCCGTCTCGCACAGCGCCTTGTACAAGCCGTCTCGCGTCACGCCTGTTTTGCGGGACAGCTCGGTCATGCCCCGGGAGCGGGCAACCGCTCCAAGGGCTTTCTGGAGAAAGCCAGGAGTTCGCATCTCGAGAGCGGCATTAATGAACTCAATAACATCGTGTTCATCCTCGATATAGTCAGCCGGATCGAAATAGCTGACCTTTAGGTCCTCGTCGGTAAACGAGAACTCTTCGCCGTCAACGACCTCCTTGTATTCGGTCATGTCTCCTCCTCAAATCTGCATTGTTGATGGCGCGCGCCTTCTGATATCGCGGCGCTGCGACGTTTTGTCGCCACCGATAAGCAGCAATAGGACAGAGCCGCCTCGTGGCGAGTAGTACAGGCGATACCCGGGCCCGAAATAGAACCTCGCCTCATACACCCCGCCTCCGACGCACTTGACGTTGGCGAAACCGCCCAGTTCCTCCGCCTCAAGCAAGGCCAAGGCAAGCCTGGTCCGCGCGAACCGATCCCCGAGTTTCCTAAACCATTTTTCAAACTCTTCGGTCTTCTTAATAATCATTGTATACCTTACTATACAGTTGTCAACGCGCCGCCTATTCGCACATGGCGAGAACAGCCTCGCCCAACTGCAGTTCCTCTCCCCAGGGGACAAGAACGGAGGATTCAACGGGACGGCCTTTGAGCCTCGCGGGGTTCGTCGAGCCGAGGTCTATGGCCTCAACGCCGCCGGGGGCGAGGCTCAGACGCAGATGCCTGCGAGAGACGGACCTGTCGTGAAGGATGACTTGGTTGCCCGATCCACGCCCCACGGCAAGGCCTCCCTCGCCCATGGGAACAAACACGTCTGCCGACTCCGTGCGCACCCAGACGCCGTGGGGCCGCCCTTTCGAGGACGTGTCCGTGAGTACGCACGTGAGCTCGTCGTCCGGGCACGTCACAGCTGCCGCCGGCCCACGCCCCGACCTCGGGGAAGGCAGCGGGGATTTGGGCAGAGCCGTCCCCGTGGGCGACTCCTTCGGGTCCTCGCGGCGCCCCGGAGACCTCGGCACGGCGCGCCTTACCAGCGGAGCCGCCGGGTCCACGTCGCCGATGCCCTCCGGCTCGTCAATGGCCTCCGCGATCTCGGACGGTCCATTGTCGCTGCGCGTGAAGTCGTACAGGCAACCGTAGCAGACCTGCATATCCGCGAACAGCTCCTCCCCGCATCTCGGGCAGGTCTTCTTTGCGTAATCGCTTCCCATCGCTTTCCTTCCTCCTAGAACAGCTCGGCGCTTATGGCGCATGCCCACAGATGCTCGCCGCTCGCAAGCCATTCGCCCTGCACGGACGGTCGCTCCACTACGCAGGACGCTTCATCGCACGAGACGAGGGACCCCGGCTCCACCCCTCGGTGAACCTCCAGGACCTCTCCGCGTTCCCCCACGAAGGCAAGGTCGAGCTCGTATGCCATGCCGACGGTGTGCACAGACGAGCAGCGCGTGAGCATGACGGGGGCCGCGTTTGGCCCCGTTCCCAGAAGGCCATGCAGTTTCTCGGACCAGGTATTGAGCACATGGACCTCCAGCACCTCGCCCGGACGCTCGTCAACGGCAAACCTTGCCCAGGCCACCTCACATCACCACCCCGGGCCGATACCGGTCGACGACCAGGGAACGCTCATGCGTGAGGGCAAAAGGCGCCTCCATCGTGATTCCCGGCATACGCAAGAAGCGCGGCCACGGCTTGTAGCTGAGCGTGCAGGTATACCTCGTGAGCAAAGGCGATATGACGAACGAGCCCGTTGGGGCGTCCTGGCTCGCCCCGCTCGATCGAACCTCGACCTCGCACGCCCCTTCGTTGCCGAGGGCGCGCCGGATCGCCGCCGCGACCTCGGCCTCGGCCGTGTCGGAGGTCTGCGCGCCGACGGGGGCAACCCCGTGGGCGAGCACCGCGTCGAGACTCGCTTGGTCGAAAACGGCGCAGGCGTCGATAAACCCCATGAGATTGAACACGATGAGCGCGACCACGATCGCCGGCGGGACAAGCACCGCGAGCTCGACCGTCATCTGGCCCCCTCGCCCTCCGAGGGCGATAGCCGAGCGCCTCACAGCGCACCTGCCAACTTCTTCAGGTTTACCTTGAGCGGAATCTTGAGCTCCGTGCCCGGCACCGTGAGCTCGGCCACCGTGAAGTCCTCGTCTCCGTATGTGTCCAAGGCCCACCCCGCGAACGCGCGCACGCACTCGGCTGCGTCCCCGGAATCGGGCAGCCTGTTCACGAGGTCGCGCACGGTCGCCGCCCGGTCGTAGCCCGCTTTGCCCAGGATCTCGCGGGTGTTCACGAGCACGGGTTTTCTCAGGCGCAGGTCGGCCGGGGCAAGCCCGCACCGCTCCATGATCTCGCCGAGCTTCTGCTTGAGCCAGGAGCCGACCGAGCCTCCGAGCACGCCGTCAAGCCGGTCGAGAAAATCCCCGCCCGCCCCCGCGATTGTGTCGTAGGCAGACCCGTAGCCTATGAGCAGCCTGCCCCAAAGCGTCGCCACGCCGTCCGCCAAGCCACCCGCGAGCGACCCGTTGGCGGCAAGCCCCTCAAAGAAGGTCGCGAGCAGGTTGTTCTCCGCAGTCGTCTGGTCCGGGGCGAGCACGGCGCCGGAGACCGCCGCTCCGGGAGGCAGCGACGCCTCCGAAAGGAACGCTGAGGTGAGCTCGGCGGGCGCCGCCGTCCCCTCGCCGCGAGCGACCACCGCCACGCACCCATAGGCGCCCGGCGGGCAGA
This sequence comes from uncultured Olsenella sp., assembly GCA_900540955.1. Lineage (GTDB taxonomy): Bacteria > Actinomycetota > Coriobacteriia > Coriobacteriales > Atopobiaceae > Paratractidigestivibacter. The sequence continues at coordinate 17,705 of UQIF01000024.1, forward strand.
GCTTCGGCCGGGTCGCGGTCAGCGCCTCGATCGCGCGTTCGAACAGGTCTGCCCCGAGTTTGGCCTTCCCCTTGAGCTCCCTGCGGGCATCCGCCTGCTCGTTTCGCGCCTTCTCGTACTCCTCCGAGGCCTCGACAATCTCGCGCCACCAGTGCTCGAACCCGTTCTCGATGGAGGTCGACGCGGCCGCCACGCTGCCCATATCCCCCACGTCCATCCGGCACACGTCGCAGAAATGCACACCGCCCGCTTCGAGCTCGGCCAACGATGCCGGCCCGGCGTAGCCGCCCAGAGCCCCGGGGCAGGCCATCGACGAGTGGAGGACGCGGCCGGGGCCCTCGGCCGAGCATGGCCACGCCGCGTCCGTGTACAGCGCGGTCGCCCGCGTCTCGCTCGTGTTGTGCGGGAGGCGCGGCAGGTCGATCAGCACGTTCCCGTCCGGGAACTCGGAATACGACCCTCCCTGCACCTCGCCCAGCGCGAACTCGTAGAACGCCCTGCGGCACGCGGAGTCGGTGAGCTGCTCGGCATTCGCGCCCTCCACCGTGCACGAGGAGAGCCTCGCGGAGTAATACGCCCGCGCCCGCTCAAGCGGGGCACCGAAAGACCACGCCTCGGACGAGGGATAGCATGGGTTCTCGCCGTCGGAAAGGCCCGCGAGCGACTGGGCCCGTTGCCACAGGCAGTACGGGCGCGCGCCGCAGTCAGCCCGCCACCCGCGCTCCCGGGCATCGTCCGCGCGCTCCTTCGCCGCGCGCTCGCGCTCGGCGAGCTCCCGCATCTCGCGCGCGAGGTCCTCCATACCCGAGTCGTCCGCGTCGGCAAGAAGCGCCGAGAAGTCCGATTCCGACCGCTGCGGGAACGGAACGGCGCACCCGGCGTATGACAGTCCGCCTTTGGAGTTCGCCAAGACGCACGCAGCGGAGTTGCCAATCACAATCGCGGGGAGCGCCGCCTCGAGCCTCTGCAGGCCCGCCGCCGCGCTTCGCGAGAAGTCCCTCCGCGCGGACAGTATCTGTGTCCCTGTGGTGACGAGGTCCGTTCCCGTGACGGCAAGCGACGGGACGCAGGAGGCGACCAAGCCCGCGCCACACGCGACCATGCCGGCCAGGCCCATGCTGAGCACGCAGGCGTCGAGCGTCTGGGCGATGGTCGCGTACGCCGCGACGGCGTTCGCTCCCGACTCCGCCGCGGCATCGGCCACCTGTTGGACCTCTCCCGCGCGCGAGAAGACCCATTGAGCCGACGCCGCAGAGAACACGAGGGATATACTCACCAGCAGCGCAACCGCCATGGCAACCGTCGTGTAGCCGCCATCGTCGTCTATAAAGGCGCCGACGCCGAGCGCGGCATGCGAGTGCGGCTCACCCCCAGACGCCAATCCAGTCTCCATACGACCCGTTGACCCAACTCGCATGGGAATCCACCTCCACTGACACCTTAAGCACGACTCCCGACCCGTCCGCCCCCAGCAAGGCGCCGCTTATCGCCGCCATGAGGGGCAGCGGGCGGGCGTGCCCGACCACCTCGACCTTTGCCTTCCCCGTGCCTTCCCCGCTTACAGACACTTCCCAATCCCCCTCGCCGCCCGTATGGAACACGCCGACCTCGGGCACCGCCTTGAGGCGCCGACGGGCGAAGGCGACGACCTCGTCGACGGACGGGTCGGTCGCCGCCAGGCGCGCCGACTGCGCGGCGGCCCCGAGCATCACCGCCCTCGTGTAAAGCAGGCATGCGGGCTGCACCAGAAGCGCGACAGCCACGAGCAGGGTGGGGATGAGCACAGCAGCCTCCACGCTCGCCTGGCCCGAAAGCGCCCCGCGCCCACACGCAACTAGACGCCTTAAAACGCCATGATGTCCTTGAGCGCGACGACAATCCCCGCAGCCGTGTTGTGGGACGCGGCGCCGCTTGCGAGCGCGAGGAGCCGCCCGTCCCTCGCGGCGTGCCACATCGCAGCCATCCCGAGGCAAAGCGCCGTGAGTGCCATAGCCGCTAGAAGAAACTCCACCGTCGACTGCCCGCACGGGTCTCTTAGTCCCCAGCAACGCCGACGAGCTCCTCCGCGTCGATCCTCCATGTGAGCACCTCGCTTTTCCCCGTCGCCGACTTCCTGACGACGCAGATCTCGGACCAATCGCCTCCATACACGACACACCCCCAGGCATCGCCCAGAATCCCGAGATATCCGGCTTCGGCAAGGGCGCAGTCGCCGCGCGCTGCATACTCCTCGAGCACACTTGAAGCCACTGCCGCGACCTCACCCTCCACGGTCTTCGCCTCCTCACGGGCCCCGCCGGGAAGCCGACCGGTCAGGGACTCCACAAGCTCATCGACAGATTGCTCATCCCGCCGGGCGGCGCCGGGAATTTCCCACGTCGGCGAGGCGAGCCGCATTGCCGCAACAAGGGCAAGGGCCGCGGAAAGGGCGAGAGCAGCCCACGCGAGAGCAGCAGAGCGACGCCCTCGCGTGGACGGCCCACTCACAGGGAGTTAATGCCATCAGCGATCGCGTTCCAGAGCTCGGTCACCTTCCCCCGAAACGCGACGATGGCGATGATCGCGATGACCACGAGCACGCCCACCAAAATGGCGTACTCCGTTGTTCCCTGCCCCTTCTCTTCACGCAGAAACGCGCGAAGCCTGCCTGTATTTACCCAGCTCACAAAGCATGTTTGAAGTAAAACACCCATGTTCTCTCCCCTTCTTCCGTATCCTTATCGCCGCCCACACGGACGGCGGCTATCCCATAACAAGCGCGGATCCCAAAAGCGGGCCCAGGATCGCCAGCAGCATCGCCGGCACGATCAGCGTCCCAAGCGGCACGAGCATCTTTACCGGCGCCCGCTCGATCTCCTCCTCGACAAGCGAGCGCTGCTCGTCTCTCATGACCTGCGCCTGGCGCTCGAGCGTCTCGGCCAACGGCGAGCCGAACGCCAACGACTCGCACACAACGGACCCGAAGCGAGCGAGCTGCGGCACGCTGAGGGATGAGGCCGCCCGCTCGAGCGCCTCCCCTCGCGTCTCGGCGCCCATCCTCCAGGAAAGAAGGGCGTGTCCGAGCTCCCTCGACAACGCGTCCCCGTAGCGCGAGCAGTACAGCTCGAGCGACGAGTCGAACGAGAGCCCCGCCGAGAGACCGAGCACCACGACGTCGATCATGACCGGCATCTGCGCGAGAGCTTCCTTCTTCTCCCGAGTCTTCCTGCCATCCGCGCTGAGCCGCCCGATGACGTAGGCGGTGCCCGCCTTTTCCAGAAAGCCCTCGAGGTCGATTGCCATCGGGCGCTCACGCGGCTGACCCGAGACGCCGGCCAGGCACGCTGCCGCCGTGGACGCCGACGCGAGAACGACAAGAAGTCCGCCCATCGCCATCAGAGGACCTTGCCCACGAGTCGCCGGATGACGGCGACCGCCGCGACGTCCAGAAGCACCGCCAAAGCAACGCTTCCCATGCCCGCCGGCGTGGAGAGTCCCTTCTGGAAATCCGGCGATATCGCCGCGAGCAGGGCGACCATCACGGCAGGGAGCAGGCACACGACGCGGACAGAGAGCCTGACTTGCGCGGTCTTCACCGCAAGGAGGCGCTCGAACTCCCCCTGCCGCTCGACAAGGGCCGCCGAGCGCTGGAACAACCCCTGGAGCGGGCTGCCCGTCCGATGGGAGATGGCGAGCGCCGTGGACAGGAGTCCCGCCCCGGGCGCGCGGAGCTCGTCCGAGAGCTCACCGAGCGCCGTCTCCGTCACTACGCCGCAGCGAAGCCTGAGCGCAAGGCGAGCGAACGCCTCCCCCACCGCCCCTCCCGCCCGCGCCCCGGCGTACTCCGCCGCCTGCACGAGGGTCATGCCCGCCCCCATGGCGACCGACAAAGTCCGGAAAACCGCCGGCATAGTTGCGTTGGCCTCGCGACGACGCAGCTCGGCGTGGCGGGCGGACAAAGCCGGCGCACCGATGAGCAGCGCCGCGAGCGCAAGCGGGAGCATGAGCCACGTGTCGAAGAGAACCGACACCATGGCCCCTCCGCATACCGCCGCAACGACCGCGGCTGCGGCAACGCCCCCCGGCTCGAGCCGCGCGCCCGCTCGCGCCGCCCTCAGCGCTGCCTCGTCGGCGAGCTCTTGCCAACCGGGCATCCTGAGCAAAACCCTTGCCACCTGGCTGGCGCCAAGGCAACCAAACAAATCCAACGCGCAGCGCAGCGCGTTTCTCACCAAGCGCTCAGCCGCAAGAGGCGCGGGCGCCTCACCCAGCCAAGGCATCGCGCTCGCGGCGACAGCGGCCGACCCGGCCGCCGCTACAAGAAGGAGCGCCTCCATCTTTCCACCTCCTCCAATTCCAGGACCCCCGTCTCGATGCCGCGCGACACGAATGCTGGCTCACGGACAAGCTCCCAGGAACCCTCGCCCAGCTTGTACTGAATGCAGGTCGAAAGCGCGACGCCGCCGCGCAGGTCGCTCCCCACCTCGGCGAGCTCCGTGATGGCGCGGGAGCCATCCTTGAGCCTTCGCGACATCACAATGAGGTCGAGCGCCGTAGCCACCTGCTCGCGGATGATGTCCGGCGGCAAATCCATCCCAAAGCGGGCCATGAGCACGAGGCGCGTCACGGTCTCCTCCGGAGTGCCGGCGTGCAACGTGGTCAGGCTCCCGTCGTGTCCCGTATTCATGGCTTGGAGCATGTCGATGCACTCCTCGCCGCGGACCTCTCCGACGACGATGCGGTCGGGACGCATGCGCAGCGCGTTCTTCACGAGCTCGCGGATGGTTACCCGGCCCCTGCCCTCGATTGAGGCGTCCTGCGCCTCGAGCCTCACGACGTTGGGATGGACGTCGAAACGCAGCTCGGCGGAGTCCTCTATGGTCACGATGCGCTCGCCCACGGGAATCTCGCACGACAGCGCGTTGAGCAGGGTCGTCTTGCCTGAGCCGGTTCCTCCCGAGACCGCGATGCCCTGGCGGCACACCACGGCCCAGCGAAGAAGCTGCGCATACCATACGGGCAGTGCCCCCAGTCCCACGAGCTTGTCGAGCGACCGAATGGAGTCCGCGAACTTGCGGATGGTGACCGACGGGCCGTCGACGGCCACGGGCCTCGCCACGGCGTTCACGCGGTCCCCGTTTGCCAAGCGCGCATTGACGATGGGACTCGACCGGTCGAGCCTTCGCCCGAGGGGCGCGAGGATTCGGTCGATGGCTATGGTGATCTGTTCCGGCGAGTCGAACGAGACGTCGGCTTCCAGCAGCTCGCCGCCCTTCTCGAAGAACAGCGACTCGCAGCCATTGACCATCACTTCGGTGACCTCGGGATCATCAAGAAGCCCTTGGATGGGCCCCAAGCCGCAGACCTCGTCGACCACCTGCCGGGTGACCTTCTCCCTGAGCTCGCGGCCGATGTCCTCGTATCCGTTCGTGTTGAGGATGGAGTCGAGCGCCACCGAAAGCTCGGAGCGGGCTCGCGCGTCGTCTCCCTCCCCCAGCATCGCCGCGACCGTCGCCAAGCCAAGCCGTCCGATCAAGTCCCGCTTGAGCCTGTCGCGCAGGGCGCGCATCTCCTCGGCACGCCGCTTTTTATCTACCTCGCTCGCCTCGCGACCGGAAGACGCCTCGGCCTCTCGGACCATCTCGAGCACACTCATGCGCTTCTCGCCTCCCTCTTTCTTCCGAAGAACGACCTTTTGTGCGCACCCCCGGCATCAAGGGCCCTTCTTGCCGCCTCGCACTCCGGCAGCTGACCGAGCTCCGCCAGAACCTGCGCGAGCATCGTCGCCGCCGACTCTGCGAAGGGGACGCCGAGCTCGAGCAGTTGCGCTGCCTGACCGGCGCAGAGAAGCTCGCGCACCTCCTCGCCGCCATCGACCACTGAAAACTGCCGTGCCGCCTCCAATCCCACCTCCGCGCATGCAAGGCGGGAGGCTCCCCGCCCTCTCGGGTCGGCGAAGTTCTCGAGTCTTGCGATGCGCGTGCGGGCCACCCCGAGCCGGACCGCAAGCCCGCTTGCACGGGCAAGCGAGGCCGTCGCCCCTTGGCCGGGCCCCGAGACGATGAGCAGGCGATCCGCGAGCTGGGCCGCCTGCGCACTCGCCTCGGTAAAGGTCGTGGACGTGTCCACGGCGACCAGGTCGAACGCAGACGCGCACGACGCGATGATCTCGGACGTGCGCGGCATGACGATGTCGGCGAGCTCAGGGCGCTCGCAGGGACCCGCCACCCTCACGCGCTCGCAAGCGGCAACCCCGATGGCCTCCGGGCGGGCAACGCCCTCCCCCTCGCACAGGCGCGCAAGGTCAAAGGCGCCGGGGACGCCGAAGCAGCTATAGAGGTTCCCGCACGAGAGATCGAGGTCAAGGGCGCAAACCCTCATTCCCCAGGAGGCGGCCGCCACGCACGCCGCAGCCGCAAGAGCGGTCTTGCCCACACCGCCGCGCCCAGAGCAGAACACGATCACCGGGGCACGGCCCTTTACGGGCGGCGGCGCAGGAATCACGTGCCCAACCGTTGAGGGAGTCCTCGGGAGACTCTCTGAGAGGACGGCGACCTCGGGAGGCTCTGCGCCCATCACCTTCGGGGCGCTCGCCAGCCCCAACTCAGACGGGTCGATAACGAGGTCGATGCCCGCCCTCGCCGCCCTCGACCGTAGCGATCCGGAGGCGTCGCGCCGCACGATCGAGACGCTACGGGCGTACCCGTCGGCCGCAATCGCCGCAGCGGCGTTGATATCGGAAATCCCGCCGGAACGACTTCCCACGAGTGCCCATACGGCACCCGGGCGGTCCGAGGCGCGACGGCGAAGCTCTTCGACGTCGTGGACGAACTCAAGCTTGTTCCCCGCCCCTAGACTGGAGGCGGCCAACGCCACGTCCGCGACCGCCTCGGGATCGGCGCACGCCAGCCACTCGACGCCGCTCATCGGACACCCGCCTCGTCGGCTTCCTCCGCCGGCTCCTCGGCGCCGACCTGAGTCGGAGCGGTGGGGTCCGGCTCCCCCTCGACATCGATCGCAGGAACAACGAGCCTTAGGCTCCCCTCCGCGCTCGCGGCGAGTATATCCGCCACGTCATCCGGCCTTACAGCAAGGCTGACCGAGCCCCTGGATGCATACGTCGCGCCGGCGGATACGCCGACCAGGACCTTAACGTCTCCAGACATCAGTCTCGTGCCCTCATCGGCCACCCTGTACGCAACGAGTCTTGACCCCGCCGCCACAGCCTCGGGCAACCCGAGCTTTTCGCCCATGGGAATCTGGACCGCCATATAGCCGGTTGGGACCTCAGGCATTTCGGCCTCGTCGCGAAAGTTCAGCTCGGTTAAGGGGGCGCCCTCGGCAACCGGCACCGTGACCTTGCGGTCTACGGCTTCGTCGAGCACCGTGAGCGCGCCGGCGGGAGCAAGGTCGGCGACCCAATCGCGCTCAGCGACGCATTGGGGCGTCAGCGTCTCGCCGGCCTCAATGCCGCGCGTCGCCACAACGAGGCGCACCGTCTCGCCACCGAAGCGCTCGAGCGCCTCGGCGCGCTGCCTCTCGGCATCCGCGCGGACCTCCTGCGCGTACAGCACGCAGAGGACCGCGGTCAGCGCCGCAAATGCGCCCGAGAGCGCCAACCTGAACCTGCGGGTCATGGCCAATCCTCCTCCCTGGGGCGCCCCATGCGCCCGAAGTGAGTTGGATTGTGCAAGATGGCACGCCATCTGCCTGCGACTTTAATAAGAACCTCTTGCGGAATGTTGACGCAACGCTGGCCGCAGCCTTGCAGAATGCTTTCAATCCGGACCGAGTTCTCAACAATTCGCAGGCCAGCGAGTGACGAAAAGTGGTATCAAAACCGGTCCATAGCACTTCTTGCCTCCATGGCTCCTCCACATCTCGAAGCCCGTCAAGCCCCCAGAGAAAGGAAATAGTCGGCGCCTCAAGGCCCAAGAGGCCCAGAGGCGCCGACTCCATCAAAGCACGTATATAGCCAAAGCCCCGGCGAGCGCCCTTCTTTCTAGATCACCACGTCCGGGTCGAGCGAGGCCGCGCTCTCACGCATCTCGGCGGCGAGCGCCAGGTAGCAAGCCAGGCGGACCTCCGAGAAGCCCGCCTCGAGCACCCCACAGCCCGGCTCATGCGTATGGGTGCAGTCGCGGAAACGGCACTCCACCGCCGCCTCGGCGATGTCGGGGAACACCTTCGCGAGCCCGCGCTCGTGGCCGACGATGGGAAGGCTGCGCAGGCCCGGCTCATCCACGATCACGCCGGCCCCCGGTAGGCTCACCATACGGCGAGCGACCGTGGTGTGCCGGCCCATGTCATCTGCCTCGCGCACGGTGCCCGTCTCGAGGGCCTCATAGCCAAGAAGGGCGTTGAGCAGCGTCGACTTGCCCGCACCCGACTCGCCGAGGACGATGGCCACGCGCCCCGCGGGCACAAGCCTGCGCACGGCCGCCACGCCCCAGGGGACGTCGAGCCTCTCCGCGCTGGCCCTCACGCGGCGCTCCTCGTCCCCGACGGCCGCGCTCGACGTGAGCGCAAGCGCGCAGCCGGCTCCGAGCACCTCGCGCACTCCGGCGACGTCGGCGGCGATCTCCTCGTCCGTCGCGCGGTCCGCCTTGGTAAGCACCACGGCAACCTCGGCGCCGCAGTCGCGCGCGATCACCGCCGAGCGCGCGATGCGCTCGCAGTCTGCGCCCCTCTCGCCGAGCTGCTGCACCACAAGGACCACGTCCACGTTGGCGGCAAGCGTCTGCTTCTCGCCACGGGCCTTGCCCTTCCATCGGGCGATGTCGCTCTCACGCGGGAGAATCTCCTCGATGAGGCCCATGTCGTGGCCGTGCGGCCGCCTCGCGCAGACCCAGTCACCCACCGCGACCCGCGAGTTCTCCCCTCTACGCAGCCCGCCTTTGGTCAGGCGCGTGGAAAACTCGGCGCGAAACACCCCGTCGTCGCACAGAACCGCCGGGAACCCCCGGTCGAGCCTCACGACGCAGCCGAGCGCGAGCTCGGCCGTGATGTCGTCGCCGACGGCCTCGCACGCCCTCTTGCAGGCGTCCGCGAACGCCGAGCGCTGCGCGTCGCTCGCCTTGAGCTCCCCGAACGTCGGCAGATCAGTCAGCGAAGAAAGAGCCGGCAGCACCCCCTCGGCGCCGCCGGCTCGCTTATTGCTTCGCGTCTTTTTGTTTGAACGCTTGGCCACGTGTCCCTCTTTAGTCGTCCTTCTCCACGGAGCGCATGATCGCCTTGTAGAGCTCGTTGAGCGGGATGATCAGGAAGGCGATGCCGAGCGCGGTCAGCGAGCCCTTGAGCTCGAGGCCGGGCACGCCGAAGAACATCATAGCAAGAGGCTCGAACTCGACGACGATGAGGGTGAGGACGAGCGCCAGGGCGGCGGCACCCCACAGCCAAACGTTCTGCTTCTTCATGGTAAAGACCGACTGACGGCGGCTGCGCATGTTGAAGCAGTGGAAGATCTCGACCATGTTGAGCGTGATGAACGCCATCATAACGCCCTCTTCGTCCGCGGAGCCGGCCATCATGTTCGCGATGTCGATGCAGCCCATGTCGAAGTACACGCCGGCAAAGAAGCTCGCCAGCACGAGCGCGGTGATGATAAGGCCCTGGACAACGCAGTCGAGGCCCATGTTGCCCGCAAAGACGCCGTCGGAGGCCTTGCGTGGCTTGCGCTGCATGATGTTGCCCTCAGCCTCCTCCATGCCGAGCGCGAGCGCCGGGAAGCAGTCCGTCACGAGGTTGACCCACAGCAGCTGCACGGGCTGGAACAGAGTGAAGCCAACGAGCGTGGCGATGAACACCGAGAAGACCTCGGCGAGGTTTGCGGAAAGAAGGAACTGGATGACCTTGCGGATGTTGTCGTAGATGCGACGGCCCTCTTCGCACGCCGAAATGATGGTGGCGAAGTTGTCGTCGGCAAGCACCATGTCAGCAACGTTCTTGGTCACGTCAGTGCCGGTGATGCCCATGCCGACGCCGATGTTGGCGCGCTTGATGGACGGGGCGTCGTTAACGCCGTCGCCGGTCATGGCAACAATCATGTTTCGGTTCTTCCAAGCCTCGACAATGCGCGTCTTGTGCTCGGGCTGGACGCGAGCGTACACGCCGTAGTCCTCGATGCGGGCATCGAGCTCCTCGTCCGAGAGTTTATCGAGCTCAGCGCCGGTAATGGCCTGCTTGCGGTCCTCGATGATGCCGAGGTTCTTGGCGATGGCTACGGCGGTGTCGATGTGGTCGCCCGTGATCATGACGGTGCGGATACCGGCGGCGTGCGCCTCTGCGATGGCGGGCGCGACCTCGGGGCGCTCCGGGTCGATCATGCCCGAAAGGCCGCAGAAGGTAAGGTCGTGCTCAAGCGCGTCGGCCGAGAAATCGGTCGGGAGCTCGGTGTAGTGGCGGCTGGCAAGCGCCAGGACGCGCAGGGCCTGGTCGGCCATGGACTTGTTGGCGGCAACGAGCTCGGCGCGGCGCTCGTCGGTGAGCGGCACGATCTTGTTGCCGTCGTAGATGGTGGTGCAGCGGCCGAGGACGACGTCGGGGCCGCCCTTGGTATACTGCTCGTACTCGTCGTCGAGGGTCTCGACCACGACGGACATCATCTTGCGCCCGGAGTCGAAGGGGGCCTCGCCCACGCGGGGGTGCTCCTCGACAAGGCCGGTCAGACCCGCCTTGCCGGCGTCGTTCACGAGGGCGCACTCGGTCGGCTCGCCCACGGCCTCGCCGGCCTCGGGGTCCCACTTGGCGTCGGAGCACAGCGCCATGCCGGCGAGAAGCTTGTTCTCGGCAGCGGCAAGCTCGTGCTTGACAACGGTCATCTTGTTCTGGGTCAGGGTGCCGGTCTTGTCGGAGCAGATAACCTGGGTGCAGCCGAGCGTCTCGACGGCGGACAGGTTGCGGATGATCGCCTGGCGCTTGGCCATCTTGGTCACGCCGAGCGAAAGCACGATCGTGACGACGGCGACGAGGCCCTCGGGGATGGCGGCGACGGCCAGCGAGACGGCCACCATGAAGGTGTTAAGAAGAAGCTCCGGCTCCCCGGCCATGTTGGAGAAGCCATGGCGCAGGACGTCGACGGCAAAGATAACGACGCAGATCACAATGACGAGCTTGGTCAGGATGTGGGAGAGCTCGTCAAGCTTGACCTGCAGCGGGGTCAGCTCCTCCTTGGCCTCGGTGAGGGCGCCTGCGATCTTGCCCATCTCGGTGTCCATGCCGGTGCCCACGACGACGGCGCGGCCGCGGCCGTAGACGACGGTGGAGCCCATGTAGCACATGTTCTTGCGGTCGCCCAGGGGCACGTCGTCGGCGCCGTCGAGCCCGATCTGGTTGGCGTGCTTCTCGACGGGCACAGACTCGCCGGTGAGCGCGGCCTCCTCGATCTTCATCGTGGCGCTCTCGATCACGCGGCAGTCGGCGGGCACGGAGTCGCCGGCCTCAAGCAGGATAACGTCGCCCGGGACGAGCTCGGAGGAGTGCAGCATGACGAGCTTGCCGTCGCGGATGACCTTGGACTGGGCGGCGCTCATCTCCTGAAGGGCCGCGAGTGCCTCCTCGCTCTTCGCCTCCTGGATGACGCCGAGGGCGGAGTTGATGATGACGACGGTCATGATGATGATGACGTCGGCGAAGTCGATCTCGCCCTGGATGGCGCCGGTGACGGCGCTGATGATAGCCGCGACAATCAGCATGATGACCATCGGGTCAGCCATCTGCTGGAAGAAGCGAATCCACAGCGGGGTCTTCTCGGCCTCCTCAAGCTTGTTCGGGCCGAACTTCCCCTGTCGGCTCGCGGCCTCAGCGGAGCTCAGGCCCGCCTCGGCGTCGGTGCCCTGCTCGCGCAGGACATCCTCGGATGAAGACAAGTACTCTTTCATTCGATTCCCCCTCCTGGGTTATCTTTTTTGCGGCCGGCAGATTGATGCCCGATCATAATTCCCAGGAGAAGGGCAAGGGCTCATCAAGGTTGCCGTGCCGGCCGCGCTAATATAGCTTCAGTATTTTACCCCATGGCGAGCACCGACCGCGATTCACCGGTGCGTCTTCGCCCAAAATCAAGAACGGGGCATGAACTGGGGACGTACCCCTGTTCACACGGCGCAGGTCTGCATCCCTCGAAAGCTCCCTCCCGTTCTGCCCTTTTATCACGGCTTAAATTGAGATAAATGGGCCAAACGGGAGGGAACCCAACGCACTTCAGGCATGGCGTGAACAGGGCCACGCCCCCTGTTCACGCGTTAACAAGAAACGCGCCGTCAGAAGAAGCTTCCGACGGCGCGTTTTAGCTACGACTATGCTCGCAAACTACTGAACCTGGGCAATCATGGCGAGGTTCGTGGAGGTGGTGTAGTCACCCTGACGCGGCGAGGTCTGGGGATCGCCGGCGGTAAGGATCACGATATCGCCGGACTCAACGACCTTGTTCTGCTTGGCGGTGGTCAGCGCGTTGTAGAGCGTGCCGGTAAGGGCGCCCTGCTCGGTGGTGCGGAACGCGTACACGCCCCAGTAGAAGCAAGTGCGGCGCACGGCTTCCTCGGAGGGGGACATGGCGTACAGAGGCACCTTCGGACGGAACTTGGAGACAAGACGAGCGGAGCGGCCGGAGTGCGTCGGGACGATGATGCACTTGGCGTTGACTCGGTCAGCCATCTCGACGGCGGCGAAGCCGGTTGCGCCGTTCACGTTGCGAACACCGTGGCGGTCGTAGTACGTCTTGTTCTCCTGAACGTACTTCTCGGTCTCCTTGCAGATGTCAGACATGGTGCTGACAGCGTCGATCGGGTACTTGCCGGCAGCAGTCTCGCCGGAGAGCATGACGCAGTCGGTGCCGTCGTAGACAGCATTAGCGACGTCGTTGACCTCCGCGCGGGTCGGGCGCGGGTTGCGCTGCATGGAGTCGAGCATCTGAGTGGCGGTAATAACCGGCTTGTAGTGCTCGGCGCACTTCTTGATGATGGTCTTCTGGATGTGCGGCACCTGAGCGGCCGGGACCTCGACGCCGAGGTCGCCACGGGCGACCATGATGCCGTCGGAAACGTGCAGAATCTCATCGAAGTTCTGGACGCCGAGGGCGCTCTCGATCTTCGGGAAGATCATGACGTTGGGGGCGCCCATCTCAATGCAGATGTTGCGAATCTCCTCAACGGCCTTGGCGTCGCGGATAAAGGACGCGGCAATGGCATCGATGCCGAGCTCGCAGCCGAACATGATGTCAGCGCGATCCTGGGGGGTAACGGAGGGAAGGCCGACGTTGACATTGGGGACGTTGACGCCCTTCTTCTCGCCGATCTCACCGCCGTTGGTGACCACACAGTACATGTCCTGGCCATCGACGTGGTCGACCTCAAGGCCGATCAGGCCGTCGTCGATCAGGATGATGGAGCCCTTCTCGACCTCAGACGGAAGGTTGAGATAGTCGAGCGAGATGTGCTCAGCGGTGCCGTGGAAGTCCTCAGAGGTCTCCTGGGCGGTCACGACAAGGGTGTCGCCGGTCTTGACGGTAACCTTCTTGCCGTCCTCGAGCAGGCCGGTGCGAATCTCGGGGCCCTTGGTGTCGAGCAGAATCGCCACGGGAATGCCGAGCTCAGAAGAGAGGCGACGAACCTTCTCGATCATCGAGCGGTGATACTGGTGAGAGCCGTGGGAGAAGTTGAAGCGAGCGACGTTCATGCCGTGCAGGATGAGCTGGCGCAGAACCTCCTCGTCCTCGGTAGCCGGACCCATGGTGCAAACGATCTTGGTCTTCTTGCTGTAAGCCATGTCTTTCCCTTTCTACAAGCTAAAAATTTCATTGATCAGGCGTCAGGCGCGCCGAATAGCTATGTCTAGCAAACCACCGAACGATCGACGAAATCAGTGCCGTTGGCAAGCGCGCGGGCATTGTCGAGCGTGACGCGCGCGATCTCGCCGAGAGCTTCCTTGGTGAAGAACGCCTGGTGAGAAGTCATGACGACGTTCGGGAAGGAGCACAGGCGAGAAGTGACGGAGTCGACGATCTCGCCGGAGCGGTTCTGGTAGACGTTCGGGCCCTCCTCGTCGTAGACGTCGAGGCCGGCGGCACCGATCTTTCCGGAAAGGATGCCGCGGATGAGCGCCTGGGTGTCGACAAGACCGCCACGGCCGGTGTTCACGAAGATGACGCCGTCCTTCATCTTGGAAATGGACTCGTCGTTGATCATGTGGCGGCTCTGCTCGTTAAGGAAGGCGTGCAGCGAAATCAGGTCGCTGCGACGGTATAGCTCGTCGTAATCGACGTACTCGTCAACGATGCCGTCGTCGACGAGCTTCTGGTTCGGGTAGAGGTCGCTGCCGAGAACCTTCATGCCGAAGCCCTTGCAGATGCGGCAGAGCGCGGCGCCAATACGACCGGTGCCGACGATACCGGCGGTCTTGCCGTGCAGGGTCTCGCCGACGAGGCCCTCAAGGTTGAAGTCGTTCTCACGAACGCGGATATAGCCCTTGTGAATGCGGCGGTTGGCGCAAAGAGCAAGGCCCATGGCGTGCTCGGCGATGGCCTCGGGCGAGTATGCGGGAACACGGGTGACCTTAAGGCCGAGATCCTCAGCAACGGGCACGTTGACGGCATCGAAACCTGCGCAGCGCATGAGAACGAGCTTGACCCCGAAACCAGCGAGAATCTCGAGGGTCATAGCGCCAGCGTCGGCATTGACGAAGGCGCAGACGGCATCGTAGCCACGAGCAAGGGCGGCAGTCATCGGAGTAAGGTTGGTCTCGATGAAGTCGATCTTGATTTCAGGGTAATCCTTGAGCTCCTTAGTGAAGGAGTCCTTGTCGTAGCTCGCGGTACCGTAGAACAGAATCTTCATCGCGTTTCCCTTCGAATATCCGCACGCATCTACGCACGGTTTAACCCTACGCTTGCCTAGTATAAATCAGGTGAGCGGTAGGTAATAGCGTCGCAAACGGTCAATATAAACGAATTTTAATGGGAAACCCGGTTGCTATTCACATTTCCAATAGTAAGTTGAGTAAGGCGCAAGCACTGATCCACCTCCGAAGTCATGAGGCTCGCCGGAGATAAGGTCAACAGAAGTTCCCGATTGAGCGTCGAAGTGCATGGTCACAGTATCTGCCGAGGCATTGACGGCAACGATGACCCGCTCATCCTCGAAGACCCTTTGGAAAACTAGCTGCTTAGGCTGAACCTCTAGCTGCTCATAAGACCCCCAGATGATAGCCTTGCTCGCAGCACGGGCCTTGCCAAGAGCCGCTATCCAATCTGTGAGCCGGTTCCACTCGGGACCATCAAGAGCTGGACGCAGCTCATGATCCCCGAATTTCTGCTCGCCCTCGATTCCCCACTCGCTCCCGTAATAGACGCACGGGACGCCTGCCATGCCGAACAAAAGCCCATAGAGGGGCTTAAGTTGTTGTTTATCCTCGAGTTTAGTGGCAATGCGAGGAACGTCATGGTTGTCGACGAAATCCAACAGATGCTTGCCGGTATACAGATCCCAAGGGTGACTGCCGCTCTGCCTCTCGAGTGCATAGGCCACCTCATGCATGTTGGAAGAATTCATGGAGGACCAGAGCCCCTTGTACGCCTCATAGTTCGTCACAGAGTCGCACAGGGCGTCGCCCATCCATAAGTTATAGTCACCGAACATCGTCTCGCCAAGAAGAAGGAACTTGCTGCCCTTCTTTAACGAAATTTCGTCGGCAACGCGACGCAAATATCCAAGGAATCCTCGATCAAGGCAGTAGGCGACATCAAGCCGAAGACCATCGATATCGTAGTCTCGTTCCCAGCCACGAATCACATCAGCAAGATAATCGTTGAGTTCGCAGCATTGGTGATTCAATTTGATGAGATATGGAACACCTTGCCACGTCGAATAAGAAAACCCGTCATTCCACTCGTTATTGCCGTTCCAGTCGATCTCAAACCAACTGGCGTACTCAGAGTCCCACCGTTTTTCCTGAACATCCCTAAATGCCCAGAAACCTCGGCCGACGTGGTTGAAAACACCATCAAGGAGCACGTGAATACCCGACTTATGGCACGCGTCGACCAAGTGACGCAAGTCATCGGCGTCGCCAAGCCGGCAATCCACCCTCGTGTAATCGCTCATGTCATAGCCATGAGAAAGACTCTCAAATATAGGATTGAGAATCAGGCAAGAAACTCCCAGCCTATTGAGATGCTCGATCCAACCGTCATCCATTAACTTACAAAGACGATGCGACTGAACGCCGTCGTTTTCATACGGTGCTCCGCATAACCCGAGGGGATATATTTGGTAGCAGAAAGAAGGCTCAAACCAACTCATGGAATTTCCTCCCAAATTGAGGCCTTCCCGAAGTATAGCCGAGACACGAAAAGGAGGCCCCCGAGATCGGAAGAGCACACGTCTGAAC
>UQIF01000025.1 GCA_900540955.1 uncultured Olsenella sp.
AACGGGGCCTGTGGGACAAAAGGGACGGGGGATTTTGTCCCAAATTGTGGAGGCCGCGCGCGGCAAGAAGGGCCGCCCGTGCGGGCACGGCGTCTCCAAACGAGCGGGCGCCCTCCTGCCGAAGCAGACGGGCGCCCGAAAGCCAGGTCATTATGTCGCGGCGGGAAGGCCGCCCGGTAGGCTTAATAGCCCCCGTAGTAGTGGACGCGCTCCCAGTCAGTGACCGCGGTGCAGTAGTCGTTCCACTCGCGCTTCTTCTCGGCGATGAGGTAGTTGAAGATGTGGTCGCCGAGGACCTCGTGCATGAGCGCGGAGGACTCGAACTTCTCGATGGCCTCGCCAAGGGTGCGCGGCAGGCGCTCGATGCCCTCGGCGGCGAGCTCGTCCTCGGACTGCAGGAAGGTGTCGCAGGTGGACTCGGTCGGCAGCGGCAGCTCGTCCTCGATACCCTTCAGGCCCGCAGCGATGGTCACGGCAAGGGCCAGGTAAGGGTTGGCGGTCGGGTCGGGGCTGCGCAGCTCGAGTCGGGTGGCGGAATGCTTGCCGGGCTTGTGCGCGGGAATGCGGACGAGCGCGGAGCGGTTCTTGCGGCCCCACGTGGCGTAGTTGGGGACCTCGCCGGTGGAGATGAAGCGTTTGTAGGAGTTCACCGTGGGGTTCGTGACCAGCGTGAACTCGGGGGCGTACTTGAGGATACCCGCGACGTAGTGCTGCCCGAGGTCCGAAAGGTGCGCCGGGTGATAGTCCTTGGGGGCCCAGAAGAGGTTCTCTCCGTTGTGGTCGAACAACGACTGGTACAGGAACATGGCGCTGCCGGGCTGGCCGGCGACGGGCTTGGGCATGAAGGAGGCGTACATCCCCTGCTGGGCGGCGAGCTGTTTGATGACCAAACGAGCGGTCATGATGTTGTCCGCGCAGCTCACGGCCTCGGTGTAGCGCAGCTCGACGCCGTTTTGGGACGGGCCGGCGGCGTGGTAGGAGTACTGCACCGGGATGGACATCTTCTCGAGCATGAGCGTGGTCTGGCGGCGCAGGTCGTTGGCGTTGTCGAGCGGGGTGAGGTCGAAGTAGCCCGCGTCGTCCTTGGGCTGAAGCTCGGTCTGGCTGTCGGAGTAGAAATACTCGATCTTGGGGCCGACGTTGGGGATGTAGCCCTTCTTGTCCGCCTCGGTGAAGACCTTGAGCAGGCAGGCGCGCGGGTCGCCCTCGAAGGGCTTGCGGTCGGGCGTGTACACGTCGCAGAAGACGCGGGCAACGGCGGACTCGCTCGGGCGCCACGGCAGCATGCTGAAGGTGTCGGGATCGGGGAAGGCGAGCATGTCGGATTCCTCGAGGGAGACGAAACCGTCGATGGAGGAGCCATCGAAGCCGATGCCCTCCTCAAAGGACTCCTCAAGCTCCTCGGGCGAGATCGCGAAAGACTTGAGGTTGCCCAAAACATCGGTGAACCACAGACGGACGAAGCGGATGTCGCGCTTCTCGACGGTACGCAGGACGAAATCGATGTCCTTCTCGCTGCTCATGCAGACTCCTCCTCGGGGTCGGCCAAAACACAAACGTAATCGGACAATACGTTCCCACAAGGTTGTTTCGCCCTTGTTTCCGACACACGGGCAGCGGGCTTCAGTTGTCGGCGAGCGGCGATAAGTTAAGCAACAAGTGTCGTTGACGGCAGATCAGTCGCGCGGGCCCGCAGCGGCGCTCCCCTTGCCGCCCGCAAGGCCGCGCTGCGCGAACGCCTTGTTCGCGTCGGCGAGCATCCGGTCGGCCTTCGAGCAGTGGCCCGAGTCGCGGCTCGAGCACGCGGACCCGCAGTCGGAGCAGCCGTTTTTGTTCGCGCGCACGAGCGAGCGAACCGAGAAGAAGAGGATCGCCGCGATGACGGCGAGGATGGCGATGTCGATGGGGTGCATAGGGGGCTCCCTGCGCGCCGAGTAGGCGCGATTGCGAACGTTATTGTTAACCAAAGCCAACTATACCCAATTGCGCGGGCGGTGGAAAGAAGTGCGCGGGGCGCTGGCACCCATACGCTAAGAAACCGCAGGTCCCAGTAGTGGCGATGAGCTGGAACCGGGGATTATTGAGCGCAAAACCGTCGGTTGGGACAAAAGGGACGGGGGATTTTGTCCCACGCAACCGCACGGGAGCTGGTACTTGCGGTTCCTGAGCGTGCAAGGCTAAGCGGGAAGAATTGCGCGTTTATTGTTAGCCTTAGTTAACTTTATGGCGAAAAAGGGTAGCCTTTGGGTATCAACGAACCGGGGAGCGTAAGCGCGCCCGCAACGAAGGAGGAAACTCATGGCACAACCCTTGGCACAAGAAACGATGAAACTCGTCCTCATCCGCCACGGAGAGTCGGAGTGGAACAGGCTCAACCTCTTTACCGGTTGGACCGACGTCGAGCTCTCCGAGACCGGTAGGCAGGAGGCTGCCGCCGGCGGGCGCGCCCTCAGGGAAGCCGGCTTCGACTTCGACGTCTGCTACACCTCGCGCCTCAAGCGCGCCATCCACACCCTGGACCTCGTGCTCGCCCAGATGGACCGCGAGTGGTTGCCCGTCATCAAGTCCTGGAAGCTCAACGAGCGCCACTACGGCGCCCTGCAGGGACTCAACAAGGCCGACGCTGCGGCCGAGCACGGCGACGATCAGGTCCTCATCTGGCGCCGCTCCTTCGATATCTGCCCGCCCGCGCTCGAGCCGGGCGACGACCGCGACCCGCATGCCCAGGAGCAGTACCGCGACGTCGCGCCCGACCAGCTCCCCTACACCGAGTGCCTGAAGGACACGATCGCCCGCGCGTGGCCCTACTTCGAGGATGAGATCCGTCCCCAGATGCTCGCCGGCAAGCGCGTGCTCATCGCCGCGCACGGCAACTCCCTGCGCGCGCTCATCATGAAATTCGAGAAGCTGACACCCGAGGAGATCTTGAAGGTCAACATCCCCACCGGCGTTCCGCTCGTCTACACCTTCGACGCCGACTTCAACGTGATCGACAAGCGCTACATCGGCGACCCCGCGACCATCGCCGCAAAGATCGACGCGGTGGCTAACCAGGGCAAGGCGAAGGGGTAGCGCCGTGCTCGCCTATCTGCGACGGCACTTCGGCGCGCGCCAGACGGGCGGCCACGGAGGTCTGGAGATCATGCGCCACATCGGCCCCGGGCTCCTCGTGACCGTCGGCTTCATCGACCCCGGCAACTGGGCGTCGAACATGGCGGCTGGCTCCGAGTTCGGTTACTCGCTGCTTTGGGTCGTAACGCTCTCTACCCTCATGCTCATCGTATTGCAGCACAACGCGGCACACCTCGGCATCGCCACCGGCATGTGCCTCGCCGAAGCGACGACGCGACACCTGCCCCGCCTCCTCGGCCGGGTCCTTCTTGGCACTGCCTACCTGGCGTGCATCGCCACGGCGATGGCCGAGGTCCTGGGCGGGGCGATCGCGCTGCAGATGCTCTTTGGCCTTCCCCTGCGCGCAGGCTGCCTCATCGTGGCCGCCGCATCGATGACGATGCTGCTCACCAGCTCCTACAAGAAAGCCGAGCGCTGGATCATCGCGTTCGTGAGCGTCGTCGGGCTGTCGTTTCTGGCCGAGCTCGCCATGGTCGAGGTCGACTGGCCCCAAGCCGCCGCGAGCTGGGTCTCCCCGAGCGTCCCCGCAGGCGCGGTCCCCGTCGTGACGAGCATCCTCGGGGCGGTCGTCATGCCTCACAACCTCTTCCTCCACTCGGAGGTCATCCAGTCCATGCACTTCGAGGGACAAGGCGAGAAGGTCGTCGAGCAGCGCCTGCGCTACGAGCTGTTCGACACGCTCTTCTCGATGGGCGTGGGCTGGGCCATCAACTCGGCGATGGTCATCCTGGCGGCAACCACGTTCTTCTCGCACGGCATAGTTGTGGACGACCTCGCCGCCGCGGCGGCCACGCTCTCCCCCATCCTTGGGCCCGCGAGCTCGATGATCTTTGCCGTGGCGCTTCTGTTTGCGGGGTTGTCCAGCAGCGTGACGGCGGGGATGGCAGCGGGAACCGTCACGGCGGGCATATTCGACGAGGAGTACGACATCCACGATCGGCACTCGTCGATCGGCGTGGCGCTGTGCTTCGCCGGCGCCGTCGGCACCTGCTTCGCCGTCCAGGACGCGTTCGCGGGGCTCGTGTGGAGCCAGGCGCTACTCTCGCTTCAGCTGCCCGTCACGGTGTTTCTGCTGATCTGGCTCACGAGCTCGCCGAAGGTGATGGGCAAGTACGCGAACTCCAAGCCGCTCGTCGCGCTGCTTTTGGCCATCGGGGCCACGGTGACGGCGCTCGACCTCGCGCTTCTGCTGGGAGCGTGAGAGAAGACCTGGGGTCCGTCATTGACGTCTGGACCAAAACCGCGAGCGCCCCTTGAATGCCAAGCAGACAAGGGGCGCTCGCCGATTTGCCGGTTTGCCGGTTTGCCGGTTTACGGCCCGTCAAAATTCGCAGGCCCTTATGCCTCCGCGAGCTTGCGGCCAAGGGCGCCGCAGGCTTCGATGGCCTCGTCGCCGGGCGCTTCGTTGGCGATCAGGGTATCCACGACCGTAAGGCCGGCAGCCTCGGCGTCCTCCTTCCAGGAGTCCATCCACTCGCCGCCGCCCCATCCGTAGGAGCCGAACAGCGCGACGGGCTTTTGGCCGAGGACGCCCTTGCAGGCCTCCCAAACCGGCTCGAACTCGTCGGCCTCGAGCTCCTCGGCGCCCATGGCGGGGCAGCCGAAGGCGACGGCGTCGTAATCGCCGACCTCGTCTGCCGAGAAGTCCGACACGAGCACGGCCTTGGCCTCGGCGCCCGCGTCGCAGGCGCCCTGCGCGACGGCGTTTGCCATCTCCTCGGTGTTGCCGGTACCGGTCCAGTACACAACCGCGATCTTGCTCATTGTTTCCTCCAATATCCTGCCCCGGAGGGCATGTCCGCGCCGACTGCCGATCAGGCGGCGCCCATCCGAAGGAGCTCGTTCACGCAGACTCCCTCGGCATATAACCTTTTGCACGCAAGCTCCGCGCGCCCGAGCTCCTCGAAGCGTCGTTGCGCGGCGAGGGCATCCCCGTAACAGCGCCAGCGCCCGACGACCTTGGCCCCGCGGCCTCCATCGGCCATGAAACCGCGGACATCCTCGACGGGATAGCCGAGCATGAGGCCCACCTCATGGGGGAAGCCTGCGAGACCGGCATAGCAGCCCCTCAAGCGACCAACGAATGCGCAGGCGAGCGCGTCCTCGGAATCGACAGGGAGACCCGCCTCGGCGAGAAACGCACGGTTTTCCTCGCTGGATAGAAGCTTCCTCACCAGAGCCGGTCGCCAAGCGAGCAGCATGCACCCCGCCCCACGCGAGGCGAGCCAGGCGAGCCGCATGCCCCGCTCGGCCGTCTTTTGCGCATACAGCGAGAAGAGCCGGGCCGAGAGCAGGTGCTCCGCCCCGGTGTCCCCTCCCTTCCAGGCCCTCGGGGTAAAGCCGAAGACCGCGGCAGGCTTACGGCCGAACATCACGAGGCCGGCTTGGACGACGAGCGTTCGCACGAACTCCGCCTCGAAGCACTCCTCCATCGAACGCGCCTCACGGGGATCTCCCAGGCAAACGTCGAATCCCTGACCCATGCGAGCCCTTCTTGTTAGCTATGGTTAACTTCGATCCGCGCTTTAGAGTACTCCTAGGCTAACTTCTTTGCAACGACGAGTCGTCCAGAGTGCCCAGGAGGCGCGGGATTAGATATCAAGAAGTGTCTTGAGGTCGATGTCGAAGGCTTTTGCAAGGTCGACGAGGGTATAGAACTCGGGGTTCAGAGGAGTGCCCGGGCGGCTCTCGCCGCTCTCGTAGCGCTGATAGGTGTTCGGCGCGATGTCCGCCCGCTCTGCTATCTCGGCCTGAGTGAGGCCGCACTCGCATCGCAGGCCGCGCAGGCGAGCGGCGAGCTTAGCCGAGAACTCGATCTCGACGGGTGTTATGTTCCTCTTCTTCGGCATATAGAAGAGGTTCGACCACGGAAAAGGCTAAGACCACCATACAAGTATGGTGTTTCGGCTTTTCGGCCGTCCGCGCAACGCTCGGCGGGCTCAGATCCCGAAGATGGCGCCGAGCTTTCTGGCCGAGCGCGCCGGAACGGAGAGGTCGAGCGAGCGAATCCGCTCCAGACACACATCTCTCGACCAGGTTGCCCAAGTGATCTCTGCATGAAGCAGACGGCCATTTGCGATCGATGTGATGGGGCAGACCACCGTAAGGCTGGACAGCACGTTGTTAAAGAAGCCCATCGGAAACGACGAGAGCGGGCCGGAGCTTGGCCGGGCCGTGACCAAACGTCGGGTCAAAGTCCAGTTCGCTGAGCTCGCCTTGCTCGCACATCATCGGACGATCTCCGCGCCGAGGTCCGAGCCGGCGTCAATCCCGAGCTGAGCGCACACCTCAGAAGGAATGCGAACGGCGCGGCAGTTGCCCCATTTAGAAAGAATCGCTTTCGCAAAGCCTCTCCTAGATGGATATCCATGTATATCCATCTAGGAGAGACAGATAGCCCGCAAACCGTCATTGAGATGCCCTTCTCTCAGTATTTCCTTGCTTTATCAGCGAAAACACGGCTAGACAAACGAGTACGGCAGCCATAACGACGAAGCCGGCGACCCACGCGGGATGAAGCTCAAGGATGCTGGTCGTCACGCGGAAACCCGTCGCCTTTGCCCCACCGGTGCGACCGGCCAGGTCTGTGGCGACGATTTCGAGCTCGCGGTCGGTGAACGCGGCCTTCTTCACCCGAAAGGAGTAGTTGCCGTACTCGTCGCCCTTGGCCATAGCCTCCTGCCCGTCGACGAACACCTTGACGTCGGCGACGCCGATGTTCTCCACGACCCTGAAGGTTCCCTCGTACTCGTCCGCCTCGATGACGTCGCCGTCGTTCACGCTTAGGTTGCAGATCACGGGATCGGTCTCGTCAAGGATGAAGCTGACCTCGGCGGCGGCCTCCCCATTCGCCTCACGGTCATAGAACCCGGAGCTTGTGTTGACGTTTTCGGCGAGGTCGCTCGAGCGGACGCTCACGTGGTAGCGGCCGTCCCCCATGAAGTTCCCAGCCGCGATGACGTAGCGGTACAGCGCCCAGCCGCGCGACCCCTCCGCCTCGGAGACGCCCTCACGGATTGCGTAGCCGGTCTCCCCCGGCTCCTCCGTGCGCTCAAGCTCACGCACCGAGGTGCCCTGGGTCACCGTCGCTCCGTGCTCCTCCGACGCGACGCCCGAGACATTGACCTCCTCGACCACGACCTCGCGGGCACAAGTGAGGTAACCGTTGTTTTGCCTGTATGCGTCCGCGTCGACCACGCGGAAGGTCGAGCCGAAGCGATTTACCGAGAAGGTCGCCGTCGCCTCCGCCTCGTTGCCGGCAAGGTCGGCCGCCCGCGCCGTCAGGGTATAGATATCGTCCACGTCCGGGTCGCGCGAAAAGTCCTCGAACGCCACCTCGCGCCCCTGCTCGCCGTCTACGGTCGCCGCCCCGTAGCGCACCTCCCCGTTCTTGGCCCCCGCAAGAAACCAGGCGGCGCCATCGGGATCGAAGTTCGCCTCGTCTGCGAAGCTGATGCGCGGGGCAACCTCCCCGTTGTAGGCGCAGGCGTCCTCGATGCCTGTTATGGCCACGGTCGGCGCCGTGAGGTCGACCACG
Source organism: uncultured Olsenella sp. (assembly GCA_900540955.1). Lineage (GTDB taxonomy): Bacteria > Actinomycetota > Coriobacteriia > Coriobacteriales > Atopobiaceae > Paratractidigestivibacter. Next base: position 7,670 of record UQIF01000025.1, read on the forward strand.
AACTCACCGGCGGCATATGGGGCCATCTTGTTGCCGGCTTTGTCCTCACCCGAGACTTCCAGGCCGTGCACGCCCTCGGAGGCAAACGAGACAAGGGCGGTGTGCGTATCCCCGTCGTCGGTCCAAGCGCTGACCGTTCCTGTGGTCTCGATCTTAAATAGGGCCGCATCGAAGTTGTGCTCGGTCACGGAAACGGTCGCAGTTCGAGCCACGCGGTAATACTTGCCGTTGTGCGCGTCGTTGTTGTCGAAATCGACCCGGACAACCGGAGCGGTACGGTCAACGGTAAACTCGGCGAGGCGCGCCGTCCCCTGGTTCTTCGCGCAATCCGTCACCTGCGCCTCGATCGCATAGTGGCCGTCCTCGGAGAAGGTCTCGCTCAGGCCGTAGCGGTCGTAGGCGCGGGCAACCCCGTGCTCATCGGTAAAGACGAGCTCGTCGCGGCCCGTCACGGCAAGGTCGGCCACCGAGCGCGTCCAGATGCTCTGGGCATGGCCGGCATCGCCTTCTCGCTTCGTCACGGTAAGGACCGGCTGGTCAGGCTCGTGTGCCAAGAGGTACGCCATGTTGAGCTCGTCGACGGCAAGATCCACGACCGGCGCAGTGTTGTAAAAACTCCCCTCCTTGGCTCCGGTAAGCAGAAGACGTGGCGCCGCGGTATCCCTAAGGAGAACATCGGGATGGATCTTCCAGGGCGGAAACACCGAGGGGTTCTCGACCTCACGCTCGTCCACGACGCGAGCCGTGCCCATAGGTGAGATGCTCCAACAGCGCTCGTTGCCGGCGAGGTCGCGCGCCTCGACGAGCACGTCTCGGTCGATCTCGTGCCCATCGGCGAGGGCGAGCGGCACGCGGGCGGTCTTCTTTCCGGCGCCGTCTGCCAAGGGCAGGTCGCGATTATAGAACCCGTCTCCGCCGTCGACGACCTGCACGGACTCGAGGCCGATGTTGTCCGAGAACTCCACGAACAACGAGGCCGCCCGGTTAAAGAAATAGCAGCTCTGATCGTAGTTGCTCGCCGGCGTCCCGTCGATGCCGGCACGCACCGCCTCCGGAGCGGCGGTGTCGATGGACAAAGGCCCGAGTGCCAAGCCCGCCTCGCCCGCCTCGGGGGTGTTTCCGGCGAGGTCGCGGGCCTCGACCAAGATCGACCTCCCCTCGCCCTCGTCGAACGCCACGGTCTTTGTCCACACACGGGGGTCGGATTCGTCACGCGCCCACGCAGACTCGCTTTTCGAGCCGCGGACGCGAAGCCTCGACGTCGATGCGTCGAAGTTCTCGTCCGTCACGGAAACGGTCGCGGTCACGTCCTCGTTGTAGTAGTCGACGCCTGCGAAGGAGCCGGTCGGAGCCTTGTCGCACGTTATCTCGACGGACGGCGCGAGGGTGTCCACGACAAACGCCCCGAAATCAAAGAGGTCCGTCGCGTTACCGGCGAGGTCGCGCGCCGCCACCCTCAGGCGGTGCTCGCCGTCCTCGCCGAAGGAAACGGTGACGCGATGGGCGTCGCCGTCGCCTGTCCAAGCCCCCACGATGCCCGTGGTCTCGATTTCGATAAGCCCCGGATCGAAGTTGGGCTCGGTCACGATGATGCTCGCCGTCCTCACGGCAGGGAAAAATCTACCGTTTTGGGCGCTATCGTTGTCGAACTCGACCTTGATGCTTGGGGCAGTGCGGTCGATCACGAGCCTGCCCGCCGAATGCGACCGCTTGCTCGGGCCCCTCCCGACCACGACGGCGACCTCGTAGGACCCCTCGTCGCAAAACGTTTTCGTCAGGAGGACGGAGCCCTTCTTGCCGCCGGCGGGACGCGCCACATCCCACGACCATCCGCCTGCCGCCTCCCCGTTTTCTTCTACGCGAACACCCCTCGGCATCCCGTTTTCCGTAGGCGAGAGGTCCAGGTCATCGCACGCGACCTCAATGGCGACGTCGAAGCTCGTCTCTGCGCAATAACGCGCGCCAGTCCCCTCGCCGCCCTCCTCGAGCAGGTTTGATTTGAGTTCGCAGCACGCCTCGGGCGGCAAAAGGATCTTGGCCAGAAACGTGAGCCCGTGTGTGTCGAAGGCAAGCGCAGGCGCGGCGATTGGGACGGCAAGACAGGTCGCCACCCCGATGGCAAGAAGAACCCGGTGCGCACAAAGGCGTTTCCCATGGCTTGATGTATGCGTCATGCTCGACCACTCTCCATGTCCTGGTCGCTCGCGGCGACAATGTCTTTTCGGGTTATGCGGAACCTGCGCGCCCGGTCGCTTTCCAAAGGCGTGGTCAGCTCATCGGCGGCGGGCGTCGCCGCAGGGACGGGGCGCGGTACGGGATCGTCGGGTAGCAGAGGCGCGTCGCGGCATGCCCGCGGGGACGCTCGTCTCCGTTCGGCCAAGCGGCTGCCGCCCGCCCGAATCCCGGCGAGGTCCGCCTTGGCGCCCCGGATGTCCAGGACGCGGTATGCCCGGGCCGCGGCCACAAGGCACGCGGCCGACGACGCCAGAAGAACAATCCCCGCAAAATGCAAGACGTCCGTGCAGATCATGGGCACGCCTCCCCTTCCTTGGTGGCTCGCTCGGCGGCGTTGCCGTACACGGCGTCGATGTTCTTCTTTGCCGCCTCGCTCGCAGCGTCGGAGATGACCGACGCGCACATCCGCTGGGCTTTCCGACTCGCCGCCGCATCGTCCTCGAGGCTTTCCGCCATCAGCGTCGCCTTGCCCAGAAGCGTCTCGGCGCTCTCGCGCAAGACCCCTGCGCGCTTAAGGCCGCTCAGGTACGTCGGCGACGAGACGATCTCGTGGATAAGCGAGCAGAGGCGAAGGCGCACCATGACGGGGTCTGTGTCCGTAAGACCCCCGAAAGCGGACTCGAGCATGTTCCAATAACCCGCATACACGTCGCCCTCGCTCCCCTCAAGCGTCGCCTGGGCGAGGCGTCTATAGAACTCGCCGATAACGATGTATGCCTGCGCACTCGACCGCTCGCTCAAGGTGAGCTCGCACTTCTTGCCCGCGGCAGACCGCGCGTCGCAGGCGTCGGCCGCCGCGCGAAACCATTGGGCAGCCTGGACCCCCGCGCTCATCGCGTACCCGCGGGACTCGTCGGCCTCCCCCTGCTCGAAGTAGACGAAGTACAGGACGCCGATGTCGTAGCAAAGCCTCGCGTAGCCGGAGCTTCCCTCGATCTCGGGTCGCCGGGCTTCCATGAGCCCCTCCAGGCGCGCCGCCTCCTGGACCGTGAGGGACCCGTCCGCCTTGAAGACCCTGTCCACCAGCTCCGAGTAGGCCTCGGGCCGCGTCGGGTCGACGGCGATCGCCTCCATGTAGCGCCCCTCCGCGGGCGACGCGCCGCCGGCACGGTCGGCCTCGACGCCTGCCGCGCGCGCCGAGGCGAGGAGGGCCTCGTAGGTTGAGCTTTTAATCTGTTGGCTTGCCGCGAGGCACAGGGCCCCCGCGACGGCCAGCGCGACGCCGGCGACGCACAACAGATTGAAGCTCCTGAGCCTCTTTTTGAGCGCACCTCGATAAGCACGGGTCAGTTTCTCGTGGTTCTCTAGGTCCCGGCACATATCGGCGGCCGTTTGGTAGCGGTCGTCGGGATTCGCCTGCGTGGCCTTGGCTATGACATGCTCAAGCCCTTCCGAGAGAGCGGGGTTTATCTGCCGGATGGGCCGCCAGTAGGTCTCCCCGGCAGCCGTTCGGCCGGTAACGAGCACGTAGAGCGTCACGCCGAGGGAGTAGATATCGGCCCTTGCGTCGGTTTGGGCGTCGAGGGCAAACTGCTCCGGCGCGGCATAGCCCCTCGTCCCGAGCACGCGGGTGTCCGAGGAGGCGCCCTGCTTGTATTCCCGCGCGATGCCGAAGTCGACGAGGCGCACGCCCCCGTCCTCGCGCAGCACGATGTTGTCGGGCTTCATATCCCGATAGACGATGGGCGGGTCCATCGTATGGAGGTACTCGAGCACGCCGCAGAGCTCGATGCCCCAGGCGATGACGTCGGCCTCGGCGAAGGGGCGGGCCGCGTCGCGCAGCACCCGCCCAAGCGAGGTTCCCTCGACGTAGTCCATGACGACGAAGATCGTCCCCGCGCCGTAAAGGATGTCCACGACGCGGGGGAGCATCGGGTGGTCGAGGCGCTTCATGAGGTTCGCCTCCGCGACGAGGCTCTGAACGACCACCTCGTTGCCCGCGTCGCGCTCCGTCCTGCCGATCTCCTTGACAGCCCACAGCTTATTCAGCCGCCGGTCGCGGGCAAGCCACACGCGCGACATGCCGCCTTTGCCCACGAGCGACAAGATCTCGTACTTCTTGCCGACGACGTCTCCGACCTGCGCCATCGTCACTCACCCCCGCCCGAGGGCGCCGCCAAGGTGGGCTCGTCGTCCCCGTCCGCGCGCAAGCCGCCGATGCGCGCACAGACCGCGGTGATGTTGTCCTTCTCGCCGCGGTCGATGGCGCGCGCAATGAGCGTGTCGAGGGCGTCGAGCAGCGCCTCTTCGGTACCCTCGGCCTCGGCAAGAAGCGCGAAATCGACCTCGTCGAGCCTCCGATGAAGCCCATCGCTGCAGATGAGGAGCGTGTCTCCCGGTGCCATCTCGCCGAACGAGAACGCGGGGGCGATCGCCTCCTGCGCCCCGAGGGCCTGGAGGATCACGGATGCCTGCGGATGTCGCCTCGCCTGCTCCGCCGAGATCCTGCCCGCGTCGAGCTCCCGCTGGACGAGCGTCTGGTCGCGCGTGAGGAGCTCGGCGCCGTCGGGCCCTAAACGATACGCCCGGCAGTCGCCAACATGCCCGACGACGAAGCCTCCCTCGACGAGCACCGCGCCCGTGAAGGTCGTCCCCATACGCACGTTGAGGCTTTGCGAATAGGCCCACATGCGGCCGTTGAGGTCCTCGAAATAGCCCGTCCACAGACGCCGGACATCGGGCAACGCGAGGCCGCCCATGCTCGCGCCGTCCGCCAGCCCCCTCGCGACGCCGCCCTCGAACCAGCGCGAGAGCTCACGGACGGCGACCGAGCTCGCCAGCTCGCCGCTAGAAAGGCCGCCCACCCCGTCGCACACCGCGAGCAGGCCGACCTCTTGGGGGCCCGCCTGGCCGACGAGGACGCAATACGCGTCCTGGTTTACCGTCTTTACCGACCCGACGAACGTGCGCGCGGCAACCGTGAGCATCGACGCCCCTCCCTTCCCTCGACCCGAGCGAACGCAACCGGGCCTCGAGCCTACAGGGCGTTTCTTTCGAAACGCTGGCGGCTGACTTGCGAAACGCCGGCGGAAGACTGGCGGGGGATGGACAGAATCGCATCGATGCAGATGGGGGCCGCCATGGAAAGAAGGGCACGGCCGCAAGCATTCTGCAGACACCGAGTTTCCGCCTGATTCTCCACAGCAAGCCCACGCCGGCGACAAAAAACGGGCCCGGAATCGCTTCCGGGCCCATCGTGTGCCGATCTCAGGCGTTCTTCTTGCTACGCGAGCTTGTTGATTAGCGCCTCGAGCTTGTCCATGCCCTCGTCGACCTGCTCGCGCGTGATGACGAGCGGCGGCAGGAAGCGCAGGATGGAGTCGCCGATGTGGTTGAGGACGAGCCCCTCGGCCAGGCCCTCGTCGACAAGCTCGCAGGCAATGGGCACGTCGAGCTGGGCACCGCGCATGAGGCCGCGGCCGCGGACCTCGATGACGTGCGGCATGGCCTGCAGGCGGTGGCGCAGGTGCTTACCCACGGCGATCACGTGCTCGCCCATCTGCTCGTCGCGCAGGGTGTCGATCGTGGCGCGCGCGGCGGCCGCGGCAAGGGCGTTGCCGCCGAAGGTCGAGCCGTGGTCGCCGGGCTTCATGAGGTCGGCAACCTTGGTGCGGGCAGCGACGGCGCCCATGGGGAAGCCGTCGGCGATGCCCTTGGCCATGGTCACGATGTCGGGCACGATGCCGGCGCGCTGGAAGCTGAAGGGCGACCCGCAGCGGAAGAAGCCGGTCTGGACCTCGTCGATGATGAGCATGAGGTTCTTCTCGCGGCAAAGGTCGGCAACGTCGCGCAGGTAGTCGTAGTCGGCAGGCCACACGCCGCCCTCGCCCTGAACGCACTCGAGCATAACGGCGCAGACCGGTCCGCACTCGGGCGACGGGCTCTCGACGGCGGCGCGGAGGGCGTCGATGTCGTTCAGGTCGACGGAGGCGAAGCCGGCAGGCATCGGGCGGAAGGTCTCGTGGAACTTGTCCTGGCCGGTGGCGGCGAGCGTTGCCAGCGTGCGGCCGTGGAAGGACTTCTTTGCGCTGATCACGCCATAGGCGCCGTCCAGCTTGACCTCGCCCCAACGGCGGGCGAGCTTAATCGCGCCCTCGTTCGCCTCGGCGCCGGAGTTGGCGAAGAAGGTCTTCCAGGTGACGGCGGCGGAACCGGTGACATGGCCGGACTCGTCGGTGATGCGCGAGAGCAGCGTGGAGAGCCCGTTGGCGGCCTCGCCGCGGTTCTCGACGTAGAAGTAGTTGCCGACCTGCCAGAGTTTCTCCGCCTGCTCGCGCACGGCGGCGACCACGGCGGGGTGGCAGTGGCCGAGCGACGCGCAGCCGATGCCGCCGAGGAAGTCGAGGTAGTCGTTGCCCTCAGAATCGGTGAGCACGGCGCCGGAGCCTTTGACGAACTCGACGGGCAGGCGGCCGTAGGTGCCGAGGACGTAGGAGTCGTCGAGGGCCTTGACCTCGGAGGGGACGGTGGAGAAATCAGACATAGGTGCCTCTTTCCTAATCCTGGGTGAACATGGTGCCGCAGCCCTCGTCGGTGAAGATCTCGAGCAGCAGCGAGTGATCGGCCTTGCCGTTTACGATGACGACCTCCTGGACGCCGGAGTCGAGCGCGCTGGCAACCGAGCGGATCTTGGGGATCATGCCGCCGTCGAGCCTACCCGAGTCGAGCAGCTCATGGGTCTCGGTGCGGCTCATCTGGGCGATGAGGCTCTCGGGATCGTTCACGTCCTCTAGCAGGCCGTCGACGTCGGTGAGGTAGATGAGCTTGTCGGCGCCCATGGCCTCGGCGATCTTGCCGGCAGCCGCGTCGGCGTTGATGTTCAGAAAGCCGTCCGGGGCGCAGCCCACAGACGCGACCACGGGAATGTAGCCGTCGTCGAGGATGGTGTTGATGAGGTTCGTGTCCACCTCGCGGACGCGGCCGACGCGGCCGAGCTCGGGGTCGACGACCTCCGCCTTCAGGGTCTTCCCGTCCGCGCCCGAGATGCCCACGGCGTTGTGGCCGTACTCGTTTAAGGCCCAGACCAGCTCCTGGTTGACCTTGCCGATAAGGACCTCGCGTACGGCTTCCATGGTGTCGGGGTCGGTCACGCGCAGGCCGTCCTTGAACTTGACGGGGACGTCCAGGCGCTTGAGCAGGGCGTTGATGGCCTTGCCGCCGCCGTGGACGAGCACCACGCGCACGCCCATGAGCTTCATGAGCTCGATGTCGGCCACGACGCGGGCACAGAGCTCCTTGTCCTCCATGGCAGACCCGCCGTACTTGATGACGAAGGTTTTGCCGTACATCTTGTTGATCCAGGGCAGCGCCTCAATGAGGGTCTCGGCCTTGGCAGCCGCGACGTCACGGCTCTGGATTCCGCGCTTCTTCATACGCTAAGCCTCTCTTCGGGCGAGGTTGGGACAAAAGGGACGGGGGATTTTGTCCCAAAACGGGCAAACGCGACGGGGAATCGAGGGGTCGCCCAAAACCCGCGGCGGGCTTTGGGACAAAATCCCCCGTCCCTTTTGTCCCATCTACGTGCGATAGTCGCCGTTGATGGTCACGTAGTCGTGGGTGAGGTCGCAGGTCCAGATGCGGCAAGCGGCGTCGCCGTCGTGGAGGTCGACGACGATGTCGATCTCGGGCGCCTCGAAGCGGCGCAGCATGTCCTCCTCGTCCATGGGAACGGTGAGGCCGGCGCGGCACACGGGCACGCCCATGAAGTCGATGTCGACCTTCGTCTGGTCGAAGGCCACGCCGCACTTGCCGGCGGCCGCAGCCACGCGGCCCCAGTTGGCGTCATGGCCGAAGATCGCGGTCTTGACCAGCGGCGAGTTGGCGATCGAGCGCGCCACCGTGTCGGCATCGACGTTGTTGGCGGCGCCCAGGACGTTCACGGTCACGAGCTTGGTCGAGCCCTCGCCGTCTGCCGCGATCTTTCGCGCGAGCTCGCCGCAGACGGCCTTGACGCCCGCGGCGATCGCGGGGAAGGCGGGCGAGTCGACGTCGATCTTCTCGCCGGCAAGAGCCGCCTTGCCGGTGGCCAGAAGAATCGCGGTGTCGTTCGTGGAGGTGTCGGAGTCGACCGTCACCTTGTTGAAGGTCTGCTTGACCGCGGCAAGAAGCGCCTTATGGGCGGCGGCCTCGGTGAGCGGGGCGTCGGTGGACATAACGCAGAGCATGGTCGCCATGTTCGGCTGGATCATGCCCGAGCCCTTGACGAAGCCGCCCAAGTGGATGGTGTACTCACTGCCGTCGGCGGCGGCCACGCGGCCCTCGAAGGAGGCCTCCTTGGGCACGGTATCGGTGGTCATCACGGCGCAGGCGGCGTCGTGGGCCGCCTCGGCGCTGTGCGCGAGCGCGGCGCGCGCGGCCGGCACGCCGTCCTCGAACGGCGCGAAGTCGAGCTCGGCGCCGATGACGCCGGTCGAGGCGACGAGCACGTCGGAGGGCTCGCAGCCGAGCACGGCGGCGACGTAGTCGGCGGTCTTGCGCGCGACGGCGAGGCCGGGCTCGCCGGTCGCGGCGTTGGCGTTTCCGGAATTGAGGATCACGGCGCGCGCGTGCCCGTCGGCAACGTGCTCGCGCGAGACGGTCACCGGGGCGGCGCAGAAGCGGTTGGTGGTGAAGGCGCCCGCGGCGACGCAGGTCTCGTCGGCCACGACGAGCGCCATGTCGCGACGCTTCGGGTCGTGGCGAAAGCCCGCATGCAGGCCGGCGGCGCTTACGCCCTCGGCCGCGCAGACGCCGCCCTCACAGGCGACGAACCCGAAGGCCTCGGGCGCGTCGTTGGGGGTGGGCACCGCAATGGGAGCGAAGTCAGTCATATAAAGGTCCTTATCACTTGCTGATGGGATGCCTTGAGGGCCAGCCTAGATAAGCGGCGCGGCGGAGTCCACGGACGTGCGCTCCGCGAGGCCGCAGACGATGTTCGCGCACTGCATGGCCTGGGCCGCGGCGCCCTTGCCGAGGTTGTCGATCGCGCACGACGCGATGATCATGCGGCGGCGTCGGTCGTCGAGCGCGACGCCGACCTGGGCGCGCCCGGTCCCCACGACGGAGCTCGTGGAAGGCATGGAGCCGGCAGGCAGGACAGTGACCAGAGGCTCGTCGGCATAGCGCTCCTCATAGGCGGCCTGGACCCGCTCGGCGTCCACGCCGTCGGCCGCCTCCATGTACACGGTGGCAAGAAGACCGCGGGTAAGCGGCGCCAGGTGCGGGGTGAAGACGACGTCGATCTGGCGTCCCGCCACCTCGCTCAGCGTCTGCTCGATCTCGGGCGTGTGGCGGTGCTTGGCCACGCCGTAGGCCTCGACGGACTCGTTGGCGTGGCAGAAATGGGTGCGCGCGTTGCAGCCGCGACCGGCGCCCGAGACGCCGGAGATGGCGTCGGAGATCACGAGGTCGCCCGAGGCGAGGCCCGCGGCGAGCGCCGGGGTGGCGGCGAGCGCCGTCGCGGTCGGGTAGCAGCCGGGGACCGAGACGAGGACGGCCTCGCCGGCGGCATGGCGCGCGGCGAGGGCGCAGAGCCCTTCTCGATTGAGCTCAGGCAGGCCGTAGACGGTCTGCGAGAGGAGCTCGGGGCTCGTGTGGGGCGTGTTGTACCAGGCCTCGTAGACCTTCGGGTCGTGCAGGCGATAGTCGGCGGAAAGGTCGAGAACCGTCACGCCGGCCTCGAGCAGGCGCGGGGTGATGGCGAGCGACGCTGTGTGGGGCACGGCGAGAAACGCGACGTCGGCCACCTCGGCGATGCGCTCGGGGTCGGGAAGCGAGAGCTCGATGTCGCTGACGCCGGCAAAGCTCGGGTACACGGCCGCCAGCTTGGTGCCGGCCTCCTTGCGGTCGGTCGCCATGACGAGCTCCATATTCGGGTGGTTGAGCACCAGCCTACAGACCTCGATCCCCGCGTATCCCGTAGCCCCGACGACACAGGCTTTTATGCATTCCATGCGCTGACTCTTTCTAAAATCGTGCATATTAAATGCTATTTATGCACAAATACTGAATTTTGACGCGGTGAAGATACACTCGCGCGCACAGCACGTCAACCGAAGGCGGAATCTGGCCACGCGATGGACACATTCGCGCGCCGCCCTTGGTCGGCAGCCTTGGAACGCGGCTAGTCCATGAGGACGATGCCCTCCTTGACGTGCTCAACGACCTCGGCGGGGACATAGCGCTTGACGATCTCGAGACCGAACCACACGGCGGTCGCCATGCCCTGGCTCGTGATCACGTTGCCGTCGGTGACGGCCTTCTTGTCCGCCTCGAGCACGCCGCCGTGCTCCGTGACGGTGTTCTGGAAGTGCGGGTTTGCCGTGGCGTGCTTGCCCTTGAGGATGCCGAGCTCTGCCAGGATCGAGGGGGAGGCGCAGATAGCTGCCACTCCCCTGCCGTCGGCGGCGTGCTTGACGAGGGCGTCGCAGAGCGGCTCGCAGGCACGCAGGTTCGGCATGCCGGGGATGCCGCCGGGCAGCACGAGCATGTCATAGGCGTCGAAGTCGAAGCCTTCCTCGGTGATGCTGCGGTCGCACACGACGGTCACGTCGCGCGACGAGGCTACCTGCAGGTCTTCTGCAATCGAGACCATATCGCAGGGGATGCCCGCGCGGAAAAGCAGGTCGACGACGGCAATGGCCTCGACCTCCTCGAATCCCGCGGCAAAGAAGACCGCGACGCACTTGTCGGTGAGCTGCTTGAATGCCATGGTGCCTCCTAGGCCAAAGCCCCGCCCAAAGGGGCGGGGCGCGGACGGACTTGGTTGAACGATCGAGCTCGGCAGAGCAGCGGAGCCGCTACTCCTGGATGCCCTTCTGGATGGCGTCGGCGATCTCGGCGGCGCTCTGGCTGTTGCGCACGAGGCCCTTGAAGCCCTCGTTCATCAGGAGTGTGGCGGTCTTGGAGAGCAGGCGGATGTGCTCGGTGCCCGCCTCACCGTCGGGGACCATGAGGGCGATGGCGCAGACCACGGGCTTCTCGTCGAAGCTCGGCCAGTCGAGGGGCTCGGCGTTCTTGAAGACGATGACAGCGGCGCGCTTGACGGCGGAGCTCTTCGCGTGCGGGATGGCAAAGCCGTCGGTCATGCCCGTCTCGCCCATGTTCTCACGGGCCACGAAGGCGCTGAACAGGGCATCCGCGTCGTCGGCGATGCCGAGCTCGGCGGCTTTCTGAGAGATGAGGGTGAGGGCCTCCTCACGAGAACCCGCGTGCTGGCTTAGAAGAACGCTGTCGGCGGTGACGATCTGGCTCACGTCGTCTTCCTTTCGGTCGATGGGTATTCGCAGGAAAGTATAGTAGCGAACGCCCTAGCCCGGGGGGACGGCGATGCAAACCTTAATTACCCGTAAACCGAAGGGCAGACAAGGGACGGGTTTTCTTGCCGCATTGGCGCGCAGACGGAGCTTGTCGGCTAGAACATGTTCCTCTCGGCGAACTCCGCCTGGACGGTGCGCAGCATGAGCTCGACATCGTCGAGGCCCAGGTGCACCTCGGACTCGTCGGCAGCCAGCGTGCCGCGCCTGCGAGCCCAGTTCTCGAGCGTGGCGGGACGAGACTCGCGCGGCAGGATGCGGACCTCGGGGTCCACTCGTCGGCAGATGTCGCGGGAATCGATCACGCAGATCTTTCCCGCCTTGCGCGCCTCGGCGTACCCGGCGATGTTCAGCATGAACCAGGAGTCCTCGAAAGCGGCGTTGTGCGCCATGAAGGGGTAGGCGCACATGGCGGCGAGCAGGGCCTTCTGCATCGCCGCGTTCGCGCGCAGGGGCTTGGAATCCTTGAGGTCGTCCCAGGTGATGTGGTGGATGAACTCGAGCGGGACGCCCTTCTCGGCGTACATGGGCGGAATGCCGCAATAGCCGGCGAAGGCGTCGTGGGGCTTCGCCTTTGCCGCGAGGTCCATGAACTCGAGGCCGATGTTGACCACGTAGCCGCGAGCGGGGTCGCGGTCGGTGGTCTCGATGTCGATGCCCATGACCATACCCGAGACGGGGGCGTCCACGTAGGCGATGTTCAGGTCCTCGAGGCCGGGGCCGGCGATTGCCGCAACCTCGGCGTCGGGACGGCGCTGCATCGCGGCGACGGCGTGGACAAGGTCGGCGTCGGGGAGCTTTCGCGCGAGAGCCGAGGGGGACGTGTCGCGGAGCCTGTCGGCGCCGATGCGGTCGCACACGTCTCGGTTGCTGTCGACAAGAGAGAGCACGAGGTCGAAGCCGAACGGCTCCTTGCCGGCGGGCGCCGAGCGCCAGGCGTCCATCAAGGTCTTGATGGCGTCCTCGTTCTTCATGCGCTCCGCCTGCAGCGACGCCTCGTCGGAGACGAGGCCCGGGAGGACGAATGCGCTCGCAAGGTCAATTGCCTGGCTGAGTTCCATGGTGTGACTTTCTACGCGACGAAAAAGGCCGCGACGGCGTGGAGCCGCGCGGCCTTTAAGGCTAACAGATGAGGGGGCGCGAACCTCCGTCCGATCGGGCTACTCGGCGGAAAACACGCGGCCGTCGCGGCGCGCGGGAGGCTCCGGCTTCTCGCAGTCCCAGTAACCGACGGCGCAGTGACCGATACCCTCGTAGTCGCCCTCAACCCCGAGGTCCTTGAGGATCTGCTTGCCTTCCTCGGAATCGAACTCCTCCTTAGCGCGGTGAATCCAGATGCTCGCGAGGCCGAGCGACTCGGCGGCGAGCATCATATTGCCCATGGTCAGCGAGCCGTCGTACACGTGGGTGGGCACAGTGCGGTCGGCGAGCACAACGAGAACGGCAGGAGCGCCAAAGAAGGGGTCGACATCTTCAGACTTGCCCCAGATGCGGGCGTTCATTGCCGAGAGGCGATCGCGAAGCTCCTTGTTCGTCACCTTAAGGACGATCGAGGCCTGCCGTCCCCTGCCGGATGCGGCATAGAGGCCCGCCTCGACAATCTGATCGAGGTCGGTTGATGAGGGCATATCGGCCTTGAACTTGCGGCAGCTGCGACGATTGTGAATAACGGTGATGGTTTCGTTCATCTTCGGCTCCCTTCGATTGCCGTTTCAGGCGATTCTACCCTTCAGAGGTCCCTCGCCTTGAGTTGACGGCTTTCGCTGTCAACGAATCGACGATTTTGAGTCTAATCCACTCACAATGACGTGGCATCATAACTTTAACAATCAATCTACCAGGCGTTTTATGATGGGGTAAAACCAGCACTGATTTGGAGCTACGCGGTGTACGGTAAAATCGCCCTATATTTCACTCAAAATCGTCGATTCCTTGCAGGTCGTCCCCGTCAAACGCCCATACGCCGCCGTCTTTACGGGTTCCGGCCCTCAGCGGAGACCCGATTGCTGCCATAAGCCGTGCATGCAAAGCTGCGCGAGACTGCTGGAGATCAAGGTCGTCGAGGCGCTTGAGCCTCCGCCGCATCGGCAAGCCCATCGCATTGGCGAGCTTGGCGCCGATTTGCCTGCCGAGCAGCTCCGCTCGATCGCAGGTCGCCAGCGAGCTTCTGGTCGCAGAGATCACGGGGATGCCAAGCGCCTGGATATCGGCAACTCTTGCCTTATCCCTCTCGACCTGGCTCTCCTCGTTGTGATACCCGCTGTCGTACTCGACGTCGAGCGCACCCGGCCAGTACAGGTCGGGCATAAAGGTCTCGCGCGAGACGATGCCGCGTTTATCGGGCGGAACGGAGATTACCGGGTTGAGGATCGGGGCCGGATATCCTCTTCCGCCCCTGCGCGGCGGCAGCATCTGCTCGAGCGCGATCACCGCCTCCCGCGGCGAGTACGCGTTGTCCAGGACCCACCCGACCGCGGCCTTGGCGGGCTTTAAGCCCGTCATCCCCGCCGACTGCTCAATATACGAACGCAGCGAGTCGGCGTCGAGCACGGGGTCAACGAGAAAGTCACAGGTGCTCGAGCCGTCGCACATCGCCGAATGCGCGAATCGCCCGCAGAGCTCGAACCCGAGCAGAACTTGTTTCTCAAAACTCAGGGATAGCGCCTTATGGAGGTAATACCACTCGAATGAGGGCACCAAGATGTCCTGGGATATCTCCATGAGCGTGCCCGCGGGAAACTCCTCGGGAAAGAGCGAGAACTCGAAGCCGGGCACGCGCCGCCTCGCGGCAGGTGACGTCACCGCGACCTGCAGTGGATTCGCCCCCGTGACGTCCACGACGTGCGCGATCGGCCCTAGGTTGACCGCGAGGAGGTCCTCCGTGCGGGTCGCGCAGGAATCGGGGTGGAGGCGCGTGGCGTCCGTCTTTGCCGCGAGGATCCTCCCCGACCTGATGGCCGGCATGACCTTGTCGAGCGCCTTACCCGCAAGAAGAATCTTTTTGTCAGCCATGGCCCTCCCCTCCCTTGACCATGACCGCCCTCAGCGCTTGACCTCGCGCAGAAGCTCGGCTGCGTCGGTGCCGAACAACTCAGCGAGCGCCATCAAGTTCGTGGTGCTCGGCTCGGACTTGCCCGACTCCCACTTCCCCACAGCCTGGCGGCTCACGCCGAGCTTCTGAGCGACGAGCTCCTGGGTCATGCCGCACGCATCTCGGCGCGCGCGGATAACCTCGCCCAGGCTCGCGCGCTCGGCCTTGAGCTCCGGGCGCTTTGCCTCGCGCTCCTGGCGAATGAACCACCTGATCGCAAGAACGACCAGGACAATTCCCAGCGCAAATGGGACCAGCTGGATCAGCAGGATGACCATGAGTTCCGGCCCGCTCATACCCAGTACCATAACGTCCCCCATTCCTCGCGCCTTACCTTGCGCACAGTATGCTCTACCTGCACGGTTGCGCATAGCAACTATCGTGCACTTTTTGGTTGCGCGGCAATTTTGACCACGCCAAGCGAATTATCTTGACTACTGTATATGTACGGTATATACAGTTATTCAAGGCCTTAGCACCACCGCTCGACCACGGAGGAACAACGTGGAGATCGTCCTCTCGAACTCATCGGACAAGCCCATCTACGAGCAGATCGCGGCGCAGATACGCGACGCCGTCGCCGCAGGGGAGCTCGCCGCAGGCGAGCAGCTCCCTTCCATCCGCGCGCTCGCCGCGCAGCTGCGCATCAGCGCGATCACGACCAAGCGCGCCTACCAAGATCTCGAGGCGCAGGGCTACGTGACCACCATTCCCGGCAAGGGATGCTTCGTGGCGGAGCAGAATCTTGACCTCCTGCGCGAGGAGCGCCTGCGCCGCGTGGAGGCTTCCCTCGCCCGCGCCGTCTGCGACGCGCGCGCCTGCGGCCTTTCCGACGACGAGCTGCGCGAGATGCTCGACATCCAACTCGAAGAGAAGTGAGCAGCATGACAGACACGTCATTCGACCTGCGCTTGATTGACATATCGAAGCACTTCGACGGTTTCGACGTCGCCCACGTCACGCTCGAGGTCCCGCGCGGCTGCGTCGTGGGCCTCGTCGGGCGCAACGGAGCCGGAAAGACCACCCTCATGCGAATGGCGCTGGGATCGCTCGCGCCCGACTCCGGCCGCATCGAGCGCACGGCCAAGCTCGGCGCGGTGAGCGCCGTGTGCCCCTACCCTTCGGAAATGACCGTACCCGACGTCGAGCGGATGCACCGACTCGCTTTCCCCGCATTCGACCGCGTCCTCTTTGCGAGAACCTGCGCGGCGCTCGACCTGCCGCTCGACGGCAAGCGGACCATCAAGGAGCTGAGCCGCGGCATGGGCATGAAGCTCCAGCTCGCGGCCGCCATCGCATCGGGCGCCACCTGCCTTGTGATGGACGAGCCGACCGCAGGCCTCGACCCCATCGTCCGCGACGACGTGCTCGACCTGCTCCGCCGTTGGATGGAACCGGGCGACCGCAGCCTGCTCATCAGCAGCCATATCACCGGCGACCTTGAGAGAATATGCGACCGGATCTCGATCATCGACAGCGGCCGCGTGCTCCTTGCCTGCGATATAGACGAGATCGAAGGCCATATGGGCGTGGCACGCCTTCGCTCGGCGGAGCTCGAGGAGATCCTCGATGGCGAGCGCGCCTGGTCAGGAGACGGCCGCGCCCGCGTCCTGCGAGGCGACCTCAGCTGGACGCTGCTCGTCGACGACCGCGCGGCGTTTGTCCGCAAGCACCCCGGCCTCGTGTGCGACCGCGCGACCATCGACGACGTCATGACGCTTCTGGTCAAAGGAGAAGTGAGGTAAAAAATGCGCGCTTTGATGTTCTCGGACTGGTGCGTCGTAAAGAAATACCTGGCGCACTACTTGCTCACATCGCTTGTGATCGGCGGGTTCACCGCCATGGGAAACGCAAGCGACCCCACCGCCATGGTCATCGCCATGACGTGCTGCATGTGTTATACGAGCTGCCTCTTTATCATGTTCGCGCTGTTCGGAGCCGATGACCGCGGTGAATGGGCTCGCGGGCGCCTGGAGCTTCTTCCCATCGGGCGCGCAGACGTGGTCAAGGCCCGCTACGGGATCATGGCGCTGGCGATCACGGCGACGATGGCGGCGGGACTCGTCGCCTCCCTCGTACTCGCCCTCGCCATGTCCCTCGTAAACGGGTCCGATGCCAAGCAGCTCGGGCTTCTCTTTGCGCCCGAGCCCGCGTCGGCGTTTCTCGCGACCATAGCAAGCCTCTTCGCCATCCTCGCAATACAGATGCCCTTGGTTTTCTCCCTTGGGGTCGAACGCGGGAAAATCGCCGCGGTCGCGCCGCTCCTGTTAATCGCCCTTCTTGGGTTCGAGCAGTTCAGGGGGCCCGTCCTCACCGTCGCAGGAAACCTTGCCGACGTGGCCGCCACGCTGCCGACGCCGGCAATCGCCCTCGGCATCCTCGGCGCCGCCGCTGCCGCCTACCTCACCTCGATGCTCGTCTCGACGCGCCTCTACGCCCGCCGCGAGCTGTAGCGCGATCCTCGGGGCGCCTGCGCGACTCGATTGTCAAAAAAAGCATGTCCGACACGCGTTGCCCATTTACGGGGAGAGGGCAAAACGTTCGCCGACTCCCCTCTTTTCTTCCCCTGCTCAGGCTGCTATTTTCGTTCAAGGTTATGCTTGGGAGAGGGGCGTAATGCGCGAGATCGTGCGCCAGATCACCGACCCGTTGGGGTTTCATATACAGCTGGCCGTGCTCCTTGCCGGCGAGGCCCAGCGCTGGCGTAGCCGCGTGACGTTTATGCACGAGGGCCGCGCGGCCGACGCCTCGGACCTGATGGCGCTTCTTTCCATGGGGGTGCGCACAGGGGAGGCCGTGGTCGTCCGCATCGAGGGCGTCGACGAGGGCACCGCCGCCGAGGCCATCGATCGCCTCGCCCGCACCTGGTAGCCCGCGCCAAGAAAACGCAGGCTCCAACCCAATCACGCTAAAGAATCCCGGGTCCCAGCCCTTACATCCAGCTGAGACCTGGGATTTCTTAGCGCAATAGCGCCACATCAAGGCTGTAACCCGCCATTTCTTAGCGACGAGGCCGTGCGGCCGGCTGGAACCTGCGGTTCCTTAGCGCCGCGCAACCGCTACTCCTCCTCGGAAATATCCTCGTAGAACTCGGCGCCGTCGTCCAGGCGCATGATGCCGACCCGGCCGAAGCCCGCGCCGCCGGCAGCGCCGGCGTCGATATCCCAGCGGTCGGCCACGCCACCCGTGGTCTGGTCGGCGCCGACCTTGAGCATCTTCGCGCGGCCGTCCTCGTCGCGGAGCGGCTCATTGAGGTCTGCGCACAGGCGGTCGAGATAGGGCGTCGGCGTATGACCCGCGATGACGATCGGGCCCTTGCCCTCGGCGTCCACAAGCCCCGTGTGCGAGCCCCAGAACCCCTCGCGGATCCACAGGAGATCGTCAGGCGATTGCTCGGCAAGAAGCGCGTCGAGCTTCTGGTCGTCCCACGGCCCCTCGACCGTGACGGCGGACGGGTCGATGCCGGCGTGCACGAGCAGGTAGGGACGCTCCTCCACCGTCACGTGCGCACAGCGCGGCAGCGAGGCCACCCATCCCACGATCTCGTCGGCCTCGTCCTCGCTCAGCCCGGCGAGCGCCTCGGACGTCACGATCCCGCCGTTGATGCCCCAGTTCGCGGCGTTGACGGCATCGAGCTCGTCCTCGAGCTCGAGCATGCAGGCCATCATGAGGTCCTCGTGATTGCCCATAAGAACGTGGACGTTGGGCAGCGAGCGCACAATGGAGATCACGCCGAGCGGGTCGGGGCCGCGATCGATCATGTCGCCCAGGCAGTAGAAGACGTCGTCTTCGGACGGCGCGATCTTCTTGATAGCGCGCGCGAGGGGCGCGGCGTGGCCGTGCACGTCGGAGAAAACATATGTGGCCATCCGGACCTCCTCACATTCAAGCGAACCCATCAACCGGGCGTCATCGTCTGACGTCGCCCGCGCCAGCACCTAGCTTACTTGTCTTGGCCATAAGATTACCGTTTGCCCCCGGCGGACTGCCAAACGGTACCCCCTAGCTCGACGGCTCAGAGCCCCTGCCAGTCGAAGCCCCCGTCGGGGTCCACCGGCTCGCCCTCGAAGTTGAGGCCGCCTGTAAGCTCCGCCGCCGCCTTTCTGTCGAAGTCGCCGGAGAACATGGCGCCAAGGGCCGGAAGCACGCAGGCGCGCGCCTCCTCAAAGAGGTCCGCAAAAGACGCCTCCCGCACCTCGTGCGTGAACGGGTTCTCCCACGCGCGGCGCTCGCGGTTGTCGAAGTCCGAGGTCGCCTCCGCGCGGGCGCGATGCGCCATGGCGCCCACGAGCGAGTGGCCGCCGCGCACGAGGCGCTCGGCGTCGGCGATCGCCCTCGTCTTCACGCCGTGCGCCGAGTAGAGCACGCGCTGCGCAAGGCGGAACTCGTGCACCGCCGTCGAGAAGGTCCTCGGATCGATCGCGCGGCCGTAGGCCCAAAGCGACACATAGAAGTACACCTTGTCCACCGCGGCGAGCACGCGGCCGGACGCCCGCAGCACTTCTTCGTAGGGCCTGTACTCGCGGACCGTCTTGTGCTCGACGCCCCACAGCACCGCCTCGTCGAGGTCGCGCTCGATCTCGGCGTGAACGTACTTCTGGCTCGACGCGTCGAGGCCCGGGACGCCGGCCTTCGTGAGCCCGAGCTGCCAGTAGTACACGAACGGGTGGACCGCGCGATCGAGCAGGTAGTGGCAGGCAAAGCCCGCGACGTAGGCGCGCGCCGTCATGCGCTCGGCGCCCTCCAGGCGCTCGGCAGCCTCGTGCATGGCCAGAAGCAGGCGCGCCGGGCGGGCGGAGTGCATCACGTTGCCGAGGGGCTCCCATTTGCTCATAAGCGGGTCGACGCACAGATAGAACAGGGGGTCGGGACCCTGGTTTCCAAGCAGGAAGGCGCAGCGCTCGTCCTCGGTCACAAAGCCGAGGAGCTTCGCGGCGTCGTCGGCGACGCTCTTTCCAAAGAAATCGTGCGTAAGAATCGCGGGCATCGGGTGTCCCTTCGACGGTTTTGCCTTTGATTATGCCCCACGAGGCCCCGGCGCGCGCCCGCAGGACGGCGAATCGGCGCCGTCTGCGGCATAAATGGCCTCTTTACCCAACCATTACTCGAGCTGCTCGTTATGTGCAAACGATGAAGGGTAACGTATCATCTATATGTTTCCGAAGCATTGGGTGCCCCTAGAGATGGAGAGACCATGGCAAAACAGAAGTTCACCCGTGCCGAGAAGAGCTGGATCATGTACGACGTGGGCAACTCAGCCCTGGTCCTTCTTGCCACGAGCGTCATCCCCATCTACTTCAGCTCGTTGGCGCCCGAAGGCGGCGTCGTCGTTGCGTGGAGCTACGCTGAGACCATCGCCTCTCTCATCATCGCGCTGCTCATGCCCATTCTGGGCTCCATCGCCGACATGGAGGGCATGAAGAAGAAGTTCATCGTGGGCTGCGTGGGCACGGGCGTCGTCGCCACCGTCGCCCTCGGCATCCCCACGAGCGCCATGGCGTTCCTCGTCATCTATGTGATCAGCTCGGTGGCGCTCAACTCCTCGATGGTCTTCTACGACGCGCTGCTCGTCGACGCGACGACCGACGACCGCATGGACGAGGTCTCCAGCCATGGCTATGCGTGGGGCTACATCGGCAGCTGCGTGCCCTTCATCGCATGCCTGCTCATCGTGCTCAACTACGACAAGCTGGGGCTCGGCCTGCAGACGGCGATGCAGATTGCCTTCGCGATCACCGCCGCCTGGTGGCTCGTCTTCACGATCCCCATGCTCAGAGACGTCGAGCAGAAGCACTTCAAGCCGCGAGAGTCCGACGCCATCGCCAAGGCCATCGGCGGCATCGGCGGCACGCTCAAGGAGATGTGGGCCAACAAGGCAATCAAGTTCTACATGATCGCGTACTTCTTCTACATCGACGGCGTGCACACCATCATCAAGCTCTCCACAAGCTACGGCACCGACCTCGGCATCGACGCGACACAGCTCGTGCTCGCGCTCCTGGTCACGCAGTTCGTGGCGTTCCCGTCGGCCATCATCTACGGCCGCCTGTCCAGCAAGCACGGCACGCGCCGCATGCTGCTCATCGCCATCGCGGCGTATTTCGGCATCACGCTGTTCGCCGCGCTATTCCTGCGCACCGCCACCGAGTTCTGGGTGCTCGCCATCCTCGTCGGCATGTTCCAGGGCGGCATCCAGGCGCTCTCGCGCTCCGAGTTCGGCAAGCTCTGCCCCAAGGAGCGCGCCAACGAGTACTTCGGCTTCTTCGACATCTTCGGCAAGTACGCGGCCATCCTGGGCACCTTCCTCGTGGGCACCTTCACGGCCATCAGCGGAAACTCCAGCCTCGGAGTCATGAGCATCGCGATCCTGTTCGTCATCGGCTTCGTGATGATGCTCAAGGTCCCCGAGCGCGAGTAGGGGCGAGAATGGGCGCACTGTTCGGCGGGATATCCGTCACGCTCGGCGGCCAAGACGATCGAAACGACGGAAAGAAGTCCGGCGGAAAGAAACGCGACGTCGAGCTCGACCTGTTCGAGGACCGCCGACGGAAGGACCCCGGCAAGAAGGGCGGCTGGGAGCCTTTCTCCGGCATCAGCATCAAGCTCTGAATGGGACAAAAGGGACGGGGGATTTCGTCCCAAATTGTGGACGTAGCTGCAAACCTCTCCACAAGCTGGGACAAAATCCCCCGTCCCTTTTGTCCCAATCCGCGCAGCGGTGGCTAGAGCTCGACGAGCTCGCCGGTCTCGGCTGCCTGCTTGACGGCGTTCAGGCAGCGCAGCGTCTTGACGTTGTCGGCCGGTGTGACCACAGGGGCCTCCTCGCGGCGGACGACGCGCACGAAGTGCTTGAGCTGCATCTTGTGCGGCAGCGCGGGGTCAACCGCGGGGATGTCCATCTGCAGCGGCTTGTGCCAGCTGGAGGCGCCGTCGTAGCTCATCTGGTGCAGGCGAGGCAGCGACAGCGCGCCCTTGGTACCGCCGATGAAGTAGGCGTCGGCGTCGAAGGGGCGGTACTGCGGGTCCTCGCGGGCAGTCGCCTCCCAGTTCCAGGGGCTAGCGGTGGCGTCGGAGATGGTCATCGAGGCGAGCGAGCCGTCGGCGAAGCGGACGTTGACCACGGCGGAGTCCTCGGTCTCGAAGCCGCGCGCGGCGGAAGACTGCATGCCCTGGATGGCAACGGGCTCACCCAGCAGGTAGCGGAGCAGGTCGACGTCGTGGACGAGGTTGACGAGGATCGGGCCCGCGCCCTTCTTGCGGCGCCACTCGACATCGAAGTACTCGTCGTTCTTATAGATCATGTAGTGGAAGCTCGAGACGGTAAGCTTTCCCAGCTCACCGGACTCGATGATCTGCTTGGCCTTCTGGACGAAGGGGTTGTGGCGGCGATGCTGGCCTACGAGCACGGGCACGCCGGCGGCCTCGGCTGCGAAGGCCTCGGCGTCGGCGAGGTCGTCGGAGATGGGCTTCTCGACCAGGGGCACGATGCCGCGGCGGACGGCCTCGCGGGCAACGCCCAGGTGCAGGCCATTGGGGGTGGCGATGATCACGCCGTCGGGCTTGACCTCGTCCATCATGGCGGCGGGGTCGGTGAAGAACGGCACGCCGGCGGCCTCGGCCGTGGCGCGGGCGCCCTCGAAGGCGTCGGCGATGGCCACGAGCTCGGCCTCAGGCTCCTCGGCCACGAAGCGGATGTGGTTTTTGCCCATGGCGCCGGCGCCGATAACGGCGATGCGGACGGGGGTCTGGTTCTCGGACATGGGAACTCCTCTCTGGGGCAAGAAGGGCGGCCCTTCTTGCCAAATCGTCGAATGAGGTGGCGCGCACCCGGCCGCGTAGCGTGGGGGGGTCGGCCGGGCCGCGCCGGAGGAAGGGGTCGTCGAGGGAAAAGGAGCCCGCGCTAGGCGGTCTTCTTCTTTCCGTCGGAGACCATCATGTAGACGGTGAGCACGACGGCGATGGCGGCAATCACGATGGCGCCGTAGAAGGACTGCTGGTAGGCGGCGCTGCCGGCCTCGGCGTGGTAAAGCACGGCCGTGATGGGCTGGCTAATCCAGGTGGAGGCGGCGTAGCCCAGGAACATGATCCCGTAGTTGACGCCCAGGTTGGAGGTGCCGAAGGCGCCACCGGTCAGCGGCGGGTAGATGACGAGCAGCGCGCCGAAGCTGAAGCCCAGAAGGGCAAGCGCCACGAAGAACATCACCTGCGTGAAGCTCATGGACATGATGACGAGGGCCACGATGGTCACGATGAGCGAGATGAGCAGCGATTTGTAGGCGCCGATCTTGTCGATGATCTGGCCGAACGAGAGGCGGCCGACGAGGTTGGCGCAGGTGTTGACGGACACGACCACGCCGCCGAGCGCGACGGCCGCGGCGCTCGCGGGGTCGGCGAAGAGCTGCACGGCCGCGATGGACGCGACCTTGCCCACGAGCAGGGTGCCCGCGGTGGCGGCGAAGGCGAAGGTGACGATGAGGACCCAGAAGCGCGGGGTGCGGACCATCTCGCCGGGGGTCAGGTCACCGAAGGTGCCGGCGTGGGCACCCGCCGCGGGGGCAACATAGCCCTCGGGCAGCCAGCCCTTCTCGGGGGCCTTGAGGAAGAGGGCCGAGCCGAGGATCGTGACCAGGAAGATCACACCGAGGGCCTTGAGGGCGCCGAAGATGCCGAGCGCCGGGATGAGCAGCGACGCGAGCACGGGCGACAGAACGGCGGGGCCGGCGGTAGAGGCGGCGAGGGTGATGCCGGAGGCGAGGCCCTTCTTGTCGATGAACCACTTCTGGCCCGTTGTGAGGGCGGGGTTGTAGCCCAAGCCGTTGCCGACGGCGGCGACGAGCGAGAACCACAGGTAGAACTGCCACGGCTCGGTCACGGTGCCGCACATGAACCAGCCGAGGCCGTAGCAGACGGCGGCGGCGATCACGATGTTGCGGGGGCCGATCTTGTCGGAGATGCGGCCGGCAAAGATGCCCGTCACGGCCATGACGGTCTGGAACACCGGAAACGCCCAGGTGAGCGCGCTCGACCAGTCGGGATAGACGGCGAGCAGGTTCTTGCTCACCACGGAGTACAGCGCGATGGAGCTGATAAAGAACATCGTGACGCAGGCGGCCGCCAGGACGGTGCCGCGGCCTTTGTTTGAAGTCTCGTTCATTGGGTGCCTTTCTCGTTGCCCGGGGCAAGAAGTGCGTACGGGCAGCTTTTCCGTCGTTTACTGGTCGGTCGGGGTCTTGACGCCAGCCTCGTCGGTCCACAGGGCGACGCCCTTGCTCTTGAGGTAGTTCTCGGCATAGGCGCGACGGCCGCCGGGCTTGGCGGTAAGGTCGCCCATCATGTTGGAGAAGCCGCCGTCGACCATGATCTCGGCGCCGGTGGTGAAGTCGGAGCGGGTGGAGGACAGGAACATGACGGCGTTGGCGATGTCGGTGACCTCGCCGATACGACGGGTGGCGATGAGGCGGCTGCGACTGCGCTCGACCTCGGGGTCGGAGTAGAAGTTGGCGCTCATTGGGGTCTTCACGAAGCACGGGCACACGCAGTTGGAGCGCACGCCGTAGGGGCCCCACTCGGCTGCCATCATCTTGGACATCATGTTGACGCCCGCCTTGGTGGAGCTGTAGACGCCGCTGAAGGTCTCGGGCTGGTAGGAGGCGGCGGTGGAGATGTGAACGAGTCGCCCGGCACCCTGCAGAATCATCTGGCGTCCAAAGCGCTGGGAGGCGATGAAGGTGCCGGTGAGGTTGACCTTGATGACGGCGTCCCAGTCGGAGAGCGGCAGGTCCTCCATCGGGGCGAAGCGCAGGATGCCGGCGGTGTTGACGAGCACGTCCACGCGGCCGAAGTCGGCGACGGCAGCGTCAACGGCCGCTTGGACCTCGTCCTCGCAGGTGGCGTCCATGCGGTAGCCCTCGGCGTGGATGCCGAACTCGTCGGAAAGGCCGGCAGCGGCGGTCTTGACCTTGTCCTCGTCGAGGTCAAGAAGGACCACGTTGGCGCCGTTGCGAGCAAACTCGCGGCAGATCTCCACGCCCATGCCGCCGAGCGCGCCGGTGACGGCGCAGACGTTACCCTCCAGATTAAGCCAATTGTTCATACCCATTCCCTTCTATGACAGGTTTTTAGCCATAAAGAAGGCTATAGCTGCGCTTGGCGGCTGAGAATAACCGATGTTCTGCTATGGTGTTAACCACTGGTTCATACATGGGACAAAAGGGACGGGGGATTTTGTCCTACATGGGACAAAAT
>UQIF01000026.1 GCA_900540955.1 uncultured Olsenella sp.
ACGGCACCGTCGGCGCGAACAAGAACTCCATCAAGATCATCGGCGACCACACCGACAAGTACGTCCAGGCCTACTTCCAGTACGATTCCAAGAAGACCGGCGGCGTCACCGTCAGCCACCTGCGCTTCGGCGATTCCCCGATCCGCTCGCCGTACTACGTGACCAAGGCCGACTTCGTCGCCTGCCACAACCCGAGCTACATCATCAAGGGCTTCAAGATGGTCCGCGACGTCAAGCCGGGCGGCACCTTCCTGGTCAACTGCCAGTGGTCTGACGAGGAGTTCGCTCAGCACATGCCGGCCGTTGCCAAGCGCTACATCGCCAAGAACAACGTCACCGTCTACCTCATCGACGCCATCGACCTGGCCGCCAAGGTCGGCATGGGCAAGCGCACGAACACCGTTCTGCAGTCCGCCTTCTTTGCCCTGGCCAAGGTCCTGCCCGCCGAGGAGGCCCTGCAGTACATGAAGGACGCGGCCACCAAGTCCTACATGAAGAAGGGCCAGGCCATCGTCGACGCCAACCACAAGGCCATCGACGCCGGCGCCACCGCGTTCCGCAAGTTCGAGGTGCCTGCCGACTGGGCGACCGCCGAGGACGCTCCCGCCAAGCTCACCCTTGAGGGTCGCGCCGCCATCGTCGAGCAGGTCAAGAACCTCCTCGAGCCGATCAACCGCATGGACGGCGACTCCCTGCCCGTCTCCGCGTTCAAGGACATCGTCGACGGCCAGTGGGAGCTCGGCGCCTCCGCCTACGAGAAGCGCGGCGTCGCGGTCATGGTCCCGAAGTGGGACGAGACCAAGTGCATCCAGTGCAACTCCTGCGCCTTCGTCTGCCCGCACGCCACCATCCGTCCGTTCATCCTGGACGACGCCGAGGTCGCCGCGGCTCCCGAGAACCTGCGCACCCTCGACGCCATGGGCCCGAAGGTGAAGGGCAAGAAGTTCACCCTCGCCATCAGCCCGCTCGACTGCATGGGCTGCACCGTCTGCGTCACCGCCTGCCCGAAGGACGCCCTCACCATGGTCCCGCAGGAGGAGGAGCTTGCCGAGCAGCAGGTCTTCGACTACTGCGTCTCCAGGGTCTCCGAGAAGCCCGAGGCCATCGCCGCCAACACCAAGGGCTCGCAGTTCAAGCAGCCGCTCCTCGAGTTCTCCGGCTCCTGCGCCGGCTGCGCCGAGACCAGCTACGCTCGCCTCGTGACCCAGGTCGCCGGCGACCGCATGTTCATCTCCAACGCCACCGGCTGCTCCTCCATCTGGGGCAACCCGGCCGCGACCTCGCCCTACACGGTCAACGCCGAGGGCCACGGTCCCGCGTGGAACAACTCCCTGTTCGAGGACAACGCCGAGCACGGCCTTGGTCTTGAGGTCGGCTACGAGGCCGTCCACAACAAGCTCGTCTCCGACACCAAGGCGCTGCTCGAGGCCGACGGCGTGAGCGAGTCCTTCAAGGCCGCCGCGCAGGCTTGGCTCGATTCCAACACCGGCGACGCCGCCACCTCCAAGGCTGCTTCCGCCGCCTACGTCGAGGCCCTCGAGGCCGACGGCTCCGACGCCGCCAAGGCCATCCTCGCCGACAAGTCCTACCTGTCCAAGAAGTCCTTCTGGATCTTCGGCGGCGACGGCTGGGCTTACGACATCGGCTTCGGCGGCCTGGACCACGTCCTTGCCTCCAACCGCAACGTCAACGTCTTCGTCTTCGACACCGAGGTCTACTCCAACACGGGCGGCCAGGCCTCCAAGGCCTCTAACCTCGGCCAGGTCGCGCAGTTCGCTGCCGCCGGCAAGGTGACCAAGAAGAAGACCCTCGCCGAGATCGCCATGACCTACGGCTACGTCTACGTCGCTCAGGTTGCCATGGGCGCCAACCCGGCGCAGACCCTGAAGGCCATCCAGGAGGCCGAGGCCTACGACGGCCCGTCCCTGATCATCGGCTACAGCCCCTGCGAGATGCACTCCATCAAGGGCGGCATGAAGAACTGCCAGCTCGAGATGAAGCGCGCCGTCGAGTGCGGTTACTGGAACCTCTACCGCTTCAACCCGGCCGCTCCTGAGGGCAAGAAGTTCTCGCTCGACTCTAAGGAGCCGGCGGGCGGCTACCAGGAGTTCCTCATGAACGAGGCTCGCTACAGCCGCCTCACGCGCGAGTTCCCCGAGCGCGCCCAGGAGCTCTTCAAGGAGAACGAGGAGGCCGCCATGGCTCGCTACCAGCACCTCCTCAAGCTCAAGGCCATGTACGCCGACGCGTAACATTCGCCTCTAGCTGGCTCGAAGGCCCGTCACCTCGCGGTGGCGGGCCTTCTTTTGTGCCGCGGAGCCGGAATTTCGGGCGTCGCGGCAGCGAAATGGCCTTAGTGGGTGAACAAAACGGCACTAGGCGAAGTATCGCAAAAAGTGGTAACGCTTCTACCTGCGGTTATGTAAAACGCGCTGCGGCGGATACCCGCCGCAGCGCGTTTTGTTCACCCACTAAGGAGCTTTTTGCGTAAGGGGGTCGCGAAAAGGGGCCCAAATGCCGGCGCTAGGCGCCTCGCTTGACGATGGCGAGCGCCACGTCGTGGGCGGCGGTCTCGTAGGAGTCGTCGAGGGCGGGCAGCGCAGCCTCGATGCCGCGGCGACGCAGCGCGTGCTCGATCAGCCAGTCGGCGACCTGCGGGTTCTTGGGCAGGATGGGTCCATGGAAGTACGTGCCGACGACGCCCTTGTGCAGGACGCCCTCGCCGACGGCGAACTCGTTGTTGCCGGTGCCGGACACGAGCGGGCGGCCGAGGGGCGTCTCGTCCTCGTCCAGATACGTGCGGCCGCCGTGGTTCTCGAAGCCGACGATGGGCGTCGACGCGATGGGGGAGTCGATGGCCACGTTGTGGATCAGGCGCCCCTCGCCGCTGCGGGTTTCGGCGCCGATGACGGCCAGGCCCTCCACCTGTTGGTCGCCCATCATATAGAAGCGGCCGAGCAGCTGGTAGCCGCCGCAGATGGCGAGCAGCGCGCCGTCGGACTCGACGTAGGCCGCGAGCTTCTGTTTCTGTGCGAGCAGCTCGCGGCAAACGGCAAGCTGGTCGCGGTCGGCGCCGCCGCCGAGCAGCACGATGTCGGCGTCGCCAAGGTCGAGCTCCTCACCCATGCGCACCGCGTCGACGCGCACGGGGATGCCGCGCCACTCGCAGCGCTGGCGAAGCGAGGCGATGTTGCCGCCGTCTCCATAGAGGTTGAGCGCGTCGGGGTAGAGGTGCACGACGCGCAGCGGGCGCTCGAGGCGAACGCCTGCGTCTGCGTAGCAGCGGAGGTTCACGCGGGGCTTGGGCGCCACGGCGGCGCGCGTCCCCTCGGGGCGCTCGGTTCCGTCGAGTCGCTTGAGGTCGGCGGTCACGGAGGGAAAGACGGTGTAGTTGGCAACGGAGTGAAGCGGCAGTTCGGCGTCCGCGCCGAAGCATCCGCGAACGGCGTCCTCAATGCCATCGATGAGCTGCGCGTTTATGCCGGCGTACTTGAGGCGCACCTGGAGGTCGTTCTTTCGCGTGCCGCCGACGAAGACGCGGGCCAGGTCGAGCTCGCAGAGCTTCTCGAAGTCGACGTCCCAGATCCAGCTGATGTCGTGGCCATCGGCGTCGTTGTCGTTGAGGAAGAACGCCATCAGGCGGCCGTCGGCGGCCTTGACCTCGCTGATCATGCGGTCGAAGCCGGCGGGGTTCTTTGCGAGGTTGCTCACCACGTCGCGCCCGAGCACATGCCACGTCTTCATGCGGCCGCCTGCGGGCTGGTAGCGGGCGATCACCTCGTCGAGGCCAGCGGTGCCCGCGCCCGCGAACTCGAGCGCCGCGACGACCGCGGTGATGTTGAACACCATATACAGGCCGCTGTAGCGCGTCTTTACGTGGCGCCAGAAGCCGTCCGCGCCGCAGACGTCCCAGGAGTAGCCGCCGTCCTTGCCGCAGGAGAGCTCGACGTCGCGTGCGGCGTAGCCGAGCTCCGGGCGAGACCATCCGCACTTGGGGCAACGGTACTTGCCGAGCTGCCCGTAGTGCACGTACTCGTAGTCCAGCGGCGCGTTGCACAGGGCGCAGAAGCGAGAGTCGCTGATGCGATCCGCCTCGAGCCCCGTGGGCTCGTCGATGCCGAAGCCGATGCTCGCGTTGCCCACGCGCGCGGCGATGGCGGCGCACAGCGGGTCGTCGGCGTTGTAGATCAAGGTGGTCTCGGGCGAGAGCCGAAGCGCCTCGGCGATCACGTCCTGCGTGTGGTCGATCTCGCCGTAGCGATCGAGCTGGTCGCGGAAGAGGTTAAGGAGCACGAGCGCGCGGGGCTTTACCTGCGGAAGGACGCGCACGGTGTAGAGCTCGTCGCACTCGAAGGCGCCGAAGCGGCCCTTCTTTCCAGCGCCGCCGCGGCGCCCCGCCACCATGGCGGCGGCGATGCCCGTCTGCATGTTGTTGCCGGCGCGGTTGCACACCACGTCGTAGCCGGCGGCGGCGAGCCCGTCGGCTATGAGCCCGTTGGTGGTCGTCTTTCCGTTGGTCCCGGTGACCACGATGGAGCCGTCGAGGCCGGCCGCGAGGTCGGCGATGATGTTCGGATTGAGCTTGAGCGCGATGGCGCCGGGGGCGTTGCCGCCGCCGCGGTGAAGCACGCGGGAGAGTCCCCAGCGCGCGGCGTCCGCCGCGGCGCAGGCCAAAAATGTGCGTGCACCCATAGTGTCCTCCGTAAGCCGAGCGGCCCTTCAGGCTGCGCCAGGCCGCGAAATCTATGCCAAATCTAACTTCAAATGCCCGCGAGGTGGGATGCGGTGCCCTTCTCGCTGGATATGGGGGTAATATTAACACTGAGGGCACAGGCGTCATCGCCCCTCGAACTACGTAGCCATCGCTCGCAGATTGGTCACAAAGCCGCGTGAACCCCATTATCGTCATACCTTCTTATTGGGCCGAGGGCGACCAGCCCGGCGAGCTGGGCGAGCGCGGCGTCTACGACTACACCACGCCCATCGATAAACCCCTGCCCGAGCTCGAGACCTGCCTCTCGTCTTTGGAGCGGGTTCGCGGCGTCTTGCGCGTGGCCGTGCTGCTCGTGGCGCCCAAGTCCTGCCGTGAGGCGGCCCGGGCGCGCGTGAACAGCATTTGCCGAGCCCACCCCAACTTGAACCCCCTGGTCGTCGGCCCCGAGGAGGGCGACCGCATTATGTCGGCCGTCAGCCGCGTCGTCCCGAGGGCCGCCGGCGAGGCGGTCTCGCTGCGCGGCTACGGCGCGATAAAGAACCTCGGCCTGGCCATCGCGTGCGTCTTTGGCCACGACGTCGCCGTCTTTATGTACGACGACGAGATCGCGACCGATCCGGACTTCCTCACCAAGGCGGTCTTCGGCCTTACCGCCTACACGCGCCAGGACCTGAAGATCCTTGTCAAGTCGGGCTTCTTTATCGACCCGGAGGGCTCGCCCTACGCGAATCCCGCAAAGAGCTGGACCGAGCGCGACTGGTCCAAGGCCGAGCAGTTCAACAAGGTCATGGAGCGCGCCCAGAACGCGAAGAACCGCGTCACGCGCTCCAACCACATGTGCGGCGGCTGCTGCGCCCTGCACGCCGAGGCGTTCACGCGCATCCCGTTCGACCCCTACATCACCCGCGGAGAAGACCTCGACTACGTGCTCAACCTGCGCAGCCACGGCCTCGACTGCTGGTTCGACAACGACTGGTGCGTGCAGCTCCGCCCGCCCGAGGAAAAAGCCTCCGACGCTTCCGTCTTTATGCAGGACATCTACCGCTGGTCCTACGAGTACCGCAAGCTCGAGGTGCTCAACGCCCGGCGCGACCTGCGCACCATTACCCCGGAGTCGCTTATGCCCTATCCTGCCCCCTGGCTTTGCAAAGAAGTGCGCGGCCGCGTGCTCAAGACCACACTGCGCCGCCTTCTTGCCGGGCCAGACCGCCTTTCCTACCTGCGCATCCTGGTCAAGGGGCTGCGCGACGCCGATAAGTTCGCGCGCGAGAACGCCTCCAGGTACCTGAGCTTCTCGATGACGTGGCCTGGCGTCATGTCCGCCATCTGGGACGACCGCTATCTGCAGGCCGCCATCATGCGCACCGGCGACGTGTGCGGCAGAGCCGCGCTCGCGCCTGCGACGGACGACGGGCCGCTGTCGGGCATCGCGCTGTCGGTCTCCGACCTCGGCTCCACAGGGGGGATGTAGCCTATGCTCCACCCCAACGGTCAGATGGCCCCGCGCCGTGCCGACGCGGTCCTGGCCACCTGCGGTGCGCTCGCCTTGGCGCTTCTTGCCTGGGGCCTTGCCGCCGGCCGCGTGATGCCGTGCATCGTCGCGGGCATTGTGGCGGCCAACGTCATCGTGATCGCCGGCTCGGTCAACCTCACCCCCGACGACACGCGCTCGCAGGCCACCGAGCGCACCCTTCGCGTGGCGACGAACACCCTCGAGCACCTGCGCGGCGGCCTTACGCCTGAAAACGCCCAGGCCATCTGCGTGCTCCTGCTTCCCGAGACCAACGCCGCCGGCGTCGCCATCACCGACGCGAAGCGCGTGCTCGCCTACGAGGGCAGCTTCAACGTGGCCTTTCCTCCCGGTACCGAGAACTCCCGCCCCACGCGCGAGGTCCTGAAGTCCAAGCGCACCGAGACGTTCTACGCCATGGACCAAGAAATGCAGGAGCCACGCCGCTTTGCGGCCGGAATCTCGACCCCCGGCAACTCGTTCGGCGTCATCGTGCCGCTCGTGGTCCAGGACGAGGCGGTGGGCACGATCAAGCTCTACTACTCCCGCGACCGCGACATGGACCGCACACAGCTGGCCATTGCCCGCGGCCTGGGCATGCTCCTGTCCACGCAGCTCTCGTCCTACGAGCTCGACGCGCAGGCCGAGCTCACGGCGCGCGCGGAGGTCAAGGCGCTTCAGGCGCAGATCAATCCGCACTTCTTGTTCAACACGCTCAATACCATCGCCTCGCTGTGCCGCACCGACCCCATGCGCGCCCGCTCGCTCCTGCGCGATTTCTCGATGTTCTACCGGCACACCCTCGAGAGCTCCGAGTCGGGCCTGATCCCGCTTTCGCAGGAGCTCGAGCAGACCCGCCGCTACCTCACCATCGAGAAGGCCCGCTTCGGCGACGACCGCATCATCGAGAGCGAGCACGTCTCCGAGGGAATCGGCAAGCTTCTGGTGCCGTCCTTCGTCATCCAGCCGATCGTCGAGAACGCCGTGCGCCACGCCATGCGCGACGCGGGGCCGCTCTCCATCGATGTCCACGCCGTGATCGACGGCGACGACGTGCTCATCGCCGTTGCCGACGACGGCCTGGGGATGACCGAGGAGGCCGCCCAGCGCCTGCTCGGCTCGGGCGGCGATGACGCCGCGCCCACGCCGGTGGGCAGCGGCCGCAACCGCGGCGCGGGAATGGCGCTCAAAAACGTCATGGAGCGCATCGAGCGCTTCTACGACCCCGGAAGCGGCGTGGAGGTCGTCTCTCGCCCCGGCGAGGGCACCTGCGTCACCTTGAGGCTCTGCGGCGCGGCGACGGAGCTTGCAGCAATCGCTGAGGAAGATTAACATTCCTACGTTTAGATGCTTATTTTTAGAGGGCCCGGAAAGAGGAGTTTTTGCATGCGCGCTATGATCGTTGATGATGAGGCTCCTGCCCGCTCCGAGCTCAGGTTCCTTCTTGAAGAGACAGGCCGCGTCGAGTCGATTACCGAGGCCTCGAGCGCCCGCGAGGCGGTCGAGAAGCTCATGGAGGCCAAGGCCGAGGTGATCTTCCTCGACATCTCCATGCCCAAGACGAGCGGAATGCAGCTCGCCGAGGCGCTCCACAAGCTCAAGAACCCGCCCGCGATCGTCTTTGTCACCGCCTACAGCGAGTACGCGCTGGACGCCTTCGGCGTGGACGCCGTCGACTACCTGATGAAGCCGGTGGAGTCCGACCGCCTCGAGCTCGCGCTCGACAAGGTCGAGGCCCGCGCCCCCAAGGCCGAGCCCGCCGCGCCCCAGAGCCACTCCTCGGTCGAGCGCATCCCCGTGGTCAAGAGTGGCCGCAAGGTCCTCGTGCCCATCGACCAGATCCGCTATATCGAGGCCAAGGACGACTACTCCTGCATCTACACCGACAACGACCGCTTCCTCTCGACGATCAGCCTGGCCAAGCTCGAGGAGAAGCTCGCCCCGCACGGCTTCTTCCGCGTGCACCGCGGCTACATCGTCAACCTCGAGTTCGTCGAGGACGTCGAGGTCATCAGCTCCGGCATCCTGCAGCTGGGCATCAACGGCATCGAGGGCAAGAAGATCAGCGTCTCTCGCCGCCGCGTCGTCGCGCTCAAGCGCGCCCTGGGACTGTAGGGCGGGGGAGGACGACTTGCCGACCACGCGATACGACATCATCTCGGACACGCACGGGTTTCTTTCCCCGGAGCTGATTGAGCAGCTGCGGGGCGCCGACGTCATCGTGCACGCGGGCGACATCTGCTCGTCGTCCGACTTCCAGCACCTCGAGATAATCGCGCCCGTGCAGGCGTGCCTCGGCAACAACGACTGGTCGAACGATTACGGCCCCGCCGTCAAGGCGCGCAAGATCTTCTATGGCAGCGGCCTGCGCTGGCAGGTCGTCCACTACCGCGAGCGCCTGAACCTGCTCAAGTGCGACATCGCAATCTGCGGTCACACGCACACGCCGTTCGTCACGCGCGACGAGTGGACGGGGACCCTCGTGATGAACCCGGGCAGCCCGACCTATCCGCGCCGCTCCAAGCCTTCGATGGGCCGCATCATCTGCGACGAGGACACCGGCGAGGTCCTCTCCGCCGAGATCATCACTCTCGGCGAGTAGCCGCGAGCATCCAGCAAAGCGTGAAGCCCGTCAGACCCCTTGGATCTGGCGGGCTTCGTTTCCGTTTAGCCGGGTGGCGAGAAGCGCTTCTGCCCCTATGCCTCTTGGGCCATGAACGCGGGCGCCACGACCTTCGTGTAGAACACGAGCCAAAGCAGCGAGACGCAGAACCCGGCCAGAACGTCGCTTGCGTAGTGGACGCCCAGGTAGATGCGGCTCACGCCGACCATCACGATGACGAGCGAGAAGAGCGCGCACCACACCAGGCGCATGGTCTTGTCCTTCTCGTAGGTCCATACCATCCAGACCAAAAGGCCGAAGAACGCCATCGAGACCATCGAGTGGCCCGAGGGGAAGCTGTATCCGGACTCGGCGATGAGGCGGAAGCCGTCGGGGCGCGGGCGCTGGACGATCTGCTTGAGCACGACGTTGAGCGCGAGCGCGCCAAAGAGGTTGGCGGCGACGCAGCGGCCCGGCGCCTTTCCGGGCGCGAACGCCGTCACGATGAGCGTCATCACGAGCAGCACCGGGATGTCGAGCAGGCCGGTGAAGCCCTTCATGACCGAGGTGACGGGGTCGCTGCGGAGCTTCTCGACAAAAAAGCGGTAGGCGAGGGTGTCGAGCTTCATGATCTCGCCCTCGCCGACCTCCTCGAGCAGGTAGATGAAGAGGAGCGCCGCGACGAGCGCGACCAAAAGAAGCGCGTTTTTGCGCGCGAGCCCCGCCATCGAGCGCGTCGTGTCCTTTACCTGCTTCTGTAGACCACTCATCGAGCCTTGCCTTACAGGTGCGCGCGGATCTCGCTGACGAGCGCCGCCTTGGGCAGGGCGCCGACCATGCGATGCGCGACCTTGCCGTCCTTAAAGAGCATGACCGTCGGGATGGAGACGATCTTGTTCTTCATGGCGAAGTCGTAGTTGTCGTCGACGTTCATCTTGTACACGTCGAGCTCGCTGGCCATCTCGCCGGCGACCTCCTCGACAACGGGGCCGAGCGCGCGGCACGGTCCGCACCACGGCGCCCAAAAATCGACGAGCACGGGGTGCTGGGCATTGGCGAGGATCTGCGCGAGCTCCTCGGACTGAATCTCTTGTACAGCCATCGGTTCCTCCGGAATCACGTGCGGGCGCAACGCGTCCGCGGGACTTTTCTTGTAGCGACTTATACCCGAATTACACTGTTGTGGTGCAACCTATCCAGGAGGGACCCGATGACATCCGCAGCAGATCAGCGCCGCGAGGCCTGCGCGCAGAAAACAACCGCCGAGCTGGACGGCCTCGCCGCGCGCGGGGTGCGCGCCGGGGGCAACGCCATGAGCCCGATCCTTGTGGCCAAAGGCGAGCGCACGGCCGACGAGGTCGCCGGCGCGGAGCCCTTCTTGGACGCCGACGGGGTGG
Source organism: uncultured Olsenella sp. (assembly GCA_900540955.1). Lineage (GTDB taxonomy): Bacteria > Actinomycetota > Coriobacteriia > Coriobacteriales > Atopobiaceae > Paratractidigestivibacter. The sequence goes on from UQIF01000026.1 coordinate 10,224, forward strand.
CGCTCAAGGCCTCCCTCAAGGCGCTCGGGTATGCGCCGGAGGATTGGGAGTGGCTTTTGACCTGCGACGACGCGGGCGAGGCGCTCGCGGCGCCCCTGCTGCGCGAGGCCGTCTGCGCGCTTGACCCGGCCACGCTCGTCTGTTGCGACGACGCGGCCGCCGCGGCGCTGCGAGAGGCGTACGCCGAGGACTTGACCATCATCGAGAGCTTCGAGGAGGCCATGCTCGAGCCCGGCTACGTCGTGCAGCTCTGCGGCATGCGCGTCCTCAACCTGGGCGGATTTGCCGCCGCGTTAACGGACCCGCGCGCCAAGCAGCAGATGTGGGCCCGCCTCAAGCGCATCCCGCCCCTGGGCGAGCCGTATTAGCCGCCTGCCAAATCAGCCTGTCTGATTTGGCGGTCTTCTTTCCTGGCTGGGCCCGGCGGGCCCTTCTTGCCATGCGCTAATCGCGTAGTCGCATGCGCCGTTCAGGCGTAAAATAGTACCGTCCGTGGATTTTGACTCCCAGGGAGGACTCGCACATGGCAACCATCGCCGCACCGATCGACGCTACGCAGACCGCCGAGTGGAAGGCCCTTGCCGACCACGCCGCCGACATCAAGGCGCATTTTAGCCTCAAGGAGGAGTTCGCCGCCGATGCCGACCGCGTCGCCAAGCTCTCCTTCGATATGGACGACCTGCACTTTGATCTTTCCAAGAACCTGATCAACGACAAGACCGTCGAGCTTCTGTGCGACCTCGGCCGCGCCGTCAAGCTCGAGGAGCGCCGCGACGCCATGTTCGCCGGCGAGCACCTCAACACCACCGAGGACCGCGCCGTCCTCCACACCGCGCTGCGCCGCCCCGCCTCCGACAAGGGCACGCTCGTCGTCGACGGCCAGGACGTCGTGGCCGACGTCCACGAGGTCCTCGACCGCATGTACGCCTTCGCCGACAGCGTCCGCTCCGGCGAGTGGAAGGGCGTCAGCGGCAAGAAGATCGAGCACCTCGTCTCCGTCGGCATCGGCGGCTCCGACCTCGGCCCGGTCATGGTCTACGAGGCCTTGAAGCCCCTGGCCAACGCCGGCATCGACTGCCGCTACATCTCCAACATCGACCCGAACGACGCCTCCGAGAAGCTCCGCGGCCTCGACCCCGAGACCACCCTCGTGATCGTCGTCTCCAAGACGTTCACTACGCTCGAGACCCTCACCAACGCCCGCGAGGTCAAGACCTGGCTGCTCGACACCCTGCGCGAGCAGGGCGCCATCGACGGCTCCGAGGCTCAGGACGCCGCGGCCATCAAGAAGCACTTCGTCGCCGTCTCCACCGCCCTCGACAAGGTCGAGGCCTTCGGCATCGACCCGGCCAACGCCTTCGGCTTCTGGGACTGGGTCGGCGGCCGCTACTCCGTCGACTCCGCCGTGGGCCTCTCGCTCATCGTCGTGTTCGGCCCCGAGGTCTTCAAGCAGTTCCTTCAGGGCTTCCACGACCTCGACGTCTACTTCCAGAAGACCCCGCTCGAGCAGAACGTCGTCGCCCTCATGGGCCTGCTCAACGTCTGGTACGTGAACTTCTACGGCCTCGGCTCCCACGCCGTGCTGCCCTACAACCAGTACCTGCACCGCTTCCCGGCCTACCTGCAGCAGCTCACCATGGAGTCCAACGGCAAGTCCACCCGCTGGGACGGCACGCCCGTGACCTGCGGCACCGGCGAGGTCTTCTGGGGCGAGCCGGGCACCAACGGCCAGCACGCCTTCTACCAGCTGATCCACCAGGGCACCCGCGCCATCCCGGCCGACTTCATCGCCTTCGCCAACACGCCCAACCCCGTGCGCGACGGCGACCAGGACGTCCACGAGCTCTTCCTGGGCAACTTCCTCGCCCAGACCAAGGCGCTCGCCTTCGGCAAGACCGCCGACGAGGTCCGCGCCGAGGGCACGGCCGAGTGGATGGTCCCGGCCCGCTGCTTCGAGGGCAACCGCCCGACCACCTCGATCTTCGGCCGTGAGCTCGACGCCCACTCCCTGGGCGAGCTCATCGCGCTCTACGAGCACATCACCTTCGTCGAGGGCACCGTCTGGGGCCTCGACTCCTACGACCAGTGGGGCGTCGAGCTCGGCAAGCAGCTCGCCAAGCAGATCACCCCGGCCTTCCACGACGACGCCGCGCTCGAGGAGCAGGACGCCAGCACCCGCGCCCTCATCGAGTACTACCGCGCCAACCGCAAGTAAGGCCTTCGTGGGCTTGAAGATTGCGTGACCAGGCGGGCGCAATTTGATGGGATTGGCGGACCGTCTCCTGTGCTCGGGAGGCGGTCCGCGCTCTCAACCAGTGCTTGTACCTGCGATTTTTGAGTGCTCGGAAGGGGTTTCGGGCCTCGAAAAATCAATGGAGGGGGTACACCGCTGAAAAGAGGCGTATCCGTCCTGTAGTATCCTGAACCGCAATGACCTATTGTGCCGCCCTGGCAAGCGGCCTTTCGATTCGGTGGGTTTGCTTTGAACGACAACGACGAGAAACGGCAGGAGCGCGCGGCCGCGCACTTCGCTGCGCCGGCAGATGCGCCCGAGCGCTCGCGCGCCGATTGCGAGGTCCTCGAGGGCGACGCGGCGAACGCCGTGTGCAAGGAGGCGGCGGAGCGAGAAGATCTCCAAGGTGCCGCGGCGATGCCCGCCGTTTCTTCCGTCAAGCGGCGCGAGGTCCCGCGCGATCGCTTCGAGAGCGCTTTCCAGTCCGACCTGGAGCCGGAGCTGCAAAGGCGCGGTAACCTCGGCGCCAGGCTCAACGGCGCCGAGCAAGGGCCCCGCGGCGAAGCCCCCGAGCAGCAAGAAGAGCTCGTTCGCCATCGTCACAAGGTCAAGAAGGCCCCTCTTGCCGCTAAGGTCTTCTTTGCGCTTATCGCGGCCATTTCCGTCGTGGCGGGCGGCCTTATGCTGTGGGTCAACAGCGTGAACAGCTCCATGCAGCTTGACGCTCAGAGCAAAGAAGAGCTCAAGCAGGTCCTCGATGCGGCGCCCGCCCAGGGCAACCAGAAGGAAAGCAACGCTTTCTACACGCTCATCCTCGGCTCGGACGCACGCTCGGGGGACAGCGTTTCTCGCTCCGACGTCATCATGCTCGCGCGCGTGGATGCCGACAACGGCAGGGTCACCCTCGTTTCGATTCCGCGCGACACGATGGTCACCTCGCTCATGGGCACCACCGAGAAGATCAACGGCGAGTTCAATTACGGCCCCGCCAACTCCGTCAAGGCGGTCGAGGAATTCGCCGGTGTGAAGATCTCCCACTATGTCCAGGTCGACTTCGACGGCCTGGAGAAGGTCGTCGACGCGCTCGGCGGCGTGTGGGTCGACATCCCCGAGAACATCCCAAGTGGCAATGGCGGCAAGTCGTTTGCTGCCGGCAACCAACTGCTCGACGGCGCGTCGGCGCTGAGCTACGCCCGCGAGCGCTATAACGTCTCGGGCGGCGATTTCGGACGCGCGCAGGCGCAGCGCCAGATCGTCGAGGCCATCGCCAACAAGGTGCTCGAGGCATCCCCGGCGTCGGTTCCGGGTCTCGTCGCCGACCTCGCCTCGTCGATCTCGACAGACCTGAGCGTCGCCGACATCGCCTCCTACGCCCTCAAGATCCAGGCTGCCGAGGGCGGCATGCGAGTTTATTCCTGCGCCACCCCGAGCTACTCGTTGGCGCAGGGCGGGGTAAGCTATGTGGCCACCGAGTACGACGAGTGGCGTGCTATGATGCAGCGCGTCGACGCCGGCCTCGACCCGAACGACTCCTCGGCGCAGGTCCCCCAGGCCCAGGTCGACAACGAGAATCTGGGGGCGGCGACAAACGCCGCTGGCCCTAGGGACTATAAAGAGCTCGCGGCGAACGCCGACCTCACGACCGATGACGTCGCGTCCATTCAGTAGCGCGGCGGGAAAGGAATAGAACGGTACATGACGCTTCTTGAACTAATCGACCTGCTGAAGAAACACCTCAAGCTGGTCGTCGTGCTTCCACTGGCATGCGCTTTGGTCATGGGGGTCTACAGCTGCCTCTTTATGCGCGACACGTACACGGCGACCACGAGCATGTATGTTCTGGTCAAGAACGAGAACTCGGGGTCCTCGACGCTCTACTCGGACCTCAGCGCCTCACAGATGGTGACCAACGACGTGGCAACGCTGCTCAACTCCGACCGTGTAACGAACGAGACCGCCCACTCCCTTGGCCTTAGCGACCTCAGGGGATATAAGGTCAGCGTTACATCCGAGACCACTTCCCGCGTGATCTCGCTTTCCGTTACGAGCGCTGACTCGGCGGGCGCGGCCAAGGTGGCCAACGCCATGGCGGAAAACGTGTCCACCATCGCGCAGCAGGTCATGGACATCCAGTCGGTCAACGTCATCGACGAGGCGGCCACGCCGAAGGACCCCAGCGGCCCCAACCGCAAGCTCTACGTTGCCGTCGCCCTTCTTGCCGGCCTCTTTGCCGCCGTCGCCATAGTCGTGCTTGCCGACATGCTTAATACAAAGATCCGCAGCCAGGAGGAGCTCGAGGAGCTGCTCGGCGCGCCCGTTATCGGTCGCATCCCCGAGATGCGCGAGGGAGGTCGTTAGTCACCCATGCTAGGAAAAAAGAAAAAAGCAGCCCGGGGCTCCGACGACCGCGTGCTTCTTCAGAACTCGGTGAAGACCCTTGTGGCAAACATCCGCTTCGCCTCCGTCGACAATCCCGTGAGCGTCATCGCGGTTACGTCTTCCATTCCCAGTGAAGGCAAGAGCACGATCTCGCTTGCGCTTGCCCAAGCGCTCGCGGCCAGCGGAAAAAGCGTCCTTCTTGTGGACTGCGATCTTCGCCGCCGCGCCCTCGCGAACATGATCGGGTCGCATGCCCAGTACGGCATCTACTCGGTGCTCGCCGGCCAAGCCTCCCTTGACGAAGCCACGGTCGAGACGGACACCCGCGGCCTGTACTTCCTGGACTGCGAGCCGCACATCCCCAACCCCGTGGACATCCTCGCGTCGCGTCGCTTCAAGGCGCTGGTCGAGCAGATGCGCCAGGAGTTCGGTTACGTGGTCATCGACACCCCGCCGCTCTCCGCGTTCGTCGACGGCGCGGTCATCTCGCAGAACGCCGACGGCACCCTGCTCGTCGTTCGCCGGGACTTTGCCAAGCGTGATGAGGTCCTCGCTTCCTACGACCAGCTCAGGAAGGCCGACGCGAACGTGCTCGGCACCGTGCTCAACTATTGTGAGAGCGAGAAGAGCGAGTACTACTACAGCTACTACAACAAGGACGGCAAGCGCGTCCGCAAGAGCGGCGGCTCCTCGCAGAGCGCCCCAAAGATGCCCGACGTGCCGCTCTCGCAGCGGGCCGTCCGCCCGGCCCAGCCCGCGCGTCCGGCGCAGGCTGCCCGCTCCGTTGCGCCCGCCCAGGCCCAGGCCCAGACCCCTGCGCCCGAGCCCGTCCCCGCGGGTTTGAAGCCGCTGCCGGAGGTCGAGCAGCCGGCCGATAGCACGATGGCCTTCCTCAAGCAGTCCGGCTATCAGCCCCGCGCCGGCCACAGCAAGTAGAGGCGGCGGGCCGCGGCCGTGCGCGACATACACTGCCATATCCTGCCTGGCGTCGACGACGGCGCAGGCGACCTCGAAGCGAGTCTGCGAATGCTCGAGGCTGCCCGCGCTGCCGGCGTAACCTCGATGGTGTGCACGCCGCACGCCAGAAGCCCTTATTTCGACTACGACAAGATGGTCGCCGCCTACGACGAGTTCTCCGCCGCCGCCGCCGAGGCGGCGCCCGAGGTGCACGTTGCCATGGGTTTTGAGGTCGCGCACAAGAAGCTCGTGGAGCTTGGGGTGGAGCAATGGGCGCCTTATCTGCGCTTTGCCGAGACCCCCGAGTTCCTGCTCGAGCTCGACGCCGGTTGCGTGGCGGCGGATTTCCAGGAGTACGAGCGCACGATCTACACGCTTCAGGGCATGGGCTATACCGTGATCATCGCCCACCCCGAGCGGTATCGGGCCATCCAAAAGGACATCGGGCTCGCCCGCGGGCTCGTGGGCATGGGCTGCAAGCTGCAGGCCTCGGCAGACTTCGTTGCCGGTGGCCGCTTTGGGCGCGAAAAGAAGCCCGCAAAAAAGATGTTCGACGAAATGCTCTATGCGTACATCGCGAGCGACGCCCACAAGCCGGAGCACTATGCCTATCTGGCCCAAGCCCGGCGCGACTATCCCGTCCGGGGCAAGCACTTCCGCTGATAGCGGCCCGCTGTGGGCGCGAACCCAAATCGATAAGGCCTAAAAATGGCGCCTAAAAATAGACGGAGGCCCTGCGGAGCTGAGCTCCGGGGCCTCCACTTTGGCAGCTGCCAAGCGTGAGTCGCGTTCGCTTTACAGTGCGGTGACACGCGTCTGTGATTAAACTGCGTCGTGCCGCCGCTCCCTGCGCAACTACAGCATGCCCTTCTTGCCGGCGCGCCAAACATGCCCGCAACCTTTACACAAACCTGCCTTTTGCCCTGAACGCGGGCATGAACGCATGTTGTACAATGCACAACGGCGTAAAACCATCAATCCCCTGAAGAGAAGGGTCCGCATGAAACCTCGACCTGCAAGTCGATGACCTGCGGCGTGCTCGAGCCACGCCGCGCCGGCGTCAAGCAGTAAGGAGCACGAATGATCTATCTGTCCCAGCTCATGGGCAACCCTGTTTTTGCAGCAGACGGCGAGAAGATCGGCACGGTTTCCGACCTCGGCATCGCCACGGGCGAGGTTTTCCCCCGCGTGACCAGCCTTGCTTTCAAGGGGCCCGGCCGCACCCCCTTTATGATCAGCTGGCGCAAGTACGTCGACACCTACGACGAGAAGGAGATCCACCTCAAGGTCCCCGCGACCGAGATCCGCTTCTCGTACCTGCAGCCCGATGAGGTCCTCATCGCGCGCGACATCCTCAACAAGCAGATCGTCGATACCCGCGGCATGCGCGTCGTCCGCGTAAACGACCTCAAGCTCTCCGACACCAACTCCACGCAGCTTCGCCTGCTCGGCGCCGAGGTCGGCGCCCGCGGCATCCTGCGCTCGCTGTCGCCCGCGCTCGAGCGCACCGTTCTTCGCCTCGCACGCGCCTTCGGCAAGCCCATGCCCGAGCGCATCATCGCGTGGAGCTACATGGACCTCGTCGAGCGCGACCTCTCCAACGTCAAGCTCTCGGTCTCGCACAAGACCCTCGACGACATGCACCCCGCCGACATCGCCGACATCATCGAGCGCCTCGACCCGCGCCTGCGCGGCCAGGTCTTCGCGCAGCTCGACGACGAGCAGCGGGCCGGCGCCATGGCCGAGTTCGACGACGATGCGATGGCCGCCGAGCTCATGGGCAACATGGACGAGTCCGACGCCTCCCGCATGCTGTCCGAGATGGACCCCGACGACGCGGCCGAGCTCGTGTCCGAGCTCGACTACGACAAGGCCGAGAAGCTCCTGCGCCTCATGGGCGTCCAGGAGCAGCGCGCCATCCGCCAGCTGCTCGGCTACCGCGAGGACACCGCGGGCCGCATCATGACCTCGGAGTTCGCGTCGCTGCCGGAAGAAAAAACCGTCGCCGACGCCGTCGCCCTGCTGCGCGGCCTCGCCGATGACTTCGAGTCGGTCCGCTACCTCTACCTCACCGACGAGAACAACCGGCTCTCGGGCGTCGTCACCCTGAACCAGATCATCGTCTCGTCTCCCGACACCAAGCTCACCTGTATCTGTACCGAGGAGGTCATCGTCGCGAGCCCGGAGGATGACCAGGAAGACGTTGCCGAGAAGATCGCCAAGTACAACCTCCTTGCCATGCCGGTCGTTGCCGACGACGGCCATATGCTCGGCATCGTCACCGTCGACGACGCGCTCGACGTCCTCGAGGAGGAGCACGCCGAGGACCTCCAGATCGCCGGCGGCGCTCCTGCCGACGATGACTCCTCGCGCGGCGGCGACCTCGTGTGGATCCTGCGCCGCAACGCGTGGTTCTTCCTGTGGATCGCGGGCGCCGCGGCGCTGGCCGTCGTCCTGCCCATGGTCGGCGTGGACTGCTCGAGCGTGCTTCTTACCTGCGCGGCGCTGCCCGTGGCACTCGTCGTGGCCGACGACTCCATCAGCTACGTCACGAACTTCTTCCTGCAGAACGATCCCGATGACGACGACGCGCCGTCGGTGCTCGGCTTCACCGTGAAGAGCATCGGCATCGGCGTCGTGCTCGCCGCCGTCGCGGTGCTCGCGGCGCTCATGCTCGACAGTGTGGTCCGCGCCGGCTCGCCCGAGGCGCTCAGGGCCGTGTCCACCGGCTTCACGGCCGCGGCCGCGGCGATTCTGCTGAGCTTCATCCTGAGCCCGGCCTACCTCGCCTTCCTGCGCAAGCGTGACGAGAACAACCAGGACGTCTCGGGATTCGCCCTCTCGATGTGCGCCATGCTCATTGCCCTCGCGGTCTTCGTCGCCATCGTCGTTTCCAAGGCGGTGGTTTTCTAGTGCCGTCCGAGCTCGACAAGAAGCACACCGAGGCGCCGGTCGCCGACGTTTTGGATGCCAAGCCCGCCCGAACCAGGCTCGACCCGAAGCGCGTCCTTGCGGCAATGGGCCCCGGCATGGTCGCCGCCCTGGCCGGCGCCGACGCCGGCGGCGTCGCCACGTACTCGAGCGCAGGCGCGTTCTTCGGGTACGGCCAGCTTTGGACCGTCCCCGTCATGTGCCTTTTGCTCATCGTCGCGCAGGAGACCGCCGCGCGCATGGGCTGCGTCACCGGCAAGGGCTTCGCGTCCCTGATCCGCGAGCAGTTCGGCGTGCGCATGAGCGCGCTTGCCATGCTCGCGCTGCTGATCTCGAACACCACCGTCACGCTGTCGGAGTTCGCCGGCATCGCGTCGGGCCTCGGCCTCTTTGGCGTGCCGGCCATCGTGAGCGTGCCCATCGCGGCGCTTGCCATCTGGATGCTTACCATGAGCGGCTCCTACCACCGCATCGAGAAGATCCTGCTGGCCATCAGCTGCGTCTTCGTCACGTACGTGGTCGCCGGCGTCATGGTCGGCCCCGACTGGGGAGACGCCCTGAACGCCACCTTGATTCCGCGCTTCTCCACGGACCCAAAGTACTTCAGCGTGCTCGTGGCAAACATCGGCACCACCATCGCGCCGTGGATGATGTTCCTCGCGCAGTCCAACGTCGTCGAGAAGAACGCCCACGCCGCCGATCTGCCCTACCAGCGCATCGACACCGTGACCGGCTCCATCGTGGCGAGCGCCATCAGCTGGTTCATCATCTTGACCACGGGTGCCGTGCTCTTTCCGGCGGGCATCCAGGTGAGCAGCGCCGAGGACGCAGCGCTCGCCCTGCAGCCGCTGGTGGGGGAGTACGCGACGGTGCTGTTCGGCGCCGGCCTCGTGGGCGCGTCGTTCCTCGCGGCGTGCGTGCTGCCCGGCATCACCTCGAGCGCGATCTGCGAGGCGTTCGGCTGGGAGCGCGGCAGCGACCGCAGCTGGCAGGAGGCCCCCGTTTACCGCGGCATCATCACTGCCGTTATCTTCTTCTCCGCCGTGGTCGTGGTCATCCCCAACATCGACCTCTTTGGCATCATGATGCTTGCGCAGGTCATCAACGGTGTCCTGCTTCCGGTCCTGCTCGTGTTCATGGTCCTCATCGCGAGCGACCGACACGTCATGGGCAAATTCCGCAACGGCCGGGCGTGGAATGCGCTTACGTGGTTCACCATCATCGCCGTTGTGGTGCTCACCATTGTTATGTTCGTTCTGCAGGCGATGGGTCTCTAACGAAGCGGGGAAACTGCTCGTCGTGTTAGACTAAACCCCTGTGAGCGCGTTCAATGGGGGCGGGTGACGCAACACCTCGAACCTGGTCAGGGCCGGGAGGCAGCAGCCATAAGGGGCCTCTGGCGGGCACCCGTTCCCATCGAGCGCGCTTAACTGAAACTTGCTGCCCCGTGACGTATGTCGCGGGGCAGACTTGTGAACGGCGCTTTTTTGACCGCTATCCAAAAAAGGAGAGACCCGCATGGGCTTTGTCAACTTCATCGCCGAGCTGCTCCGCGACCCCCGCTCCGCCATCGCTGCCTGGATCGCCGCCGGCCCGCTCATGGCGTACGGCTGCGTCTTCCTCATCATCTTCATCGAGACCGGCGTCGTGTTCTTCCCGTTCCTTCCGGGCGATTCTCTGCTGTTCGCCTCCGGCTTCTTTGCGCACAACGGCGGCTTCAACATCGTCGCGCTGCTCGCCGTGGCCTGGGCCGCTGCCATCCTCGGCGACCAGTGCAACTTCATGATCGGCCACTTCTTTGGGCGCAAGATCGTCGCCTCCGGCAAGGTCAAGGCCATGACCCCGGAGCGCCTCCAGAAGTCCGAGGCCTTCCTCGACAAGTGGGGGCATCTCGCCATCTTCCTTGGTCGCTTCTTCCCGTTCATCCGCACTTTCGTGCCCTTCATCGCGGGCATGGGCGGCATGCACTGGCGCAACTTCGTGATCTTCAACGTCCTCGGCGGCATTACCTGGTCGACGCTGTTCACGCTGCTCGGCTATTTCTTTGGCGGCATCCCCTTCGTCCAGGAGCACTTCGAGCTTCTCATCATCGGTATCGTTGCGGTGAGCATCGTCCCGACCGTGGTCGGCCTCGTCAAGGCCAAGCTCGCCAAGAACTAAGCTTAGCCGCGTGAACAGGGGTATGTCCCCTGTTCAAGGCACCGACTTTTCCCAAAAGCAAGCTGGAAGCGCCTGAAGTAGCATGGATGGAGCTTCGCCGGAGCGTCCAAGGAGGCCAAAAAGCCATGAAACTCATCATTGCGTCCGATATCCACGGCGCCGCCGATTGGTGCGGCCGCCTCATGTCCGCCATTGAGGTCGAGAACCCCGACCGCGTGGTGCTTTTGGGCGACTTGCTGTACCACGGCCCGCGAAACGACCTGCCCGCCGACTACGCGCCCAAGCGCGTGATCGAGATGCTCAACGGCATCGCCGACCGCGTCATCGCCGTGCGAGGCAACTGCGAGGCCGAGGTCGACCAAATGGTCCTCGGCTTTCCCTGCATGGCCGACCACAACATCCTTGTGGACCCTGCCTCCGGCAACAAGACGCTCTTCTTTACCCACGGCCACGTGTACGGCCCAGGGCTCCACAACAGCGTCGACAACTGGCCCGCCCTGCCCGCCAACTCCGCGCTCGTCTACGGCCACACCCACAAGAAGGTGCTGCAGGAGGTCGAGGGCCACGAGGGCGTGTGCGTGTTCAACCCCGGCTCCGTGGGTATTCCCAAGGACGGCACCCACAGCTTCGGCGTCTACCGGGACGGCGTCTTTGAGCACCGTATCCTGGGCGAGTAGCCCCGCGCGCCAGCAACGAGCAAGACAAAGCGAGCCCCGCTCTGGGGCTCGTTTTTCGTCTCGGCCGCCTCGAATCCGCCCCTATATTCCTCACTTTAAAAAACCTAATGTGAAGAGACTTAGATTATGTATAGAATCAAGACGCACAGGGGATAAACTCGAACGTACAAAGAGTGTATTAAGGCGCGCGGGTCCACGGACGCCGCGGGCATTGAAGAAAGGATCGCATCATGGGCAAGATCTTGGGTATCGACCTCGGCACCACCAACTCCGCCATGGCCGTTCTCGAGGGCGGTCAGCCTACCATCATCGTCAACGCCGAGGGTGAGCGCACCACCCCGTCCGTCGTCGGCTTCCGCGCCGACGGCGATCGCATCGTCGGCAAGGCGGCAAAGAACCAGGCCGTCACAAACCCGACCAACACCGTCTTCTCCATCAAGCGCTTCATGGGCCGTCGTTACGACGAGTGCACCTCTGAGCTGAAGACCGTCCCGTACAACGTCAAGAGCGGCACCGGCAACCGCGCCGTCGTCGAGATCGAGGGCGAGGACTTCACCCCGGAGCAGATCTCCGCGATGATTCTCTCCAAGATGAAGGCCGACGCCGAGAAGTACCTCGGCGAGCCCGTCACCGACGCCGTCATCACCGTCCCGGCCTACTTCAACGACGCCCAGCGCCAGGCCACCAAGGACGCCGGCAAGATTGCCGGCCTCAACGTCCAGCGCATCGTCAACGAGCCGACCGCCGCGGCCCTCGCCTATGGCCTCGACAAGAAGGACATCGACCAGAAGGTCCTCGTCTTCGACCTGGGCGGCGGCACCTTCGACGTCTCGCTGCTTGACCTCGCCGACGGCGTGGTCGAGGTTCTTGCCACCAACGGCGACAACCACCTGGGCGGCGACGACTGGGACCAGCGCGTCATCGACTGGATGGCCGACAAGTTCCAGCAGGACAACGGCATCGACCTGCGTAAGGACCCGATGGCCCTGCAGCGCCTCAAGGAGGCTGCCGAGAACGCAAAGAAGGAGCTCTCCTCCGCGCAGCAGACCCAGGTCAACCTGCCCTTCATCACCGCTGACGCCTCCGGCCCCAAGCACCTCGACTACACGCTGACCCGCGCCGAGTTCGAGCGCATCACCCGCGACCTGCTCGACCGCTGCAAGGGCCCCGTCACCAAGGCGCTCCACGACGCTAACCTCCAGATCTCCCAGGTCAACGAGGTCATCCTCGTCGGCGGCTCCAGCCGTATGCCCGCCGTCCAGGAGCTCGTCAAGCAGATGACCGGCAAGCAGCCCAACATGTCCGTGAACCCGGACGAGGTCGTCGCTGACGGCGCGGCCGTCCAGGGCGGCGTCCTTACCGGCGACGTCTCCGGCATCCTGCTGCTCGACGTCACCCCGCTGTCCCTCGGCGTCGAGACCATGGGCGGCGTCATGACCAAGATGATCGACCGCAACACCACGATCCCGACCTCCAAGTCCGAGATCTACTCCACCGCCGCGGACAACCAGACCTCCGTCGAGATCAACGTCCTGCAGGGCGAGCGCGAGTTCGCCCGCGACAACAAGTCGCTCGGCAAGTTCCAGCTCACCGGCATCCCGGCCGCCCGTCGCGGCATCCCGCAGATTGAGGTCACCTTCGACATCGACGCTAACGGCATCGTGAAGGTCACCGCCAAGGACAAGGCCACCGGCAAGTCCCAGCAGATCACCATCTCCGGCTCCACCGCCCTTTCGGACGACGAGGTCGATCGCATGGTCAAGGACGCCGAGGCCCACGCCGAGGAGGACAAGAAGCAGAAGGACGAGATCGAGGTCCGCAACCAGACCGACTCTTTGTGCTACGGCGCCGAGCAGACCCTGAAGGACCTGGGCGACAAGGTCCCCGCCGACCAGAAGAAGGAGGTCGAGGACGCCATCGCCGAGGCCAAGAAGGCCCTCGAGGGCACCGACATCGAGGCCATCAAGGCCGCTGGCGAGAAGCTCACCGAGGCTTCCCAGAAGCTCGCCCAGATTGTCTACTCCACGACCGACGAGGCCGCTGCCGGCCAGGCCGGCTCCGCTCCCGCGGGCGACGACGTGGTGGATGCCGACTACGAGGTCGTCGACGACGACAAGTAATCGCGCTGCCGACCAAACGCGACTCGCGGCGTAAACGCGCCGCAGGTAATTAACCAAATTGGGAGGCGGCCGCAACCGGCCGCCTCCCTGCTGAGGAAAAAAGGAGGGTGACGTGAAGGTGCCCATCGAATCTGACGAGATCAAGGACGAGGCCGCCCAGGCCGAGTCCGTGAACGACGCGGAGACCGCCGCAGACGCCGCCGAGCCCGAGCTCGACCCGGACGAGGAGGCAGCCCGCGTGGCCGAGGCCATCCGCCGCGGCGAGGAGGCCGCCGAGAAGGAGCTCGCCTCCGACGCCGGCAAGCTTCGCGCCGAGCGCGACGAGCTCGCGAAGAAGCTCGCCGCCGTCGACGACGACATCGCCGCCGCAAAGAAGCAGGCAGCCGACGCATCCGAGCGCCTGGTCCGCCTGCAAGCAGACTGGGACAACTATCGCCGCCGCACCGCCGCCGAGCGCCTTGCCGAGAAGGAGCGCGCCGCCGAGAACCTCGTGCTCGCACTTCTTCCCGTCATCGACGATATGGAGCGCGCCATCGAGCACGCCGGCGCGACCGAGGGCGACGAGCAGCTCACGCACTTCGTCGAGGGTATCGAGGCCGTCCACACAAAGATGGTCGGCGTGCTGGCAAAGGAGGGCGTCGAGGTCATCGACCCCGTCGGCGAGCCTTTCGAGCCGCTTTCCCATCAGGCGGTCGGCCGCGTCGAGGACAAGGACGCCTACGACGAGACCGTGGCCCAGGTGTACCAGAAGGGCTATCGCATGGGACAGAAGGTCATCCGCACCGCCATGGTCACGGTGACCTTCGGCGGCCCCAAGCGCCCCGCTCCCGAACCCGAGGGCGAGCCCGGCGCCGACGAGGCCAAATAGCAACGGATTCCACGTGCGCCCGGGCATCCGTGCCCGGGCGTGATTCTTTGAGAGGGGGCTCGTGCAGCCATGGCAGACAGAAACTACTACGACATCCTCGGCGTCAAGCGCGACGCCACCGACGACGACATCAAGAAGGCCTTCCGTAAGCTGGCGGCCAAGTACCACCCCGATGCGGGCGGCGACGAGGCCAAGTTCAAGGAGGTCAGCGAGGCGTACACCACGCTTTCCGATAAGCAGAAGCGTAAGGAGTACGACCAGCTCCTGATGTTCGGCGGCATCCCCGGGGCAGGGCGCCCCGGCGGTGGCTACGGTGGCTACACCACCAACGTCGGCGGCAACTGGCAGGATATCTTCGGCGGCATGGGCGGCGACGGCTTCGGGGGGTTCGACTTCTCGTCGATCTTCGGCGGAGCCGCGGGCGCGGGCAGGTCCCGCGGCCCGGCCAAGGGCTCGGATCTCACCATGTCCATCGACGTCACGGCTGAGGAGGCGTTCTCAGGGGCAACCCGTAAGGTTACCTACCGCGTGCCCTCCACGGGCGAGGAACAGAGCCTCACGGTAAAGATCCCCGCGGGCGCGGTCGACGGCGGCAAGCTTCGCTATCGCGGCCGCGGCGAGGTCGGCCCCAACGGCGGCGCGCGCGGCGACCTCGTGATCACCACGCACGTGGCCGAGCACCCGCTCTTCAAGCGCGACGGCGCCGACGTGCGCATGGAGCTGCCGCTCAGTATGTACGAGGCCGCGCTCGGCACCACGGTGGACGTCCCTACGCCCGAGGGCAAGGAGGTCCGTCTCAAGATCCCGGCCGGCACCCAGAACGGAAAGACCTTCCGCTTCAAGGACCTCGGCGCCCCCGACGTCAAGCGCAAGGGCAACAAGGGCGCCCTGTACGTGACGGTCCAGGTCAAGGTCCCCACCATGCTCTCCAAGAAGGAACGCGACGCGCTGGAGGCGTTGAAGTCGGCCGACGAGCGCAGCTACCGCGAGGAGGTCGAGCGCTATGGCGCGTAACGACGAGGGCCGCAACAAGCCGCTTTACATGATCAGCGTTGCTGCCGAGCTCACGGGCATGCATCCGCAGACCCTGCGCGTCTATGAGCAGAAGGGCCTCGTGAACCCGGGCCGCTCGCGCGGCAATACCCGCCTGTACAGCCAGGCCGACATCGACCGGCTGAACCTCATCTCCAAGCTCACCGACGAGGGAATCAACCTCGCGGGCGTCGTCCGCATCCTCGACATGCGCGAGCAGACCATGCAGCTCAAGGACGAGCTCGAGTCCATGCGCGACCAGATGCGCACCATGGAGGAAGAGCTCCACGAGTACCGCGTTCAGGAGCGCATCACGGCTATCGCGCGCTACGAGGGCAATCCCGAGCAGATGATGCGCAAGCTGCTCGGCAACGGGTCGACGTCTGCCGGAGTGTCGGAGGACGAGGCCGAGTAGCCGCGGCTCGGGCGTCGCGCGCTTCTTGCCAACGGCGGAATTAGTGTACATATCCCTAACCAGGCCCCAAGGAATCCTGCGGTTTCTTGGGGCCTGCTCGTGGATATATACGTTATTCCGCTAATGCCGCGACGTCGGGTCTACCGCTCGAATCGGATGGCGATGCCTTCCCCGCGCGAATGGCGCGCCAAATGCGCAGCGCGGTCAATCCCGAAAGCGTAAGGCCTACGGCCCTTCTTTCCGAACGTCGGTAGGCGGAAATGGCGTGCATATCCCAACTCTGGCAAGAAAAACACCTGGTAAGAAGTGCACGCGGGTTGGAAAAAGTACACTAGCGAATCCGGTTCTCGATGGTTCTTTGTCCCTTGATTGGCCGATAATACGGAATCATGCTGCGATGTCACCCCTAGGGGGATGACGCATCAATTTGGGGGCCTTGCCAGTGAGAGTCCGGAACGATTGCTCACGCTACGCTGAATTGTTTTTGCTGCTTGCCGTTTTCCTTCCGCGACCGGTGTTTCTGTGTGAGCTTAGATGGGCGAATGTGGTGGACTACGTGCCCTGCTATGACTACAGGGCAGCCGCCGCGGCCTCCTTGATCGTCTATTTAGTCGGCAAGAATTCAGGCTACCCCGTCATCAAGAGGGCTCTGGGTCACAAAAGAGCGGAAAGCGCGCTGATCCTTGCAGTCCTGTTTTGCGTCCTGCTCGAGTTGCTCGTCTACACGACCCCGCTCTCCGGATTATTGTCGGCGATTTTTGTGCGAGGCTTCGACGGGCTGTTCTTCGCGAGCTCAGGCCTGCAGTGCGTCGAACTGGCGGCAATGGGAGCGCTCTGCCGTCTTGTCCGAAAGCCGGAGCCTGATATTGACCGAGTGGGGTTTTGCCTGGGCCTCTTGCTCGAGGGTTCTCTGCTCCTCGTAGACATTGCGTCCGGATGGCTTGTCTGCTTGCCTTGCGCCTGCTCCCTGACGGCGATGGTTTTCATCGCGTTCGAAGGGGGACTGCGTAGGAGTTTTTGCGGGCTTCTTGACAGCTGTGCGTGCCTTGCGCTTGTGGCTGCGATGCGATTCGATACGTTTTTGCAGATCGATACTGGGGACCGAATGCCAATGCTCCAGCTTGTCGCGGCGATAGTGCTCGCGGCTGCCGTGCTGGTTGTTGCAAACGGGGCTAAAAGAGACATTCAGCAGACTGAGGGGGAATGTGGCGAGCCGAGATTCTCCGAATTAAGCCCTCGTCAGCAAGAAGTGCTCTCTGCTTTGATCAAAGGGAAGACCGCTGGTGAGATCGCTGCGGAGTTGGGGATTACGTCGGGCGCGGTCGGTGAGCACAAGCGCCGCGCGTTTCAGCGGCTGGGCATCGAGGGTGTAGAGGACCTCGATCCTCGCGATTCCGTGAATACCTGGCCGGATGAGGGTCTGTCGGAGTCGCTGCGCCGGCTCTCGCTGTGCGTCCCCGGCTTTCTAATCCTGCTCTACGGCTTAGGTCCGGGCTGGGCTTCGCTGAAGGCGCTGCGCCTCTTGATGGTGTGGTCGATAGCCGTTGTGGCGGCAGACTCCTTGACGGGCAAGGCTCACGGGGCTTGCTGCGATTTCGTGTCGCTCGCGCTTATGTTGCTCGTCTTTCTGGCAATGCCTACCGGCAACAGGCGCTTAGCAGAGCTGGCTTTTGCGTGTTTTGCGGGTAACATCGCTTCGCGGGTTGTTGCGAGGGGCGAGCTGATTGGCGCGCGCGGTGAAGGAGCGGCCCTTGTTCCTTGGCTTGTCCAGGTGTCCTGGAAATTCGATCTCGCCGAGGGGCTGCTTTGGGTGGCTTGCTTGGGGTTGGCCCTTGTGACGGCGACTCGACTCCTGGCAGCAATTGGTAGTCGCCGGGCTTCTTGTGAGATTGGGCAGATGGACGCAGCGTTCCTTCGGGCGTATCTGGAGTCAAGAGGTCTGAACGAGCTCCAGGCACGCGTGGCGGTGTTGTGCGCGGATGGCTGCTCCAACAGGGAAATATGCCAAGAATTGATGATCTCGCCCGGTACGGTCAACTCGTACCGAACAAAGGCATATAGCCAATTAGGCGTAAGCGGAAGGGACGACCTAAGAGAGCTCTTTAACAAAGTACGAGGTAAAGAGCTGTATAAGAAATCGCATTCCGAATAATACGCGACGCGGCTGCCCTCCGTGTGGTTTGATGCAGCCAATTCGCCCGGGCAGGCCGCCGGGCGCAAAAAGGCTCAACAGAGGCGGTGGCCTATGGTCGAGATGGTCGATTACTGCAAAACAATTGCACGGGCCCCGGTGCTCGATCATATCAACGCGAGGCTCGAGGACGGGCGGATTTACGGTCTCAAGGGCAAGAACGGCTCGGGCAAAACCATGTTGCTGAGGGCTATGTGCGGCTTGATCCGGCCGACGTCGGGACAATTGCTCATAGACGGCGAGCCCCTGCCCCGCGGCAGGTTTGCGCAGGACGCCGGCGTGCTCATTGAGAACCCTGAGTTTCTTCCGGGATATACCTGCAAAGAGAATCTCATGAGCTTGGCAAGAATCAACAACAAAATCGGCGAGGACGAGGTTGAAGAAGCCCTGACGTCCGTCGGCCTCGATCCGGGTGACGGACGGCCTGTAAGAGCTTGCTCTTTGGGCATGAGGCAGCGCCTGGGAATCGCTGCTGCGCTCATGGAGAGCCCAGGGCTGATTCTGCTGGACGAGCCGGTAAACGCTCTCGATCCCGAAGGCGTCGCCCTCGTAGCTGGGCTCTTGCAAAATGCGCGGGCCCGAGGCGCTTTGGTGGTCGTCGCGTGCCATGATTCGGGCGAGATAGAAGGGCTGTTTGATCAGACGTTTCTGATGGCGGAGGGAAGGCTGCGCCCGTCGGACTCCGAGGGGGAGCCAAAATGAGGGGCAGGCATGCGCGCCTTCTTGTGAGCATATTGATGCTGGCGTTGCTTGCGTTCGTGTCTCATGTTCGTATTGAAGCTCTGAACGGCATGTACCCCCATAGTGACCGCGTCTTCTCCATGGGCCAAGAAGTGCCGGTTGAGATGAGCTGGGGCGCGGGGCAGGGGGAGCAACATATCGCAGTGACATCCGTTGCTTTTCTTGACGAAGCGCAGGTGCTGCAGCTTCAGTCTTGGGCTCTGTCGGCGACTCCCGAAAGGTCGTGCCCGGCTCTTCTTGTAACGGTAAAGAGTGAAGATGCCGACTTGGCATCGCTTGTATCTGTGCTGCGATTGACGACCGGACCGTGCTCATGGGCTCCCGACCAGCAGTTCAGCGCCTCTTTGTATTATCAGATGGGCGATTCGCCGGGCAAAAGCAAGTTCGACCTTGTGTTTCTTCTTTCCCCCGAGACGTGCAGCGATGCCGTTTGGGCCTCGCCGACCAGCCATGAGTATGAGATCGTATGCACGCTTTGGCCGACGCGCAAAGCCGTCGAGCTCGGCAGGCCGGCCTCGGGGGCGCTGCCTTCGTTGGGTTAGGGGGGCGATATGGGCATTTATCTTTATGAGCTCAGGCGTGCGTTTTGTTCTCGCCGATTTTTCCTTGCCGTGGCGGTGGCGCTCGCGCCGTCGTTGCTGCAGCTGATTGCAGGGCCGTTGGCGTATGGCTTCGGTGAAATATGGGCCCGGTGGCGCTCGGGCTTGTATGGGGTGACGCCTCCTTCGCTCTATGGGACCTGGATGGGCGGGACGCTCGGTTCGGTGTTCTCTGAGCTTTTTTACGTGCTTGCACCGCTGTTTTGTTGTCTTCCCTATGCGTGGAGCTTGGGGTCAGATCTTCACGGTGGGTTTGCTGGGGTGCTCGTGCAAAGATGCGACGTCAGATCGTATCTGTGTGCTAAATCCGCTGCGTGTTTCCTTGCTGCCGCTGCTGTTGTGGTCGTGCCGCAGGCGGTCAACTTCTGGCTGAGCGCGCTGTGCGTTCCCACCTTGTCCCCCGATCCGGCCGCGGGGATGTATGCCGTGTTCGCGCGATCGGCGTTCTCAGAGCTGTTCTATGCCTGGCCGATTCTCTATGTAGGGCTGTATCTGCTGATCTCCGCCGCGACAATGGGCCTGTTCAGCGTACTCGCGATGCTTTTGGCCATGCCGCTTCGCAACACAGGACTTGTGGCCGCGCTTCCGCTGATCGCCGATGAGCTTCTCTATTTTGCGTTGTTTTGCCTTGGGCTTGGCGGTTATGCGCCGAGCAGAGTGATCATGCCAAGTCAGCCGGTACTCGGAATCGAACCGATGTGGGTCTTGGTCGAAATCTGCTTCCTCGCGTGAACTGCGCCCCAAATCTTGGACGCACTAATTAAAGCGCGCGGCTATGCCGCCA
>UQIF01000027.1 GCA_900540955.1 uncultured Olsenella sp.
GACCTCACTGAATGTATCGGTAAAAGACACTCTTTCCCCGACAAATTGGGGTTTGTTAGTCATTCTGACCACCACCGAGCATGCGACGGAGCTCCGCGAGGCTCTCGGCCATCTGCCTGTTAAGGTCATCCAGATCGGCCAGGATCTCCTCGGTGGGCGGGTATTCCACGCGCTCGTAGACGGTCTCCGTGTACTTGTTGAAGCTGAAGTCGTAGCCATTCTCCACGATCTCGCTCTTGGGCACGAGGAAGCTCTTCTCGGTGCGGCCGCGGTCTCGCTCGGCGTCGAGGCTGCCCCAGCGCGCTAGGATATCGGGGGTATCGTTGTGCTTCTCATCGGGGTCACGCTTGTCGTCGAGCGTGTAGCCGTCACCCTCCATGTTGTAGAGCCATACGTCGTCGGTGCCGCCCGCGTCGGTCTTGGTGAACACGAGTATGGCGGTGCTCACGCCGGAGTACGGCTTGAACACGCCACTCGGCATGTAAATCACTGCCTCGAGCTTCTGGTT
Organism: uncultured Olsenella sp.; assembly: GCA_900540955.1. Lineage (GTDB taxonomy): Bacteria > Actinomycetota > Coriobacteriia > Coriobacteriales > Atopobiaceae > Paratractidigestivibacter. The sequence goes on from UQIF01000027.1 coordinate 509, forward strand.
CTCCACCAGCTCGCGGCGCAGCTGCTCGTAGGCTTTCGAATTGCTGCGGAACAGCACACCGTTCGGCACGATGCAGGCGCACCGGCCGCCCATCTTGAGCATGCGCAGAAACAGCGCCACGAACAGAAGCTCGGTCTGTTTGGAGTCCACGATGGCGCGCAGGCTCTTGTCGATGTCCTCAACGTCGACAGACCCGGTGAACGGCGGGTTGGCGAGCACCACGTCGTACTTGCTCGACACGGTGTTGTTCTTCGAGATGCTGTCGAGGTAGCGCACGTCCGGCGCGTCCACCCCGTGGAGCATCAAGTTCATGGTCGAGATGCGAAGCATGGTCTGGTCGATCTCGAAACCCGAGAACTGCGGTGCGGCGCCGTTCTTGCCTGCATAGGAGTCCCAGTCATCGCCGGTCATCTGGCTTTCGTAGGCGTTGCGGATGTGCTCCGCGGCAGAGATGAGGAAGCCCGCGGTACCACACGCCGGGTCACAGATAAGCTCGCCCGGCTTGGGGTCGACCATGGCCACCATCATGTTGCGGATGTGCTGCGGCGTTCGGAACTGGCCGTTGGTGCCCGCGGTCGAGAGCTTCGAGAGCATGTACTCGTAGAGGTCGCCCAAATCGCCCACGTGATCATCGAACTCGGAGAGGAGGCCCTCCACGCCGTCGACCGCCCTTTCGAGCAGAGAGGGCTTGCCCGCCGGGAAGCCAAATGTCGCGCTTTCCATGGCTTTGGCGAAGGCGGACTCATCGCCAAGTTGCTTGATGAACGGGAAGGCAAACTCGTTCACCACGCGGTACATCTCTTGCGCGGGCAGATCCTTGAAACGGCTCCAGCGCAGCTGGTCGCCGGCGATCTCGGCGCCGTAGGAGTTGTGGTACGTCTCGGGGAAGATGTGGTCGAGCTCAGTTCCGAGCATCTGCTCCATCTTCTCGGTCTCAAGCTCCTTCTCGTCGAGCGAGCGCATGAACATGAGATAGGTGAGCTGGCTTATGACCTCGATGGGGTTGGTGATACCGCCTTCCCACATCTTCTGCCAGATTGCGTCCACCTTGCTCTTGGTTGCTCCCGTGATCATTGCTACCGGCCTTTCTTCGAAAGCTCTTCAATCATGCAGGTACGGACGAAGGCACTGAAGCTCATCCCGCGAAGGGAAGCCTCCGCCTTCGCCGCGTCACGCAGCGTGTCGGGTATTCTGAGCGTCACCGAAACCTGGTTTCCGTCAACGAGGTAGCTGCGAATCTCGGTCTCGCTCGGCGAGCCGTCAATGAAGTCCGTATACGACCGCATCCGACCTCCAAATCGCTCGAAATGCAATACAAACGCGTTGCGGCAATTATATTCCATCAAACGTTTAAAGGCTGTGTAGGGCGAGCAGGAATGATAGGAAGCCTAAAACTGTGAGTAAGGCAGTTCTTGTCTTCCACGCGCGAATGGCTGGCCAAGCTCGGCACTAGTCAATCAGGCATAGCTATCAGCTAGCATGCACACCATACCGCCTGCCTATCCCCTTGCCACACATTCGACTCTTGTTGTTAGACAGACGCCCACATGGGCGTCTCTTTTTGGGACTTGGCCACAAGCCAAAGAACGCGGCTCATTGCATTTTCCGAAATCCCGATCAACTCTACCGCCCCTGCCCCATCAGGTGCGCCGCACGTCATCGCAAGTCGGCTCAAGTCGCAGCCAATTAGGCAGAGCGCTCTGCACTTCTAAATGAGCCCAACACCAGCACGGCAGTTCCAAGCCACTTTGCCATCACGTCGATCATGCCTTTGGAAGACAGACAAACCAGCAGGCAGGAGTTCGCTCATTGGAGCTTCCAGACCTGAATACGGCCTAAGGTGTCACGGAAACAATAATTCCCAAAGGTAGACGCTTCGTTACCGGCAGTAATCAGCCGCCAGCTGAATCTCACGGTGGTCCTCAGTGAGATAATTACCGCAATCGAACGAATTCCCAGCAAGGAGCACGCCATGACGGAAAGTAACGATCAGTTCTCAAGCGACAAACGCACGCAACTGGTGGCGGGGAATCTCTCCGCAATCGAAATCTGTCTCGCGTCTACAGGACAGGAGGTCAACGTCTCGGGCGCCGTCAGGCTCCCGCTGAGCCACCTTCCTGAGCTAGGCGTGGCTTTCGCATCGCTGCCCGAGGTGTTCCGCACCGTCACGAACACGGTAAGCGTGCCCACGCTGCTGCAGGCAACCGACAAGTTCGGCAACCCGCTTGACCCTTCCATCCTCCAGACATTCAACGACGGTAGTGGCCTTTTGGGCTCGTTCCGAGACACCGCCAACAGCTTCGGCCAGGCGCGCCTCCACATGGTTCCAAGCGGCGTGACATCGAGCGTCACACAGGTGCCCTACAACCCCACGGCGCTGTTCGTGGCGGCGGCGCTTGCGCAGATCGACCAAAAACTCGACTCCATCCAAGGGTCAGTCGACGAGATGTTCGACTACATGCGCCAACGTGACAAGTCCAGCATGCGTGGCGACCTCAAAACACTCGCCGGCATCCTCAACGACTACGCCCTCAACTACGGCATCGCCACCCATATGGCTAACGACCACATGAAGGTCCTCGACATCAAGCAGGCATCCGAGCGGTATATGGACCTCTCCTACGGCCAGGCGCGCGCCGGCCTCCAAAAGAAGGAGCAGGCCGAGGTGCGTGCAGGGGTCGAGAAACGCCTCGACAAGGTCCTTGACCACCTTAAGGATGCCCAGCTCGCCACCTACATCCACGCGTTCTCGCTGTTTCTCGAGCCCATGCTCGCCGAGAGCTTCGGGGCCGCCAAGCTCGCCGACACGGCAGCGAAAATCGAGGCCGACTCGCTGGCCTATCGCGAGCTCTACACCGAGTGCTACGACGCTCTCGAGGCCAGCACCGCAGGGTCAATCGACGCCACAGTGCTGGGCGGAATCGCGTCCGTGGGCAAGAGGCTCGGCCGCGCAATCGCGGAAACCCCCGTCGGCGAGCACACCCCCATTAACGGGGCGCTCGAGGATGCCGGCGAGGTCATCGGCCGCTTCAACAAGAAGCAGTCCAAAAAGCTCATGGCGAAACTCCTCCAGGCAAAGACGCCCGACGTCGCACCGTTCAGACAAAGCGTGATGGAGATCGACGCCCTCTACAACCGACCCACCCGCATAGCCATCGACGCCGAAAACGTCTACATCCTGCCCGCTGAGCAGCAGGAAGAATAACCATGGCCGCGTATCTGGGGCTTCGAGACAGCTGGCTTCTTGAGGACGACGCGCTTCTTGACTCCATCGAGGCACTCCAGGCTCAGGTAAGCGGCACGTTTTATCCGACCGGGCGTGGGCTGGAGAGCTGCGCGGGCATCGCATGCCGCGATCTCTGGGGCTATCTTGTCCCACCGACGGAGACAGAGGCGTTCGAGCGTCTTTTCTTGGCACACGAGGACAAACGGATTGCAAAGCTCTACGAGAAACGCTTCGTCTACGCGCACTGGCGCGACGACGCCAGGGGCAAGCCCGAAGTGGACTTCTTGCCCGCTCCCACCTTCAAGGAGACGCCCCTTCCGGGCAGCGTCGGCAAGAAGGCAACCTGGGCGCGCTTCTGGTCGTGGGGTCCCGCCGCCGAGCACCACTTCGACATGCACTGCGACTTGGTCACAGGCAGATGCTCCGCCGAGATCGCATCCGGAATGGAGACGCTTCCCGCCGCCCGTTTCCGAGTCGCCGCGGCAAAGCTCGCGCCCTACGCCACCATAGGCGAAGGCGCCCGCTACGGCGAGGAAAAGAAGGACCCCTGGCTGATTTACGACGGACCCTACTGGAATTACATCCTCGGCACCGGCGACGCCGTCCTGCTGCGAGGCACCAGAATGGCCACGGTCGAGAAGGGCACCGAGCCCATCCTTTCTCTCTTCCGCTCCATAAAGAGGTCGGGGCGTAACGAGATGCGCCGGCTTTGGGGATTCGCCATCTAGGAGAGGGTGGAGAGAGGCTCTTATCGGCCTCATGCCACATCCATAGCACATCATGAAAATGAAAGCCCCCTCGCCCACCAGAGCGGTCACCCCATATGCTTGCACTATGAGGTTTGCCGTTCGGGAATTCCAAAGATAGGAGAACTCCATGAGCGTATTTGGAATCAGACGCGAAGCTGACACGACCGGACCGTGGTCCGACTACGTCGTCGGCGCCGTGAACCTCCTCAACGAGCACCTGAACCCGCGCGGGAAGCACTTCTACTTCGACGAGATCGACGCCTACGCGAGCGACATCGGCGGCCATAAGGTCTACGACATGTACGGGTGGGTAATCGACGAGTCCGAGCGCAGCGAGTTCGAGCCGCTGTGGCTCGCCGAGGTCGACCGGCACTCCGCCCCCGACGGCTCGACGCCGCTCGACAAGTTCCGCGACGTCACCGTCATATGGAAAGACAGGGACGGAGCCCCGCACGCCAGGATCACGCTCTTCGACTCCTTCGAAGAGGAGCCCGAGGTCATCCCGTACGATTAGCAAGATTTACAGAAATAACCGGGAGGCCGTCCGGAAGGGCGGCCTCCCGATCGTCGCGGCACAACAACACGAAAGCGAATTGGGCTTCGTAAAAGCACCGCTTCCCCCTGATGCGCCCGGGCGCCAGCCCGTAAACGGGATCCAAACGCGGCGCGACACATCCTCGCAGTAGGCGGCCCTCCAGCATCGTTAGCGACGATTCGAGCCGCTGCTCATGTCGGGGCATTCGCATATCTGCTTTATAACGAACTCAAGACGCTTAAGTCCGTCCTTGCGCATCTGAGAAGGCCTTCACCTCCTCCCCCGCCTGTAGATACGGGAAGCGATATAAGCGACAACGAACGACCTGACAGCAATCCGAATGCGCCTTGCATCCATGGCACGACTCCTTAACGTGGTTGTGGGCCAGGCTAACGTTCCCCGAAGCTCTTACGGACACCGAGATCACACATGGCCCACACCCCAATTGTCGGCCATGCATTTCTAGGAGACGCTTGGCCAACCGCCTAAACATGCCGACTACCCTACTATTGGATAATCGACGACGGTGTCCCGATAACCGGACAGTGGAGAGGGAATCTCAGCCAAAGGCCAAGCAAATCGGCCAGTTGCAAATAACAGGACATTAAACTTCGACGTAAGCGATGCGGGAATCGCGATCACATCGATTTTCAGAGGCGCGTCCCATCAGGCAGCCCTCACCGACAAAGCCAGCCGCCGCCCTCGGCGAGCATTCCCGGCACTCGCATCGCACGGCCGACCGCCCCAGCATCTCAAATGGAAGAGGCGAGCATCATGCATGTATTCGGAATAAGGAACGGTGAGCAGAATAACCCCATCTTCGGCGACTACATCGTCGACTCGGTGGGCCTGCTCAACAATAGGTTCAATCCCCAGGGCAAGTACTTCTACTTCGACGAGGGCGATGTCGCCCAGCAGGTCATTGATGGACATAAGGTCTTCGACATGTACGGCTGGGTCGTCGACGAAACCGATCGCGCCGAGTTCGAGCAGCTGTGGCTCACGAATGCCGATAGGAAGGGCTCGCCGGACGGCTCTACACCGATGGACCGATTCCGCCACGTGACAGTCACCTGGGAGAACCATGACGGAGAGCCCTACGCCCTGGTTGAGTGCATCATCGACTACGAAACGTTCGATGTCGAGGTACTGTAGTCGCTCCGAAGTGCCCGAAAGCGTCATCGCCGAAGACAATCGGCGACCAATTATGAGGAGCCTCAGTGAGCTCGAAGTGCTTCATCATAAACGGAAAGTCCTATGAGCTGCCCGAAAGCAAGCTCGAGGAGTGCGAGCGGCTTAATGACGAATTCCACAAGGCGCTCGGGAATGTCAAGCGCCCGCCTGTTCCAGAGGGATGCCTGAGTCACAAGTCGATCTTGCCGGTTCTCGAGGTCGCAAGGGAATACCGCGCCTAAATCCAGAGATCTTCTCGTCGAGGCCGAAGGTCAGCACCTGAGCTACCCGCCGGCATCACCGCGCTCAATCCTTCCGATAAAAGTGGAAATCGCAGCAGTCGCCGCCGTAACCGAGGGTTTTCGTGCGCGAGAAGCCCATCTTTCTAAGACCCCCGTAGTTCACGTCGTCGACGTCGCAGAACAGCGGGCATAGCTCGGGGCAGCCGTTTTCCACACACGCATCGTGCCAGAGGCACTTCGTGATCCGAGCGTCAAAGAAGTCGCGGCCGTGGGATTGCGTGCTCTCCCACAGGTCGGAAGTCCCCATGACGCGCAGAAACACGCGCTTGTATATGGTAAAGAACCCGGGAACGACCTGCATGCCCGCCGTGGAAGCATGCTTCTGCGCCGCCACCACGTCCATCATGTAGCCGCGCATGAGCTTGGTCGCCTCCTCGCTGGAGGCAACCTGCTCATTGAGCGCCTTGAACAGCGCGATGCGCGGGAGAATCGTCTGCTCGAGCGTCTCCATCTGGTTTTTCGTCTTGCCGGAAGTCCCAGCGATGAGCCCATCGAGCAGCTCGGACTGGCGCGCGAACAGCTCGCTCGCCGCGTCTTGGCCAAGCTGCTCAACCAGGTATTTCTCGATATCCCCCTGCTGCTTGATGGCCATAGCGCCGTCCTCCCCTTCTTTGCGCGCGGCCTCAAGGCGCGCCTCGAGAAGATAGTTTAGCACGGTTAACTTTTTCAGAAGCAAAAAGCCGGGCGCCCTCGCGTCCCCGGAAACGGCGCCGGGGCCACCTGCCGCGCGGAGCAAATCGCTGCCGCCCGCCGAAAAGAAAATGCGGGAAATACCCCTCATCTTCCAAACTATGAACAGCAGCGTTTACCAGCTAGAGAAAGGACGTGCCATGCGATTTGAGGGAAAGAGCGTCGTCGTCACCGGAGCAAGCTCGGGGATGGGTCGCCAGATTGCCTACGACTTCGCCAAGGAAGGCGCCACGGTCGTTGCCGTTGCGCGTCGTGAGGAGCGTCTCGCCGAGCTCGCCTCGCAGGTCGAAGCCGACGGCCTTCCCGGCAAGATCCTCCCCTACGCGGGCGATGTCTCCGCGCGCGAGACGAACGATGGCATGATCGACTTCGCCGTTGAGAAGTGCGGCAAGCTCGATATCCTCGTCAACAACGCCGGCATCATGGACGGCTTCGAGCCCATCGGAGACATCTCGGACGAGCGCTGGGACAAGGTCTTCGCCGTCAATGTAAAGGGCCCTATGTATGCCATGCGTAAGGCTGTCCAGGTAATGCTCGGCCAAGAGAAGAAGGGCAACATCGTCAACGTCGCCTCCATCGGCGGCACGAACGGCGCTCGTGCCGGCGCGGCCTACACCGCCTCCAAGCACGCGCTCGTCGGCATGACCGAGAACACCGGTTACATGTACGCGCACGAGGGAATCCGCTGCAACGCCATCTGCCCCGGCGGCGTCGAGACCGAGATCAGCGGCTCGATGATGGCCGATTCCGGCATCGACCAGTTCGGCATGGGTCGCGCCATGGCGGGCCTCGACAAGGACATCCGCACGGGCAAGCCCGAGGAGCTCTCCGCCGCGGTGTTGTTCGTCGCCAGCGACGAGGCGTCGTTCATGACGGGCGCCTGCGTCAAGGTTGACGGCGGTGTGAGCGTAAACTAGCGACATCGTCCCAGGCTGTAAGGCATCGGGCGCGCAGCGAGCTCATGCTCGTTGCGCGCCCCTTTCTTTAAATGAAGCGTCGGCGGTCAAACTGGCAAGTGCCCCTCTTCCTTCCAAAAGGCGAATACTGCGCGTAAATGCTTGCTTTACTTGCTTTACACTAGTTGCAGCAGGAAAGCCCCAAAGAGAAGGCGATCCCATGTCACTTACTGCGCAAGTCAACGCTCGCATCGACCCTGAGCTTAAGCGCTCGGGCGATAAGGGGCTCGCCGCCGCGGGCATCTCTCCCACCGAGGGGGTGCGAGCGCTCTACGAGCTCGCCTCCCTCTACGCAAAAACGCCCCACAAGCTTATCGCCGCACTTTACCCAAAGGCACACGAGCAAGCACAGAAAGCAGCGGCCGACGCAAGGGCGCGCAAGCTGGAGCTGGTCGACGAAGGCGCCTCGATTGTCGCCGACGCCTGCACCGAGCTCGGCATCAGCACGCCATCGAGCGCTGTTACGCCCTCGTTCGATGACCTTATCGAGCATGCATACGACGACAAATACGGCGCGTTCATGGGATGGCCCGAATGACGGATAAGCACCCTTGCCTCCTCATAGACACGAACGTCTGGATCACGTACTTCCTCGGAAACAGGCCCGGCCACGATAACGCGAGGGCACTTCTTCGCGCAGCGGTTGAGCGCGGAGTCGACATCGCTTATCCCGTTACCAGCTCAAAGGACCTCTTTTTCGTCATCGCAAAAGACATCAAGATGGGTTACCGGAACGAGCACGCGGGAGAGCTCTCAGATTCGGCCGCAGCGGCGGCCGAAGCAACCGCTTGGGCATGCGTTGAGCACCTGTCGGAGCTCGCCGTTGCCGTACCTTGCGACCACACCGACATCTGGATGGCCACGCGCCAGCGCAAAATCCATGGTGATCTCGAGGATGACCTCGTGATAGCTGCCGCAATCCGCTCTCGCGCCGACCTCCTCGTAACGCTCGACGAGCGCCTCCGTGCACATGCGACCGTCGCCTGCACAGACGTAAAAACCGCCCTCCTCTGGCTCGAGAACCTCCCGAGCGAAGACCTTGCCTAAGCACGCCCTTCTCCCCCACACAAAAAAGCGCCCGCCACACGTGCTGAGCACGAAACGGTGGGTGCCATCACGTCAACGCAAGCGCGAAATCACGCGCGACGAACCCCTACAGCACGTGTTCGTAGTCGTCGTTTACGGCGAGATGGCCGACGCTGCTGGCCTCGACCCCATGGCTCTCGATGGCGGTGATGCCGGTCTGCTGCTGGATGCGGCGAATCTCGTTGCGCATATCCACGCGCAGCTTGGCGGTGAAGGTTGGATAGCGACTCGTCGAAGAGCGGCACACCGGGTTAACCAGGCGGACCTCTTGAGATCATTCAAGCACGCCGTACATTCATGGCACGACTCCTTAACGTGTCTGGGGGCTAGACCAACGCCCCCGAAGCTCTTCCGAACGCCGAGGCCCCGCATGCCAACCCCCATTTGTTGGCCATGCATTTCTAGGGGACGTTTCGCCAACCGCCTAAACCTTGCATTCAAACGACATTTGTGTGCCACGACTGTGGCAACACATGGGAGGTAAAGCTATAGAGGCAAGGAGATAGCCTAGGCAATGCACTGCCCTGCAGTAAGCCTTTACCACCGGCGCCCGTCACCAATCAAGAGGGACACGACGAATTCCATCAGGCGCTCGGGAATGTCAAGCGTCCGCCTGTTCAGGGAGGCGCTCGTCCACCACCGCGAAGTCAGCGCGCTCATACCCGCGCCCGATGCGCGCGTCGTCAAGGGAAGGCGAAACACGAGGCTCGACCTTTGCGATCATACGCTACCCTTCGACGATTCGTCGTCACTCTCTGCTTTGACGACTAGCTATTGTGTCAACTCTAAGCCACATCGGTTATGGCAACGTAAAGAGCGAGTATCCGCACGGCACGGGCAATGCGCCCATCACAGCAAAAGGCGCTATATTTCACAGTATCCACTAGTATTCAAGCGGATTTCAATCAGCGCATTATGCTGGAGCAATCGAGGTAAATCGACCATATTGCATATAATCTATGTATCAATAATTGGAGGTTTGCCATGAGCCTGCTCAATATTCTCAAAGGCGAGGAGCCGCTGTTTCGCAAAGCCGGCATGCTTCTTAAGGGTGAGGACCTGAGCCCAGGCAACACGGGCGAGTACCTCATCGACTACACCCTCGACCACGGCCTCTATGATGAAGAAAAGAAGCTGTACCGCAACCTCCTGGTTCCACGTCAGGGCATAACGGACGCCTCCGAAATCGATGTCCTCATGCTCCACGAACGCGGCATCTACGTATTCGAAAGCAAGTATTACTCGGGCTGGATATTCGGCAGCGAAGATCAGCGCCAGTGGACCATAAGCCTCAACAAAGAAACGAAAGAGCGCTTCTATAACCCCGTCAAACAAAACAAGAACCACATTGAGACGCTCAAGAATGCGCTCGGCCTGCCCGAGGAAGCGTTTGTGAGCTTCATCGTATTCAGTGAACACTGCGAGCTCAAGAGCGTTCCCAAAAACACCAAGAGTATGGTCATCTGCCAAAGGAATCATCTCGTCAAAAAGGTGAGAAATAGTCTCGATAGCCGTGTGTTCAGGTTCAATCACGAACAGCTGAACGAGGCAGGCAGGAAACTCGATGACCTATCAAAGGGCTCGACTGAAGATGCCAGGAAGGAACACATCGAGCAGGCGAAGGCCGTCGCCGAAGGTAAGGTCTGCCCCTACTGCGGCTCTAAGCTCGTCGAACGCCACCGCAAGAGCGACGGCGGCATGTTCGTTGGCTGCAGCGCTTTCCCGAAGTGCAAGTACACGCGCAAAAAGTGGTGAGATAGGCGCTGGTCACGACAATAATTCAGCCGCACTAGCCCCGGAGATTTAGCCTTTGTTATTCTCGCACCAAGCATTATCCGCATTTCCAGCGGCTATCATCGCGTCGAAGCTATGCGAGCTCGGACCTCAGCAAGGATGTGGCTGACAAAATACTCGGGAAGTCCAACGTTGTAGTGCTCGACGTAGTACGCAAGCACGTTCGGTCGCGAATAAGCGCCGTCACTGCTTCCGCCTCGGACTACCCCTTTTATGGGCTTACCACTAACAATATCAATGAGAGGCTCAACGGACATGCTCACAAAAGAAGACGGGGCGTTCTTAAGGTAGTAAATGATCATGGCCTTATGCGGGTATTCGCCTTCGACCATGCAATCCCCCCATCGTGGGATAACGGTCATCCCCATTTAAAAAGAAGCCCGTTTGTCAGGAAAGGGTGCCCGCCCTAATCCTTAAGGTGCCGCGGTTTCTTCCTTAGCCGTTTGAAAGCTAATTTGCCTAGGTCCACAACAAGAAAAGCGAGGACCCAAGCAGCGACATCCAGAATAAACTCCATGCCTCCCCTTCCATGTGTCATGAAAGAAATCACCTGCTGAATGCGCCGCGACCGATTCCCACGCCCTTCTTTCCATACGACGGGAAACCAGCACTACCACAAAATCGTATAAGAACTTTACTTCGAAGAACTCATGGTGGATGTCCCCACAATCGGACACCAAAAGGGTCATTTTGACTTGATGCTTCTCTCGCTATCGATTTGCCAGCCGCCCTTCTCCCCACCAAAAAAGGCGCCCGCCGCACGTGCAGAGCACGAAACGGCGGGCGCCTTCACGTCAACGCAAGCGCGCGACGAACCCCTACAGCACGTGGACGTCCTCGGGGCCGAACTTGACGAACGCCTCGTCGCCGACCTCGTAGATCTTGTGGTTCTTGGGGTTGAAGTCGGTGATCTTCACGAGCGTGTTGCCGACCATGACCTGGTAGTTCTGGTAGTTGCCCATAAAGCGCGAGAGCGTGACGCGGCACGGCAGCACGCCCTCGTCGGCGAGCGTGGCCGCCTCGGGACGCAGCACGAGCACGCAGTCGTCGCCGACGGCGAGGTGGCCGATGTTGCTGACCTCGACCTCGTGGCCCTCGATGGCGGCCACGCCCGACTCGCCGTCCTTCTGCGCGAGGGAGCCGCGCAGGAAGTTGGACTCGCCGATGAAGTCGGCCACGAACTCGTCGACCGGGTGGTAGTAGACGGTGTGGGGGTCGCCGACCTGGTCGATCAGGCCCTTCTTCATGATGATGATGTTGTCGGACAGCGCCATGGCCTCGGACTGGTCGTGCGTGACGTAGATGGCGGTGATGCCGGCCTGCTGCTGGATGCGGCGGATCTCGTTGCGCATGTCGACGCGCAGCTTCGCGTCGAGGTTGGACAGCGGCTCGTCGAAGAGCAGCACGCCGGGCTCGAGCACGAGCGCGCGGGCGAGCGCCACACGCTGCTGCTGGCCGCCGGAGAGCTGGTTGGTCATGCGGTCTTCCATGCCCTCGAGGCCGACCATGCCCAGGATGCCGTGGACCTTCTCGGCGATCTGCTCCTTGGGGAGCTTGCGCAGCTTGAGGCCGTAGGCGACGTTGTCGAAGATGTTGTAGTGCGGCAGCAGGGCGTAGCTCTGGAAGACCATCGCGGTGTCGCGCTTGTTGGGCGTGAGCTCGTTGATGGCCTCGCCGCCGAGGTAGATCTCGCCCTCGTTGGGGCTCTCGAAACCGGCGATCATGCGCAGGATCGTGGTCTTGCCGCAGCCGGAGGGGCCCAGCAGCGTCACGAACTCGCCCGGAGCGATCTCGATGTTGGCGTCATGGACGGCGTAGAAATCCTTGCCGGTCTTGGGGTCCTGGTAGATCTTGGACACGTGCTCGAGGCGCACGCCCTTCTTCTCTTTTGCCATGGCTAGTCCTCCTCAGACTGGAGCTTCTTGCTGGTACCGAAGTGCTTGATGGCAAGGTTCATGAGGAGAACCGAGCCGTACGTGATGGCGATGAGGATCGTGGCGAACGCGCACGCGATGCCGTAGTTGCCCTTCTCGGCGAACTCGTTGATCTGCACCGTGATCAGCAGGAACTGCGGCGTCACGAGCAGGATGATCGCGGAGATGGCGGTGATGGAGCGCACGAACGCGGTGACGAGGCCCGAGAAGAACGAGTCCTTGATGAGCGGCAGGGTGACCGTGCGGAAAACGGTGAAGCTGTCGGCGCCCATGTCGTAGGCCGACTCCTCGATGGACTTGTCGATCTGGCGCAAGGCCGAGATGCCCGAGCGCGTGCCGGTGGGCAGCGAGCGCACGATGAAGACGATGATGAGGACCGCCGCCGAGCCGTAGAGCCCCTGCAGGATGCCCGTGTGGAACAGGCCGCCCGAGAAGCCGCGGATATAGCCGACGCCCAGGACGGTGCCGGGGACGGCCATGGCGAGCATCGAGACCGCCTCGATGAAGCCCTTGGACTTGAAGTTCCTCTTTACCACGAGGTACGAGATGATCATCGAGAGAATCGCCGTGATAGGCGCGGCGACAAGCGACAGCAGGAACGAGTCGCGGAAGGCCTGGAAGCCGTGGTACTTGGTGAAGACCTGCTGGAACCACTTGGTCGTCAGCGAGAAGTCGTAGCCCCAGGTCTTGAAGAGGGCGCCGAACGGCACGCAGAGGTACATGACCACGACGAAGACAGCGAGCACGGAGCAGAAGGTGGCCAGCGGCAGGCGCACGGACGCGTCGGTGATGAGCATGCGTTGGCGGCTCGCCTTGCCCGAGAGCGTCGCCGTGGACTTGGCCTCGAGCACGTACTTCTGGACGACGAACATGAGCAGCGTGATGCACAGCAGCACGACGGCCATCGCCGCGGCGCCCTGCTTGTCGTAGGCACCGGTGATCTGCAGGTAAATCGTGGTGGCAAGCGTGTCGTAGGAGCCGCCGATGATCATCGGGTTGGCGAAGTCGGCGATGGACTCGATGAAGGTGACGAGGAAGGCGTTGCCGAGGCCCGGCATGATCAGCGGCAGCGTGACCGAGGTGAAGACCTTCCAGCGGGAGGCGCCCATGTCGCGCGCGGCCTCCTCGAGCGACGGGTCGATGTTCTTGAGCAGGCCCTTGAGCATCATGTAGCACACGGGGAAGAAGGTCAGCGTCTGGACGACGAAGATGCCCCAGAAGCCGTAGACCGAGTTGTCGTAGATGCCCAGCAGGTAGCGGGTGATCAGGCCCGACTTGCCGAAGAGCATGATGATGGAGAGCGAGAGCACGAACGGCGGCGAGACCACGGGGAGCATGGAGACGACCTGGAACAGGCCGCCCATGAACTTGGTCTTGAGCTGGACGTAGACCTCGACGTAGGCGAACAGAAGGCCCACCAGCGCGCTCACGATGGAGACGAGGAAGCCGACCGCGAGGGTGTTCGTGATAGCCTTGGTGAAGGACGGCATCGCGAGCACGCGCGAGAAGACATCCAGCGACGGGCCGGACTCCGTGATGAAGGAGTCCACGAGCAGGATCGCCAACGGATAGAGGATAAACAACGTCAGGAAGGCGATAAGCACCACGATCGTTGTGACCATGATGGGGTCGCCCATCAATTTCTTTCTGTCGAGCGCCGCTCCTTGGTCCTTAGCCATGCGCTCCCCCCTTTCTCAGTACCGACGCCGAGAAGAGCTTGTGCCCTTCTCGGCGTCGAGACTAGCTGCTAAAACTCGAGTTACGCTCGTTGGGCGCTACTCGGTCTTGAAGCGGTCGTCACCGCCGCCGAGGGCGTTCATGACCTCCTCAACGTACTTCTTTGTGTTCTCCTTGGCGTCCTCGAAGTCGTAGTCCATGACGTTGTCCGGGTCGAGGCCGTAGTCCTTGGCGACCTGCGGCTGCTCAGCGTTGTCGATGACGAGGAACTGGTAGGAGCCGTTCTGGGCGGCCAGGCCGACGCACTCGGGGGACAGCGCGTACTCAATCCAGAGCTTAGCGGCGTTCTCGTGCTTGCAGCCCTTGAAGATGGCGGTGGCGCCGACCTCGCAGGAGGTGCCGGACTCGGGGATCTGCAGGCCGATGTTCTCGTAGCCGTTGTCGACGATCTGGTAGATGCCGTCGTGCAGGAAGCCGAGGCCGATGGTGCACTCACCGGTACCGATGTTCTTGGACGGGCCGGAGCCGGACTTGGTGTAGACGGCGATGTTCTTGTCGAGGTCGACGAGGAACTGGATGCCCTCGTCGTGGCCGTACTTCTGGATAGCGGTGTTGATGATCAGCTTGGCCGTGCCGGCGGTGTTGTAGTTGGACGACCAGATCAGGCCCTTGTACTTCTCGTCAAGAAGGTCCTTGAAGTCCTTCGGGGCGTCGATGCCCTTGCGCTCGAGCTCGTCCTTGTTGTACATGATGCCGAGCAGGCCGGTGTAGATGCCGTACCAGTTGCCGTCGGCGTCCATGTACTTGGGCTTGAGGATGTGGGAGGCGTTGTTGGCCTTGTAGGGCTCGAGCAGGCCCTCGGCGGTCGCGACGTTGTAAGGGTCGGTGGTGCCGCCGAACCAGACGTCGCCGGACGGGTTGCCGTTCTCCTCCTCGATCTTTGCCTGGACCTCGCCGGTGGAGAGGCGCTGGTACTGGACCTCGATGCCATAGAGCTTCTGGAAGTGGTTGCAGGCGGCGGCGAGGTAGTCCTCCTCGCAGGAGCCGTAGACGACGAGCGTGCCCTCTTCCTTGGCGGCCTTCACGAGGTCCTCGGGCGCGCCGACCTTGTCCTCGGTGGCGGCGTCGGGGGCGGCGTCGGGGGACTTGGTGTCCCCGCCGCCGCTGCAGCCGGCGAGGCCGAGGCCGGCGGCCGCGATGCCGCTGATGCTAAGGAAATCCCTGCGCGTGACGTTGCTCATTTCGTTTCCCTTCTGATAACGCCGCGCGGTTGTGGCGCGGCTTCCCTGAACCGCTTATACCGCGTTTACATTCCGTCAATAAACCAAAAACGGACGAACGGTAGCTCATAGTCCGTACCCGGCGAGAAGGGACGTAGCGTGGGTACAATGCAGGGAGTAAAACCGATGGGAGGACTCGGATGCCCGCTATCATCTGCCACCACATTTTCGGCGAGGACGCCTCCGCGATGCTGCCCGAGGGCATGGTCGACGGCGAGGAGGAGCTGCTCGCCTTCCTGCTCGGAAACCAAGGCCCGGACCCGCTTTTTGCCCGCTTCTCGACGCTGCCGGGCGCGGCAGCGGCAGACCACATGCTCGCGCACAATATGCACGACGAGCGCTGCGGGCAGGCCCTCATGGCCTTCCGCGACGGCGTGCAGCACCTGCCGGTGGCCGACGAGCGCATCGGGCGGGCGTTCGTTCTGGGGCTCCTTGCCCACTACCGGCTCGACTCCGTGGCGCACCCGTTCGTGTTCGCGCAGCAGGAGGCGCTCGCCGCGGCGTCGCCCGCGCTCGCCGGCGCGCAGGAGGACCTCCACGCCGTCATCGAAAGCGACATCGACTCCTGGATTCTGTGGGAGAAACGCCGCGCGACCGTGCTCGAGCGGCCGGCGCACATGAACCTCATGCGCACCCAGCGGACCTGCCGCGTCGCGGGCGCGCTCTTCTCGCAGGTGGCGTTCTCGGTGTACGGGCTCACCATGGGGGCCGAGGAGTACGGCGCGTGCGTGGCCGACTACGAGTTCGAGTACCGCATGCTCGACCCGGCGGACAGCCCCGTGGCGCGGGCCGCGGGCGCGCTCGAGCGGGTCGTGAAGCCGCACTCCTTCGCGCAGGCCATGGCCCACCGCGTGGTAAGGAGCTGCGAGTGCGCGGCGGCAAACCTCGATAGGCGCGCGTGGGCGGATCCGGCCGACGGGCGCGTCCGCCACGAGAGCTTCGCCGACCTCTTTGAGGAGGCGCTCGCCGGGTACCCCGAGCTCGCCGAGGCGTTCGTGCGCGGCAACGTCGAGTTCTCGCTCAACTACAACGGCGTGCCGGAGGCGTAGGGGCGCAGGTTGTAGCGCTTCTTGCTAAGAAAACCCAACGTCTGGGCCGCGGCAGGGCTTCTTGCTAAATAACGGCGACGTCTGGGCGAACGGAAAACCCTCCCGCTAAGAATCGCTGACGTCTGGGCCGCCAAGTGCTCATTTGCTAAGAAAGCCTCACGTCTGGGCCGACGCCGACGCCCAGACGTGAGGCTTTCTTAGCAAGAAGGGCGTCGCATGCCCAGACGTCGACTTTTCTTAGCAGGCGGGACGCCGCGGCCCCTGGACGTCGCTCGTTTTTAACGCGCGGGCAGCAAGCAGCGACAGCAAGCCCTCAGTACTCGATACCGCGTCGGGCGGCGACTCCCCTATCGAACGGGTGCTTTACCTTGCGCACCTCGGACACGTAGTCGGCAAGCTCCACGAGCTCGGGGGCGGGATCGCGACCGGTGAGGACGACCTCCAAACCGGCCGGCCTTCCACGCAGCCAGGCCACGGCCCCCGCCAGGTCGACGAGGCCGAGGTTGATCGCGTCGAGAAGCTCGTCCGCCACAAAGACGTCGTAGCCCTCGGCCTGTTTTGCCAGCTCGCGCCAAAAAGCGGCGTAGGCCTCGCGCATCTGGTCCCTTTGGGCATCGGAGAGGGTCCAGACGAAGCCGAATGAGCGCGCCGGCAGTGCAACGTCAACGCCGCCCATGCGCTCCAGCGCCGCGAGCTCCGCCGAGTCGCCGGTCTTGAGGAACTGCGCGAAGAGCACGGATAGACCGGCGCCCGCCGCCCGGGCCGCAAGGCCGACGGCAGCCGAGGTCTTGCCTTTGCCGTCACCGAAGTAAATGTGGACCATACCGCTTTCCATGGCGATCTCCTTTGCCGCAGGCCGCGGACTCGTACGAACCCGAATGGTAAACCATGCGAACGAATACCTCCGCACGGACGTCAAGCATGCTCAGAAACCGCCAGTCCCAGCCGTCGCCATTCCCTAGATGCTAAGAATTCCCAGGTTCTAGTTCCGTGCGGAGGACTGGAACCTGGGAATTCTTAGCAAATCGAGAACCCCCGGGGCTGGAACCGAGGGTTTCTTAGCACCTGCGGCCACGGCAAAGCTGCAACTCGCTGTTTCTGAGCGCGCGCATGCGAGGCCGCGCGGCAACCGCAGACGCGCACTTCTTGCCAAACGCAGAGGCGCCCGGCCCGCGAAGGTGCGGACCGGGCGCCGTGGCTGCTGCGCTATGCTCGGTAAGGCTTAGTTCCAGCCCTTGCCGTCGGAGCCGAACTCGCGGATGAGCTCCTTGGTGCGGGTGACGATGGCCTCGCGACCGGGCTTGAGGAGCTTACGCGGGTCGTAGCCCTTGCCCTGCTGGTCAAGGCCGGCCTCGATGTACTCGCGGGTGGCCTTGGCGAAGACGACCTGGAGGTCAGTGTTGACGTTGATCTTGGAGATGCCGAGGGAGATGGCCTTCTGGACCTGGTCAACGGGGATGCCGGTGCCGCCGTGGAGGACGAGGGGCAGGTCGCCGGTCAGGGCCTTGATCTCGCCCAGACGGTCGAAGGAGAGGCCAGCCCAGTCGGCCGGGTACAGGCCGTGGATGTTGCCGATGCCGCAGGCGAGGAAGTCGACGCCCAGGTCGGCGATAGCCTTGCACTGCTCGGGATCGGCGAGCTCGCCGCTGGAGGCAACGCCGTCCTCGACGCCGCCGATGCCGCCGACCTCAGCCTCGACCGAGATGCCCTTGGAGTGGGCAAGCTTGACGATCTCGGCGGTGCGCTTGAGGTTGGTCTCGAAGTCGGCCTCGTGGGAACCGTCGTACATAACGGAGGTGAAGCCGGCCTCGATGCAGGCGAGGGCCTGGTCGTAGGAGCCGTGATCGAGGTGCAGGGCGACGGGTACGGTGATGTTCTTGTCCTCAAGGAGCTGCTTGACCATGTCGGCGACGATCTTGAAGCTGGTCTGCCACTTGGCGGCGCCGCCGGTGCACTGGATGATCAGCGGGGACTGGAGCTCCTCGCCGGCGTCAAGGATGGAAGAGGCCCACTCAAGGTTGTTGGTGTTGAAAGCACCAATGCCGTAGTGGCCCTTCTCTGCGGACTGAAGCATTGCGGTTGCGTTAACGAGCATGTTTCTTTGACCTCCCAGTTGAAGAACAAGCAGAAAACGGAACAACACACATAGTACCCCGTCAGCGGTCGGAAGAACTCCGCGAATGGTAGGTTTTATCCAGTAATCGTAAGAATTCGTGAACGGAGCGTGGAGAAACGCGTTCGCGGGTATCAAAAATTCGGTAAGCGTTTAGTCAATCACGGCAAGCGGTTTGGAGTGTCCACGTGCAAGGTCGCAACGACTCGGTCGACTCGCCCGATGGCAAGAAGGGCCTCTTTGAAGATTTCAGTTTCTCGACGGTGATCGCTTCTGGGCTCGCGGCGGCGACGTCCTTCGCCCTCGCCTCCCAGATCGGCATCGCCGGATCCATCATCGGCACCCTGATCGGCGGCTTCGCGTCGGCGGCGGCCTCGCAGGTGTACCGCTCGCTCCTCTCCGCGTCTGCCGACAAGCTCCGCCAGGTGGGCCCCACCGGCGGCGACGCCGACGCACCCCGTGACGCCGACGCGACCGTCGCGGCCGCGGCCGACACCACCCGCACGATCTTCCGCCGCCCGGCTGCAGGCCTCGGAGCCGTCGAGGAGGTCGCGGAGTCCGGCACGCCCATCGCGCCCGTGGAGGTCCGCGCCGCCGCCCGGGCCGCCGAGCACAGGAGCCAGCGCAGGCGCGCCACCGCCGTCGCGGCCGTCGTCTCCATCGCGGCGGTGCTTGTCTTTGCGCTGGCAGTAGGCTTCGTCACAAAGGGCAAGGGCATCGGCACCAGGCCCTCGGCGCCCGCAGCTCAAGAGCAGCCCCAGGCGGACGGCCAGGCGCAGACGACGGTCGCCGAGAGCGAGGGCAAGGGGGACGAGCGCACAGACGCGAAGAAGGACACAACGAAAAAGGACGCGAAGAAGGATGACGCGTCTGGCTCCGCGTCCTCGGCGTCCGAGGGCTCCGGGCAACAGAAGGCCGACAGCGCCCAGGGCGCCGCAGGCGAGGGCGACTCCGCAGGCCAGGGCACCGGCGCCTCGGGCGGCGCGGGAAGCGGGACCGCCGCGGGCGGAACTTCCTCCGGCGCCGGCAACACGAGCTCATCTGAGGGAGGCGGCGCCGCGACGGGCGGAAACACCTCCTCGAGCACGGGCGCCGGCACGACCGCGGACGGTGCCGCGGGCGCCGGGGCCGACTCGGCCACGGCCAAGTAGGTCAATGCCCCGCAGCGCCCCCCAACGACCCGGCACCGGCAACTGCGCCCGACGGCTTTCTTGTCGCCGGGCGCTTTTCTTGCCACGGGGCACCCCAGCCGCCGCGCGGCGCGCTAGAATCAATGGGTGAATCAATCACCCGTCGAAAGGAACCCCATGGAGCGAAAGAACGCCTGGAAGTCCTACACCGCTGAGCAGCTCGACGAGCTGCACTATCTCTGCGAGGGCTACAAGGCCTACATCTCCGACAACAAGACCGAGCGCGAGTGCTGCGACGCCGCCGTCGAGATGGCGCGCGAGGGCGGCTACGTCGAGCTCGGCGAGGCCGTCGCCGCGGGCAAGCAACTCAAGGCCGGCGACAAGGTCTACGTCGTCAACCGCGGCAAGTCCCTCATGCTCGTCAACCTCGGCACCGACGACCTGGAAGCCGGCGTCAACATCCTGGGCGCCCACATCGACTCGCCGCGCATGGACCTCAAGCAGAACCCCCTCGAGGAGAAGAACGACCTCCTCACGCTCGACACCCACTACTACGGCGGCATCAAGAAGTACCAGTGGGTCACCATCCCGCTGGCCATCCACGGCGTCGTGGCAAAGAAGGACGGCTCCATCGTCAACGTCTGCGTGGGCGAGGACGAGGGCGACCCCGTCTTCTGCGTCACCGACCTGCTGATCCACCTGTCGCAGGAGCAGCTGACCAAGGAGGCCAGCAAGGTCATCGACGGCGAGATGCTCGACGTGCTCTGCGGCGGCCGTCCCGTCGTGATCGAGGGCGACGACGCAAAGAAGGCCGACGACAAGGACCTCGTAAAGAAGGGCGTGCTCGCCATCCTCAAGGAGACCCTCGACATCGAGGAGGAGGACCTTCTTTCCGCCGAGCTCGAGGTCGTGCCCGCCGGCCCCGCCCGCGACCTGGGCTTCGATCGTTCCATGATCCTCGGCTACGGCCAGGACGACCGCTCCTGCGCTTACACCAGCCTCGTCGCCCAGCTCGACGAGAAGGACGTGCGCCGCACCTCCGTGTGCCTGCTCGTCGACAAGGAGGAGGTCGGCTCGGTGGGCGCCACCGGCATGACGAGCCGTTTCTTTGAGAACTCCATGGCCGAGGTGTTGGCGCTGGCCGGCAAGCAGGGCGACCTCGCGCTGCGTCGCTGCCTTACCAACTCCCAGATGCTGTCGAGCGACGTCTCGGCCGGCTTCGATCCCACCTTCGCGTCCGCCTTCGAGGCCAAGAACTCGAGCTACCTCGGCCGTGGCCTCACCTTCAACAAGTTCACCGGCGCGCGCGGCAAGCACGGCTCCAACGACGCCGACGCCGAGTACGTGGCGAAGATCCGTCGCGTGATGGACGAGGGCGGCGTCAACTGGCAGACCGCCGAGCTCGGCCGCGTCGATTTGGGCGGCGGCGGCACCATCGCCTACATCCTGGCCGAGTACGGCATGAGCGTCATCGACTGCGGCGTGCCCGTGCTCTCGATGCACTCGCCGTGGGAGACCACGAGCAAGGCCGACATCTACGAGGCCTACCGCGGCTACCGCTCCTTCCTCGAGCGCGCGTAGGCTACGCAGGCCAATCGCCCATAGGCACAAAGAAGCCCGGGTCCGCGTCGTGCGGGCCCGGGCTATTACGTTGAGATCAAGGTTTGCCCCACCAGTCCGGCCTGCCTGAGGCGCGAGTGTCCTTCTCGCCAAATCGGACAGGCTGGGATGACGGGCGGACCGACGAGACCCGCTACCCCAAAAGCGCCATGACCTCGCGCTTGGCGCGCAGGAATTCATCAGTGAGGTCGAAGCGGGCTGCCCCAGCGCCGTCCTCCACCGCCGCGGGCCGCTCAACGCGGATCTCGCCGGCGATGGTGCTCGGCACGCCGCCGCGCGGGTCGCCCTCGAGCACGTAGACGCGGCTCGCCATGCCCACGGCCTCGTCGACGTCGTGGGTGATCACCACAGACGCGATTCCGAGCTCGGCCGCCATCCGGCAGTACCACGCGCGGATGTCGGCGCGCGTCAGGGCGTCAAGCGCCGAGAAGGGCTCATCGAGAAGGGCGACGTCGTTGCCCATGAGGTAGGTACGCAGGAATGCGGCGCGCTGGCGCATGCCGCCCGACAGCTCGCCCGGCCACTTGTTCTCGCAGCCCGAGAGCCCGAAGCGCTCGAAGAGCGGAAGCGCCCGCTCGCGGGCGACCGCTTTCTTTTGCCCGGCGACCACGAGCGGCAGGATCGCGTTGTCGAGGATGGTGCGGCTCGGCAGCAGCAGGTCCTTCTGCAGCATATAGCTCACGCGGCCCGGGCGGGCGCCCAGGTCCTCCCCGTGCAGGAGCACGATGCCCTCGCGCGGGGCCGTGAGGCCCGAGAGCGCGTGGAGGATCGTCGTCTTTCCGCAGCCCGACTTGCCCACGATGCAGACGGTCTCGCCCGCCATCACGTGCAGGTCAACGCCGCGGACGACGTCGTGCACACCGTCCCAGGCAAGCGTGAGGCCGCGCGCCTCGAGCGCCGGGGCCGCACCGGTACCCGCAGCGCCCCCGGCGGCGGAGCAGCCCGCCCCGCCGCCGACGGCCTCGTTGTCCTTGTGCTTCTCCCCCACCGTGCTTACGCCAGGTAAGAGGTGTCGAAGCCGGCGTTGACGTCGAGCTTGTTGGTCACGAGGTCGTTGTCGTTCAGCCACTGGAAGTACTTGGCCCAGCGGTCCTTGTCGATGACGCCCCAGCTCTCGGCCTCGGCGGTGTACTCGCCGGCAAGGAAGCTGGCGGAGGCGTTCACGAGGTCGGCGTCGAGCTCGGGGACCTCCTCGAGAAGGATCTTCGCGGCGTCCTCGGGCTTCTGGACGGCGAACTCATAGCCCTTCTTTACGGCGCGCAGGAAGGCCTTGGCCACCTCGGGGTTGGCCTGGGCGTACTCGATGTTCGCGGCGATGACCGGCGTGTAGAAGTCGAACACGTCGTCCATGTCCTTGAAGCTGAAGTAGTTGACGGGGTAGTCCTGGACCTTGGCGTTCTGGCAAGCCCAGCCCTCGTAGACCCACACGCAGTCGAACATGTTGGCCTTGAGACCGGCGATCTCGTCGTCGACGGTGTAGGGCACCATCTTGAGCTTGGAGAAGTCGCCGCCATCGGACTCCATGATCTGCTTGATGGTGGCCTGCTCGACGGCCATCTCCCACGTGGTGTAGACGTGGCCCTCCATCTCCTTGGCGCGGGTAATGCCGTCCTCCTGGCGGCTCATGATGCCGGAGGTGTTGTGCTGGATGATGGCGGCGACGGCGGTGAGGCCGGTGTTGCCCTCGTCATAGCAGGCGGCGATGTAGTCCTGGTAGCTGACGCCGAACTGGGCCTGGCCGGAGGCGATGGCGGCCTCTGCGGTGCCGTCGGCAGGCTGGACGATCTCGACGTCGAGGCCCTCTTCCTCAAAGAAGCCCTGGTTCTTGGCCACGTAGATGCCCGTGTGGTTGGTGTTGGGCGTGTAGTCGAGGCAGAACGTCAGCTTGGTCTTCTCGCCGGAAGCGGGCTTGGAGTCGTCCGAGCCGGAATTGGCGTCGGAGCCGTTCGAGCCGCCGCAGCCGGCGAGCACGAGGGTTGCGGCGCCGGCGAGCGAGCTGCCGACGAAGGCGCGGCGGGAGAGGTTGTTCTTAAGCATGTTAGTCGTTCCCTTCTGTCTTTTTCCAAGGCATGCAGATGCGCTCGAGGACGTCCACGCCCTTCATGAGGGCGAGCGAGAGCGCGGAGGTGATGATGATGACCGCGAACATGCGGTCGTAGGCGAAGCTCTTTCGGACGCGCGTCATGTACACGCCGAGGCCGGTGAAGCCGCCGAGCCACTCGGAGATGACGGCGCCCACGATGGCGTAGGTCGCGCTGATGCGCAGGCCGCTGAAGAACTGCTCCATGGCGGCGGGCAGCTTCGCGTAGCGGAAGATCTGCCACTCGGTCGCGTTCATGGTGCGAAGAAGGTCCACCTGGTCGGGGTCAACGGACCGGAATCCCGAGGCCAAGGCAACCGTGACCGGGAAGAACGTGGTGAGGACGACGAGGAGCACCTTAGGCATGAGGCCGTAGCCGAACCACAGCACCAGAAGCGGCGCGATGGCCACCGTGGGGACGGTCTGGCTCACCGTGAGCAGCGGGTCGAAGGCCAGGTAGAACGTCTCGAACTTGTCCATGAGGACGGCAAAGACGAAGCCGACCGCGACGCCGATGACGAGGCCGAGCGCGGCCTCGGAGAGCGTCGTCCACATGTGCGAGAGCAGCAGCGGGAAGTCCGCCACGAGGGCGGAGACGACCTGGACCGGGCTGGGGAGCATGAAGTTCGGGACGAGCCCCAGCGAGCACGCGCCCTGCCACACGGCCAGAAGCGCAACCACCGCGCAGACGGGGGCCACGACCTTCTTGCTGAGGAATGCGGGGGTGCGGCGCTCCACGGCTAGGCCACGGCCTCGTCGGCGTGCGCGAACTCGGGGTCGTTCGGGTGGTACTTGCCGATCTTGTGGTCGGTGCTCATGACGTCGCCGTCGGGGCGGAAGTTGATCTTCGCGTAGGTCATGACGTGCTTGCAGCCCGCCTTTGCGCCCACGAGCTGGCAGTTCTTGAGAATCTCCATGCAGGTCTCGTAGTCGCCCTCGATGGCGGTCTCGAACGGGCCGACGAAATAGTCGATGCCCGTCGAGTCGATGTAGTCGATCACCGCGTCGACGGCGGCGCAGGTCTCCTCATCGGAGCCCGCGTCCATGGGCAGGTACTGGATTGCGATCGAACAGTTCAATCCGACTCCCTTCCGGGCGCAAAAAGCGCCCACGTTATTTCCGTAGGCGCCCAAAAACGAGCCAGGTTCTGGTTCCTACGCCGGCATTACCCGGATCAGGTTCGAAGGTCAGGGCCGCGATTCTGGGCCCGATCTCAGCCGGCGTGCGCCAGCCCCCTTTTTTTACGTGGAACAGTCTAGCACTCCGACGGCGAATTAGTTGTGCCCGTTGCCTACGCCCCCTCAGCGGACATCGCCTTACCGAAGTTGACGCCAAAGAGAACACCCGCAAGAAGCAGCGAGGCGCCGAGGCCGGTGTAGAACACCGCGATGAAGCACTCAGGCACGACGCCGCTCGAGCGCAGGGCGATGCCGCCGATCATCATGAACGCCATGACGGCGAAGGATTTCACATCGAAGAACTTAAGAAAAAATGTCGCTCCTCCTCGTAGCCGGCGATTCGGGTCGAGTGCTTCTTGACCAGCCTGCCGAAGATGAAGAGCTGGAACACGGCGAATACGATAAGCGACAAAGCGAAATTCATGAACCCCAGGTAGCCCGGGTACGCGAGGACGCCGATGCGAAGAATATTTAAGCCCGCGGCACACCATACGAAGCAGGCGATGAGCAGAAGCGTGTTGCGTTTAACCTTCAAGGAAACCTCCTTGCTGAACATTGTTCAGTTTAATGATTGTACTGTCTCCGCCAATCGTCGGCAACACGCATACGCACGCTGCACAAGCAGTCCCGAACCCAGGGAAGTGCAAAGTCATCCAACAACGCCGAACCGCGCTCTGGGCCACGCAGACATCCGGTCCTGCGCCGAAGTGCGCTCCGGGCTACGTGTTTGAGGCCGCCGACGAAGTCGTTATGGCCAAAACGCCGCCTACGTGACAAAATCTGCCCCTCGATCGCCAAAAACACGTAGCCCAGAGGCGGGTTCGGCGCAACACTCATCGTGAACGTAGCCCGGAAGCGAGTTCGATGCACGGGTGCGGGCCAGACGGGACGCACTTTTGCCTTTCGGGCTACACACAGAGCCGCGCACGGCAATACGTAGGAACTCGAGAGCGACAATCGACCTTTAGCGAGGTAGTTTACGCACCAGCCCGTTAAGCCCACTTTTCCTTTGACGTGTAGTAACCATCGCTGGTGTCGTCGTAGTAAAGATCCGCGTTGCGGGCAACGGCGGAAAGCGGCGCGAGCGGGCATTCGATGCCGTATTCCTTTTCCAGCAATAAGGCGAGCCCCGCTTTGTCCAGGCCCTCATGGACAGAAACCACATGCCGCAGGAAATCTGCCGCCGTGATGCCCCGGCCCTCCCCGACCAAAAACACCTTGGTTCCGGAGAATTTGCAGACCTTCGCGCGCCCCTCGAGCGCGATCAGGCTCTCGTAGAAAGGCATCGGCATCTGGAGCTCAGCCAAAGGATGCGAGAACCCCGGGTTGGCGTGCAGGCTCGCCACCGTGAACGGCTCGCCGGAACTCGCTGCCTCGACGGCGGCGCGCCCATACGAGGAGATGTCCGCAAGGTTGGCGCCCGTGGCTTTGCACAAATGGCTCGAGGTGGCAAAGCCGCCCGAGTCGTAAACAAGCTCCTGATAGCGCTGCAGGCGACGCCTGAGCACAGCCCTGAACTCCGGGTGTCTCGTCACCGCCTCCTCGAACCCCGCGTCGCCAACTGAGAAGCACGGCGTGCCGGAAAGCAGCTCCTCGAAGTAAACCGACGGAACCACCTCAAGGCCAAAGAAGAGACCTTGGCTCTCGAAGTAACCAAGCCTCAGGGCCTCGCCCGATAACCTCCCGTCGCCCTGGGGGAACTTGAGCTCGAATCGGTCGCGAATCATGCCGGCATCGCAGCACTTGCCGCGCAGAGCCCGCTCGAGATACTCGAGCTCCTCCGCCGGGTACCGAACATGGGCAGGCGCGGGCGCAGCTTCGCGGGCAGCCGCCGCCCCGGCCTCAGCCTCCATCGCCGTCTCGATTTTCGCGCGCGCTTTGGCCCTTGCCCTGGCCTCCGCAGCATCCTCAGTCTTCTTTTTCGCCATGGCCTCGGCCCTGACGTTCGCCTTCGCCCAGGCCTTCCTCCTTGCCCTGTCGGCAAGGATATCGCCCGCGAACAGCTCAATCCACGTAGACGCGGCCTTGGCCGGAAAGCCGAACTCCCTCTCGTACCTGCGGGCAAGCTCCTCCACCGCCATATCGGCGCGCGGCTCCACGAAACTCCTGACCTGTTCACGGCGGTCGAGCTTGCCGAATCCGACGGAAAGGTTGTCGCCAAACTTCGGCGCGTCCTCCCCGCCAAGGTACGCGCGACGATAGATTTCGTAGAGCTGCTCTGCGGAGCCCACGTGCGACTCTGCCATGAGGGACCTCGCCTTTGCAAAGAAGCGCCTCGCAGAGTACTCGCAATCAGCCTTGGCGTTTTGCTCGAGGTCGGCCAAGAGCGCTGGGGCGTACTTCTGCCAGTTGTAAGCCCAAAACGAGCTCGGGCCTGCCCAGACGATCTTTTTTTCCTTGTCTAGCTGCTTTCTAAGCTCGACGGAAGAAGGCAGGTGGGACGGCGCGATAGAGGCCTTGCGGCATAGGTATTTGAATCTCTTGACGAAGACGTCGAGCTCGATCAACTCCCCTTCGGAGAATTGCCCCAGCGCATCGAGAACAAGCTTAGCCACGGAGTCGTCGCGATAACGGGCCCCTGCGATGGACAGAGCAGCGGGGCCGGCGTGGACCGGTTGAACGGGCCACACGGCCTTCACGGGGCGAAGCGATGGAGCCGAGCGGACAGGCTTCATCGGTCGGGGCGGCAAGGCAGCGTCGACCTTTGGCGCCGGCTTTGCCTTGTGTTTTCCCTCAATCGGCTCCCGCGCCTCGCGCGAGGCGCGGGCAGCCTGCCTTGCGGCGCGCCGCTGTTCGCGTTGTTCGTCTGTCTTCGCCTGGTCCGCCCGCCGCAACTGCACCGGCAGCGAATCCTCCTGCCTTCGCTCGGAGGCGAGCGGCACCCGGAAAGCCCTTTGCCCCTCCCGCGCTTTCTGGCGCTCCGCCCTACAGCGCGTCTGGTCGGACACCGCGGCATAGGCGGACGACGTCGCCGACGTCGACATAACCTGCTCCCCGAAGCGAATCTGCAGCAGGTCGTAGACGCCCTCGGTCTGCCCGGTGACGCCGCAGAACTCCGCCTTGCTCTTTGCTGCCAAGAAGGCCATGCGAAGCTCGTCCTCGGCAAACGCAAGCCTCTTGTCGCGGAGCTCTAGCAATGCTGCCCGCACGTTGGCGAGCGGCAAGCCGAGGTCGCGCGCGCACTCAATCATCGGCGTTCCAGAGAAGAACTGCAGGTAGATGTCTTTTTTGGGCTCGGTTGCCGGAGCGCCCAACTCAAAAAGCCGGGACATGTCCGGTTGACGCCAATCGGCCTCTTCGTCATCGCGCGCCTTGCACCCCCCCTTATCGAAAGAAGACACCGTCTCCGTGCGTTTTAGTCAACAGGCATAGTATCGCGAAGGATTGATTAATGTCGGTCCCGCGGATTCAGCCCGCGGCCGAGCGCTCCCGCGCTTCGCCGAAATATCATGGGCTATGGCGAATTCTCGCCGTTCAAAGGAGCGCTTACATGGGTGTCCTGTTTTTGGTCTTCTTTTCCGTCCTCGCCGTGAAGCTCGTTTTCCGGCTCGGGCTGTTCACCCTGCGGCTCTTTGCCTACGCCGTCATCGGCCTCGGCGCGCTCATCGCACTGAGCTTCCTCTACATCGGCTTCGCCACCGGTCTCTTCCAGATTCTCTTCGGCATCTGCGTCGCCGGTACCTTCATGCTGCTGGCCGGGCTCCTTAACTGGTAGCGGCCGCGCGTCCGGCGCGAATGCGGGGCCGAGCGACCACGCCCGGCCCCGCGCATTTTGTCGGGCTCGTTCAGGCAACGCCCCTAAAACAGGCACTCCTCGATGACGTCCTTGCCGCGCAGCAAAGACAGCCACTCCGCCGGGATCCCGTCCTCGCCGTAGACGATGCCGGCGAGCGCGCCGGCGACGGCCGCCGTCGTGTCGGTATCGTCGCCGAGGTTGACGGCGGCGAGCACGCAATCCGCGTAGCTGTGAGTGTTCGCGAGGCACCAAAGCGCCGCCTCGAAGGTATAGAGGACGTACCCGCCCGAGAGGATCTCGCTGCAGGACTTGCCGACACTCACGCCGCAACCCGACGCGACCTCGCGCGGCGTGGCGCCCGCGACGAGCTCGCGGGCGGCGTGCACCATCCGCACGCAGGCCTCGGTCGAGGTCGAGTGCGCGTGCGTGATCGCCGAGACGGCGCGGACCTCGTCGTCGGTCGCGTCCGTGAACGCGAGCGCAACGGTACGCATGAGCGAGCCGTTGCCGTTGTCCCTCTCGCCGCAAAGGCCGTGGCCGAGGCGCAGCGCCGAGGCCGTCGCGGCGCCGATATCGAAAAGCCGGCCGCACGTGTACGTGAACTGCGCCCCAAATCTTGGACGCACTAATTAAAGCGCGCGGCTATGCCGCCA
>UQIF01000028.1 GCA_900540955.1 uncultured Olsenella sp.
GAGCGCGTGACTGGCAGTCACGAGGTCAGGGGTTCGAACCCCCTATTCTCCACCAAAACTTTTAAGGCCTTCGGTTATACGAAGGCCTTTTTCTTTTACTAACCAGATCAGCAAGAAGTTCCAGCTCCTCTAGAAGGCCGGTGATGTCGATTTCCGCATCGCCGGCCAATCCCTACCGTCCCGTGATCGCTTTTCTCAGCATCATCACGTAAGCCTGCGCCCCTTCCGGGCGCACGTGCTCGCCGTCGTTCCAGAACCATTCATCGTGCCCGGTGCTCTCCGCGAACCAATCGATGACGCTCACGTTGTCGTGGCCCTCGGCTGCCGTACGGATTGCCTCGTTGTTCGCGTTTTGCCAGGGATCGGGGCAACGACAGGTGACTATGTAGACCTTTTTCGAAGGGTCGACGCACTCGATGAGGGCTCTCACTTGATTCTCGGTCACCCAGCCGTTGTCTGCCAGCGACCAAACGACGACATCTCCGTCTCGGCCCGAGTCCTGGCATGCTTTATAGGCGCTCGGGCCCGCCGTGAGCTGGCGCCCGATCTTCGCGTCCATGTACCCGTTCGGGAAGATCTCGTAGAACTCGTTGCTCGCATCGTCGGGAACGGAGTCTCCGATGAGTATCACCTTGGCATCCGTTGCTCCCGTCTCGGCGTCCACCGAGAAGCTCGTTGCGTTGATCTGGTCGACTGCGGCAGCGAAGTCGGTTTCCGCGAAGTAGGTCTTGGAGAGGTCGAACGTCTGGCTCCTTGCTGCTTCCCGCGCCGCTGCCGCCGCATCCGCGGCGGCTTTCTTCTCTTCTGCCGTCATCTGGTCTCCTTGCGGCCTCGAGTCAACGGATGTGCCGAGCGGCACAGCGACAAGCAACGCCGAGCAGGCGATCGCCGCGGCGACAATCGACGCCGTTCTCTTGGAAAGCCCGAGGTATTCTCCCTGAGAGCTCTCTACAAAGCGGAAAGAAACCTCTGATACCGCAAGTATTACGGCGAACTCGATGGCCCAGCCCCACCAGGGCAGCGCAGTGGTCCGTGTGGCTGGGTTCATGATGAGCAGGAGAGGGTAGTGCCACATATAAATGGAAAGGCTCCTTCGCCCCAGCGCCGCCATGGGCTTCACGCCAAGCGCCCTCGCCATGACGCTGGGCCCCGGCTCGGAGCATATTCCGATCAGCGCCGCCGTGCACACGGCGGCAAGAAGCAGGCCCCCGCGATACGCGAAGGCGTCGCGCCCGTTTGCAAGGAAGAACATGAGGATTAATCCGCCGAGGGCAGCAGGACCCGCGAGGCGTTCCGTCTTGCGTATCAGGTCGGCCTCACCCTCGCCGTGCTTTAGCCCCGGTATGACCGTGACCGCCTTAGACAGCCCATGCCCCAGCGTCGCTATGGCCATGAGCGACCCAACGAGCAGCTCTGCCGCGCGGGTGTCGAGGGCGTAATAGACGCGCGCCGTGTCTCCTTCCGGGTTATAGAGGGCCGCCATCGCGACAACTGACGCCGCGGCCATGGCGGCAGTTGCGACGCAGACCGATTTCCTCGATGCTCCGGCCTTCCATGTCGCCGCCACAAAGAGCGGCCAGACTACCGTGAACTGCATGAGCAGGCCGAGGTACCAGAAGTGGGTGAGCGGGGAAGGGAGTCCCGCCGCCGCGAAATAACTCACCTTGTTCACGATGTAGTGGATGTTGTCGAAAAACATTAGAGACGGGACGACGTCCGCTCTCGCCTTGCCAAGAAGCGCCGGCGCGAAAGCAAGCGACAGCACGAGCGTCGAGGCCACGACAAGGAGCATGGAAGGGAGCAGCCTCCCCACGCGCTCAGCGATGAATCTCGGGTAGGAGAATCCCCCGTTGCCCGAAAGGCGCTTGGCAACCGAGAGCGTAGTGAGGTAGCCGCTAAGAACGAAGAAGACCGTTACCCCAAAGAAGCCCCCGGGAAGCCATGCCTGATTGGCGTGATATATGACAACGGCGGTGATCGCGATGGCGCGAAGCCCGTCAAATGCGTCGTTTCTTTGCTTGCTCGACATACCCAATGCTCCGAAATTTCTCGATGTTCGTTGACTTTGATTGTAGCCATGGCCTGTGACGACTTCAGCCCTCTTGCCTTTGGGGAACCTATGGTCGATACGGGGTCCCATCGGCTATGGCATATAATCAAAGGGTATAAGCAATTCAACAAAACCGCAGGTAGAACGGTTGCAGCTCGAGAAATTGTCCCTATTTGTCCCAAACGCTCAGGACTTTTCCGCGCGGTAGCGCGCGTAAGCCTCGGCGGCCGCGTCGACGAACACGTCTCGCTCGGGCCTGTCGTAGTGGATCTCGCCGACGCCTTTGCCCGCGTGGCCCATCATCTTCTCGCACATGTCCTCCGGGACCCTCAGCTCCCAGCGCATGAACGTCCGCCATGAGTTGCGCAGGTTCTGCAGCGGCACGTAAGCGAGCTCCGCCGCGTCGAGTGCGCGCTTCCATGCCCTCCTCGCGGCGGCCTGGCCCATCGGCGTGCCGTCGCCGAGGTCGCACAGCCACAGGGTGCCGACGGCGAGCACGTCCGCGCTCCAGGGCTCGGGCACCACCACCCAGCGCTCGCTCCGCCGCGTCTTCAACGTCCCGGACACCTCGCCGCTCATGTCCACCTGACGCTCGATGCGCACGGCGGCGAGCACCTGCCCGTGCGACTCCGCGCGCACGACGTCGCTCGCCTTCGCCCCCAGCGCCTCCCCAAGCCTGCACGACGCCGTGCCGCACAGCACCGCGGGCAAGTAGGCTGGCGTGCCTTTCACGGCGGCGAGGACGGACGTGAGGGCCTCTAGCGTGTACACGTCCCTCGACCTCTCGCGCGCCGGGGCCTTCGGCATGCGGTAGCGCGCCGAGCACGGGTTCGATTGCGCGACCTCGTACCGGACGCACATGTCGAGCAGCTGCGACAGCAGCAGCAAAGACTTCTGCGCGCTCGACGGCGCGAGCGTGAGGAGCCATTCCTGCACCTGTATCGGCCTCACGTCGGTCACCTGCACGTCTGCCCAGCGCGGCAGTATGCGCGAGCGCCACATCGACCTGTACAGGCGCTCCGTGTTCGCCGACACCTCGCCCTTCCCGAGCCGATCGTCGAAGTCCGGCAGCCACCACATCTCGTATGCCTGCCGCACGGTCGGGGCCGGCGCGTCCGTCGAGTGCTCCACGCGCCTGCGCGCGAGCACGTCGTCGGCGTCCTTGCGCGTGCCGCGCACCGTCTCGGAGACGCGGCGGTACCCCCTGCCGTCGTGGAGGTCGGCCCAGTAGCGGATGCGGCGGCGGCCGCGCCCGGCGTCCTCGTTGCTGCCCCACGACGACCTGCGCTTCCCGGACATCGCGCACACCCCCCCTTACTTGTGGCGTTGACGCAAAGGCGCGTCTCGCGTCTCGTGTGGAACACGAGCCGCGCCTTTCCTTACTTCCTTTCTTACTTAGTTTCTTGCTCGAACAGCGTTCGAACGGTGCTCGCGCGACGTTCCCGGAGCCTCATCGGCCGCCTAGCGCCCCTCCGGGGCGGAGTCATGGACGGACCCCCCCCCAGACACTTTTTCGGGGGCTTGCGGGAGCATCTCGGCCAGCGCGTCGCTCGTGGCGACCAGCGCGGCGCGGCCCTCCGGTCCCAGGGCGCGGTAGTTGCGGGCGAGGCGGTCGAAGTCGGGGTCTGAGTCTGTAGGGATCTCATTGTCCGCAACTATGTCTGAAGTTGTTACACGAAATACGCCGGCCAGCTTCTGCACCATACCCATACGCGGGCTTGACCAGCCGTTTTCCCATTGAGTGACAGTTGATCGTGCAACACCTAGCTTATCGGCCAAGTCTCCTTGTGTAAGACCCATATCCTCGCGAAATCGCTTGATATTCCCAGCTACGGTCATGGTTTGGCCTCCTATGTTCGATTTACCAAACATTTTAGTGAGATTTTCTTGACATTGATAGGTTTGTTTAGCTAACCTTGTAACCGTCGAAAGGAGGGCGATGCAGACGCTCAAATCAGTGCGGGAACTTCGCGGTGTCACACAGAAAGCAGTTGCTGAACACCTGGGAGTAGCTCGTCAAACGTATGCCAACTATGAGAGCAAGCAAGAGAAGATGACTGTCGAACAAGCGAAGGCAGCTTGCGATTTCTTGCATTGCGAAGTGGCAGATGTTTCTTGCATTGCGAAGTGGCAGATGTTTTTTTACCTGAAGAGGTCAAGTAGACAAACATGAAGGGAGGCTCTAAATGAACGACATTCGTCTTTTCGACAATCCGGAGTTTGGTCAGATTCACGCTTTTGCTAACCGTGAAGGGGTTCCCTGCTTCATCGCTCGTGAGGTCACTGACGCCCTCGCGCTCGACCGCACGGCTGTTCGTAAGCTCGACGACGACGAGAAGGGTGTGCGCTTAATGCACACCCTTGGCGGAGATCAAGAGGTCTCGACCATAACCGAGCCCGGCTTCTACAAGCTCGTCATGCGCTCGCGCAAGCCTGAGGCGAAGGCCTTCCAGCGCTGGGTGACCCACGAGGTGCTCCCGGCCCTGCGGCGCGACGGCGGCTACATGGTCGCGCGCGACGAGACCCCGGAGCAGACGATGGCCCGCGCGGTGCTCCTCGCCCAGCAGACCATCGACCGCCAGAAGAGCCGCATCGCGGAGCTGGAGCCTAAGGCGCTCTTCGCCGACGCGGTTGCCGCGAGCGACGGCACGTGCCTCGTGGGCGAGCTCGCGAAGATGATGCGCCAGAACGGGGTGGATGTCGGGCAGAACCGGCTATTCGCGATGCTTCGCGAGGACGGCTACCTGGGCAACGTCGGGCAGAACCGCAACGTGCCCACTCAGCGCGCGATGGACCTCGGGCTCTTCCGCATCAAGGAGACGGCCGTGACGCACTCGGACGGCCACGTGACGATCTCGCGCACGCCCAAGGTCACGGGCAAGGGCCAGCAGTACTTCGTCAAGCGGTACTGCGGAGGCTTTCAGCAAGCCTTGGCACAAGGCTAGGCACAAACCGACCGAGAGCCTTCCCCGCGCGGCGCGGGTGTGCCCCTGACCTGCATCGCAGGTCGAAGCTTTCTCCTTTCGAGCATGCAACACCCCTTGACCCTTCACAGAGCACGCAGCGCCACGGCTCGGGACGCAACGGCAGCCGGCGGGGGCTTCAGCCCGCGGCCGTGCCCGCGCCGCTCGGGGAGGGCTCCCGGCAGGCAAGACAGTCAACAGGCAACAGGCAACAAAAAAGCCCCTCGGTCCGGCAAGACGAGCAGGGGCTAGACCTAAGGAGGTCGACACACATGGTAGCAGACGAGTTCTCGCTCATGGCGCCCGAGGCGGTCGAGGCCGTCTTCCGCGTCTCGGTCGTGGTGCTCGCGGCCGCGGCGACGGCGCTGTTCCACAGGCTCAGCGAGCTGGAGAGGTGGGCGAGGGACCATGACGAGCGCTGACGAGTCCACGGCCCTGTGCTTCGCGCTGGCGGCGGGGCTGAGGCCCCAGATGTCCTACACGGTGGCCGACACGTCGAGGTACCTCGGCATCCCGCTCACGACGCTCTACGACGAGATACACGCGGGCAGGCTCAAGGCCTTCATGCCGGCAGGCAAGAAGCGCGGGATGAAGGTCACGGTCACGGCCGTCGACGAGTGGCTCCAGGAGGTCTGCGCATGAGGGGGTCCGGCTCGATGACGCCCGAGGAGGTCGCCGAGTACTGCCGCGCGACCGGGCAGGCGGTGCCGCCCGGCGTGGCGGGGCTGGCCGGGCGCGGCCCCAAGGTGCCGAGGTCGCGCCTCACGCTCGACTTCGGCGAGCTCTACGGCCACGCAGTGCTCACGGTCGAGTTCGACGCGACGAGCCTCGGCGGGTGGCGCTCCTGGATGCTCGACCGCGCCGCGTCGATGAGGGGAGGCGTGCTCTCCGATGCAATCCCCGTGTGAGCCGAGGGGCCCCGAGGTTACCTTCTCGGTCCCGCTCGTCGCCCACCAAGGCAGGCCGCGTGTCCGCAACAGCCCGCGCGGGGCTTGGCTCTACGAGGCGAGCGACGACGAGCAGCGCAAGCGCGTCATCGCCGAGGAGTTCCGCAAGGAGTACCGCGGCCCGTACCCGATGCTCGACGGCCCGGCGAGGGTCGAGGTGCTCGTCTTCGCCCCGCTGCCGAAGAAGAGGCCCAAGCGCATCGTCCGCGAGCCGTACACGGTCAAGCCCGACGCCGATAACGTCGCCAAGCAGGTGCTCGACGCCTTGAACGGGCTCGCCTACGCGGACGACGCGGCGGTGACCGAGCTGGTCGTGAGGAAGATGCCGCGCTCTCGCGGCATGGAGTTCGAGACACAGGTCTACGTGGGGCCGTGCGACTACGCCCCCGGCGAGACGCTTTTCTAGGAGGAATCATGGACAACAAGGAAGTAATCGAGGCGAGCGCGCAGGTAATCGACTCGCCTGCGCCGCTGGCAGGCGCCGACAAGTGGCTCTCCGAGCGCCGCGACGAGGTCGCCGGGGTCGCCGCCGAGTTCGGCGCGTTCGAGATCTCCGACGCGGCCGCATGGCGCGACGCCAAGCGGCAGAGGGTGGCCCTCAGGGCGCGCATCGCCGAGATCGAGGCGGACCGCAAGCGCATGACCCGCGCGGTCGAGGGCGCCGTGAAGGCGTTCAAGGACGGCGCGAAGGACGTGCTCTCGCCGCTGACCGACCTCGACGCGGCCTACAAGCGCGAGATAGACGCCTGGGAGGCCAAGGTGCTGGAGGAGCGCGCCGGCTCGCTGGCCGCGCTCTACGCCGACGAGTGGCCCGACCTCGCGAGGCAGGCCCCGTTCCAGACGCTCGCCGACAGGTACGCCGCCGCAGGCAAGTGGTGGCTCATGTCGACCACGTCGGCCAAGGCGGAGGCGTCCGTGCGCGACGCGGCCAAGGACGTCGCCGAGAACCTAGCCACCATCGCCGCCACGAGCGAGGGCAGCGAGCGCCTTGAGCGGCAGGCCGACTACATGCGCGACCTCGACTGGCCGCGACACCTGCAGGACATGAAGGCGCGCGAGCTCAGGATGGCGGCCCTGCGCGAGGCCCAGGAGGAGCGCGAGCGCTGGGAGGCCGAGCAGGCGGCCGCCAGGCAGCGCGCCGAGGCCGAGCGGGCCGAGCGCGAGAGGGCAGAGCGCGAGCAGGCCGAGCGCATGGCCGAGGATGCCCGCGTCGCGTTACAGAACCGCGCCTGCGACGCTCAGGCGGCCGCCCCGGCACCGACGCCCGCACAGCCCTCCGCAGGGCCGGAGATGGCCCCTCAGGCCGTCGCGCCAGAGGCCGAGGAGATCCTTCTGTTCGAGGTGCGCGTGCCCCGCTCGAAGTTCAGGCAGTTCCGCGACGCGATGGTCGCCCTGGGCGTCCACGGCAGCCTGGTCAAGGACAAGGAGTAGACGATGGCAGAGGACAAGCAGCACGGGATGATCAAGTACACGGCGAGCGACGGCAGCGACGTCAAGCTCACGCCCGCGATCGTGAACAAGTACATCGTCACCGGCGGCCAGCACGTCGATGACCGCGAGGTCTTCGCGTTCATGGCCAAGTGCCAGGCGCGCGGGCTGAACCCGCTCGCGGGCGACGCCTACATGACGGCGTTCCTCAACCGCGCCACGGGCCGCGTCGAGGCGAGCGTCATCGTCAGCAAGGACTACTTCACGCGCACGGCCAACCAGCAGCCGACCTTCGACGGCATGAAGGCGGGCGTCGTGGTGGTCGACCGCACGGGCGCGCTCCAGTACCGCGAGGGCTGCATCGTGGGGCGCAGCACCGAGAAGCTGGTCGGCGGGTGGGCCGAGGTCTACGACAAGAGGCGCAGCCACCCGAGCCGCGCCGAGGTGAGCCTCGACGAGTACGACCAGCACCGGAGCCTGTGGAAAACCAAGCCCGCGACGATGATCCGCAAGGTCGCCCTCGTGCAGGCGCTGCGCGAGGCCTACCCCGGTGCCTACGGCGGCATCTACGACAGCTCCGAGATGCCCGAGCGCCCCGCGCAGGCCGTGGAGGCCTTCGTGCCCGAGCCCGACGCGCAGGCGGCCCCTGCCGGGGCGCCGGCCCTGGACGAGCCTCCCGCCGAATACTACGGGGACACCCCCTCCGAGCCGGAGGCCGCGCCCGCCGAGGCGCCCGCGCAGCCCGACGCGGTCGAGGTCGCCGACGAGGACTACGACTTCTGATGGCGGCCGGGGAGAAGAGGCCGCTCGCGCCGGTGAGGTGCGCGGAGTGCCGCCACAGGTGGGACGCGGCGGGCGTCTGCAGCAAGATGCCCCTCTCGCGCACCCCGCCCGAGAAGAAGTGCGGGTGCCTGTACTACGAGCGCAGGGAGGCCCGCGATGCGCGCCGCTGAGCCTCCAGCGTGGCGGTTCGAGCGGAGGCTGGCGCCGTTTTTGGTCGAGTGCCCCGCGTGCGGGGCGGTGGCCCGCCCGTGGTGGGTTGGCGCCGCCTCGTGCGGAGACGTCAGGTGCTCGGCGTGCAACGAGCGCTTCCCCTACGCGCCGCACACCGTGGCGACCACCGGCAGGGGAGCGAGGGGAGCCGGGCGCAGGCCCGGCGACGCGGCCGGGGGAGAGTCCCCGGCGGGAAGGAGATCCGAATGAGCATCAACAAGGTCATGGCCACCGGCAACCTCACGAGGGACCCGGAGCTGCGCGCGACGCCCGCAGGTGCTGCACTTCGGCATGGCCGTCAACGACCGGGCGAAGAACCAGCAGACCGGCGAGTGGGAGGACCGCCCGAACTTCGTGGACTGCGTCATCTTCGGCGCACGCGCCGAGGCAATGGACCGCATCCTCGCCAAGGGCATGAAGGTAGCTGTCGAGGGCAGGCTGCGCTACAGCTCCTGGCAGGACAAGGAGGGCAACCGCCGCAGCAAGCTGGAGGTCGTGGTCGACGATATCGACCTCATGAGCGCCCGCGCCGCCGCCCAGCAGCCCGCCCAGGGCGCCTCCCGGGCCTACGTGGCGAGCGCGCCGCAGGGACGCCCCCAGCCCGCGAGGGCAGCCCAGACGCCGCCGGCGGCCGACATCTACGACGAGGACATCCCGTTCTGAGGAGGGCCCGATGGGATGGCAGATTGACGAGTCGGCCTGCTACGCGGAGGAGCTGCGCCGGGCCGAGGAATGGATGAACCGAGAGTACGGGGACGAGCCCCGGGAAGCGGAGGAAGACGATGACGAAAGAGGTTAGCTTCGGCGTTCGCAGGCTGCGCCAGGCGATCGCCAACCAGGCGACGTGCGGCAGCGGCCAGTTCGAGCTGTCAATCGACAGCGCCGACAGGCTCTGCCGTGAGTGCGAGGACGAGCTCGCGCGGCTCGCGTGGGCTAAGGGCGTGCCCGTGCCCAAGGACGCCGACGGCAACGTCGTGCCGCTCGACACGACGGAGCTGTACACGGACGAGGGCGAGATGGTCTGCGTTTGGAGCATCTGCTTCAACCAGCACTTCTGGCACGTCAGGAGATTAGGCGACGGCAGGCCGTACCGCCTCGACAAGCTCCACCGCACCGAGCGTGACAGCTGGGCGCTGCTGGAGAGGGACGTCCTCACCCTCGCGAAGTGCAAGTTCCTCTCCGACCCGGAGGGCGACGCCAAGGAGTGCGTCAGCCGCGCCAAGGCCCTCGCGGAGCGCGACGCGATAGAGGAGAGCTGGTAGCCGTGGCTAGCGATGAGGAGCGCCGCGAGGTGGCGGAAAAGCTGCGCGAGCGGACGAAAAAGCCGATGGGCACGAGTATGCAACGCATGTTCACCGAGACGCTAGGCATGTATGCGCACAACATCTGCTGGATGAACCCGGATAAAGCAACCAATCGCTGGGATGTGATTGTCAACTACCTTGCTGACCTCATCGACCGCCCGACGTGCAGGAACCTCGGTCTCGAGGAGGGGACGAACGGAGAGGACTACGACTTCTTCTGCTCGCGATGCGGCTTTGCGGCTGACGTGGTGGACCCCAGATATTGTCCGTGCTGCGGAGCGGAGGTGATCTAGATGGGCAAGACGAGGAACACTGGCCAGGACTGGCTTGACTGGGCCGAGGCCAAGCGCGATGAGTCGCAGGAGCGCTATGCGTTTGGCAGCAGGTCCGCCGAGCGCACCATGGGCAGCTACGACACGCTCATCTCGCTCATCGAGGCGGGCATGTCCGCCGGCGCCCGGGACTCATGCGGCAGGTCGCGCGGGGACGCGACGCAGGCAATCGGCGACGTCGTCGGCTCCCTGCGCCACCACGCGCAGCGGATGGCGAGTATCCCGCCCAGGGTGGCCGCACAGCTCGCCGAGAGGCTTGAGCGAGCGGCAGGTGAGCTGTGATGCCGTACCCGTCGCCGGCCGACGAGCCGGTCGTCCATGACGTCCTCCTCGCGCCGCTGTACCTGGTTTCCGTCCTCGTCCTCGTCCCGGTGCTACTGCTGGTGTCGTCGGCGAGAGAGCTCAAGGGTCTCGTGGGGATTCTGCTGGACACGATTCGGGAGGAGATCCATGGCGACCAAGGCTAGGAGGAAGGCGCCCCCGACAACGACGGAGCGGCGCGGGAGGAAGTGACGGACATGAAGCGCGAGAGGTCCATCGGCGCCTACATCAAGGGCACCAACGCGCTCGCCTTCGACCAGGAGGCCCAGAGGCTGCGCATGAAGTTCGGCTGGGAGGGCTGGGGCGTCTACGTCGGCCTGCTGTGCCTGCTCGTCAACCAGCCGGACGGCAGCCTGGACGTCTCCGACGGCGACGCCTGGGCCGTCCTCGCGCTCCAGATGGGGTGCAGCGAGTCCCTGCTGGAGACGATCGTGCCCTACCTCGCCGGGCGCGGGCTGGCGGACGCCGGCGCCCTGGGCGACGGGCGGCTGCAGATGCCGGAGTCCGACCGCGCGCTTGAGTCCTTCGACAAGGTCGTCCGCGCCGGCAAGGCCTCCGGCGCGGCGAGGCGGCGCAAGGCCGCCGGGGGCGGGGAATGAACGGTGTTCGAACATCGCTCGAACGGTGTTCGAACAAGAAAGAAAGAAAGTAATAGAGGCCGCGGCTCGTGTTCCACACGAGACGCGAGACGCGGCCGAACGGGAGACTCACAAGTAAGGTTGGTGCTTTGACGTTGCCGAGAACCGACGGCCGCGGGCGGCATGGGGAAAACGCCCCAAACGCCCCAAGAATTCGCAGGAACGTGCCGTGGGAGTACTCCGAGCTCTCCGTGGTCTGGGCAAACCCGTCCATGACCGCCGAGGAGCTCTCCCGCCTGCTCCCGGGCCGCACGCCCAAGGCGGTGAGCCGCGTGCGCGAGCGCTACGGGCGGTGGCGCACCGAGGGCTTCACGCCCCCGTGCCAGAGGTGCGGCGAGCACCCGGTCTGGGAGGCGGCCGC
This sequence comes from uncultured Olsenella sp., assembly GCA_900540955.1. Lineage (GTDB taxonomy): Bacteria > Actinomycetota > Coriobacteriia > Coriobacteriales > Atopobiaceae > Paratractidigestivibacter. The sequence continues at coordinate 11,338 of UQIF01000028.1, forward strand.
CGACGGCAGGCGCTGGGGCCTGTGCAAGGCCTGCACCATGGAGGAGCGCGAGTACCGCGAGAGGAGCGGGCCCGCCCTCGCCGCCCGCGACAACGCGTACCGCCAGCGCAAGTTCAAGCGCAGGCACAGGCGTTGACCTCGCCGGCGGCGTGACCGCGGGCTGAGGATGCGGGCATGGCGAGGAAGAGGAACAAGGGCGGAAACCACGGCGGCCAGCCTTCGGGCGGGGCCGCCAAGCCTGTTCGCGGGGGGATCGCGAACCTCGTGCCCAACTCCGAGAGAACGCCGGAGGAGAGGCGCGAGAACGCCCGCAAGGCCGGCAAGGCGTCCGGTGTGGCCAGGCGCCGCAAGAGGGACATGGCCGCCATAGCGACGGCGCTGCTGTCGAGCAAGGCCACCGGCGAGACCCGCGAGGCCCTGCGCGAGGTCGCGCCCGGCCTGGATGACGAGGACGCGACGCTCGCGGCCACGGTCGTCGCCGGCCAGATCTCCTCCGCCCAGGGCGGCAACGCGAACGCCGCGCGGTTCCTCGCCGAGCTGGACGAGCGCGGAAGGCTCGCCGAGCAGGTCGAGGACGCCCCGTTCGAGCGCGACTTCGGCCTGCTGCTCGCGCCGCCGTACCTCGCGCTGCACCGCGACGTGGAGCGCGACGAGGGAATCGAGCGGTGGCTCCGCGGCGGGCGCTTCTCCGGCAAGTCCTCCGTCATCTCGCTGGAGGTCGCCTACGGGCTCATGCGCCACCCCGGCCGCTCCGCCTTCGTGATGCCCAAGATCGGGCAGGACATCGAGGGCGGCGTCTTCGAGCAGATGCTGTGGGCGTTCCGTCGCCTGGGCTGCGAGGACGAGTGGGTCGCGACGAAGCGACCGTGCAAGCTCACGCGCCCGTCGACCGGGCAGGTCGTGACGTTCAAGGGCGGCGACCGCTCCGACAAGACCAAGGCCATCAAGGCCCCGTCCGGGACGTACTACGCGTACCAGTGGATTTCCGAGGTCGACCAGTTCGGCGGGATGCCCGACGTGCGCACCGTCCTGCAGTCCGTGACCAGAGACGCGCCGGAGGGCGCCGTCTACTTCCGCTTCTTCGACTACAACCCGCCGCGCTCCCGCGACGCATGGGTCAACGAGCACGTCGCGGGCGTGGCCGCGAGCGCCCCCGGCTCGGTCATCTCCACGACCTACCTCGACATGCCGCGCGAGTGGGTGCCAGAGCAGGTCTACCGAGACGCCGAGGCCCTGCGCGAGCTCGACGAGGACGCGTGGCGCCACGAGTGGGGCGGGGAGTCCACGGGCTACGGCGCCGAGGTGTTCCAGCGCGCCGAGGTGCGCGAGGTCACCGCCGACGAGCGCCGGCGCCTGCAGTACCGCCTCTACGGCGTCGACTGGGGCTTCTCCGTCGACCCGTGGGTCTGGCTGGAGGTCGCCTACGACGCCCGCGCGCGCACGCTCTACGTCCTGGGCGAGATGAGCGGCGTCGGGTTGTCGAACGCCGAGACCGCCGCCATGGCCGTCGAGCGCATGTCGCGCCCCGCCTACGAGGCGGGCTACGAGCCGACCGGCGACGCAGCCGCCGACGCCGCCCACGTGGTGGCCGACGCCGAGCCCTACGCCGAGGTCATGTGCGACTCCGCCGAGCCGAAGAGCGTGGCCGACTGGAGGGCCGAGGGCGTCAACGCCGTCCCCGTGCCGAAGCAGGGGGCGCACAACGTGCGCAACTCCGTCCGCTGGCTGCAGGACCGCGCGTCCATCGTGGTCGACCCCTCCTGCGAGGTGGCCGCCCGCGAGCTGACCTGCTACCAGTACGTGCTCACGCGCGACGGCAAGCCCACCGGCATGCTGCCTGACGCCGACAACCACGCCATAGACGCCCTGCGTTACGCCGTCGCGAGACTCATAGACGATCCTTCGATGGTCTAACGTGCGGGAGGCATGCGTGAAGAGAGTCGACGGCGCGCCCGAGTGGGCCGTGCGCTTCTTGAAGAGGCAGGGCTACCAGCCCAGGAACGTCATGGACCGGCACATCCGCGCGTGGTGGAGCTGGTACCAGGTGACGAACGGCTTCTACGCCGGCGACCGCGCCGACACCGGGCGAGGCCCCGACCCGTCCGGAAGGCTCTCCATCCGCCCCGCCCGCGCGGTGTGCGACGAGTGGGCCAGCCTCGTCATGGACGAGAAGACCTCCATCGGCTCGCAGGACCGGGCGCTGTCCGAGTGGCTCTCCGACCGCGCGGCCGCCTTCGTCTCCGAGCAGGCCGACAACCTCGCGCTCGCCTTCGCCCTCGGCTCCGGCTGCTGGGCCGTCGGCGTCGACGGCGTCGGCGATGACGGCCGCGGGTCCGACGCCGTCGTGTCCATCGACTTCTACGACGCCGGCAAGGTCGTGCCGCTCACGAGCGACGGCTGCGACTCCGTCTCTGTGGCGCTCGTGTCCCGCTGCCTCGTCGGCGGCCGGGTGCTCGACCGCGTGCAGGTGCACGAGCCGGTCGAAGAGACCGGCGGCACCTACCACATCCGCACGTGGCTGTTCGACCCGGCGCTGCAGGGCAAGCCCGTCGACAGCGGCCTCGTCGTGGCCGACCTCGACACGCGCTCGACGCTGCCCACCTACGCCATCGTGCGGCCCGCCCTCTCCAACACCTACGAGGAGTTCACGCCGCTGGGCGTCTCCGTGTTCGACGACGCCGTCGACACCATCAAGCTCGTCGACGCCACGTTCGACGCGATGTACTGGCGCACGAGGCTCGGGCTGCCGCGCGTGATCTGCGAGGAGTCCGGCATCAAGGTCGACCCGAAGACCGGCTCCGCCGACCTCGGCTCCACCATCGACCAGAAGCTGTTCAAGGCGCTGCCCGGCAAGGTCGGCCAGTCCAGCCCGCTCACCGTCTACGACCCCGGCACCCGCGCCGACGAGTCTGAGACGGCCATGAACGCCGCGCTGTCGATGCTGTCGGTCAAGTGCGGATTCGGTCCGAACTACTTCAGCTTCACCCGGCAAGGCGGCCTGAAGACCGCGCGCGAGGTGGTCTCCGACAACTCCGTGCTCTACCGCAATCTGCGCAAGCACGAGGGCAAGGTCGGCGAGGCCCTGCGCCGCCTGTTCGCCGGGGCCTACGCCGCCGAGTGCGGCGTGCGCACCGGCTCCGCGCCCTCGGGCGTCTTAGTCGACGTGACGTGGGACGACTCGGTGGTCGAGGACGCCGACGCGGAGCGCGAGACCATGAAAGACGACGTCGCGCGCGGGCTGTGCCCGAAGTGGCGCTACGTGGCCAAGTACTACGGCATGAGCGAGGACGAGGCCCGCGAGTTCACCGGCGAGGCCAAGGGCGAGCCGTCCGCCGCCGCGCTCTACGGCGACCTCGGGCTGTAGGCCATGGCAGACCTGTACGACCGGCTCGCCGCCGACATCGTCAACGGCGCGCAGGAGTCGTGGGTGTCCGCGCTGACCCGGCTCGCCGCCGAGTCCCTGGCCAAGGCCTGCGAGAACCCGGACGAGTTCCGCCTGCTCAGCCGGGTGTCCCCGCTTGGGGCCATGAGGCTGTGGGCCGAGTGGGAGGGCCGCGTGACCTCCGACGTCGAGTCCGCGTGGCGCGAGGCCATGGCCGAGGAGGACGACGAGATCGTCTCGACCCTCACGCGCCGGCTCGGCGGCAGGAGCTACGAGACCGGCTACGCGGCGAACGTCGCGGCCAGCGCGGCCCGCGGCATGGCCGAGATCATGCGCCGAGAGAACATCGCCCTCGCGGCGTCCGCAGAGCGCGAGTGGTACGCGGCGACGGCCGAGGCGGTACTGCGCGTCGAGGGCGGCGACTCGCCCAGGCGCGCCATAGGGGACGCGGTGTCCAGGCTCGCAAAGCTCGGTATAACGACAATCGACTACAAGAGCGGCGTGTCGACCTCCGTCGACGCCGCGCTGCGCCGCCACCTCGTGACGCAGGCCAACCAGGCGCGCAACGACGTGCTCTGGCGCCGCATGGACGAGTGGGGGTGCGACCTCGTATACACGACGGCGCACTACGGCGCGCGCCCGACGCATGCCGTCTGGCAGGGCAAGGTGTTCTCACGCTCCGGCAGGTCGACCAAGTACCCGCCGCTGGCCGAGTCGACGGGCTACGGCACCGCCGCCGGCCTGTGCGGCGTGAACTGCCGCCACCGCATGGTCCCATACGTCGAGGGCGCCTCGAAGCTGCCGGACACCGACTACTCCGAGCAGGAGCGGCTCACCGGCATGACCGGCGGCGAGTACTACGCGGCGACGCAGGCGCAGCGCCGCATGGAGGCCGCCATACGCGCGACCAAGCGCGAGGTCTCGGTCGGCGAGGCGGCGGGCGCCGACATGACCGCTGGCCGGGTGCGGCTCGGCGAGCTGCAGTCGAAGCTCAGGGCGCATTGCCGCGAGCACCACCTGCGGCGCGACTACGGGAGGGAGCTGGCCTACGGAGTGCCTGGCGCGCAGCCGAGGGCGCTCAAAGCCTCTGCGTCCGCTAGGAAGGTTCTCGGGAGGAGCTCAGGCGGCGTCGCCCCCGGCGAGATGCGGCCTTGCCCCGGCGTACTCGTCGACAGGCGCAACAAGGCGGAGACGGAGGCCTTCGTGGCGGAAACGCTGAGGGCCATAGTCGGTCTCGACGTTGAGCACGCCGTGGTAATCCAGAAGGACGGCCGGGTGTACCACGCCGTGGGCACCGTAGACGCCGTGACCATCGAGGGCGTCGACCTCGTCGGGGCGATCGTCATGCACAATCACCCGATGGTTTACGGAGAGCCATATGCGTTTGGGAAGGACGACTACGAGGCGTTATGCAAAAACCCGAGAATGACGCTGCTTCTGGCATGTAGCGGCGACTACAGATACGAGATGAAGGCGGGGCCAAGAATCGCCGAGGTCGGGTATGATGAGGCGGAAAGGCGCCTCCCCATCGTCGAAATTGGTGTAGAGGACCTTCAGCACTTGGTCATGAGGAGTCTCGATGAGCTCGAAGCGATACGTTATAGACGGAAAAACCTATGAGTTGCCAGACAGCAAGCTCGAAGAGTGCGACCGGCTTAACGATGAATTTCATGAGGCGCTCGGGAATGTCAAGCGTCCGCCTGTTCCGGATGGATGCCTGAGTTACAAGTCGAACTTGCCGGTTCTCGAGGTCGCGCGAAAATACCGTGCCAAATTTAGAGAGCTGCTTGTTGAGGTCAAAGAGTAGCCGCTAAGCATCGGCTTTGATTGCCCCGCCCTGAGCGGGGCTTTTTCATACCCGAGCCCCCGTTAGCGCGGCGCGACCATCTTCCCCGAAGAGGGGAGAGGCCCCTCGCGTCCCAGGGAGGGAGCCTATATGGGCAACGAAGCAGGCGAAGCCGCGGCCGAGGGCACAGAGCCCCAAGACCCCGCGGTAAACGTCCAGCCCCAGAACACCGGAGAGGGAGAGGGCGCAGAGCCCCAAGACCCCGAGCCGGCCGAGGGCAAGAACACCCCCAACGTCAACGTCCACAAGCTGGAGCGCGACGTCGCGAACCGCGACAAGCGCATCGCCGAGCTGGAGGCGCAGCTGAAGGCCAAGGACGACGAAGGCGCCGGCTACGAGTCGCGACTCGCCGAGCTGGAGAAGTCCTTCGCCGCGTCCAAGGAGGAGGCGAACAAGGCCAAGGCCGACGCCGCGCTCACCAAGGCTGGCTGCGTCGACTGCGAGCTCGGCCGCACCGCGCTCGCCGCCTTCGACGGGGACGTTGAGAAGCTCGTGGAGGCGAAGCCCTTCCTCTTCAAGGCGCAGGGCCAGATGGGCACGGGCGGCAGGCAGGCGGGCACCGCCGACGCCGCCCCGAAGTCCATCAAGGAGGCCCTGCGGCAGACGAACCGCTAACCCAAGAAAGGAGCCAACATGGCTATCACCCTCGCCGACCTCGCGGCCAACTCCACCGACAAGATGGTGCAGGGCTTCGTCAACGAGACGATCACGGACAGCTACCTGCTCTCCGCGCTGACCTTCGACGACTGCATGACCGCGAACGGCACCTCCGACCTCGTCTACAGCTACAAGCGCGTGAATACCCCGGCCGCAGCCGCGTTCCGCGCCCTCGGCGCCGAGCCCGCCGAGACCGCGCCCGTGGTCGAGAAGAAGACCACCGCGGTCGGCATCCTGTCCGACAAGTGGACCATGGACCGCGTTGCCAAGGACGCCGCCGGCGACCTCTACGAGCTGTACTTGGAGGAGTCCAAGAACGCGATCATCCGCAAGTTCAACTCCACCTTCATCTCCGGCGACACCACCAAGGAGGCCAACGGCTTCGACGGCCTCGCCAAGGCGCTGAAGGGCACCTCCACCGAGGCCACCTCCAAGACCGACCTGACCACCGTCACCCAGGCGGCCGCGCTCGCCTACATGGAGGAGCTGGACACCATGCTCTCCGGTCTCATGCGCACCCCCGACGTGCTGCTCATGAGCCCCGCGCAGCGCGTCAAGCTCAACGCCTGCCTGCGCGTGGTCGGCCTCGGCACCCAGACCATGGAGACCGCCGGCCGCGTGGTCCCCTCCTACGGCGGCATCGCCATCCAGGAGATGCGCGACGGCGCCCTCTCCACCGGCGACGTCTACGCCTGCTGCCTGGGCATGGACGGCGTCCACGGCGTCACCCTCGCCGGCGGCAACGCCGTGTCCGTGACCCTGCCGGACTGGTCCGCCCCCGGCGCGGTCAAGACCGGAGACTGCGAGCTCGTCTGCGGCCTCGCCGTGAAGGCGACCAAGGCCGCCGGCGTCCTGCACCCGAAGGCCGCCGCGTAGCATGGCGCCCGAGCTGACCTTCGCCGACTACGCCGGCGACCTCTACTGCGGCTCGCTGGGCGAGGACGCCTTCATGGCGGCCCTGCCCAAGGCGCGCGCCCGCCTGACGGAGCTCACGGGGGCCGACGTCCCCGCCGAGCACGCGCAGGCGTGGATGGGCGCCCTGTGCGCCGTGGTCGACCGCGTAGGCGGCGTCGACGGCCAGGGCGTCAAGTCCGAGACCGTCGGCTCGACCAGCGTCACCTACGACGAGTCGCGCTCGGGGTCCACCGACCTCGACGCCGTCTCGCCGTGGCTGGCCGGCACCGGACTGCTCTACAGGGGGCTGGCATGATGGGCTGGGAGAAGGTCACCGTGTGGCGGCGCGGCTCCGGCCGCTGGGTCCGCTTCCTCTACTCCGGCGTGCGCGTCGAGCAGGAGGAGGGCGAGACCCCGTCCGCCGTGGGCCCGACGACGGCCGGCGCCACCCGCGTCTTCTTCCCGGTCGACCCCGACGTCAGGCCGGGCGACGCCCTGCAGGTCGGCGCGAGCCGAGAGGCCTAGCCTCCCGCCGAGGCGCTCACGGTCGCCACCGTGAAGCCCTGGTACATAAGGGGTGAGCACCACCACACGGAGGTGACGGCGAAATGAGGCTGAGGCTGAGGTCGGTCGACGTCTCCGGCGCGGCCGAGAAGGTCGACGCCGCGAGGCGCGCCGCCCTCGGCATCACGGCTGAGAACGTCCTGGAGAGCTGCACCGAGTACGTGCCCTACGACACGGGCGCCCTGCAGGCCTCCGGCGCCACCCGCCAGTCCGGCGACAAGGCCTACGTCGAGTGGGGCGGGGACGGCGAGACCTCGCGCTACGCGAGGATTCAGTACTACAACGCGTTGAACCACGACACGGCCCAGAACGCCCTCAGGGCGCCGAGGGCCACAGACCACTGGTACGACCACGCGCGCGCGGACCACGGCGACGAGTGGAACCGCGTGTTCGGGGCCGCCATGAAGGAGAGACTATGAGCACGACAGACATCTCCAAGCTCGTGACCGACTGGGTATCCGACGTGCTCGGCCCCGACATCGACGTCGCCTACGGCTGCTTCACGCGCCGAGCAGGCGCCTGCATGGTCAAGGCGTCCCCCGGCGAGCCGTGGGTGCGCCGCTACCTCTCCGGCGGCGGCGTGCGCCGCTTCGGCTACGAGGTCTACCTCCGGGTGATGCCACGCGGCGACGAGGAGCCGCGCATCGACGCGCTCGCTCGCCTCCGGCTGCTGCAGAGGGCGGTCGAGTCCGGGGAGTGCCCAGACGGGGTCTCCGTGCGCAGCCACGAGGTCACGAGCCTGCCGGCGCAGTACGCGACCGAGCAGGACGGGGCCGTGGTGTACCAGATGCAAGCGACAATCACCTACATGGCGTAGGCGAGGAAGGAGCAAGAAATGCCCGGAAGCGACACCGCGGGCACCGCCCGCAAGCCCGTATCCATCTACGAGATCCAGCATTGGATCAAGTTCCCCGACGAGACCGCCTACGTGCAGGTCACCGAGGACACCAAGGCCGACCCCAGCCGCGACACCAATACCTACGAGCCGACCTACCTCGACCGCAAGGTGCAGCCGAAGTTCGTGCTCGGCCGCACCGACACCCTCGAGTTCGAGATCGACGCGATGGGCCCCGGCGGCATCCAGCAGAAGCTGGCCAAGTACGAGGACGAGACCGACGTGGCCGTCGAGTACGTCCGCACCATCGGCTACGACTTCGAGAATGGGACCGCGGTCGCGCAGACCGCCCTCGTGGCCAAGCACGCGCAGGCCACGCTCAACATGAACCCCTTCTCCGGCGACGACATCGCGCCCATCGTGATGAGCCCGACCCTGACCATCACGACCGAGTACGACACCGGCACCTTCGACGCGACAAAGGCGACCTTCACGCCCGCAACCGCGTCCGTGTAGCCGCGAGGAAGCCCTCCCAAGGGAGCCGCCCGGAGCCGAGAGCGCCGGGCGGCTTTTTTTGCGTTACCCGTGGCCGACGATGTCGCCACGTAAACGGCCTACGACCCTTGGGAGGAAACCATGGCCAAGAGCTACACGCTGCGCAAGAACCCGACTGAGCAGATCACCATCGACGGCGAGGAGTACGAGGTCGAGCTTGGCAACCCCAGCTTCATCTTCGCCGCCGACGAGTGGCGCCGCACGCTCACCGGAATCTCCGAGAAGCTCGGCGAGGACGACCAGATGAAGGCCCTGCGCGAGGCCGCGAGGAGCGGCCGCGAGATCGTCGCGTCCGCCATGGGCGAGCAGGCGGCAGAACGACTCGTCGGCGGCTCGAACGCGCTCAACGTCTACCGCATCATCGACGTCATCCGCATCCTCGTCGACGTGATCGGCTCCGACGAGTCGATTGAGGCGATGCGCGCCGCCGCAGGCTCCACCGACACGCTCGACGAGGACTAGCCTTGCTCGGGGTGATCCTTCACGGGGCGCCGTCGACCGTCGAGGTCGGCGGCGCCCCCGTTCATGTGCGCAGCGGGTTCCGCGCGGGGCTGCTCGCCGAGACGCTCGACAGGGGCACGGCAGAGGGCCGCACGGACCTCCTGAGGTGCCTTTACGCCAAGGGCGGTGAGTTGCCGCGCGAGGTATCGCGCAGGCCGGCAGAGGCGCTGTCCGCGGGCCTTGCGTGGCATGACGCCGCGTGGGGCCTCGTCGGCTACGGCGACCTGCCCGGCGGCGCGAACCGCCCAGGGCGCCCCGCGCCGCGCCGGGTGTTCGACTGGTCGGAGGACGCCGGGATAGTCGCCGCCGACTTCTCGCGGTTCTACGGCATCGATCTCGCCGACCCCGCCACCCAACTCCACTGGTACCGCTTCATGGCCCTGTTCCTCTCGCTGCTCCGCACGCCCGACTCCCTCGTCGCGGCCGCCGTCTCGGCCCGCTCGCCCCTGCACGGCGGCTCGAAGGAGGTCCGCGCCGAGCACTCGCGCCGGGCCCGCGCCTGGGCGTTATCGCCAACGGACGATGAGCTGCGCAAGGCCGCGGAGGCGAGGTTCTAGGGGGTAGCTGGTGGCTGACGGCAAGGTTGTAATCGAGATTCTCGGAGACCCGGCGAAGTTCAACGAGGCGGTGTCCGGCCTCTCTGCGTCGACGTCCTCCGCGCTCTCTCGCGTCTCCTCGTCCATGGTCGGGTGGGGAGCGGGGCTCTCCGCCGCGGTGACGGCCCCATTGACCGCCGCCGGCGTGAAGGCCGCCCAATGGGCGCTCACCACGGCCAGCGCCGCCGAACAGGCCGACATCGCGCTCTCGACGATGCTCGGCCCCGAGCGCGCCAAGCAGATGATCGCCGACCTCACCGACTTCGCCAAGAAGACGCCGTTCGAGATGAGCGGCCTCACAAGCGCCACGCAGAAGCTGCTCGCCTACGGATTCACGGCGGAGGACGTCATCCCGATGCTCTCCGCCGTCGGCGACGCCACGGCGGCGCTCGGCTCCGGCCAGGAGGGCATCGACGCCTGCACCCGGGCCATCGGGCAGATGCAGGCCAAGGGCAAGATCATGTCCGAGGAGATGCTGCAGCTCACCGAGCAGGGCATCCCCGCGTGGCAGTACCTCGCCGACGTCCTCGGCACCGACGTCGCCGGGGCGCAGGAGAAGGTCGCCAAGGGCTCCGTCGACGCCGCGACGGGCATCGCCGCGCTGAAGGCCGGCATGGAGGGCGACTTCGGCGGCCTCATGGCCGAGCAGTCCAAGACGCTCGCCGGAGCGCTCTCCAACCTCGGGGACGCCGCCGAGGGCGCCGTTAAGGGGATCTACAAGACAGACGCCTACAAGGAGCTCGCGTCCTCCCTCGCCGGACTCGCCGACCCCATCGGCGAGCTGGTCGGGGACCTCATGCCGACGCTGGAGGGGGCCATGTCCTCGGCGGCGGGCGCCGTCTCGGGCCTGTCCTCCGCCGTCTCCGAGCTGTCCCCCGAGCAGGTGTCGGCCGTCGCGCAGGCGCTCGGGCTCGCGGCCGCCGCTGGCCCCGCGCTGATGGTCGCCGGCAAGGCGCTCGGCTCCGCCGCCGCACCGGCCGCCGCGCTGGAGAAGGCGATGGGCCTTCTCGCCCCGGCCAGCACCGCCGCCGCGAAGGCCGCCGGCACGGCGCTGCCCGCCGCGGCCAAGGGCGCGTCTGGGGCGTTCAGGGCCGTGAAGGGGGCCGTCGGCGAGGGAATCGCCTACGTGCAGCTCTTCCGCGAGGACGCCGAGGGAATGGCAGGCCTCACGTGGGACGCGCTGTCCGGCGGCGCCAAGCGCGCGACCGGCATCGTCGTCAACGGCCTGACCGAGGTCGACGTGGCGCTGGCCGCGTTCAGGCAGGACCCGCTCGGCCGCATCACGGGGTCTTTCGGCAGGCTCGCCTCGACCGCCGGGCCCGCGCTCTCCCGCATCGGGCCCGCCGCCGTGAACGCCGCTGCCGGCGTGGCGTCTGCCTTCGGCGGCTCCGTCGTGGTCGTGGGCGCCCTCGCCGCCGCGTTGGGGGGCGCCGCCCTCGCGGGCCAGATGCTGGGCGTCGACATGGGCTCCGCCCTCCAGGGCGTGGCGTCCTCCGTCTCCGGCCTCTCCGGCCTCGTCGGGCCCGTGTTCGACGCGATCGCGCAGGCGGCCCCGGCCGCCGCGTCCGCGCTCGCCGCGAACGGCCCGGCCATCGCCTCGGCCGTCGCGGGCCTCGCCCAGACCATCGTGTCCGGCGTCGAGGGCTGCGTCCCGCAGCTCGTCGAGCTCACCGGCGCGGCGGCCCAGGTCATCTGCGAGACGCTCGTGGCGGCGGCCCCGGTGCTGCTGGAGGGCGCCATGCAGCTCTTCGCCGGCATCCTGCAGGCCCTGTCCGAGGTGGCCGCGCAGATGGCGCCCTACGTGCCGCAGCTCATCTCCGCCCTCGCCGAGACGTTCGCCGCGAACGCCCCCGCGCTGCTCGCCGCGGCTGGCCAGCTGTTCCTCGCGATAGCGCAGGCGCTGCCGCAGGTGCTGCCCGCCGTCGTGGCCGCGCTGCCGGTCGTGATCAACGGCGTCGTGGCCGCGCTGCCGGCCTTCCTCGGCCTCGTGCTCTCCGCCGCCGTGAACCTGTTCCTCGGCATCGCCCGCGCCCTTCCGCAGGTGCTGCCGTCCGTGGTCTCCGCGGTGGGCTCGCTCATCGGCACCGTCGTGTCGAACATCCCGACGTTCATCGGCCTCATCATCGGCTCCGCCGTGACGCTCTTCCTCGGAATCGCGCAGGCCGTGCCGCAGACGGTGGGCAGCCTCGTCTCCGCCGTGGGCTCGCTCATCGAGCAGGCGAGGGAGGCGATGATGGGCTTCGACTTCGCGAGCGTCGGCAGCAACATGATCCAGGGCGTCATCAACGGCATCGGCGGGGCAATCGGCGGGTTGGTGAGCGCCGCGGCGAACGCGGCCAAAAGCGCCCTCGACTCCGCCAAGAAGGCCCTCGGCATCGCCTCGCCGTCGCGCAAGTTCCGCGACCAGGTCGGCCGCTTCATCCCGCTCGGAGCCGCCGCCGGCGTCGAGATGGAGGCCGACGAGTGGCGCAGGTCGGTCGACGGGGTCTTCTCCTACGTGCCGGAGGCCAAGGCGCCGGCCGTCGACTGGGAGGCGCTGCCGCTCGCCGACTCCCCGGCGCAGCGCGTCATGGCCACGCTCGGCGCCCAGCTCTCCGGCGGCGCGCCCGACTCCGGCGCCCAGGACCGCGAGCGCTCCATCGCCGAGGCAATCGGCGAGCGCATCGACGCCGTCGGCGACCGCATAGAGCGCGCGCTGGGCGAGCCGGTCGAGATGACGGTCAACAAGAGAGAGGCAGGCAAGATCGTGAGGGATTTGGTGAGCGCGTAATGCGAACCGACATACGCTACGTGAACCGCAGGGGAGAGTCCATCGAGCTCGGTGGCTCCGTCGAGTCCCTGCATTATTTGAAGCACGAGCTTCGCAACTGGGAGTGGAGCTACTCCACCGGCAAGGGCTCGGGGCGCGTGACGTCCTTCTCGCGGCGCCCGTCCAAGCCCACCAAGGTCAAGCTCCCGGTAGGCATCGCGGCCAAGACCGCAGCCGAGGGTATCTCGCTGCGAAACCTCGTGCTCTCCATCGGCGAGCCGGACGTCGCCGCGGGCGAGCCGGGCGAGCTGTGGGTCGGAGACTGGTCGATGCGCTGCTGGATCGTGGCCGGCGAGCCGGGCAAGTACTGGCAGGACGACCGATACGCCGAGATGACCCTCACCCTGCTGGTCGAGGACCCGTCGTGGGCGAGGCCGAGCGAGAGGGCCTTCGTCCCCGAGACGGCGTCCGCCGACGGCGGCCGCGACTTCCCGCGCGACTTCCCGTTCGACCTGCGCCGCGAGCGGGCGTCGGCCACGCTCAGCGTGGCGGGCGAGTTCCCGTCCCCGTTCCTGTGGCGGGTCTACGGACCGGTGACCTCGCCGTATATCCGGGTGGCCGGCAACCTCTACCGCGTGAACGTCGAGGTGCCCGAGGGCGCGAGGCTGGAGGTCGACTCGCGCGAGAGGACGGTCACCCTCATCCTGCGCGACGGCACACACGTCAACGTCTACAGCAAGCGCGAGCGGGGCGCGTCCGGCTCGGGCTCCTACATCTTCGAGCCGATGCCCTGCGGCGACTCCGACCTCGCGTGGGGCAACGACTGCCGCATGGACCTCGTCACCTACGAGGTCAGGACCGCCGCGCCTTACGAGGAGGGCTAGGTATGCCGGACATCTGCTACACCGACGCGAGCCGCGTCGACGTGGGCGTGCTCCGCGGCGCGTCCCTGAACACCACGTGGGGCGACTCCGGCAACGACTTCGAGCTCACGGTGGACATCGCGTCGCCAGAGCGCATCGAGGACGGGGCGCTCGTCTACGTCGAGGGCACCGAGTACGGCGGCGTGGTCGACGAGCACGAGGCGAGCTCGTCCGACGGCACGATCAGGTACCGCGGCCGCTCCTGGCACGGCGTGCTGCGCGACCGCGTCCTGTGCCCCGACGCCGGGGCCGACTACCTTACTGTCTCTGGCGAGGCCAACGCCGTCCTGCTCTCGCTCGTCTCGCGCATGGGCCTCTCCGACGTCATGACGGTCTCCTCCGCCGCGTCCGGCATCGAGGTTAAGTACCAGTTCGTGCGGTTCTGCGACGCCTACTCCGGCATCCGCGCCATGCTCTCGGCGTCCGGCGCGAGGCTCGCGGTGGCCTACGACTCGGTAGCCTCCCGCGCCGTGCTCTCCGCCGTCCCCGTCGTGGACTGGTCCGACGGCCCGACCTCCGACCAGGCGGGCGTCGACGTGACGAGGGTGAGCCGTCCCTACAACCACCTCGTCTGCCTCGGCTCGGGCGAGCTGCGCGACCGCGTCGTGCAGCACTGGTACGCCGACGAGGCCGGCAAGGTCTCCGGCAAGCAGAGCCTCTTCGGCGTCGACGAGCGGGCCACGACCTACGACTACTCCAACGCCGGCGCCGACGAGCTGTCCGTCGAGGGGCCGAAGAAGCTCGCCGAGTACCAGCAGGCCGACTCCATGGACGCCACCCTGGACGTCGACGGCGCCTACGCCGTCGGGGACGTGGTCCCCGGCATCGACATAGACACCGGCACTGAGGTGAGCGTGGTGGTCGGCACCGTCGACGCCACGGTCGACGAGCTCGGCGTGACCGTCACGTACAAGGCCGGCGGCACGGCGCAGTCCGGCGCGTCCTCCGGCTCCTCCGAGTCTTCCGGCTCCGGCTCCGGCGGGGCGGCGTATGCCGCGGGCGAGGGAATCTCCATCGTCGGCCGCACCATCTCGGCCGAGGTGACGCAGGCGAAGCTCGACGACTTGGCCGAGGTCGCCAGGGGCGCCTCCAACACGGCCGCCGGGGCGTCTACCGCCGTCGCGAGGGAGGCAGAGGCGCGCGAGTCCGCCGACTCCGCGCTCGGCGGGCGCATCGACGCCGAGGCCGAGGCCAGGCAGGGCGCCGTCTCCAAGGTCTCCGAGGCCGTCGCGGCTCGCGTGGCCTCCGTCACAGGCTCCGGTGCGGTCACGGCTTCGACCAGCGCCGACATGGCCGTCACGGTCTCCCACGCGGTGTCCGGCGTGTCGGCGGGGGCCTACGGGCCGACCGCCGACTCAACCCCGGGCTTCGGCTCGAAGTTCACCGTCGGCGCGCGGCTCTCCATCGACGCACGCGGCCACGTGACGTCGGCTCAGGGCCGCTCGGTCACCATCCCGTCGGCCGTGGCCACGCAGACGTCTGCCGGGCTCATGAGCGCCGCCGACAAGAAGGCCCTCGATGCGGCCCCCTCGACCTATCAGCCGGCGGGGGACTACCAGCCGGCCGGGGACTACGCCGCGTCCCACCACACCCACGCCGCCTCCGACGTCTCGTCCGGGGTGCTGCCCGTTGCCCGAGGCGGCACGGGCAACGCGACGGGCAACGCCGCCACGGCGACGAGGCTGAGGGACGCCCGCACCGTGACGCTCACGGGCGCCGTCACCGGCTCCGCCTCCTTCGACGGCTCGGAGGACGTCACGATCACCTGCGAGGGGCAGGGCGCCGCTGCGGGCTTCCTCGCGGCCCACCCCGTGGGCAGCGTCTTCGAGAGCACGTCGGCCGTTAGCCCGGCGGGAGCATACGGCGGTACATGGGAGAGGGTGCCGAGCCTCGGCGCCTTCAAGTGGGAAAGGAAGGCTTAGCATGGCCAAGACCAGCGGATACTCGCAGCTCGTCTGCGACAGGTGCGCGAAGACCCTGTACGCCACGGACAACGCCCCGGAGGCCCAGAGCTGGCGCAGCGTGAAGCGCTACACCGCCGACGGCACGGAGGTCTCGCGCCTGCTGTGCCCCGGCTGCTACGACGGCTACCGCACGCTCGCGTCCTCGCAGGACGCCGCGTTCGGGGACTTCATGGCCAAGAGGGGTGAGTAGCATGGCTTTCGACGGCGTCTTCGCCTTCCAGGGCAAGGACCACATCACCGCCTCGCAGCTCGGCCGCATCGTCGAGGGAGTCGCTGGCAAGGGCCGCTATGTGTTGCCGACGCTGAACCAGATGACGGCCGAGATGCAGACCGCGAACAAGGTGCGCGTCGGCACCGGAGACCTCGTCATGGACGGCCGCGTGGTCACCAACGAGACCGCGGTCGACCTCACGGTCGAGAGCGGCACCTCTGGCTACAAACGCAACGACCTCGTTGTGTGCCGCTACACCAAGAACGCGTCCACCGGCGTCGAGAACTTCGCCGCAGAGGTGGTCAAGGGCACGCCCACCACCGGCACGGCCGCGGACCCAGAGGTGACCGAGGGCGACATCTCCGCCGGCTCCGCAAGCGCCGTGATGCCGCTGTGGCGCATCCCGCTCGACGGCATCACGCCCGGCGCTCCCGTGAGGATCGCGCCGGTGGCGTCGACTCTGAAGACCCTCGGGGATTCCGTATCCCAGGTCGACCTGAGACAGACCATAAGCCTCGGTCAGTCGGACGACAGCCTCCACGCCTGGCGGCGTGGCAAGGTCGTGACGGTCTCGTACCGGCGCACAAAGGACGGCTTCTGGTCCGGCAGCACCGGCGCGGTGACGAAGCTCGGCACGATGCCCAAGGAGCTGCGCTGCGGCTACGACATCCGAGTGCCGCTCGTGGGCGACGTCTACCTGTGCGTCGGCTACGACGGCGTCGTCTGCCTCTACAACTACGGCGCGGCGAAAACCTACGCGCTCGGTTTCGGCGCTTGCATCACATATTGCGTCTAAGACAGGCGTCTCACGCCGACCACCTCGTACAAAGGGACGCCTTTGCCTGTAGACACAACACACCCGTTCGCGCTGAAGTGCACCTCGTTGTACCACTGGGGCGACACAGTCACGCTCTCGCCGGCGAAGGTCACCTTGTAGCCAGTTATTCGCTCGTATATGTTCGTGTCGCCTAACGGGGAGTACGGCGCAATAAGCTGGAAATACTGATCATTAAAGCTGTTGTCTCTAGACAGCGTCGCGGACGTTCTCTTCCACTCATTTGTCTTACCGAAGAAGATTAGGTAGTCGTAGCTGTCGAGCCCGCCGGGAGCGGTGAACGTGACGGCAGAGGGCTCTACACTTGTGTTGTAGTTCCTGTACCAGAGGCGCTTGCACTGGGATACGGAATGCTACGCGGCGATCCAGACGGAGTGGCCGATGTTGCGTCCA
>UQIF01000029.1 GCA_900540955.1 uncultured Olsenella sp.
CGGCTTCCTCACCGTGCGCAATGCCGAGACCGGCAAGGCCGAGAAGATGTCCAAGTCCCGCGGCAACGCGATCGCGCCTCAGGACGTCGTCGATCTGCTGGGCGTCGAGGGCTATCGCTATTACTTCATGACCGACGTGGCCCACGGCGAGGACTCCGCCATCAGCTTCGAGCGCATGGAGCAGGTCTACAACGCCGACCTGGCAAACAGCTGGGGCAACCTGGTGTCGCGCTCCCTCAACATGAGCGCCAAGTACTTCGACGGCAAGACCCCCGAGCTCGAGGCCGACTGGGCCAAGAAGGACAACCCGCTGCGCGCCATCGCCGACGGAATCTGCGCCCGCTACTCCGAGCGCATGGACGTCATGGACTACGTCGGCGCCAAGGACGTCATCATGGAGCTCGTCCACGCCGCCAACCACTACATCGAGGACACCGCCCCCTGGGCCGTTGCCAAGGACGAGGCGCGCGCCGGCGAGCTTCGTGACATCATCGTCAACCTCCTCGAGTCCATCCGCATCGCCGCGCACCTGCTCGAGCCCTTCATGCCCGAGACCTCGGCAGAGGTCCTTCGCCGCATGTCGCTGGACGACGAGGCCGACACCTGCGACCTCGCGGGCGCCTGCGAGTGGGGCAGCCTTGCGGGCGGCGTCGAGGTCACCAAGGGCGACGCGCTCTTCCCGCGCCTTGCCTCCGACAAGAAGTAGGCGACGGTGACCTACTCGAGGCTTGCGAACATCCGCGAGACGCGTGCCGTGCTCGAGCGCTTCGGGCTCGCCACGAAGCATCGCCTGGGACAGAACTTCCTTGTGAACGACGAGGTCATCGGCCGGATTGTCGAGCTGGCAGACCTCGGGTGCGACGACGTCGTGCTCGAGGTCGGGCCGGGCATCGGCACGCTCACCGTGGCGATGCTCGCCCGCGTGCGCGCCGTCTGCTCGATCGAGGCGGACCGTGAGCTCGAGAGCGTGCTCGCCGAGACCTGCGCCGACCACAGCGAGAAGTTCTTCCTCACCATGGGAGACGCCCTTCGCGTCGGCCCGCAGAACCTGCAGGCCGACGGCGTTCTGCCGCCGCCGAACAAGTTCGTCTCCAACCTGCCCTACCAGGTGGCCGCCACCCTCATCCTGCGCAACTTCGAGGAGTTCCCCAGCCTCGAGTCCGCGACGGTGATGGTGCAGGCCGAGGTCGCCGACCGCATCTGCGCGCTTCCCGGCTCGAAGATCTACGGCGCCTACACGGCCAAGCTCGCCCTGTGGGCGCGCCCCGCCGGCCGCTTCGAGGTCGGCCCCGGCAACTTCATGCCGCCGCCGCACGTGGACTCGGCCGTCGTGCGCCTCGACCGCGGCGGCGTGCCGCTGCCCGAGGGCCTCGGGCGCGCCGAGGTCGCGGCCGCGACCGACGCCGCGTTCGCGCAGCGCCGAAAGACCATCCGCAACTCGATGAGCAGCAACGGGTTCGACAAGGAAGCCCTCGACGAGGCCTTCGCGGCCACCGGCATCGCGCCGAACGCCCGCGCCGAGACCCTCGCGCCTGCGGACTTCGTCCGCCTCGCCGCCGCCCTCAAGCAGTAACGGGCAAAGGAGCGTCTTTCCTGCCCGCGTAAACCGGAAAGAAGGAAACATGTCCGGGCTTAAAGTTCTCGACGATTTGACCCTCGCGGACGGCGAGCTCTTCCACGATTCCCGCGGCCGAGCCTGTCCCGTGCCGGAGCCGCTCGCGCCGCTCGCGGACACTCACGGTCACCTGGGCAGCCTGAAGCTCCACGACCCCGCGCTGGCGCTCGCCCGCGCGGCGCTCGTGGGCGTCCGGTTGCTCGTCGTGCCCGTGGACCCCGTGGGCGAGTTCCCGCGCAAGTGGGGGAGCGCCGCGGAGTTTTTCGACTTCCTCGACGCGCACGTCGAGGTCGCCCGCCTGTGCCTGGAGGAGGCCGCCCAGCGCGGATTCGCGCCGCCCGCGTTTGATGACTGGGACGTTCCCGCCCTTCTTGACAACGTGCGCATCGTGGCCGGAAGCCATCCTTACGGCGCCGCCGAGTACGGAGACGACGCCGAGAGGCTCACGCGCGAGCTTCTATCCAGCGGGCGTGCGGTGGGAGTGGGCGAGATCGGGCTTGATTTCGGCCCTTATAACGAGGTCGACGAGCAGGTGCAGGAGCTCGCCTTCCGTCGTCAGCTCCGCCTTGCGCACGAGCTCGGCCTGCCGGTCGAGCTCCACATCCGCGACGCCGCGGGCGACGCGGGATGCACCGCGCACCGCCTGGCCGCTCGCATCCTCGCCGAGGAGGGTGTGCCCGAGGCGGGCTGCGATTTGCACTGCTTCACCTCGAACGTGCACGTGATGGAGGACTTCAAGCAGCTCGGATGCCACATCGCCTACGGCGGCGCGGCCACGTTCTCACGCTCGCAGGACGTCCGCGACGCGCTCGCGCTCACGCCCTCCCGCTACATCATCACCGAGACCGACTGCCCCTACATGGCCCCGGTCCCGCTGCGCGGAGAGGAGTGCGAGCCGGCGATGGTCGCCTTCACCGCCGCGCTCGCGGCCCAGGTCCGCGCCGAGGCAGGCGTGGCGAGCGCGCAAGCGACCTACCGCGCGCTCTGGCAGAACGCCTGCGCGCTCTTTGACCTGCCCGACGGCAAGCGCTAGGCCGCGCCGGCGTCGCGGCGTCGTTGGCTATTTGGAAGCTCCCTCCTGTCTGGAAGCTCCCTTCTGTCTGGAAGCTCCCTCCTGTCTGGAAGCTCCCTCCCGTCTCGACCATTTTTGCGGTCCTCGGGGCCCGAAAACGGGCCAAACAGGAGGGAGCTTCCGTGCATCAGCCCCTTGCATCTGGAAAGAAGCCCGAGCTGCTACACTGGCCTTCACCTTCGGAGAGGGGAGGGCCTCATGGACGCACCTGTTCGCCGATATGCGCGCAAAGCCGCCGACGCGGCGCTCGAGCTTCTGTACCCCACGCGCTGCGTGGGCTGTGAGATGCCGGGCGAGCTCGTCTGCGACGGGTGCCGCGCGGCGCTCCCGTGGATCGAGCAGCGCCGCGCCTGCCCCGTGTGCGGGGCGGCGTTCGGCAATATGACGTGCACCGGCTGCGAGGGCGACTGGGAGCCCAGGGCGACCGTCGCGGCGCTCGGTTTCTCGGGGGCGGCTGCCCGCATGGCGACCTGCCTCAAGGACTATCACGAGCTCAGGCTCGCCCCGGTGAACGCGGCGGCGATGCTCGTCGCCCTCGAGGAGGCCGCCTTCTGGCCCGCGCGCGACGGCCGGCCGCGTTTCGACGCGGGGAGCGTCGACGCCGTCTGCTTTGTGCCGGCGACCTCCGAGGCGTACGCCCGCCGCGGCTACGACCACATGGAGCTCACGGCGCGCGAGCTCGCGGCCCTGCTGGGCCTTCCGCTTGCCGACGCGCTTGCCCGCGACGTCGCCTCCGACCAGCGTGACCTCGGGCGAAGCGGCCGCGCGGCCAACCTTGCCGGGACGATGCGCGTGGTCGAGGACGTGTCGGGGCTGCGCCTGCTGCTCGCAGACGACGTGGTGACCACCGGCGCCTCCATGCGCGAGGCGACGCGTGCCCTTCTTGCCCGCGGGGCGGCCGAGGTCACCGCCTGCTCGCTCATTCGCGTGTGGTAATCCGCCTGCCCTTTCCGCAGAACCCCGCGCCCGCTCACCTGCGATTCCCCGCGCCCGCGCAAAAGATCGCGCCTGTGGCCTGCGCTTTTTTGGGCAGCGGTTATAATCGAGTCTGTCTTGCTCAGGTCTGTGGTTGCGGGGCGCACGGGCGCCCTTAGCCCAAGGTAGACGAGGCCGAAGGGGTCCACGTAAGCGACCGCGTGCGCGCGGCGCGATCATGGTTCGTCCTAGAAGTAAGTCGCACCGCCCGTTATACCTATGAGGCATACGGCCTCGCGGGCGAGAGGGTTTTAAGTGGAGGGGGCCGCGGCCCCCAAAGCGAAGGCCCCGGTGCGCGAGTGTGGGGTCAAAGACCAGGTCAGCTGGGCAAGGCGACGCTGGACGCAACGCATTAGAGACGGGATGTTTTTATGAAGCGCAACCACAAGAGCATGGCGGGCGCCGCCCTCACCGCCGGTCTCACCGCCTTGGCCCTCGCGGGCTGCACCGTCGGCCCCGTTACGCTGCCCGACATCAACATCGACCTCGGGTTCCTCAAGGGAATCGGCATCGTGACCACCTCCGTGGCCGACGCCGAGGCCGCCATCCGCGACGTGCGCGAATGCGGCGTCGACCCCTCCGAGCTCGTGGAGCAGGGCACGCTCACCGTGGGGCTTCTTCCCAGCAACTCGGCGCCGCTCAACGCCACCAAGCAGGACGGCTCGCGCGCCGGCATCGACGTCGAGGTCGCCTACGCCATGGCCGACCACGTGGGCCTGCCCGTCAAGTTCGTGACGGTCTCGTCTGCCGCGACCTCCCTCGGCGTGGACTGCGACGTCGTCATGGGCGTCCCGACCTCCGACGCCGCGTCCTCCACCGACGCGGTCGTGCTCGGCGACTACGCCGAGAGCGCGATCGGCGTCTTTGGCCGCGGGAAGCAGGGTGAGTTCTCCGCCTCCGGCCTTGCGGGCAAGACCGTGGGCGTCCAGCCCGGATCGGTCTCCGAGCGCGCGCTTTCCGACGCGAACACCGGCTGCGTGGAGCAGTCCTTCACCAACATCAACGAGGCCATGAGCGCTCTGGGCTCCGGCAGCATCGACGCCGTCGTGTGCGACGCCTATGCCGGCTGCTACCTCGCGGTCGACTACGACGGCGTGGTCCTTCTGGGCACCCTCGACTCGCCCGTCGCGCTCGGCGTGGCCGTGAGTTCCTCCAAGACGACCCTCTCCTACAGCATCCAGTCGGCTATCGACGCGGTGCAGTCCAACGGCCAGCTCGACATCATTAAGTCTCGCTGGGTCGGGCAGGTGGGCACCTTGACCAGCACCTCCATGCTTCCGGGCCTTGGGGCCTCTGCTGCGGGGCAGGACACCGAGGCCGCGCCCACCGAGTAATCGCCGCCTCTCGCCAGTCGAGCCGAGGCGCCGTTTTTCGAACGGCCGCTTCTGGGTATGTTAGAGACATGACGCGGGCGCGGAGTTCTCGCTGCGTCCGCGTAGGAATACGTAAGGAGGCTTTTATGGTTGACATCAAGATCTCCGGCCGCAAGGTCACCGTGTCCGACGCCCTGCGCGACCATGTTCAGGATAAGGTCGGCAACGCCCTCAAGGTCTTCGACATTAGCCCCATGAGCTGCGACGTAGTTCTGCGCGTGGACAAGAACCCCTCCAACCCCGAGCGCAAGGCCTGCGAGGTCACCGTCTTTGTCCGCGACAACGTGGTCCGCGTGGTCGCCTCCTCCGACGACATGTACGCTGCCATCGATGAGGCCGCCGAGAAGGCCACGCGCCAGCTGCGCAAGTACAAGACCCGCGTGATCGACCGCCGTCAGCGCGCGACCTCCGCGCGCCCCGCTCCCGTGAGCGCCGATGACCTCGCCGCCCTCATCGAGCCCGCCCCTGATCAGGACGAGGACGACCAGCTCGTCCGCGAGAAGGTCATCGACCTCGTGCCCATGACCGAGGAGGAGGCCCTCGTCCAGACCGACCTCATCGGCCACGATTTTTATGTGTTCACGAACGCGACTACCGGGCTCATCAACGTCATCTACCACCGCAAGAACGGCGGGTACGGTATTATCAAGCCCAAGATTGAAGAGAACGAGGAGTAAGGAATCCTTTGAGCGATCAAACCGCCCACGAGGGCGAACAACTTGGCAACACCAACGCCCAGGCGTCGCAGGAGGCTGCGCGCCTGGGCCGCGCTTATCATTCGCAGGCGGACGTCAACATCATCGTCGACTCGTGCGCCGACTTCGCTCCCGAGGTCGTGCGCTCGCTCGGCGTCCAGACCGTGAGCTTCCCCTTCGTCATGGGCAAAGAAGAGCACCTCGACGACTTCTGGCAGTCCATGAGCCCGCACGACTTCTATGAGCGCATGCGCGCCGGCGAGGTCGCCACGACGTCGGCCATCACCCCCGGCCACTACCTCGAGGTCTTCGAGGCGGCTGCAAAGAAGGGCACCCCGACCATCTACCTCGGCTTCACGCGCGGCCTCTCGTCTTCCATCGACGCCGCTCGCACGGCGGCCGACATGGTGCGCGAGAGCCATCCGGGCTTCGAGCTCTACGTGGTCGACAACCTCTGCCCGTCCGCCGCGGCCGAGCTCCTTGCCATCGAGGCCGTGCGCCTTGCTGGCAGGGGCCTTTCCGCCAAGGAGCTTGTGGAGTGGGCAGAGGAGGCCCGCTACTACATCCAGGGTTACTTCACGCTCGACAACTTCGACGCCCTGGCCCGCGGCGGCCGCATCCCGCCCGCGGCCGCCACGGTCGGCGGCAAGCTCGACATCAAGCCCGAGCTCTCCTACGACCTCAACGGCGCCCTCACGCTGCGCGGCATGTGCCGCGGGCGCAAGAAGGCCCTGCGCGCCATCATCGCCGACTTCAAGGCCAACCACCTCACCGAGGAAGATATGGGCGGCGTGCCGATGCCCGTGGGCATCGTCTCCGCCGACGCCGAGAAGGACGCCCAGTGGCTCGGCGACCAGCTTCGCAAGGAGCCCGGCTGCGCCGACATGCCCATCATCTACAGCTCCGTCTCGCCGGTCATCGGCGCGCACGTGGGCCCGGGCATGGTCGCCTGCGTCTTCTGGGGCAAGGACCGTCGCGAGAACCTCAGCTTCACCGACAGGCTCGCGCGCAAGGTCCGCAACAAGTAACTGACGAGCAGACAGTCCCTTTGTCCCGCCGTGCGCGGGAGGAGGGGCTGCTTCGGCGTCGACGACGAGTGAATCAACGGGCAAGAAGGGCCGCGCCCCTGCCCGCGACAAAGAAAGGCACGAATGAGCAACACGAACAACACCAAGGTGGCCTTCATCGGCACCGGCATCATGGGCGCCGCGATCTGTGGCCACATCCTCGACGCGGGCTATGACCTCACCGTGCACAACCGCACCAAGTCCAAGGCCGAGGCGCTTCTTGCCCGCGGCGCCAAGTGGGCGGATACCCCTGCCGACGCCGCCCGCGAGGCTGACGTCGTCTTTACGATGGTTGGCTACCCGACCGACGTCGAGGACGTCTACCTGGCCTCCGACGGCCTCATCCGCGCCGCTCGCAAGGGCGCCTACCTCATCGACCTCACCACGAGCTCGCCGCAGCTCGCCCGCGACATCCACGATGCCGCCGAGGTCGAGGACAAGCACGCCTTCGACTGCCCCGTCACAGGCGGCCAGGCGGGCGCCGAGGCCGGCACCCTCACGCTGATCATCGGCGCGACCGAGGAGCAGGCCGCCCCCGTGCTGCCCCTTCTTCAGACCTTCGGCAAGAAGTTCTTCTACTTCGACGCCCCCGGCGCCGGCCAGACCGCCAAGCTCTGCAACCAGGTGAGCCTCGCCTCCTGCATGGTCGGCTATGCCGACGCGCTCGCGCTCGCCGAGCAGGGCCACCTCGACGCCCACAAGGTCCTCGACCTCATGGCGAGCGGTACGGGCGGCTCCGGCGCCTCCGCAAGCCTTGCGCCCAAGTCCCTCGACGGCGATTACAAGCCCGGCTTCATGGCCGAGCACCTGCGCAAGGACATCGCGCTCGCGCTGCGCTCCGCCCAGGAGGCCGAGCTCGCGCTGCCCGGCGCCGAGACCGCCTTCGCCCTGTTCGACACGCTTTGCCAGGTCGGCGGCGCGCGCATGGGCACCCAGGCACTCACGCTGCTGTACGCCGAGGAGGGCGATGCCGCGGCGGCCGGGCTCGACTGGTCGCTTCTGGACGCCGACGCCGACGGCTGCTGCTGCGGCGGTGAGGAGGGCGGCTGCGGCTGCGGCGGCCACCACGAGGAGGGCCACGAGTGCTGCGGCGGCCATGGTCACCATGAGGACGGCCACGAGTGCTGCGGCGGCCACCACGAGGAGGGCGGCGAGCACCACTGCTGCTGCCACGGGGAGGCCTAGTCCGTGGACCTCGGTTTCGTCGGCGCGGTCATCGCGCTCCTCTTTCTTCTCTTCGGGATCTTCGCCGGCGTCGGCGCGGGCGACATACTCGTCAAGCGCTGCGTGAGCCGCAAGGACTATATCCGCATGAACCTCGCGGTGCTCGGGGCAGGCGCCCTTCTTACCGCCGTCGTCTACGCCACGGGCCTGCTGATGCTGCTCATGCTCGTGTTCGGCGCGATGGCGGGGACGCTTTCGGGCATGAAGATGGGCTTCGGGGAGTCCGTGGGCCCCTGGAAGAAGGCGGACAGCTCCTTCGGCGTGAACAAGGACCACGTCCGACGTTCGGAGAACTCAAAGGCCGCCGAGGCCGGGCGCCGCGCCCGCCGCGACGGCGGCCCCGAGCCCGAGCTCATGAGCACTGTGGAGCCGGACCAGACAAAGAAGCAGTAATCGGCGACGCCCGGCGCCGGGCAAGTAGAACAATGTCGCCAAAGGTACATAGGAGGTACACATGGCAGAGGGAACCACCGCCAGCGCGCAGATTGACGCGCTTTTCAAGGAGCTCCAGGGCACCGGCCGTCGCCGCCGCCAGGAGGTCGCGCATAAGCTCGCGGCAGTCGCGAAGGCCAACCCGTCTACGCTCGTCGGCTATATCGACCAGCTCGTCGAGACGCTCGAGCGCCCCGAGGCGCAGACGCGCTGGGAGATTCTCACCGCGCTCACCGAGCTGTGCGCCGATTATGCGGCAGACCTTTCCGGCGCCTTCGATGGCGCCGAGGAGTCGCTCTTCGACGACGGCTCCGCCACGGTCCGCCTGGCGGCGTTTGTCTTCCTGTGCCGTTACGGCGCCACTTCCGCCGAGCGCTCCGACGAGGCATGGCCGCTGCTCGACGAGGCGATCCAGTGCTACCACGGCGACGCTGAGTACCGCGACATGCTGAGCGCGCTGCTCGAGCTTGCCCGCGGCGACGCATCCGAGAAGACCCGAGCCGCCCTGGCCGAGCGCGTCGCGTTCGATGCCTCCAGCGGCTCCGGTTACATCAAGACTTTCAGCGAGCAGATCGCAGACGCCTGCAAGTAGCGTCGGCTGCCAGCCCGTAAATGTGTTGTGCCCGTGCCCGCCCGCCGAGGCGGGCACGGCTTTAAGGAATCCTAAAGACCCATGGGGTAGAATCCCTGAGGTCTTTAACTGCACAAATCGAACAAAGGGGAGCAAATGCCCGATACAAACGAGAATATCGACGAGCAGGCTAAGCCCGTCGAGCCGACGGAGCCCGCCGAGCCGACCAAGGTCGCCGGCGCAAAGAAGCCCATGTCCACAGTCGGGCTCCCCGTCTTCATCGCTTGCGTTGCCGCGGCGGCCATCGTCGGCGTGCTGTGTGGGCACTTCCTGCTCGGAGGCGGCTCGGGCTTCTCGCTTGGTGGCACCACGCAGCTCACTGCCGACCAGCTCGACACCGTGATCGCCGAGTACACCTACAACGGCAAGACCGAGAAGGTCACCGCCCGCCAGGTCATCGCCCAGAACGGCAGCGTCGAGAGCTCCGCCAACTCCGACGGCAGCTACAACGTGCCCGCCGCCACCGACGTCGTGTCCTACGCCCGCAACCAGATTGTTCTCTCCGCCGCCGATGCCCAGGGCATCACGGTGAGCGACGACGACGTCGACGCCTACGCCAACTCGATGTTCGGCACGACCGACTACTCGACGATCGCCTCGCAGTACAACATCGACGAGGACACCGCCAAGCAGACCATCAAGCAGTCCGCCGTCATGAGCAAGCTGCGCGACTCCGTGGTCACCACCACGCTGCCTGAGCAGCCCACGGCTCCGACCGCCCCGGCCGACGGCGCAGAGGACACCCCGACCGCCGATTACGCCCAGTACATCATCGACCTTGCCGGCGACGAGTGGGACGCCGACAACAACACCTGGAAGAGCTCCGACGGCGACTACGCGAAGACGCTCGCCTCCTACGAGATCACGAACGACTCCGCGACCTACGCCGCGGCGCAGGCGGCCTATTACGTCGCCCAGTCCAAGTACAGCACGGCCTCCAGCCAGATGTCCTCCGAGTGGACGGCCTACTGCAACGAGCTTCTTTCCAGCGCCAGCATCCAGATCGGCTCGCTGGCGGTCTAGGATGCGCGTCGCCGTGAGCGCATGTTTGCTCGGCGAGCCCGTTCGCTACGACGGGGGAGCCAAGCCGTGCGCCGAGGTTATCGAGCTGGCGAGCAAAACCCAGGTATGCCCCGTGTGCCCCGAGAGGGCCGCGGGGCTTCCTTGTCCGCGACCGCCCGCCGAGCAGGTGGGAAAGAGGGTGCTGCTTTCCGATGGAACCGACGTGACCTGCGCGTTTGCTAAGGGAGCGAAGGTTGAACGCGAGTCGGTCGTGAGCTCGGGCGCGCCGCTCGCCGTCCTCAAGGCAAAAAGCCCGTCATGCGGCGTCGGGCTGGTCTACGATGGTAGCTATACCGGAACGCTAACGGCAGGCATGGGCGTGTGCGCCCGCCTGCTCGCCAAGGAGGGGATCTGCGTGGTCACCGAAGACACCGTGAAGAACATCAAGCCGTCCGTCGAGCACCCCGTGGCCATCGTGCTCGGAACGGGCCTGGGCCACCTCAAAAACCTGGTCAAGCCGGTCCGCCACATCGACTACCACGACATAGAGGGCTTCCCGGCAGACGCCACGCCCATCGAGGGGCATAACTTCGAGGCGCTCGTGGGTACCGTGGACGAGGTCCCCGTGGTTGTGTATCCCGGCCGTATCCACCTGTACCAGGGATACAGTGCTGCGGAGGTCACCGCGCTCGTGCGCCATGCGAGCCACCTCGGCTGCCGTGACATCATCTTTGCCTGCGCTACGGGCAGCGTGCCTGGCAACGCCCAGAAGGGCCTCGGTATCCTTACCGACCAGATCAACCTCACCGGCCGCAACCCGCTCGCCGAGTGGGACGAGCTGCGCGGCGTCGACACCCCCTTCGTCGACATGAACGACGCCTATTCTCCGTACCTTCGTACCCTCGCGCGCGGGGTGGCCGACGACCTTGGCATCGCCGTCGAGGAGGGCGTCTATGCGGGCATGCTCGGCCCCAGTTTCGAGACGCCGGCCGAGACCGCGATGCTGCGCACGCTCGGCGTGAGCTATGTGGGCATGAGCACCGTATGCGAGGTCATCATGGCCAAGGCACTCGAGATGAACGTGCTCGGGCTCACGCTGGCGGCCAACGAGGCGGGCGCGCCGGGCGTCGATCACCAGAGCGTCGTCGCCGAGGCCGAGAAGCATGCCGACGACTTCGAGCGCCTTGTGCGCGGGGTGCTGAGGCTGCTGTAGCCGCTCGACCGGCGAGCGCCGGGCGCGGTCCTTCCATCGACTATCTCAGCCGTGAAGCCTTCACAAGCTGTGAAGGCTTCACGGCTTTGTGGTGCGCTTACAGAGCCGCAGGTAGATGAGTCGGCCTTTTGTACGCTGAGTTGTGAAGGCTTCACAAGTGGGTGGGGCTTGACGAGGCGGCTCCCCAAGGCATTTCCACGGATCACTTGCGACCGTTTTGGGGAAAATGGTCTTAGTGGGTGAACAAAACAGCACCTGGTGAAGTATCGCGAAAACTGACAACGCTTCTACCTGCGGTTTTGCAACAAGGGGTTCGTTGGATGCTCAACGGACCCTTAGTTTGTTCACCCACTAAGGGCGTTTTGCCAGAATGCGGCTTCAATGCGGTGGGGAAGCAAAAGAAAACAGCTACGTCCATAAAGTGGTGTAAATAGCAGTGGCGGGCCAGAGGCCCGCCCCCCCAGGTAACATTTGCAATCGCCAGAGAACAAAGAGACTTGGAGGAACGGGCATGGCCCAGATCAATGTTACCCTCGACCAGGACGAGATTCTACGGCTCCTCGCGGACTCCTCGGGGGACGCCTTCCGGCAGGTGCTCGCCGCGGCCCTCAACGCCGTGATGCGCGCGGAGTCCGACGAGCAGCTCGGGGCGGGGCGCTACGAGAGGAGCGAGTCGCGCACCGACAGCCGCAACGGCACCCGCGCGCGCCGGCTCACGACCCGGGTCGGGACCATCGAGCTCGAGGTCCCCAGGCACCGCAGCGCCCCGTTCGAGACGATGGTCTTCGAGAGCTACAGGAGGAGCGAGGCCGCCCTCGTGACCACGATGGCCGAGATGGTGGTGGGCGGCGTCTCCACCGCCAAGGTCGGCAGGGTCATGCGGGAGATCTGCGGCAGGGAGTTCTCGAAGCAGTCGGTGTCCGCCGCCTGCGCCACGCTCGACTCGGCGGTCGAGGGCTTCAGGACGCGCCCGCTCGAGCCGGGCGCCTACCCCTTCGCGATGATGGACGCGACCTACCTGAAGGTCCGCGGCGGCCACAGGGTGAGGGCCCGGGCGGCGCTCGTGGCCATCGGCCTCGACCGCTCCGGCCGGAAGGAGGTGCTCGGGCTCGCCCTCGCCGACGCCGAGACGCGGTCGAGCTGGTCCGCGTTCATGCGCTCGCTCAGGGACCGCGGCCTGCGGGGGATGGCCGTGGTCACCTCCGACGCGCACGAGGGGCTCGTGGCGGCCCTCCACGACGTGTGGCCGGACTCCGCCTGGCAGAGGTGCCAGGCCCACTTCTCCCGCAACGTCTCCGACGCCGCCCCGAAGCGCCTGAGGGCCGGCCTGCGGTCGGAGATGACCGAGATGTTCAACTGCCGCACGCTCGCGGAGGCGGAGGCGAGGCGCGACCGGATCCTCGCCGACTACTCCGAGGAGGCCCCGCAGGCGTGCGAGCGCCTCGACGCCGGCTTCGACGACGCGATGACCGCGATGCGCCTGCCGGAGCAGATGCGCAGGTGCGCGAGGACCTCGAACTACCTCGAGCGGCTCAACAAGGAGATCAAGCGCAGGTCCAACGTCGTGGGCGTCTTCCCCAGCGACGGCTCGGCGGTCAGGCTCGTGGGCGCCCTGCTCATGGAGGAGAACGACCGGTGGGCCGCGATGTCCAAGGCCTACTACTCGACCGGCGTGGCGGAGCTCGAGGGGAGGCTGGCGGAGCTCGCCGGGATAGCCAGGGAGCAGGCGAGGCTCATGTCGGCCGCGGGCTAGCCGCGGCCGGCGGCGGTCGCGAATTTACACACCGATTTGGACTTGACCAAGAAAACAGCCCAAAGGCCAGTGACCTTTGGGCTGAATCTTTTAGCTGGAGCCGGCAATCGGACTCGAACCGATGACCCCCGCTTTACGAGAGCGGTGCTCTACCAACTGAGCTATGCCGGCACGCAGGTAATTAGGTTACCGAATCTTGTCCGTGGTTTCAAGACGAAATTCTCAAATTGACCGTACACTTAGGTTTCTGGAACACAATCAGGAACGGAGCCGATGTGACGCGCATTCTCTTCATATGCCACGGCAACATCTGACAGTAAAGGCAAATCGCCTCGTAAACGAGAGAAAGGCTCGTTGCGACATACTGGTTTACGACGTTTTTACGACTTTGAGCCCCAGTGCGATAATTTGGTCGCTCGAGCAAGACCGAATTAGGAAGCGAGAAGATGCTCAACAATATCGAAAAGGGATGCTTTCTGACCCTGTTCAATCGTGGTGGTTACGTTTTAAACTTTTCCACGGCAGATTTCGATGTCTTCACTATGCAGAGCATAGGCGTTCCGCTCTGTGCTCATTACGGGCTATCGAAAGGGAAGTCGTTGACTGCCTTTATAAACGAGGCTAGCGATGTAGATGCCCAGAAGCTCCTTTTTGATTTGCTTGAGTATTACGAGGCATATTATGGGCCCGAATACGACCCTGAACAGAAAGAAGACTTCCGCTCCTTTATTCATAAAAAGGGTATGCGATCAAACTACTTGAAGTGTCGTTCTTATGCTGATAGAGAGCAGTCATCCAACAATCCAATTGCTGCTTCGGCAGCTTACTTAAAAGACTCGTTCGGTAGCGATTATATGAATGAGCAGATTGATCTTCTTATGCGCATGAGAACTGAAAACCCAACAGACGCAATTGGCAAATCTGAAGACTTGATTGAGAGCTGTTGTAAAACCATTCTCGAATCTCAGGGTATTGCATATGACAAAAACTCGTTGTGTTAGACCGCTTTGGATACTGGGACTTTTCCTATAATCTTTCTTGCTTAAATAGCAGGCGAAAGCGAAGGAGCTCCTATGGTCACCAAGGATGATGCGTGTTGGATAATCGGCCTTTCCGCAGGTGCGGGCATTGGCGTATACCTTGATGGCGGCTGGGGCGTCGACGCGCTTGTCGGGCGTGAGACCAGGGCTCATAACGACATCGACCTGTTCGTTCAGCGCGGGGATTACCAAAGGTTCGTGGATCTAATTGCTGATGAGGGGTTTTCCGAGGTGGCTGCATCTTTCACCACCGAAGATCACACGGTGTGGCAAGACGAGGCGGGGCGCATCGTCGACCTGCATTGCTTCGATTTCGCCGAGAATGGCGATATTCTGTATCAGGGAGATCGTTTTCCCGGGGAGGTCTTTTCGGGGAGGGGGCGCATCGGCGAGGTGGAGGTGTCGTGCATCGACCCCGAAAGCCAGCTGTTGTTTCACTTGGGCTATCAGCATGACGAGCACGACGTCCACGATGTCATGCTCCTATGCCGTGAGTACGGTTTCGACGTTCCCGAAGAATATCGCTAGCTGTTGCTTTTTGCATCGGGGCACGACTTCAGCGCTTGCCGCAGATGCGCTGCGCCAGACCGCCCTGGACATCACGCCACGCCGTATATGGCCCTCCGCGTACGCGAGTCCCATTTCGCCTGCTTGATCCAGTACTCGTAGAACGGATAGGGGGTCACCTTGTACTGGCGCCAGGTCTTCTCGTACGTGCCGCGGGCCGCCTGCCTCACTATGAGCTCGGCGAGCTCGTCCGCGCTCCTGCGGACCTTGAAGCACCATGTCCACTTGAACCAGGCGAGGTAGTTCTCGAGGCGTCTCGTGGAGACGCCCCGGAACCTGCCGATGAAGTGCCTCATCTGGGAGTGGAGGCTGTTCACCCTGTTGATGGCGTGCTCCTCCCTCTTGCTGGCGATGTGCGCGCCGACGCCGAGGGCGGGCAGGACGCGGCGGTACACGTGAGCCCGGTCCGTCGAGATTATCGCGCCGACCGCGAGCTTGTCGGCGAGCAGCTCCCTGGCCGCCGCCTCGTCGAGGCCGCCCCTCCCCGCGATCTCGTAGAAGATGTCGCCGGCGTCGTTGATGCCGGTGAGCACGCATATCTTCTCGTGCCCGTCGGTTCCCTGCGACCTTGTGCGGGGCTTCCTGGGCACGCCGGACTCCGACCTGGAGCGGTTTCCCTTGAAGCTCTCCCTGAAGAAGCACTCGTCGAGCTCGGCCCCGCCGCCGGCCTCCACGCGGAAGGCGGGCATGCGCTTGGCCATGGCCTCGAGCATCCTGTGGCGCATGAAGAACGCCGTCTTGAGGCACACGCCGCACTTTTCCGCCGACTCGCGCAGCGGGAGCATGTCCACGTGGCACTCCGCGAACCTCATCCAGGCCGACCTGTCGAGCTTGGTGGTGGAGAAGATGCGCATGGTGGCGTCGGTGAAGGTCCTGGCGCACCCTCGGCAGAGGAACCGCTGACGGCCGCGCCCGTCTCGCCCCCTCTTCACGTAATGCGGGGAGCCGCACCAGGGGCAGGCTCTGTCGGGATCGTCTTCCGCCCCCTCGCTTGCCGCGAGGTCGAAAAGCTCCGCGTCTATCAGCGCCTTGAGCGATCTCAGGGCCCTGCTCTTCTCGGCAGCCGTCATCTGCGGGAGGAACTGCCTCGTCAGCTGGGTGAGCACGTCTTCCATCGCAACCTCCATCTCTCCTGATGATGGAATTGTCGCAACCGGGGCCCCGTCGCATGTACTGCGTGCAGGACACTTATCCAAAGTGGTCTAACACAACGCAAAAACTGGACAGTTGCCCAGCTTGTAAAAGAAACCTCGAAGGTTCTTGATGTTGACGGAAACGATGTAGACCCGAATGGGTTGGGGAAAATCGTAAAGCAGATTCTCGGCGGCTTGCAGGGGATTGCTTCAGGCGTTGCTGAGTTCAGGAATCGCTACGGGACAGGCCATGGAAAGAGTGCGTCCTTTGAGGGCCTTCCTGTGCGTCACGCAAAACTAGCTGTTGGTAGCGCCGTAACACTCGTTGAGTACTTGTGGGAGACCTACGAATGGAGAAAGCTACAGGGAAAGGCAAAGTAGCTATTTGCGTGCCCAATTTCTCATGCAGCTCATCAAGGAAAATTGGTCTTGATTCTGTTTGAATCAAGACCAATTTCTATTTCTATCTGATTAGCGAACTCACTAGTTCATCGAGAGTGTCTTCATCTTTACTTGCAGGCTGTTCGCCATTTTTAAAGCGTTTTGCCATTTCTGCCATACGAATCATTATCTTATTATTTTGATTGAAGCTCGGGATGTTCAGATAATCGGTAACACTCGTACCCAAGCTCAAGGCGGAGGCATAGGCGTTAATCGCCTCTGAGACGATACGAGAGTTTAGAAATGCCGTTAGGTATGCTGCTTCGTCCTCAGATTGCAGGGGGACAAAATACACCTTATGGTCAGGAACAACGATTTTCTCTTCTCCATCGAAGTCGCTTGAACCTATATACGCCGCGACAAAGCCACCACCTGACATCTCCTTCCAAACTACCTTATAAGGCGCAAAGGTATACTCTCCGGTTGACCAAATCGACCAGAATGGCTTCCCTTGCTGGAAACGGCGATAGCTCGACCTCTGCTCTAATGTTGTCCGAAATTCGCTGAGAAACCTAAACATGCGCGGGCGTGTCATTGGTAAGCTTTTGTCTCCGAACATTCCGCGCTGGGGAACAATTACGCATTGGTTTGCTTCGGGTGTTGCAATAAAGCGCTTAATATCTCTACCTCTGAGCAGGGGAAACACATCATCCTTTTCGACGACAGCGCATTTTGCATCAATATCGCGACGACGTCCGTAATTTGGATTGTTGGATATTTGAATTAGCTGCTTATCGGACACGTGTTTAATCTTTACGAAGTAGATTCCGTTTGCGTCGGTCGTTACACCTTTTCTTGCGCGATAAGCTGAATCATCAGATGCATTGAAGAGGTCGGGCCATATCGTAATTTCTTCTTCGGTTCCAACTAGCCATGGACCAGCATCCGTGCCGGGCACGGGGATTGCGCAGAGATCTTTATGAAACGCGGTGCCTGGTAAAGCTTTTCGGCTCGAGCAGAAATAGCGTCGATATTTGACCGGGTACTCGGTTGCTTTTCCATTACGCCGTATAAGTAGTAGAGTAGGCCAGTTTGCCACGCCCTCAAACGGACGCAAGGCAGCGTAATCTTCAACGGCTTCAACGGTTATCGGCTCGACGATTCCGTTAATGCGGAGCTTCCATCGTCTAAAACCTTGGCTAGATTCATTTTTAAACACAGTGCCCGTAATGAGGAAAGCGAGGCTTCCCTGCTTCTTTACGAATCGCTCTAGAGCGTGGTAGGTAACAACCGTAGAAATGTCTGATTGTATGCCGCCAACCCATACATCATCGCTGAAGATATCCATTCGATCGCAAATGGGCTTGATGAATTCAGCGTATGCTCGAGGAAGATTGCTCCATTTTACCCATGGTGGATTACCCGCAACCAAATCAATATCTTTAATGCATCCTGCCTGAATCCTATCGAAAAGGATAAGACACCAAATGCCATTCCAGTGATTGAGATGGAGATCGACGAGCTCCTCGATAGTTTTGTTGAATGTAGAAAGATCTGAATTGCTCAGGCCGTCAATCGTTGGCGACAACGCCCGCAGTGAAGCCAAAATATCTTTAGAGTCCAGTCCGGAATCTATGCACGCCCTGAGGTGATCCATGGCTGTGAAAAAGCCGTTTGATTCGGCAAGGCTTACTGGAATGGAAAAGGTGCGCTCCCCCTTCTCTGTCAGGATCGAATGTGTGAACACTCCGTCCGTTGGGTCGGCCGTATTAATTGCGTCTGCAAGGAAGACTGGCAGCAGCACTGGCTTGGAGGCGTCGAACCTTCCGGAAAGAAATACGACGATAGACGCTTTTGCTGTAAGCACAGCCAATGGGTTTAAGTCAAATCCGTATAGCCCGTCCAAGAGCTCTCGCGCAGTTGCCTCGTTCGAGGAGACTTCCAGTCTTCTACGCAATCCTTCTAGGAGAAATGTCCCGCTTCCGCATGTTGGATCCAACAGCGATTGGGACGGTGACCAGCCGGCAGTATCTAATACATGAGAGGCAAGCCAGTCTGGCGTATAGTACTCGCCCAGCGCATGTCGCATTGGTGCAGGCGTGAATTCCATGTATAGCCCCTTAAATAGATCCCTTACGGATTCGGGGCTTTTCTGAGTAACATCGAAATTGATAGCTCGAAGCTTCTCGACAAGAAGTCCCAGCGGGCTTTCTAGATCCGCCGTGATATCATCGCCGAGGTACCAAGAGAAAAAGTCGGTTCCGAGCATATTTTCGATGCCAAACGTTTTGAAGTAGTCACCATTTTCTATGCTTTTCAAAAACGATATTGGGTTAGACGATGCGCTGATGGTCTTCTCTGCGCACAATGAGAGCGCATACACTGCGCAAATCTTTGCTACGAGCGCAATATAAGTGCTTAATGCAAACACGTAAGCTTGCGGATCATCTGTGTATTTGACGCCATGACTGCGGCTCGAATCTTCCAGATAGCGAGTTAGCCTATCTGTTTCGGTGCCATCTACTTGTCCGAAAAGTCGCGTCCATTCGGTATATATCAACTTAGCCCTGGTGTCGGTATCCGCTTCTTTTGCAGAACATACAGCTTGAAAAAGTGAAGGAAGAAGCCTACGTCCCACTTCAGTTTCTGGACCGATGAGCTGTTTGAGCAGCATTGGGCTGACCAGCGGTCGACCGCCATTAATTATTAGGGTCAGTAGGCGATTTAGGCAGAGCCCATCGAACTGTCTTGGTGGTTCCCAGATAAACCCGTCAGCAACGGGGCGTCCAAAAGTTATGGTTTCGCCGTCCCATGCTATGAGGGAGTATTGGGTGATATGGCGCCCTTCTTCATCAGAAAGAAGCTTGGAATACTCCTCGGCTTGCTTCCTGGCGTGCTTCAACTGGGCATTTTCGGAACTATTAAAAGAGGCGGGGGGTTCATATTCTATGATTGTTGAACCGTGAACCGCATCGATTCTGCGACATCCAGACTTAAAGCTATGCTCATACGTATAGGAGTTCCAGAAGCCGCCATGGGCCACGCAAAGCCTTTTGAGAATTGCTTCCGCATTAATCTTGAGTTGCTCTTCGTTTTCAGAGATTCGAGCTGCCTCTAACAAATCTCCTGTGCTGTTCAGCGTCTCTTGTTCTGATAGTAGAACCGTCTTCATCTGGAGCCTTTCCGGTTTTACTGCTATTGCCACATTGCGCGAAGAACCCCACATCCCATAATTCGTTTGAGCTAGGCTAGGATGTCGCTAGTTTTCTATTGCTCTGAAAGTATATACGTTCTTCTATTCATGCAATTTCATCGCATCGAGAAACGGAGCAATAGATAGAGCATCCGCTGAGCCGTAGATCTTGTTGTGGAATTGCGGCTCCGGAGTGCACTTCCTCGCCACATACATGCGCCAGAGAACGCATATGCTATGCCTCTCTGATTCCTATTGAGTAGTGCTGATCCTAGTATTTGCCTAACAAAGTGACTACCTCTGCTCGGTCTGTTTTCTAAATTGTGTTGAGTTTGTCGAGACGCAAGATTCTCATTTTCGATAAACCGGGAAGGCTGCCCGAGGACCCCCAATACGTGCGGCCGTAGAACGTTTTCCCAGCTCAAAGCGTTGTGAGATTATGCAATTACCGGGCGCCCCGGGAGCGGTTGACGAATCGCTGATCATAAAACTTCGATTAAAGGAGATATTCCAATGAACACTGGTTTTGATTTCAACCTGCCCAACGATAAGAGGTCCGCGTTTCGTTCGCCCATGGTTCATGCGGGTGGCTTCTCGAAGCATGTCGATCGCGAGCTTCTGCTGGAGCAGATGTATGGCCGTGTCATGTACCGTCAGGCACTTGAAGCCTATGCCTATATCTACGATGCGGCACTTCATAGCGCTAGCGAGGCTGATAAAGCCCTCAAGCTAGAGCTGGCCGAGGAAACGCTTCGCAACCTTTTGCGCATGTATCTTGAGGCCCACGGCGGGCCGGGCAACTCTGTTCATTGCGAGTAGATCAGAGGTGATCTTTTATGAAGAAGCTTAGTCAGTTTCTGGTGTTCGACTGGGACGCATTTGCGAAGGACAAGCGGTTCCTTTGCGTTGGCGGCGGCGAGTGGGTCGACTTTGAGACCAAGACCCACAAGGGTACGAAGATCGAGGTGGTGATAACCACCGACCACACGCCGTACAAGCTCCGCGATGGCGAGGTGGTCAGCAACCGCTTCGAGAAGCTGGCCTTCAAGGTCGCTGCTGACGTCGATATTCCCATCGACCAGTACGTGGAGCCTACGGGCGTGACGGCGAAGGTCTACGGTGACTACCGCAACCTGCTCTCCGTTGAGGCGGGGGGCATCACGGTGCAGCCCAAGAAGCCGTAGCGTGAGGTGATCGCATGCGCTTTTCAAAAGAAGCGCCGGCGATCGTCTATGCGGCCCCTGGCACTAAGACTATCGTGCTGGGGGCCGTTTTGGCTTTCGCCGCCGCGTGCTTTTATCTCTTGGGCGTGTTGGTCGAACGTCTCTTCGCCCCTGTGGCAGAGGACGTGACGGGGGTTCATCTTCTTTCTGGAAACCTCTCCGCGATCGCCCTTGTGACTTTGGCCGTTGGGATGCTTTCCATCGCTGTGGGAGTCGTTTGGCTTCTCCGCCTTCCTGAGCCTGAGAGGCTCAAGGTCCGCATTCGCTCTGGAATCTTCGATTCCCGATACGGTAACCCGCTGCACCTGTGTGAGGGAGAGGTCCTTCCGCATGTGACTTGCGAAGAGACGGGCGAAGGCCGGTTCGAGCTTGCCGTCTCCACCTCCTCTTCGACGGTGGAGGAGATCGCCAAGCTTGCGCCCAGCATCAGCAGCCGCCTCTGCGGCCGCTTCTCGCGCTATGCCGTCGTTCTGTCCGAGGCGGACGAGGCGTGCAACCGGGTGACGTTCCATATCGAGGATGTCACCGTCCATCGCGAGATAGTGGCGGACTCCGTCTCCGAGCTTCAGCCGCCGAGCGCGTACAAGCTTCGCGTGCAGGACGGCACGAGCATCGACCTGCGCACGTCGGGCTCGATGCTCGTAGCGGGGAAGACCAGAAGCGGGAAGACGACGGGCATCATATCCCTCGTTCTTCAGGCGTTGCTCGCCGGGCCCGATGGCTACGGGTCGAGGGTGCTCGTCATTGACCCCAAGAGGGCGGAGCTTTCCCGTCTCCCTCACGTGGCAACGCTTGACGAAGACGGAAACGCCCGTGGCATCCTCGCCGCGCTGGGCTCGTTCGCCGAGACCATTGCGGAGCGTCAGCGCGTCCTCAACGAGCTTTCGGCCGAGACGGGGGATGCCGTTCACTGGTGGGACGCGGGCTTCCATGTCTCGCTCCTCTTCATCGATGAGTACGTGGCCCTTCGGACCGTTCTCCCCAAGAGGGCGAGCAAGGAGGACCCGGACTACTGCCTCGCGGCCTTCGACGGCCTTATCAAGCGCATCGTCACAATGGGCGCGAGCGCGGGCTGCTACGCCATCATCTCGATCGCGGAGGCGTCCGTCGAGGAGGGCGGGCTCCCGTCGATGATCCGGTCTGCTTGCAGCACGCGCGTCCTGTTCAGGCCGACGCTCGACGAGGCACGTTTGATCTGGGGCTCTGATCGGCTCAAGGACTTCGCCGTCTCCCGGACGTACGGGCCGGGGGACGCGTGGTTCAGCAGCACGGACGGGGAGCACGACCGCATCGGCTTCGTGCACTTTCCCGTCATGAGGTTCCCCGTATATCGCGAGCTTGGCCGTCTTCTTGAGCTGTACGTCGACTGATTGATTATCGCGACACCCGCAGAGCGCAGCGAATGCGGGTGCCGCCTCTCTTTGTTCCATTTGTTTGATTTCCGTTCATATATGCGCCTTGGGGGGCTTGTTATCCCAAGGCGCATCCGAAAGGGACGTTCCAAGTTTCGCCCCGAAACACTGATAAACGAGAAGGGAGGTGGAACCGATGACTGGCTCAGCACCCAGGAAGACCCGGGCGATGATGTACGAGCAGCAGCTCTGTCATCTGCCCGCCTCAGTGGACGAGATGTACAGGCGCATCGAGGCGCTGGCGCCCAAACGGTACGCGGGCATCGTGCATGACCGCGACATCACGGACGCGGGCCGTCCAGCGGCCGACCACCTGCACGTGATGATGGAGTTCGCGAACCCGCGCTCCGTTCGCAGCGTGGCGAAGTCGCTCGGGGACAAGGCCGAGCGGCTGGAAGCGTGGAAGGCGGGAACGGAGAACGGCTTCTCCTACCTCTGCCACAGGACTGATGGCGCGCGCTCCAAATACCAGTATGACCCGTCCCTCGTCCGCGCGAACTTCGATTACCCTGCCGCGCTGGCGTCCATCGAGTCGCGCGTCACCAAGGCGCGCTCGCACAGCAACATCAAGATCCTCCTTGACGATCTGCTTGAGGGGAGGGTCGACAGGGAGGGTCTGATATCGCAGCTTTCGGGTTCCGAGTACGCTCGCGTCAAGCGCCAGATAGAGGACGTGTACGCCCGCCGCCTTCAGGTGAGCGCAGCCGAGTGGCGCGCGAAGATGCGGGACGAGGGAAGGCGCGTTCAGACCATCTGGATTTTCGGCCCCGCCGGGACAGGCAAGTCCAGCCTCGCCAAGCAGTACGCGCAGAGCAAGGGCGAGCCGTTCTTCGTCTCCGGGTCTACGCGCGATGTCTTTCAGGGGTATGCCGGGCAGCACACCATCATCTTGGATGAGCTGCGGCCCTCGTCCATACCCTATGCGGACCTTCTTAGGGTCACGGATCCCTATGCCATCGAGCACGAGGTCATGGCCCCCGCCCGCTACGCCGACAAGGCTATCGCGGCAGACCTTATCATCGTCACCACTCCGTACAATCCGATGGAGTTCTACTGCGAGCAGGTGAGAGGGGCCACGGTCGGGCGGCCCAACGACGATATCGACGGCTTCGGGCAGCTCGAAAGACGGCTTTCCCTCGTCGTGGAGATGCAGCAGAAGGAGATATGCCTCTCGGAGTTCAGGGTCGAGCTTGGGACGTATTGGCCCGCCGATGGATCATCCCGGCCGAATCCCTATTCGAGCTTCGCGCGGGGGCTGTCCGGCTCGGGTGACTCGGCGCACCTCTACGAGGCCCTGCTCGATTCCGGCACCGTCACGGCAGACTAACAATTCGGGCCCCGTGCGATAGAATTCAGCTATCGCATTGGGGCTCTTTTCTTCTATGGAAAGGAGCCAAGGGATGGCTACTAGAAAGGACATGAAGGGGCGCATCCTCCGTCGCGGGGAGAGCCAGAGGAAGGACGGCCGCTACTGCTTCAAGTACGTGGACGCAAAAGGCAAGACGCGCAGCGTCTACTCGTGGACCTTGACAACCCATGATTTCACGCCGAAGGGGAAGAGGCCGGGCCCGTGCCTGCGCGAGCTTGAGCAGCGGATCCAGCGGGACCTCTTCGACAACGTTGCCCCCGAGAACATGACCGTTCTCGAACTCGCTGCCAAGTACACGGAGACCAAGACGGCAGTGAGGCCGACCACGCGAACCGGGTACAAGACGGTGCTCAACTTCCTTGCGGGCAACGAGTTCAGCGGCAGGAGGATAAGCGACATCACGACCCTCGACGCGAAGGAATGGTTCATTTCCTTGCAAAGGGATCACGGGAAGCGCTACAGCTCGATCCATACCATACGCGGCGTTCTGCGACCGGCGTTCCAGCTCGCGGAGGAAGATGACCTCATTCGCCGAAACCCGTTCAATTTCGAGCTTGCGACCATTCTTGTGAACGATCAGGTTGCGCGTGAGGCACTGACCCCCAAGCAGGAGAGGAGGTTCCTCGACTTCGTTAGAAACGATAGCCACTACTCCCGCTATTACGACGCGTTCTACATCCTGCTGAACACGGGGCTCCGCATCTCCGAGTTCTGCGGGCTCACGGTGGGGGACATCGATTTCGAGCGCGGGAGCGTCTGCGTCAGCAAGCAGCTTCAGCGCTCCAGCGACATGCGTTACTACATCGAGCGGCCGAAGACCAGCAGCGGCGTGCGCTACGTCCCGATGTCCGAGGGCGTTGCGGAGTGTTTCAGGAGGGTGGTCGCGAACCGTCCCAAGCCGCCGATGGAGCCCGTGGTGGACGGTGTGAGCGGGTTCCTGTTCCTCGACAAGAACCAGATGCCCCGCGTGGCGCTTCACTGGGAGAAGTACTTCCAGTATGCCGTGGCGAAGCACAACCGCATCTACAAGGACGAGCTGCCGAAGATCACTCCCCATGTTTGCCGCCATACGTTCTGCTCGAAGATGGCACGCAAGGGGATGGACCCTGTGAAGCTCAAATACGTTATGGGCCACTCCGACATCGATGTGACCTACAACACGTACACGCATCTTGGGTTTGACGATGTGAAGGCGGATGTGCTCCGGTTCGAGGAAGAGGCAGCATGAGCGGGTGGCAGCAAATCGTAAATCTTGGAGTTTTACGACGTTTTTTACTACGATGGACGGGAGAAATAACCGCTCATATATGAATGTATTTGCTACTTCGGTTTGAGTGGGATAATTGGAACGACGCAATTTACCTGCGAAAACTCTGATATATGAGAGGTTTTGAGAAATGATAAAAATCCTGTTCGTCTGCCATGGGAATATCTGCCGCTCGACGATGGCGCAGTTCGTCTTTGAGGACCTGGCGCGCCGCGCTGGGCGAGAGGACGAGTTCGTGGTCGACTCGGCCGCCACGAGCCGCGAGGAGATCGGCAACCCGCCGCATCACGGCACGGTCAACAAGCTTCGGGAGGTCGGTGTTCCCGTGGGCCGTCACCGCGCGCGGCAGATCACACGCGCCGAGTACGGCGAGTGGGACCACATCGTGTATATGGACGAGGAGAATTTCTGGGGCCTTGAGCGCATCCTCCACGGCGACCCCGACGGGAAGGTGAGCCGCCTGCTCGATTGGACCGACTCACCTCACGACGTCGCGGACCCTTGGTACACGGGGGACTTTGACGCAACCTACAAAGACGTGCTCGCGGGGTGTGAGGCACTCCTTTCCAGGCTGTAGGGGTGGGGCCGGGCTTTGCCCGGCCCTCGTTTTTCGTATGTCCCCAATTGGTGCAGCCAATGGGCAGCGCTGATTGCAGGCCATTGTTGTCCCAAGGTGCGGGTACACTCTAAAGTCGCTAAAACTATCGAGAGGAACCCGCTTAGATGAACCCTGACCAGCAGATGGAATTCGCCGACTACTCCTACCTGCCGCCGGAGGCCGGCGAGGGCGCCGTCGCCGTGGCGCCCGCGGCCACGATGGCGGAGCCGACGCCTATGTGGGGCGCCGTGCCCGCTCCGCGCGCGAGCATCGACCTCGACGGGCTCAACCCCGCCCAGCGCGAGGCCGTGGAGACCACGCGAGGCCCCCTGCTCGTCCTGGCGGGCGCCGGCTCGGGAAAGACGCGCGTCCTCACCATGCGCATCGCCCACATGATCGCCGACGAGGGCGTGCGCCCGTGGCAGATTCTGGCCATCACCTTCACCAACAAAGCCGCGGCCGAGATGCGCGAGCGTCTGGCCGCCATCCTGCCCGAGGGCACGCGCGGCATGTGGGTCTGCACCTTCCACGCCATGTGCGTGCGCATGCTGCGCGAGGACGCCGAGGCCATCGGGTATACCAACAACTTCACCATCTACGACGACGACGACTCGAACCGCATGGTCAAGTCCATCATGAGCGACCTGCGCGTGGACCAGAAGCAGTTCCCCGTCCGTGCCATCCGCTCGAAGATCAGCTCTGCGAAAAACGCCATGCAGAGCGCAGCCGAGCTCGAGAGCTCGCAGAACCCCGCCGATCGCCTGGCGGGGCGCATCTACCGCACGCTCGACGAGCGCCTGAAGCGCGCCAACGCCATGGACTTCGACGACCTGCTGATCAAGGCCCTCGAGCTTCTTTCCAAGAACCCGGACGTGTTGGCAAAGTACCAGGACCGTTTCCAGCACATCAGCGTCGACGAGTACCAGGACACCAACCACGTCCAGTACGCCATCACGAACCTCCTCGCCGCCAAGTACCGCAACCTCATGGTCGTGGGCGACGACGACCAGTCCATCTACTCCTGGCGTGGCGCCGACATCCAGAACATCCTCGACTTCGAGAAGGACTACCCCGACGCCAAGACCGTTCGTCTGGAGCAGAACTACCGCTCCACCGGCCATATCCTCAACGCCGCGAACGCCGTGGTCGCCCACAACTCGCGCCGCAAGGCCAAGCGCCTGTTTACCGACTCGGGCGACGGCGACCGCATCAAGCTGTTCCAGGCCTCCGATGAGCGCGACGAGGGCCGCTGGATCGGCTCCGAGATCGAGCGCCTGCACGACGCGGGCGCGAGCTACGACGACTTCGCGGTGTTCTACCGCATGAACTCGCAGTCGCGCATCCTCGAGGATATGCTGCTGCGCGCGGGCGTGCCGTACAAGATCGTGGGCGGCACGAGGTTCTTCGACCGCGCCGAGGTCCGTGACGTCACCGCCTATCTCAAGGCGGTATGCAACCCCAACGACGATGTCTCGGTCCAGCGCGTGATCAACACCCCGCGTCGCGGCATCGGCTCGACGTCGATCGCGAAGATCCAGCAGCTCGCCGCCGACGAGGGCGTGAGCTTCTACGCCGCCTGCCAGCAGGGCATCTGCGAGGCCGGGCTCTTCTCTCCGAAGGTGCGCAGGGCGCTCGGCGAGTTCTGCGACGTCATCGAGTCGGGCCGCCGCGTCTCGGGCGAGCTCGCGCAGGTGGTCGACGCCATCGTCAGCAAGGCAGGCCTCATCCGCGCGCTCGAGGCCGAGCACTCCGACGAGGCGGACGGCCGCATCGAGAACATCAA
Organism: uncultured Olsenella sp.; assembly: GCA_900540955.1. GTDB lineage: Bacteria > Actinomycetota > Coriobacteriia > Coriobacteriales > Atopobiaceae > Paratractidigestivibacter. The sequence goes on from UQIF01000029.1 coordinate 27,019, forward strand.
GGAATTCATGGGCGTCGCCGCCGAGTTCGACGAGACCCACGACGACGTCGCCCAGACGCTCGAGTCGCTGGAGCAGCTCCGCGCCGCCGGCGCGCTCGACGCCGCGGGCGGCGCAGGAGTTGCGGCCGCGGCGGAAGTCCCCGTTGCCGCCGTGCCCGCCGCGGACCCGACCCTGCCCCCCGTTGCCGCCGAGAAGCTCCCGGCCTTCCTCGAGTGGCTCGCGCTGCGCAGCGACCTCGACTCGCTCTCGGGCCAGTCGAGCGCCGTCACGATGATGACGGTTCACGCCGCCAAGGGCCTTGAGTTTCCCGTGGTCTTCGTGGCCGGCATGGAGGAGAGCATCTTCCCCCACACGACCCCCGGCGACGCCGACGCGGCCAAGCTCGAGGAGGAGCGTCGCCTGGCGTACGTCGCCATCACGCGCGCCCGAAAGAAGCTCTACCTCACCTACGCTGCCACGCGCCGCACCTTCGGCTCCACCTCCGCCAACCCGGTGAGCCGCTTCATCGAGGAGATCCCCCGCGAGGACTGCGAGCTCGAGGGGGTGGGTTCGCGCGGCCTCACCGGCGTGGGTTGGGAGAAGCGCGGCGACCGCCACGGCACCTTCGGGAGCGGCTCGTCGGTGTACGGCGGCAACGTCTTCGGCTCGCGCACCCGCTCGACGGGCGGCGCCCCGCAGCGCTCGGGCTCCGGTTTCGGCTCGGGTTTCGGCTCGGGTTCCGGTTCGACGTTCGGCTCGCGCACCCGCGTGGGCGGTCACGCCGCCGCGAGCGAGACCTCCCGCGCCACCAGCGCGCCTGCGCCGGTAGCCGCGAGATCGGAAGAG
>UQIF01000030.1 GCA_900540955.1 uncultured Olsenella sp.
AGGTCGCATCGGAAGTACATATCATGATGCCGAGCAAACCCCAATTTGTCGGGGAGAGGGTGAAGCTGGGCGCTATCGTTAGAGCTTCATCCGAGCGCAACAAGGAGGGGCGCTGCGACTCGGTATACAGCGTCACGAATTCCCAAGGGTTCATTCCATCTGAAGATTATTTTTCGAAAGAAGTCTTCAGTAAGGATTTGACTACTTATCGCGTTGTAAAGCGCGACATGATTGCCTACAATCCATCGCGTATTAACGTTGGGTCCGTTGCGCTGCAAGACAAATGCAATGAAGTCGTCGTGAGCCCCCTTTACGTTGTTTTCTCGGTCGATGAAAGCAAGGTTACGCCGGGATATATCGTTCGATTTCTTAAAAGCAAACCGGGGCTTGATCAAATAACGTTTCAATCTATAGGAACTGTTCGAAACAACCTTAAATTCAAGGCGTTATGCCAAATGGAGCTTACGTTGCCTCCGCTATCCGTGCAACGCGACAGACTTGCTAACCTCGTCTCAATCGAATCTCAAATTGACCGGTCTCGTAAGGTCGTTGAAGAACTGGACTCTCTCGTCAAATCCCGGTTTGTCGAGATGTTTGGCGACCTGTCTGGATATGAATTTAGAGCTCTCGAGGGATGCGTCTCGGTAATCGAATCAGGGAAAAGCCCTAAGTGCCTTGCAAAGCCTCGAGAAGGAGGCGACCCGGGTGTGCTCAAGCTTAGCGCTATATCCTCGGGCGTATACAAAGAGACTGAGAATAAGGCCCTGCCTTCAGGCGCAAAGGTCGCTGATGGAAAAATGGTCCGCGATGGCGATATTCTGCTCGCGAGAAAAAACACCCCGGAGCTCGTTGGTCAATCTGTTCTTGTCAACCATACGGATGGGAACATCATGTTCCCTGACATCGTATTTCGTATGCACGTACGTCCCGAAGTTGATGAGGTCTATCTTTCCCATGCGCTTGCTCACCCCTTGGCGGGTGCGATTAAGTCTCTGGCGCATGGTTCGGCCAAGTCAATGAGCAACATCCCGAAAAGCAAGTTGACCAAGCTCCTGATTCCTTTGCCTCCGCTCGCCCTCCAGCGGGAGTTCGCCGCCTTTGTCCAACAGGTCGACAAATCGCGATTTGATCGGTTTGCCGTGATGCCCTAGGGCTTTATTAGCCAGCAGCTTCTACGACGCGCCTGCATTCCAAATGCGATGCTCGGGGGCCTGTTGTACCTTACTAGCGGTCCGCCTAACAACGACATTTGCAAAAGTTGGCGTGAGAAAAGTCGAGGGGGAAGAGCCGTCGCGTAGAATCGTCGATTGCTGAGGTCGACGACAGCTGTGCTCGCGGCGTCGTCCGATGGGTTATCTTCTTTAAAAAGCAACGTCCAATGCGGATGCAATTGATGAACCGATAAAGGAATCGCTATGAGCTTCGGAGACTACGAATGTCCCAATTGTGGGGCGAATCTCGAGTTGCAGCAGGGTTTCGACCCGGACAAAGGCTATTGGACTTGCACGGTTTGCGGACAGCAGCTATTTGGGGATGAAGATGACGAAGCTAGTTCTTCTCGTCGTTTCCCAGGCGTCGTGTGGCATTGTGACGGCTGCGATGCAGTGTTGAACAACCAAGACGGCTTTGATGACTGGAATTCGACCTGGATCTGTGCGGAATGCGGGCACCTGAACTATATCGATGAGAGCGGAATCGGTAACGGGTCTGGTCACTCTTCGGACGGTAGTCTCCTGGGCAACATCGCCGGCATTCTCGGAAATGTGGCGGATATGGTTGGCGTCGTGAGTGCCGTTGCCGCTGCTGTGAGAGATGATGGAGGCAAGTCGTCGCAGAGCCATCGCTGTGATTCAGATACTGACGGCGGGGATGACGACGATACTGTCGAACGCGAGAGTGAGACCGTAGAAAAAGACGCAAAGGTTACTGACGTGACTGCCCATGAGCGCGAATCGGTACCAAAGGCTAGCTCAAAGGCCAACTCAAAGACTGGCTTGAAGGTTTTGGTGTTGGTCTATGCGCTTATCTTGATTTTGCTGCTTGCAGCAGTTTTCCATCCGAGCGAGTTTGGCGTTGCACTTAAGGAGACGGGCGACGCAATAATTGCTTGGGGGACCCTGCTGTTCGAACTACTAATGTCTGCAGTGAACGGAATCTCGGGATGCTTTAAGTGACCACATGCCTGTTGATCGAAAGGACCGAGGGGCTAACCTAATTTAAGCCATCGACGCCGCGCCAGCCCCGCCATGCCCTTCATACCCCTCCAGCAGCGACCGCAGGTAATCGCGGTACTCGTCCACGAGCCTCTGCGGCCCGACAATTTGGACGACCTTGTTCATGCCGGCCACCCAGCCGAAGAACTGGGAGCTCTTGCACACCCTCACGCGCGCTGTGCCCATGCCCTCGACCTTGCCACAGCCTCCGCCTCGGCTAAGGATCTTCGCCGCCTCGCCGAAGCGGTCCGTGACGATCTCGACCTTGTCGGGGACGAACGCGAGCGTCGCCTCGATCTCCTCGCCGCCGAACCTGCCGAACATGACGGCGTCGCTCCTGTTCCTCCCATAGCCGCGGATCTGGCCGTTCACAACGCCGGAGCCGGGTTCGCCGACAATCATGCCGCGGATCCGGTCGAGCCTGAACTCGCGGACGTCCTCGCTCTCCTCGTCCCACGCGGTGAGGTAGTAGAACCCGTCGTCATACGCGATTTCGATGGGCGTGACCTCGTGCTTTTTGCCACGCGACGGTGCCTGTGCCCCATCGGCGGAGCTCGCGCGCTTGTACACGAGGGTCACCGACGACCTGCTCCTGATCGCGTCGTGGATCTTGTCGACGGTCGAAAGGACGCTGTCGCTCTTTGACTTGATCCGCCCCTCCACGTGGATGCAGCGGTCGAGGACCTCGCGGTCTTCCTTGTTCGTGAGCCGCTTGATGCTCCTCACGAGGCTGTCCGCCTGTCTTTGGGTGATGGCGCGGCAGGACTGGACCGCGTCGACCATGACCATGAGCTCGTCGAGGGTGAAGACGTCGGGCACGATGCCGTACTCGACAGGGCTCGTGGGGTACCTGCGCACGTCGACGCCGAACTCGCGCAGCGCGTCGAGGTCGGCGTAGATGCTCTTGCGCTCAGCCGACACGCCATGCTCGGCGAGCTTCTGGATGATCTGGGGCATGGTGAGGCCGTGCTCGGCGTTGGTCTCTTCCCGGAGGACCTTGAGCAGGTAGAGAACCTTGACCTTGGACTTGCCGTTGTACGCCATCGCGCGCCGCCCTCCGCGAGCGCTTGCAGATATGATGCGCTGAGTATAGCAACCGGCGCGATTGGCTCGCCTATGGCGGCGTTGAGATTGCTTTCGAGCCGCTGCTGACGAGAAAACATGCGAAGTCGGTATCCTATTTTGAAAAGTGCGAGTAGACCTCCTCCTGAAGGCCGAAAAATGCAGGAAAATCGAGGTTGATCGCTGGCGCTACTCGCAGTTTCGAAAATAGGATACCGACTTCGCGTCCTTTTTTTAAAGGATGCCCGCGAAAACGCCTCGATAGTGTGAGAGATGGCAATGCGCGCGGTAGGGGGGGTACTGCGTGCCTCGCGGACGGGGCGTGCGAGTCCGCGGGCATCAGCGCCGGGCGGGGACGAAGGTCCTTCTTTCCAGTTGCTTTGCCCGAGGCCCTTACGCCTGCCCCTTCGCCGCGAGGATCGCGTCGATGAGGACGGCGACGCCGCGGTCGTTGTTGGACGGCACGCGGAAGCGGGCATGGGCCTCCATGTGGGACTCGGCGTTGGCGACGATGAAGCTGTGGCCGACCTTCTCGAGCATGGGGATGTCGTTGTAGGTGTCGCCCACGGCGGCCGCGTCGGCGATGTCGATGCCGAGGCGCTCGCAGAGGTGCGCGATGCCCTCGCCCTTGGACACGCCGAGGTTCATGAAGTCGATCCATTCGCGCCCGGCGTTCGTGGTGTAGAGCCGATCGCCGAACTCGGGTTGGTAGATGTTGCGGAACGCCGGCTCGGCGTCGTAGGCGGGGAAGAGCAGGCTGAACTTGTTCGACTCGTCGTCGACCTCGTCGTAGGAGTCAACCCAGCGTATCTCCTTGTAGTACTTGTGGATGCCCGCGTAGTGCGCGTGGTCACGCCACAGGCAGGTGGCGTGGTCGTAGCAGCAGAGCACGGGCACGTTGTCGCCCGCCGCCACGGCGCGCGCGGCGACCTCGCGCCAGAGCGCGGGCTCGAGGCGGTCGCGGTAGACGACCTCGCCACGGTACAGCACGTTGCCGCCGTTGTCGCCGCAGACGGCAATCGTGTCCTCGCAGCCCGAAAACCCGAGCAAGAGGGTGGGGACGGGACGTCCACTCGCGGGGCAGAACACGACCCCGGCGTCCGCGAGCGCGCGGACGCGCTCGGCCATGCCGTCAGGCATGCTCCCGTCGTCGGCAAGCAGCGTGAGGTCCATGTCCACGGCCAGGAGCTTGATGTTCGCGAGGCCTTGGTCGGCGGTGTAATCCTGCATGTCTTATCCCCTCGGGTGATGCGCGGTTTTTCCGGCGCCCATTCTAGCAGGCGCCGCCGTGCGCCCGGAAAAACGCTACAAATGGCAATGTGTTGTGGGCTTCTCTTCATGGATCGCTTTGGCCCTTCCAACGCCGGAAGAGGTGTCCTACAATCTCGTAATAATTCAAAAATACATGTATGAGCGAGTGGGGAGAAGTGCGTGGCTATTCGCGGTAAGTCGGGTTCGCTCGACGTCACGGAGGGCGTGATCTGGAAGCAGCTTTTGCTGCTGTGCGTGCCCGTTTTCTTCTCGTCGTTCTTCCAAGAGGCTTACTCGCTGGTCAACACCTTCGTGGTCGGCCAGTTCGCGGGCAAGGCGGCGCTCGGCGGCATCCAGGCCACGGCCCCGCTCGTCGACCTCGCCGTGGGCTTCTCGGTGGGCATGGGCACGGGATTTGCCGTGGTGTGCAGCCAGTACTTCGGCGCGCACGACGAGGAGCGCCTCTCGGCCTCCGTCCACACGGCCATGACCATCGCACTCGTGGGCGGCATCGCCGTCTCGGTGCTGGGCAGCCTGCTCGCCGGCCCCATCCTGCGGCTCATGGGCACGCCCGCCGACCTCATGGGCGAGTCGCTCGCCTTCGTCAGGATCTACTTCGGGGCTATGGTCTTCTCCATCGTGTACAACACGGGCTCCGCGGTTCAGCGCTCGGTCGGCGACACCCGCTCGCCGTCCATCATCGTGGCATCCACCTGCGTGGTCAACATCGTGCTCGACGCCGTCTTCGTCATCGGGTTTCACATGGAGGCCGCCGGCGCCGGCTTGGCCACGGCGCTCTCGCTCGCCTGGGGCTGCGTCGTCACGCTGGTGCGCCTCACGCACGTCGACGGGCCGTGGCGCCTCGACCTGCGCCGCCTTCGCATCGATTCCGGCATCTGCCGCGTCATGCTTCGCACAGGCCTTCCGCTGGGGCTGCAGGCGTCCTGCTACTCCGTCTCCAACATCATCACGCAGTCCACCGTCAACTCCTTCGGTTCCACCGTCGTGACGGCGTTCGGTCTGTGCGGGCGCATCGACGCCATCATATGGATGGTCTCCGAGGCCCTGGGCGTGGCCGTGACCACCTTCAGCGCGCAGAACTTCGGCGCGCGAAACTACGAGCGCATGCGCCGCGGCCTGAAAAACGCGCTGTGCCTCACGGCTCTGGTGGTGGGCTCGATCTCCGCGGTCCTTCTTGCCAATGTGCGCGGGCTGGCCGGGTTCTTTATCAACGACCCCGAGATCGCCGAGCTCACGGCCCAGGTTATGTGGTACGTCGGGCCGTTCTACGTGGTGTACTCGCTCTACGACAACATCTCCGGTACCATCCGCGGCTCCGGCGAGAGCCTGCGCCCCATGATCATCGTGCTCACCGGCTCCTGCCTTCTGCGCGTGATCTGGCAGCTCGGCGTGGTGCCGCTCAACCACACGCTGCACATGACGATGCTGAGCTACCCCATCACATGGATCACCACGGGCATCGCGTTCATCATCTACTACCGGTTCGGACACTGGCTCGACCACGCGAAGGACCACGAGGAGCGCAACCTCACCGCTTAACCAAGAAGTGCGCGGCGCGGCGGCTCGGCCTTGCGGTTCGGCGCGGGGCGCGCTCAGAAACCGTGGGTTCCAGCCCCGGCGGGCGTGCGAGCGCTCAGAAACCGCGAGTTCCAGCCCCGTCGAGCGACAATTCGCTAAGAAAACGCAGGTTCCAGCTGTGCGCGGGGGGGGCTGGAACCTGCGTTTTCTTAGCGTGCCCGCCCGCGTGACGGCTAGAACTCGGGGTTTCTTCGCGCAGTCGCCCACATGGCAAGAAGCGCCCACAAGAAGCACCCCTGCCCGCCGCTTTCGTGTCCCGCCGGCCGGGTACAATGGGGGCACTCGAACGATTAGGAGATCTTATGCCCGAGCCCATCCAAGCCTCAGCCGCGCCGAGCCGGCGCCGCGTCATCGCCGTCATCGACGGCAACTCGCTCATGCACCGCGCGTTCCACGCCATCCGCCAGCCGATGTCGGCGCCGGACGGCCGTGCTACCAACGCGCTGTTCGGCTTCTTCAACATGTTCATAAAGATGGTCGGCACCTTCAAGCCGGACGGCGTCATCTGCGCCTTCGACCGCGGCAAGCCGCGCGTCCGCATGGAGATGCTTCCGCAGTACAAGGCCCAGCGCCCGCCGATGGACCCGGCGCTGCACGAGCAGTTTCCAATGGTCAAGGAGCTCCTTGCCGCTCTCGACGTGCCCGTCTGCGAGCTCGAGGGCTGGGAGGGAGACGACATCCTGGGCACCCTCGCGCGCCGCGGCGAGGCCGCCGGCTACGAGATGCTCCTCTTTACCGGCGACCGCGACATGTACCAGCTCGCAACCGAGAACGTGAAGATCGTCAGCACAAAGAAGGGCGTCTCGGACGTCGTCATCATGACGCCCGAGTCCGTCGACGACCTCTACCACGGCATCACGCCCGAGCTCGTGCCCGACTTCTACGGCCTCAAGGGCGACACCTCCGACAACATCCCCGGAGTCCCCGGCATCGGGCCAAAGAAGGCCGCCGCCCTCATCGTCCAGTACGGCAGCCTCGACGAGGTCGTCGCGCATGCCGACGAGGTCAAGGGCAAGATGGGCGAGAACCTGCGCGCCCACATCGATGACGCGCTCCTTTCCCGCAAGGTCGCGACGATCCGCACGGACGCCCCTATACAGATCGAGCTCGCCGACGCGAAGTTCCCGACCTTCGACCCCGTCGAGGTCGTCCGCGCCTTCAGCGCGCTCGGCTTCACGGGCATGACGGGCCGCCTGGCCAAGCTCGGCGGCGGCAATGCGGCCGAGGTCGCGGCGGCAACGAAGGCCGCCGGCGCGCAGCCCGCGGCGGGAGCCTGCGGCTGCGGCCCCGCGGGCGAGCTCGAGGTTCCCGCGCCGCTTGCGAGCGACGACGCCCTGGCCGCGCTCGCCGGAGCGCTCGCGGAAGGGGAGTGGGTCGGCGTCGCCGCCGCGGACGACCGCGCCGCCGGCGCGCTGTTCGGCCTCTCGCGCGTCCTTTGGGTCTCTACAAAGAAGGACCTGCTCAAGTTCGAGGGCGCCGCGGCCGACGCCGCGCTCACCCAGCTCTTTGCCGAGGGCCGCGTGGCGTCCGCCGACGTGAAGGCCCTCATCCACGCCGTCTCGCCGATCGACTCCGCCGAGCCCGAGTCCTTCTGCGCCGCCGACGTCGACCCCGCGCGCGTCTTCGACGCGGGCGTGGCCGCCTACCTGCTCGAGTCCGACAAGGACGACTTCGGCGCCGCCGCGCTCGCGCGCGAGTACCTCGCCTGCGAGGTGCCCGAGCCCACCGACGATGTGCCCCAGGCCGCGCTCGACGCCGTGATCGCCCGCCGCCTTGCCGAGCCGCTGCGCGAACGCCTGGCCCAGGACGGCTCCGAAAAGCTCTTCGACGAGGTCGAGATGCCGCTTTTGCCCGTGCTCGCCCAGATGGAGCGCGCGGGCCTCGCCGTCGACCCGGCGATTCTGTCCGAGCAGTCCGCCGAGCTCGGCGCCGAGATCGCCGGCATGGTCGCCCACATCCGCGAGGAGGCGGGGGAGGACTTCAACCTCGACTCGCCGCAGCAGCTCTCGCACGTGCTCTTCGACGTGCTCGGCCTGCCCACCTTCGGCCTCAAGAAGACCAAGCGCGGCTTCTACTCCACCAATGCCAAGGTTCTGGCCGACCTCTCCGCCGACCACGCCATCGTGGCCGAGGTCCTCGAGTACCGCGAGCGCGCGAAGATCAAGTCGACCTACCTCGACGCCCTGCCCGGGCTCGTGCGCGGCGACGGGCGCATCCACACGACGCTCAACCAGACCGTGGCCGCTACCGGCCGTCTCTCGAGCTCGGAGCCCAACCTCCAGAACATCCCGACCCGCTCTGAGCTCGGCCATCGTGTGCGCCAGGCGTTCACCGTGCCCGAGGGCAGCGTGTTTCTTGCCTGCGACTACTCGCAGATCGAGCTGCGCCTGCTTGCCCACCTGAGCGGCGATGAGCACCTGGTCGCCGCCTTCAACACGGGCGCCGACTTCCACGCCGCCACGGCCGCGCGCGTATTCGGCGTGCCGGTTGAGGAGGTCACCCCGCAGCTGCGCAGCCGCGCGAAGGCGGTCAACTTCGGTATCGTCTACGGCCAGCAGGCCTTCGGCCTGGCCACTTCGCTCAAGATCCCGCGAGCCGAGGCTCAGCAGATGATCGATCGCTACTTCGAGGCGTACCCCGGCGTGCGTGCCTACCTCGACGAGTCGGTCCGCCTGGCCCACGAGCGCGGCTACGCCATCACGGCGTACGGCCGCAAGCGTCACATCCGCGAGTTCGCCCAGAAAAACAAGCAGCTCATCGCCTTCGGCGAGCGCACCGCCATGAACCACCCCATGCAGGGCACGGCGGCCGACATCATAAAGATCGCCATGGTACGCGTCGAGCGGCGCCTGCGCGAGGAGGGGCTGCGCTCCAAGCTCGTCCTGCAGATTCACGACGAGCTTGACCTCGAGGTCCCCGTCTCCGAGGTCGATGCCGCCAGCGCACTCGTGCGCGAGACCATGGAGGGCGTGGCCGAGCTCAAGGTGCCCCTCATCGCCGAGGTGAGCTTCGGCAAGAACTGGGCGGAGGCCAAGTAGTGGCGGGCTGGAACGACTTCTCCGCGAGCCATCCCGAGGCCGTCGCCGCCGGCGCTCCCGTGGGGGTGCCGGCGCGCGGCGGCGCGATGATGCACGTCGAGGCTTGGTCGGACGGCTCCTCGCGCGGCAACCCCGGCCCCGGCGGCTACGGGTCGGTCCTGCGCTACACCGACCCGGCGGGCGTCGTGCACGAGCGCGAGTTCTCCTGCGGCTACGACCGCACGACTAACAACCGCATGGAGCTCATGGGCGCGATCGTCGCGCTCGAGGCCCTGCGGCGCCCCTGCGTCGTCGACTTCACGACCGACTCGCAGTACGTCTGCAACGCCTTCAAGCAGAACTGGATCGGCGGCTGGCAGAAGCGCGGCTGGAAGACCGCCAACAAACAGCCGGTGAAGAACGTCGACCTGTGGCGCCGTCTTATCGCCGCCTGCGAGCCGCACGACGTGCGTTGGCACTGGGTCAAGGGCCACGCCGGCCAGGCGGAGAACGAGCGCTGCGACCAGCTCGCGACCGAGGCTGCCGACGGCTCCGGCCGCCTCAAGGACGTGGGCTTCGACAGGTAGCGTCCGCCCGCCCTTCTTTCCAAAAAACTGATCACCTACTCTTTGTTTTCGGCTCTTCGCCGACAAAACCCCAGTTGATTCCGGCTCAAGTCCCAAAATCAAAGACATGGTGATCAGTTTTTCTGGCAAGAAGGGCTACGACCGATGTACGCATTCCTCTGCGCGGACTCCGCCATCGAGGCTATCCGGCACCTCAGCGCCCATGGCGAGTGGGAGGGGCGTCCCGCCTGGCCCGACGCGCCGCGCCTGTTGCCCGTCTGGGGCGAGTGCGTCTGCAATCAGCGAGGCTTTAAGGAATACCTCCAGCACGCGGACCTCGGAGCGATCGGCGTGACCCGCCGGCCGGTCGACCTCCTCGTTCCGTCGAGCCACCTGCGCAGCGCCGGCAAGTCGGCGAAGTTTCGCGTGTGGAGCCGCCCGGTCCCCGCGGGCTCGTGCCGAAGGCTCGCCCGTGACCTCGTGGTCTGCGGGCCCGAATTCGCGATTGTGCAGCTCGCGGGCTCGTTCGGCAAGTTCAACGAGCTCTTCGACGACTTCGCTGAGGAGATCCACGGCCAGGTCGAGGTCCTCGAGTCCCTTGGTAAGCCGGATGAGTTCGTGGCGGAGTTCCCGCACAGGTGGGAGCAGGCCAGGCGCCTGGCGGCGCTTGCCGCGACCGCCTGCGAGCTCGCGGGGACCTATCGGCTGCGGGGTCCCGGCCAAGGCGTGGCGTACGGAGCGGCGTCGGTGATGACGGTCGCCGGGCTGCGCGACTTCGCCGCGACGGCGTGCCGGGGCCCCGCGTCGGGGCGAGCCCGCGCAATCGCCGACCTCGCCCTGGACGGATCCGCCTCGCCGATGGAGACGGCGCTTTCGCTCATGTTGACCATGCCGGTCGAGCTCGGCGGCTTCGGCATACAGAAACCTCTGCTCAACGTGGCCGTCGATACGTCTGTCCTCGACGATGCGCTTCGCGGATGCGACTCGGTGACGCCCGACATGCTCTGGCCCGATCAGAAGGTCGCCCTCGAGTACGACAGCTCGGAGTTCCATGTGCGGAAGGGCGCGCGGCAGGCAGAGCGCGACGCTGCCCGCTCGAACACGCTCTTGCTGATGGGGTACCGGGTCCTGCGCGCGACGACCCGCGGCGTCTCGTCGCTTTCCGGCGTGGCCCTTCTTGCCCGGCAGATCGCGTTTCTCCTGGGAGAACCGCTGCGGGAGCCGACGCCGCTCGAGGAGCAGCGGCGCAGCAAGCTCTTCGGCGAGTTGATGCCCAGGCTCGCGGGGGAGTGACCGCTGCCTCGGGCTTCTTTCCGCCCGAAAAACCTCGCCCTTCCCAGCAAAAACTGATCAGCATGAGTTTGTTTTCAAGAAATCCGGCAACAAAACCCCAGGTCGCTGGAATTATGAAGGCGAAAACTAAGACATGGTGATCAGTTTTTCGGAAGGGCCATGACGTCAGGGGCAAGAAAGGCTTTCGGGCAAGAAGGGCCTCCGGGCAAGAAAGGCCTTCGGCCTGCCGCCGCGCCGGCTACTTGCCGTACGCCATGAGCTCGTCGACGGTGACGAACTTGTATCCCTGCGCCGCGAGCTTGGGCAGTGCGCTGCGAAGCGCCTCGACGGTCTGCGAGCGGTCGCCGCCGCCGTCGTGCATGAGAACGACGTCGCCGGGCTTGGCGGAAAGAAGTGCAGACTCGATGGCGCCGGCGCCGGGGCGGCTCCAGTCCTCGGTGTCGACGTCCCAGCCGACCTCGGCGTCCACCAGGTCCTTGAGGTTGTCGACGAGCGGGCCGTAGTAGTTGCCGCCGGGCGCGCGCAGAACGTGGGTCACGGAGGTGCCGAGCGCGGACTCGATGGCCTCGAAGCCCTTTTGGACCTCGGCGCGCTGTTCCTCGGGGCTCATGAAGGTGAGGTTCACGCCCTGGCCCGAGCCGCGCGCGTGGTCCCAGGTGTGCGTGGCGACCTGGTTGCCCTCCTCGACGATGCGTTTCTCGATGTCGGCCATGCCGGCGATCTGCTCGCCGATCTGGAAGAAGGTCGCGTGGGCGCCGTTCTCTTTGAGGATGTCGAGGATCTGGCCGGTGGTCGTGTGCCACGGGCCGTCGTCGAAGGTAAGGGCGATGACCTTCTGGTCGCCGACGTTGGCGTGGTAGGAGCTGTAGCCGGCGTCGGTCGGCTGCTTGGTGACCTCCTCGACGGTCTTGCCCGAGACCTTGCCGGTCCTGACGGTCTTCTGGCCGTCCTCGCCGGCGGAGAACACGTGGATCGATCCGTTGTAGTAGCTGCTCAGCGTGGAGTAGTCCCCGCCGGACTCGCCGTGGGGGATCGTCTCGGTGGCTTCGGTGTACTCCTCGTCGACGTCGGCGCCGTCGTCGACCTGGAGCTGGTCGCCGGACGCGAGGCGCCGTCCGCCGTCTGCCTCGGCTCCGTTCACGGTCGCGGCGTAGGCGGTGCCGCCGCCCTGCTGAGCGACCGAGCCGTCGATGGCGATGAGGTCGCCGGCGGCCGGGGAGACGAGCCCCTCGTCCACGACGTCCTGCACGGTCGTGCCAGCCTTGATGGTCTGCTCGGCGCCGTTGATGCTCACCTTATAGAACGGCGGGTTGATGTAGAGGTAGGCGCCCGCGCCCACCGCGGCGATGGCGAGTACGGCGGCAAGCGCGATCGGCCAGCGGCGCTTCTTGCGCGCACGGCGCGGCGCCTTTTCGGCGTAGGGCGCCGGGGCGTACGGCTGCTGCCCGTCCTGCTGCCCGTAGGGCGCCGGCGTGTAAGGCTCTCCTGCAAAGAAGTCCTGCTGCGGTGCTGCGTCGTCGCGCGCGCCGAGCTCCTCGGGCGTGCGCCTTTTGGGCTGGGGCGCGGGCGCGCCGGGTTCGCGGAAATGCTTGGCCATGGTTATCAGTCCTCAGCTCCCCTGTGGTTCGTTGACTGGCCCCAGTATAGATAACGCGCAAGAATAAAGCAGGGTCCCGGGGCAACCTCGAATCCGCCTTGCCGCCGCCTCATCTGTCGACGCCCTTCTTTGCCCGTAACGAAACAATCGACGCTTAATCGACGCGCGACGGTTACAAAATTGGTCACGAACTTGTCCTTGCGGGTCATCTTGCCTTAACTCCCGTGCAACAATGGGCAACTAGAGTTGTCAAACGTAAGCCAGCACGCCAATTATCTGAGGGGAAAGAGGCGCACATGGGCAAGGACAAGGTCACCGAGGAGTACGGTAGCCTGCTGTTTACCGATCAGGTCATGCAGGAGCGGCTCCCCAAGCCTACGTACAAAGAGCTCACTAAGGTCATCAAGGAGGGCAAGGCCCTTGACCTCGACATCGCAAACGAGGTCGCCCACGCGATGAAGGAGTGGGCGCTGGAGAAGGGCGCCACGCACTTCGCGCACTGGTTCCAGCCGCTCACCGGCATCACCTCCGAGAAGCACGACTCGTTCATCACTCCCAAGGACGACGGTTCCGTCCTCATGTCGTTCTCCGGCAAGGAGCTCGTCCAGGGCGAGCCCGACGCCTCGAGCTTCCCGTCCGGTGGCCTGCGCGCCACCTTCGAGGCTCGCGGCTACACCGCCTGGGATCCGACCTCCCCGGCCTTCATCAAGGACGAGGTCCTCTGCATCCCGACCGCCTTCATCTCCTACACCGGCGAGGCGCTCGACAAGAAGACCCCGCTGCTGCGCTCCCAGGTCGCCCTGGCCAACCAGGCCAAGCGCGTGCTCGCCCTCTTTGGGAAGAAGGCCACCTCGGTGATCACCACCGTTGGCCCGGAGCAGGAGTACTTCCTCGTCAAGGAGGAGGACTTCCAGAAGCGTCCCGACCTCGTCCTCACCGGCCGCACCCTCTTTGGCTGTGCCCCCGCTAAGGGCCAGGAGCTCGAGGAACACTACTTCGGCGCCATCCGCCCGACCGTCAACGCCTTCATGAAGGAGGTCGACGACGAGCTCTGGAAGCTCGGTGTTCCCGCCAAGACCAAGCACAACGAGGTCGCCCCGGCCCAGCATGAGCTCGCCCCGATCTTCGAGCAGGGCTCGCTTGCCATCGACGACAACCTGCTTGCCATGGAGAAGCTGAAGCTCCTCGCCACGCACCACGGCCTTGCCTGCCTGCAGCACGAGAAGCCCTTCGACTACGTCAACGGCTCCGGCAAGCACAACAACTGGTCGGTCTGCGCCGACGGCAAGAACCTCCTCGAGCCGGGCGCGAACCCGTCCGAGAACCTGCAGTTCCTCGTCTTCCTTGCCGCCCTGATCGCCGCGGTCGACAAGCACGCCGACCTCCTGCGCGTCTCGGTCTCCTCCGCCGGTAACGACCACCGCCTCGGCGCCAACGAGGCGCCCCCGGCGATCGTCTCCGTCTTCCTGGGCGACGAGCTCGACGAGGTCGTCGAGGGCCTCATCAACGACGAGGCCGTCGCTGCCCACGGCAAGACCCGCATGGACCTCGGCGTCCCGATGCTGCCCGACGTGCTCCAGGACACCACCGACCGCAACCGCACCTCTCCCTTCGCCTTCACCGGCAACAAGTTCGAGTTCCGTATGTGCGGCTCGCAGCAGAACCTCTCCGACCCGAACGTCGTCCTGAACACCGCCGTGGCCGAGGAGTGCGACGAGTTCGCCACCCTCATGGAGGGCAAGGAGGGCGACGAGTTCACCGCCGCCGCGCTCGAGTGGGTCAAGAAGACCCTGCGCGATCACCACCGCGTCATCTTCGAGGGCAACGGCTACTCGGAGGAGTGGGAGCAGGAGGCTGCCCGCCGCGGCCTGCCCAACTTCAAGACCACGCCGGACGCCCTGCCGCAGATGATTAAGGCCGAGAACATCGAGTTCTTCTCGAAGTACGGTGTTTTGAACGAGGCCGAGGTCCACGCCCGCTACGTCTCGAAGGCCGAGCAGTACGCCAAGCTCCTTAATATCGAGGCCAACACCATGGTCGACATGGCCAAGCGCATGTACCTGCCCGCCATCTCCGAGTACAGCAGCAGCCTGGCCGGCAGCGTGGCCACCAAGGCCGAGCTGGGGCTCGAGGCCCGCGCCGAGCGCGAGCTCGTGACTGAGCTCACCGGCGGCATCGACGCCATCTACGACGCCGTCGCCGACCTGGAGGCCAAGAACGCCGATGCCCGCGACATCGAGGACCCGCAGGAGGAGTGCGACGCCTACCGCGACTCCGTCCTGCCCGCGATGGACGTCCTGCGCGCCGCCGTGGACGAGATGGAGACCATCGTCGCCGAGGACTACTGGCCGGTCCCGAGCTACAACTCCATGCTCTTCTGGGTGTAGCGCCGAGTACAGCCCCCGCCTCTAGGGCGGACGCCTCCGGGCGCCCGCCCTTCTTTTTTTGCGCGCCCAGGCCTCCTTTTTCGCAGCTATTCGCGCAAATCGCGCCAAACTGCAAGCGGAGGGACAAGAAACCCAACGCATGTCGCGTATCCGTCGACTTGTTACGAGTCGGTGAGCGGCGAAAAAACACGTGCGAGTGGATGTGCTTGCGGGCGTAGACTAAAGACCCGTAGAAGAAGAGCTAAGTTACTCGGACTACGGGAGGTCCCCACATGACAAAGCACATTTTCGTTACCGGAGGCGTCGTCTCGTCCCTCGGCAAGGGCATCACGGCCGCCTCGCTCGGCCGCCTGCTCAAGTCGCGCGGCTATAAGGTGATGATGCAGAAGGCCGACCCCTACCTCAACGTCGACCCCGGCACCATGAGCCCGTTCCAGCATGGCGAGGTGTTCGTCACCGAGGACGGCAAGGAGACCGACCTCGACCTCGGCCACTATGAGCGCTTCATCGACGAGAACCTCACCCGCAGCTCCAACTTCACCACCGGCGCCATTTACCAGAGCCTCATCGCCCGCGAGCGTCAGGGAGACTTCCTCGGCGGCACCGTCCAGGTCGTCCCCCACGTGACCAACGCCATCAAGGAGCGCTTCTTCCGCGTTGAGGAGCAGACCGGTGCCGACGTCGTGATCACCGAGCTCGGCGGCACCATCGGCGACATCGAGGGCCAGGCGTTTGTCGAGGCCATCCGTCAGTTCCGCAAGGAGAAGGGCCTGGCCGACTGCGTCCTCATCCACGTGAGCCTCGTCCCCTACATCGCCGCCGCCCACGAGGTCAAGACCAAGCCGACCCAGCACTCCGTCCGCGAGCTGCGCTCCATGGGCCTGCAGCCTGACTTCATCGTCTGCCGCAGCGACCACGAGGTCGAGGCGGACATCCGCTCCAAGATCGCGAGCTTCTGCGACGTCGACCCCTCCTGCGTCTTCGAGAACTCCGACTGCAAGTCCATCTACGACGTGCCTGCCCACCTCGCCGAGCAGGGCTTTGACGTGAAGGTCTGCGAGCGCCTGGGCCTCGATCCCCGCACGAGCGACATGAGCGGCTGGTACGACTTCACGAGCCGCATGCACGCCGCCAACGCCAAGGCCGATGTGACCAAGATCTCGGTCGTGGGCAAGTACACGGCGCTGCCCGACGCCTACCTCTCCATCATCGAGGCGCTCCACCACTCCGGCGTCGCCTTCGGCCGCCACGTGAACATCGAGCTCGTCGATGGCGAGGAGCTCGACGAGACGAACATCGAGGAGGTCCTCGGCGACTCCGACGGCATCCTCGTCCCGGGCGGCTTCGGCCTGCGCGGCATCGAGGGCAAGATCGCCGCGGCGCACCGCGCCCGCACCCTCAAGGTACCCTACCTGGGAGTTTGCCTCGGCCTGCAGGTTGCTGTCTGCGAGTTCGCCCGCAACGTCTGCGGCATGCAGGGCGCGACCTCGGCCGAGTTCGAGCCGGACTGCGAGTTCCCCGTCATCGACATCATGCCCGACCAGGAGGAGATCACCGACAAGGGCGGCACCATGCGCTTGGGCGCCTACCCCTGCAAGGTCCAGCCGAACACCCTGGCCGAGGAGGCTTACGGCGAGAGCCTCGTCTACGAGCGTCACCGTCACCGCTACGAGGTCAACAACGCGTTCCGCGACCAGCTCACGGCGGCCGGCCTCAAGATCTCGGGCCTCTCGCCCGACGACCGCCTCGTCGAGATGATCGAGCTGCCCGAGGATGTCCACCCCTGGTTCGTGGCGTCGCAGGCCCACCCCGAGTTCAAGAGCCGCCCGACCAAGCCTGCCCCGCTGTTCCGCGAGTTCGTGCGCGCGGCGATTGCCCACCACGAGGGCATCGACCGCCACGACGTCGTGGCCGACTAGCCATGAGGCCTAGGTCATGGGCCAGGTGATGGATCTGTGCGCCGCGCGCGAGGAGTACCTGGGGTATCTCCTCGTCGAGCGCGGCAGCTCGCAGAACACCATCGAGGCCTATGGCCGCGACCTGAATAGATACATCGATTACCTCGCGGGCTCCGGCGTGACGGACCCCGACGAGGTGGAGCGCCCCCTCGTAGAGGACTACGTGGGGGCGCTCTGCGACCTCGGGCTGGCCGCCTCCTCCGTCGAGAGGGGCGTATCGGCGGTCAAGGGTTTCCATCGCTTCATGTACAACGAGGGCATCGCGTCGTCGTGCCCCACCGCCGGGCTGCCCTTGCCCGCCAAGCCCTCGAGGCTTCCCGACGTCATCTCACGGGAACAGGCGGCAAAGCTCCTCGACCAGCCGTTCCCCAACTCGCCCGCCGGCCTTCGCGACCATGCCGTGCTCGAGGTCCTCTACGGCTGCGGCCTTCGCGTGAGCGAGCTTGTGGGCCTCGACGAGCGCAACGTCCTTCTTGACCAAGAAGTGCTGAGGGTCTTTGGCAAGGGGTCGAAGGAGCGCGTCGTGCCCATCCTGGGGGCGGCGGCTCGCGCCTTGGCGGCCTATATGGAGGAGGGGAGGGGCGAGCTTGTGGGACGGCGCCCCACCTCCGCCGTGTTCCTCAACGTCCGCGGCGACCGCATCTCGCGGCAATCCATCCATACCATTGTGGAGCGCTACGGGCGCGTCGCGGGAATCGATGGGATGCACCCCCACACCTTGCGACACTCCTTCGCCACACACCTCCTGGAGGGCGGTGCGGACCTCAGAATCGTCCAGGAACTGCTTGGTCACGCCAGCATTTCGACCACGCAGCTCTACACGCACCTTGACCGGTCCCACATCCGCAAAATCTATCTTGATGCGCATCCACGTGCCCATCTACCTGCGGATTGTTGAGTGATTGAGTGATGATGCGTCGTGGTTTCGACGCGACGACGGGCTAAAACGAGGGTTTTCTTGGGCGCTTGTTAACCCCTCAATAAGCGCTTCACATTTCCTTCACACGAGCATTTGACGTATCGATTCGCCGTAGTGGAAACGGGTGTTCTCAACCCTATATATTGGGTTGAGGGCACCCGTTTTTAATCACTCAGGGCCACTTTGTGTCGAGTGGTGTTTTCTGGTGTCGCAAAGTGTCGGCTTTGCCCTATAGTATTCACACGCTCCAGTCGGGGGCTCATGGTCTTGGCTCTTGAGAGGAGGGTGACATGCTCGTCGGATCCTTTCCGATGTCGGTTGATTCGAAGGCGCGCGTCACCCTGCCCGCTGCGTTCCGCAAGGAAATGCTCGACGGCGACTCCAAGACTCTATACCTTGTGCCGATGAAGGAGCGCGTGGACGGCTTCACCCCCCAGGGTTTCGAGAACTGGGTCAACTCCCTCTTTGATCGCAATGGAGAGGGCTTCAATCCCCGAAACCGCAAGGACGTGCAGCTTCGCACCAGCCTCACTGCGCGCGCGGTGCCGATCGACGTCGACTCCGCGGGCCGCGTGGCCCTGGGCAAGCTCGACGCGGGCAAGCCCGGTACGCGCGAGAAGCTGGGCCTCATGGGCGACGTCACCATTGTCGGTGCCGACTCCCACTTCGAGGTTTGGAACACCGAGGCGTGGAACGAGCTGCAGGCGGCCAACGACGAGGAACTCGACGAGCTTCTCTTCGACTAGGAGGTGGAGAACTTGACAACTGGATATCAGCACATACCCGTGATGCTAGAAGAGGTTCTCCGCGAGCTCGACCCGAAGCCGGGCGACGTCGTGTGCGACTGCACCCTAGGCGGCGCCGGACACTCGGTGGAGCTGGCAAAGAAGATCGCCCCGGAAGGGCTCTCGATCGGCATCGACCAGGACGACATGGCCCTCGCCGCGGCAGCCGAGCGCTTCGAGCGTGAGGTTCCCCAGGCGGAGCACAAGTTCCTCAAGGGTAACTTCGGCGACTTGGACAGCCTTCTTGTCCAGGCGGAGGTTCCCGGCGTCGATTGCTTCCTCTTTGATTTGGGCGTGAGCAGCCCGCAACTCGATATTCCCGAGAGGGGATTCTCGTTCCACGAGGACGCCCCCTTAGATATGCGCATGGATTCGGGGAACAACACCCTAACCGCAGCCGAGGTCATAAACCACTACAACGAAACCGACCTCACCCGGATCCTACGCGTGTACGGCGACGAGAAGTTCGCCGCGCGCATCGCACGGAAGGTGGTGGAGGCCCGAGAGAAGGCCCCCATCGAGACCACCCTTCAGCTCGTGGACGTGATCAAGCAGGGCATTCCCGCGGCCGCGAGGCGCAGCGGGGGTCACCCGGCGCGCAAGACCTTCCAGGCCCTGCGCATCGAGGTCAACCATGAGCTCGACGTACTCGACCGCGGCCTCAGGGCGGCGGTCCGCTGGGCCAATCCCGGCGGCAGAATCTGCGTCATCGCTTATCACTCGCTTGAGGATCGCATCGTCAAGCATGTCTTCTCGGAGCTCTCGCAAGGGTGCACCTGCCCTCCCGATCTCCCCGTTTGCGTCTGCGGGAACGTGCCGATACTCAAGGTCAAGACCCGCAAGCCCCTCGTTGCGTCCGACGAGGAGGTGGCGACCAACCCGAGGTCGCGAAGCGCCCTCACGCGCGTGGCGGTCAAGCTCGACGTCGCGTAGCCGAGAAGCGCAAGCCCGGCGCACCCGGTCGTAAGGCCGAACGCATACCACAAACGAAGCAAGAACGAACTAAAAACGCAGCTTAAACGCACCACCAACGAAGCATCAACGAACTATCAACAAACTATTGACCAATATCAAGGAACGCTCAACCAAAACTTGAGGGTGGTTCTTCAGCCAACCCTCAAGTTCCCAGCTTCCTGCACACTATTGGATGCGCAGCGGCTTGTCCGCAGAATGGCATGAGGACGTCATGAGGTACCAGGGCTCTGAGGCTCTCAACATGAACTACGCGGGGAACTTCGTTCCCGAGGAGCGCTCGCAGGAGACCCCCTTCGAGGTTCTGCCCGGCGGCGGCCTCGATGCCCGCGCCCGTCGCGGGGTTTCGCCCGAGTTCGTCGCCAACGTCCGCAACGTCCTCGTCGTCGCTGCCGTCCTCATCCTGCTCGGCCTCGTCCGCGTGGGCCTGAGCTCCGCCGCCGTCGCGGCGCTCAACGCCAACGAGACGCTGAGCGACCAGGTAACCGACGCCAAGAACCTGAACGACGACCTCAAGATCGAGCGGGCCGTCCTCTCGAGCAACTCCCGCATCTCGCGCATCGCCACCCAGAACTACAGCATGGTCCTCTCCAACGACGCCATGGACGTCAAGGTGGGCGACGCCGCCGCCCAGGAGCAGGCGGCCCAGGAGCAGGCCGCGGCCGTTGCGGCCGCCCAGACAAAGGCCGCCGAGGAGTCGGCCGCCGCCGTGTCCGCCGCCCAGGCGTCGACCTCCGGCAAGGGGCTTGTCGCCGACGCCGCCGACCCGTACGCCTTCGCCGCCTCCGTCGTCGAGGCTGATGGGGATGCTGCGCAGACCGTTTCCGCGGGCGGTGCCTACGCCGACGTGGCGTAGACTTCTACCCCGTGGATAGAAGAGATGGAAATAGCCGCCGCCAAGGCGGTCGCCGCATGCCGGAGGCCTCTTATGAAGCGGCCTCCCGCTCGCGTTTTCGGCCAGCGGGCGCCGCCGACGTCACCGACGACGAGCCCAAGCTGCGCCTTTTGCTCGCGGCTTTCGGCGTCGTGTTCGCCCTTATTGCCCTGAACCTCATCTGGCTGCAGGTCATCGACGCCCCCAACCTCGCCCGCCGCGCCGAGGGCCGGCGCACGAACGTCGTCACGTTAAACGCCAAGCGCGGCACCATCTACGACCGCAACGGCAACGTGCTCGCCATCAGCGTCGACTGCAAGGACGTGGTCTGCGACCCGACGACCCTGCAGAAGACCGTCAAGGACGAGAACGGCAAGACCTCCAAGACCTCCGATGGGGCGGCCGAGGACATCGCCGATGTGCTCGTCGAGGTCCTCGGCGGCGACCGCGACACCTATATCGAGGCCTTGACCCGTCAGAACACCCGCTACGCCTACCTGGCTCGACGGGTGGACGTTTCGCAGGCGGATTCCATCCAGGAGAAGCTGGACGAGCGTGGCCTTTCGGGCGTCTATTACGAGACCGACACCAAGCGCGTCTACCCTTATGGCACGACCGCCGCCCAGATCCTCGGCTACGTGAACCAGGACGGCGCCGCGCTCTCGGGCCTCGAGTACTACTACGACGACATTCTCAAGGGCGAGGACGGCCAGCGCGTTTGCGAGGCGAGCGCCTACGGCACGCCCATCGCCGGAGGCGTCTCGGACACCATCGCCGCGCGCAACGGCACCGATATCGTGCTTTCCATCGACATCGACCTGCAGGACGAGTGCGAGAAGATCATCTCCGATGCCGCGAAGACCTATGAGGCGGAGTCCGGTTCGGTTATGGTCGCCAACCCCAAGACCGGCGAGGTCTACGCCGCCGCCTCGACCCCGCTGCCCGACTTCTCCAACATCACGGACGCCTCCTCGCTCAACCTCAAGCTCGTGACCGACTCCTACGAGCCGGGCTCGGTCTTCAAGGTGCTCACGACCGCGATCGGCATCGAGGACGGGCTTCTTACCAAGGACTCGACCTTCAACATCCCCGCCGAGATCCTCGTGGGCGACTCCTACGTTCACGACGACGACGATCGCGACTATGAGCTCGACATGTCGGTGGACTACGCCATCGCCAAGTCCTCGAACGTAGCCATGGCCTACTACGTGCAGAACATCATCGGCGCGAAGCGCTTCGCCGACGGCGTCGAGAAGTTCGGCATCGGCCAGAAGACCGGGATCGACTTCCCCGGCGAGGCCGCCGGCATCGTGAAGAGCTACGGCGACTACGACGGTTCGACGGCGGGGTCCATGGCGTTTGGCCAGGGCCTCTCCATCCCGCTCGTGCAGATTGTGCGCGCCTACTGCGCCGTGGCAAACGACGGCGTCCCCACCACCCCCCACTTCCTTGTGTCCAAGGCGGGCGAGGAGGTCGACTGGCCGGCGGGCGATAGGATTATCTCGAAGAAGACCGCCGACGAGGAGACCGACATGATGCGCTCGGTCATGCTCGACGGCTCCGGCGCCTTAGGCCAGGTCGAGGGCTACGACATCGCCGGCAAGACGGGCACGGGCGAGCAGGCCGACGAGGAGGGCGGCTACAAGGAGAACCACTTCGTCGCCTCGCTGTGCGGCTTCGCCAATGCCGACGACCCCGAGGTCCTCGTGTATACCGGCTTGAACGGCATCCCGTACCTCGCCGCCGTTTCTGCCGCCAACGTCTTCCATGACGTCATGCAGCAATCCGTCACCATTCTGGGCGTCGCGCCCGCCGCCACGTCCAACTAGGAGGGGCTATGATTCGCGTCCAAGCCAAAGAAATCGCCGAGGTCACCGGGGCCGAGCTCGTGCACGAGGGATCCCGCGCCGTCGCCGGCGACGCCGTGATCGACTCGCGCCAGGCAAAGGAGGGGACGGTCTTCGTCGCCTTCGCCGGCGAGAAGGTCGACGGCAACGCCTACCTGGCCGCCGCGGCGAAGACCGGCGCCGCTGCCGTGGTGGCCTCGGCCGAGGTGGCCCCCGACGTGCTCGCGGCCTGCGCGGCCGCCGGCGCCTCCGTCCTGCGCGCCAAGGACGACGACTGCGAGGCGTTCCTGCTGGCGCTCGCGGCCGAGCAGCGCCGCCGCCACCCGGAGTGGCTCGTCGTGGGCGTCACGGGCTCTGTGGGCAAGACCACCACGAAGGACATGCTGCGCGCCGGCTTCGGTGCCGTGCGCCGCACCCACGCCACCGCCGGCAACCTCAACAACCTCATCGGCATGCCGCTCACGCTGCTCGCCGCCCCGGAGGGCTCCGAGGTCGTCGTCTGCGAGCTTGGCATGAACCACCCCGGCGAGATCTCCCGCCTGGCCGGCGCGTGCTCGCCTGCGCTCGCCTGCGTGACCACCATCGGCACCTCCCACATCGGCATCCTCGGCAGCCGCGAGAACATCGCCCGTGCGAAGGCGGAGGTCT
This sequence comes from uncultured Olsenella sp., assembly GCA_900540955.1. Taxonomy (GTDB): domain Bacteria; phylum Actinomycetota; class Coriobacteriia; order Coriobacteriales; family Atopobiaceae; genus Paratractidigestivibacter. The sequence goes on from UQIF01000030.1 coordinate 22,989, forward strand.
GCGCCCAGATGCGCGACTCCGGCCCCGCCGCCGGCGACGTCGCCCGCACCCTCGTGATGCCGTCTGCCTGCGACCTCACGCCGTTCATCGCGGACGGCTTCGCGCGCCCCGCCGGCGTGGCCGTCGAGCTCGTGGGCGCCCACGAGGGCGACGCCGTGCGCGCCTTCGGCGTGCGCCTCGACGAGGAGGGCCTGCCCAGCTTCACCGTGCGCTGCGCCGACGGCTGGAGCCGAGAGGTGACGCTCAACCTCCCCGGCCGCAAGGTTGTCGACGATTACCTGATCGCGCTCGCGCTCATCTGGCGCGCCGGCGCCGACCGCGACGCCGCGACCGACGCCATCGAGCGCATGGAGCACACCGCCCTGCGCCTCGACGTGTGCGCCTCGGCCGCGGGCGTCCGCGTGATCGACGACTCCTACAACGCCGCGCCGAACTCCATGGCCTCGTCGCTCGATATTCTTTCCACGATGGCCTGCGAGGGCCGTCGCGTCGCCGTCCTCGGCGAGATGGGCGAGCTCGGCGCCGAGGAGGAGAAGCTCCACGGCTACACCGGCGCCTACGCCGCGGCCAAGGGCCTCGACATGCTCGTCTTCATAGGCGGACGCCTCGCCGACGTCATGGCCGACGCCGCCCGAACCATGGGCGCCTCGGAGGACGCCGTCCACCGCTTCGCGACGGTCGACGACGCCGTCGCAGCCCTGAAGCCGGCCTTTTCCGCCGGCGACCTCGTCCTCGTCAAGGCCTCGCGCGCAGAAGGCCTCGACCGCTTTGCCAAGGAGGTTCTTGCTTAAATGATCGGCAACCCCGCATACCCCACGTACCAGGTATTTATCGCCATCGCCGTGGCGGCCGCCGTGACGGGCCTCGCCATGCCCCCCTTCATCCGGCTGCTCAAGAAGGACGGCATCGGCCAGCAGATCCGCGCCGACGGCCCGCAGAGCCACCTCGTCAAGCAGGGCACGCCCACCATGGGCGGCGTCATCATCCTCGCCGGCGTGGTGCTGACGGTCGCCCTTCTTGCCAAGTGGACGCCCGACCTCATCCTCGCCGTGATCGCCACGCTGGCCACCGGCTCGCTCGGCCTGCTCGACGATATCGAGTCCGTGGCCCACAAACGCTCCCTCGGCCTCACGCCGTCGCAGAAGATGGCGGGCCTCATCACGATCTCGGTCGTGTTCTGCCTGGCCGCAGTCAACTGGGTGGGCATCGACGCCGTTATCCGCTTCCCGGGCGGCGTGGCCATCGACCTGGGCGTCCTCACCACGACGCTGCCCATCGCCGGCGGCATCCAGATCCCCTGGCTCTACCTCGCCTTCGTGTTCCTCCTCATGGCGGGCCTTTCGAACTCGGTCAACCTCACCGACGGCCTCGACGGGCTGGCGGGCGGCTGCACGATGGTCGTCATGCTCATGATGGCCATGGTCGCCTTCCGCTACGACGAGATCAACCTGGCCATCTTCGCCGCATCCATCGCCGGCGCCTGCGTCGGTTTCCTCTGGCACAACTGCAACCCGGCGTCCATCTTTATGGGCGATACGGGGTCGCTTGCGCTCGGCGCCGCCCTGGCCGCGCTCGCCGTCCTCACGAAGACCGAGGTCACCTCGCTGATCATGGGCGGCCTGTTTGTCTGCGAGGCGCTCTCCGTCATCATCCAGGTCGTGAGCTTCAAGACCACCGGCAAGCGCGTTTTCCTCATGAGCCCGATCCACCACCACTTCGAAAAGAAGGGCTGGGCCGAGACCAAGGTCGTCACGCGTTTCTGGATCGTCTCGGCCGCGTTCGCGACGCTGGGCTTCGCCCTATACTTCCAGCTCGGGTAGGCTCGCCCGCCGCATGGAAGCGCGTTGGCAAGAAGTGCTCAGGCGCTTCTTGCCATGCATTTCTTTGCAGATAGCCCGCCTTAAGGGACCGCACCGCACCGCAAGAGAAAGCGCATGAGCATGGCCTGCACGAACACAGAGAAGCTCGGAGACGTACTTGTCCTTGGCATCGGAAAGACGGGGGAGGGCATTTGCCGCTACCTCGCCGGGCTCCCCGCCGGGCGCGTCGACTCTGTCACGCTCTACGGCGGCGCGCGCTCCGAGGAGTGCGACGCCACGCGGGCCCTCGAGGAGGCGGGCGTTCGCTGCGTGCTCGGCACCGAGGACGTGGAGGGCTCCTTTGACCTCGCCGTCGCCTCGCCCGGCATCCCCGAGAAGAGCGCGTTCTTCCGCGCCGCGGCGGCCGCGAGCGCCGAGATCATCGGCGAGCCCGAGCTTGCCTTCCGCGAGAGCCCGAGCAACTGGATTGCCGTCACTGGCACGAACGGCAAGACCACCACGACCTCGCTTACCACGCACCTGCTCCACGAGGACGGCCGCGCGGCCGAGGCCGTGGGCAACATCGGCGTGCTCTGCGTCGGCGAGGTCGGCCACCGCCCCGAAGGCGGCTGGCTCGTGGCGGAGCTCTCGAGCTTCCAGCTCGCCGAGACCGCGCGGCTCCACCCGCGCGCCGCGGCGCTGCTCAACATCACGCCCGACCACATCGAGTGGCACGGCACCATGGAGGCCTACGCCGCCGCCAAGGAGAAGATCTTCGCCAACATGGGCGCCGGAGACCTCGCCGTCGTCTCGATGGACGACGACTGGTGCCGCGCCGTCGCGGTGCGCTGCGCCCAGCGCGGGCTGCGCGTCTGCGAGCTGTCCATCGACCGCGAGCTCGGCGGCCGCGACGCGGCGTTCGTCCGCGGCGATAGGCTCGTCGTCCGCCTTGACGGGGAGGAACACGACCTCGGGAGCGTCGACAGCCTGAAGATCCGCGGGAGCCACAACTGGGAGAATGCCCTGGCGGCCTCTGCGCTCGCGCTGTTTGCCGGCGTGGGCGAGGACGTCGTGGCGCGAGGGCTCGCGAGCTTCAGCCCGATCGAGCACCGCATCGAGCCCTGCGGCGAGGTCGCGGGCGTCCACTTCGTGAACGACTCCAAGGCCACGAACACCGACTCCGTCGAGAAGGCGCTCACGGCGTTTACGCCCAAGTCGGTCGTCGTCCTTCTGGGCGGTCACGACAAGGGCACCGACCTGACGAGCCTCGCCGTGGCCTGCTGCCGCGAGGCCCGCGTGGCCGTGTGTTTCGGTGCCGCGGGCCCCCGCATCGCCCGTGCGCTCGAGGACGAGGCCGCTGCCGCCGGGTCCGACCTGCGCGTGGTCTCGGCCGAGCACCTGCGCGACGCGTTCGACGCCGCCGTTGCCGCCGCCGAGCCCGGTAACACCGTGCTCCTCTCGCCCGCGTGCTCCTCGTTCGACGAGTTCTCCAACATGGCCGAGCGCGGCCGCCTGTTCAAGTCCCTCGTGGCCGGCCTGGCCTCGAAGGGGGAGTAGCGCGTGGCGGCCCAGCTCCCCAGCTTCCTGTTCGGCGGAAGCGCCCGCGATGCCCGCTCCTCTGGCGGGCGCGGCGGGCGCGGCGCCGGCAGGCGCGAGAACGCCGAGAAGAGCCTCTTTGGCGTGCCCGAGCGCTTCATGAAGCCGCGGCTGGTCCTCATCGCCGTGACCGCCATCCTCGTGTGCTTTGGCCTGCTCATGATTTACTCGGCTTCCTCCGTCACCTGCCTCGCGAGCAAGGCGTGCAACTACGACGCGGCGTACTACCTCAAGCGCCAGCTAGGGTTCGCGGCGATCGGCGTCATCCTTGCGGTGGTCATAGCCAGGGTCGACTACCACGCGTTGTCGCGCGATCACCTGGTCGCCGTCATCGCCGTGGTGATCCTCGCGCTCGCGCTCGTGTTCGTGCCGGGTTTCTCGAACAGCACCTACGGCGCGTCGCGTTGGATCAAGCTGGGGCCTCTGCAGCTGCAGCCGTCCGAGTTCGCGAAGGTCGCCATCGTGATCGTTGCCGCGTCGCTCGCCCAGAGCTGGTTCGTCGACGGCGACATGAGCAACGGGGAGCTCCTCAAGTTCGCCGCCGCCGGCATCGGCGTGCCGATTGCCCTTATCGTCATTCAGCCCGACAAGGGAACGACGGTCATCATCGCGCTGACCATCGCCATCATGCTGTTCGTGGCGGGGTTCGATTTGCGTAAGATCGCGGTTCCGCTTGGCCTGGTCGCAGTCCTTATCATCGTCTACTCCCTCACGCAGGACTATGCGCTTTCGCGTATCCAGACCTTCCTGAACCCATGGGAAGACGAGCAGGGCGACTCGTATCAGATCATCCAGGGCTTCTACGCGTTCGGATCCGGCGGGCTCTTCGGCGTGGGCATCGGCTTCTCGAAGCAGAAGTACGCGTACCTGCCCATGGCGCACAACGACTTCATCTTCGCCGTCGTCGGTGAGGAGTGCGGTCTTGTGGGCACGCTCGGTGTGATCGCGGGCTTCGCGGTCTTTGCCTGGGCGGGTTTCCGCATCGCCAAGTACGCCTCCGACCTCTCGGGCCGGCTCATTGCGTGCGGCTGCACGTCGCTCATCATCATCCAGCTTTTCGTCAACGTGTGCGGCGTGCTCAAGATCATCCCGCTTTCCGGCAAGCCGCTGCCGTTCTTGTCGTACGGCGGCTCGTCGATCATGGCGTGCCTCATGTTCGTCGGCATGCTCGTCTCGGTGTCTAGGCACTCGTCGCTGCCCGAGACCGACCATGACCGCAGGCGCCGCGGGATGCGCCGTTACTCCGGAGCCGAGGAAGGCGATCCCGGGCTCTCGTTCGTCGGCGAGCCGACCCCGCGCTCCGAGCGGGGCCGCGGCTGGTACGGCGGCGTCGGCTCGGCGGGCGCGGAGCGCGGATTTACCGTGGTCGGCGGCGGGCGTGCGCAGGGCGCGGCGC
>UQIF01000031.1 GCA_900540955.1 uncultured Olsenella sp.
GCCGCCGTTCTCGGCGCCGGGCGTTGCTGCGCGAGGAATTAATATACGCACCCCGGCGGGCCGTGTCCAGCGCGCCGTCGGCATTCACGATTCCTACATATTCAGCCGGGCGACCCGCCCTTTTCCGCCGCCCGCCGGCTCCCGCCCGCCGCTCCCCGGCCGGCGGTCAACAGGAGGCGCCGGCCAGCCTAAGGAGCCCCTCCCGCATCGTTTCATGCGCCTCTTGCCCGGCATCATGGAAGAACCTTGAGGTGAGGAGCCTGTAGTCCGGCTCTCCATAGATATGCTTGCTGCGGTTATCCCCCACGATCCCCGCGGCGACCCTCGCGGCGGAGCGCGCGTCGGCGGGCGCGATCCTGTACTGGGGGAACGCCTCGCATTGCGCAAGCACCTCATCGGTCACATTCGGAACGAGCGAGATCTGCAGAGTGCGGCCGTAATCCGCGAAGTCGGACTGCTTGCCGACGCGGGCCTCCTCCCCCGGCTGGACGCCGAGCCTCTCCAGCCACGCGCGCGTGCTCGCGTTGTACACGCGGTCGCAGACGAGGTGGCACCAGGCGCCACGAACTAAATCGGTAACTTCCGTTGCCCCGTACCCAGTGGGATTTTTGCAGTAAAAGTCCCAGAACTCGTCGCATCTTGGCACCGGGATATGCTCGCGCATGGTCAGGTGGGTGAGCTTATAGTCGATGCGAGTCGTCGCATTCGGCACCATATAGCCAACATAGATGTCAGGGGCAACGTTGCCCATCAGAAACGCGTCGACGTCGCGGATGCCGAGGGCATCTGCGCCCTCCTCGGCCAGCAGCCTCTCTACATGGGCAATATGGATGTTCCAGCTGGGCATGTGGGGGTTCCTCTCTTTATATGTATAGCCATGGCACATTGTCGCGCAAAAGAAGGGCCAGGCACCCGGATGGGTACCTGGCCGTAACGAGACATGACAATCAAGCCGGCTCTTTAGCCGCGGACCTCACCGCCGGTGGCGCGCAGGACCTTTTTGACCAGCTTCTCGTGCGCCTTCTCGACTTCCTCGGAAGTCAGGGTACGGTCGGCGGCGCGATAGGTCAGCGAGAAGGCCATGGACTTCTTGCCCTCGCCCACGCGGACGCGGTCACGGTAAACGTCGAAAAGGCGGACGTCGGCAAGGAGTTTGCCGCCTGCGCTCGTGATGCGCTGGACGAGCTGCTCGTAGGTGACGTCCTCGTCGACGACGATGGCGAGGTCGTGCGTGACCCCCGGCAGCGTTGGGACGTCGACGTAAGGGAGCTCCTTCTTTGCCAGGCGAAGCAGGTGCTCGACGGAGAGCTCGAAGGCCACGACGGGCACATCGACGCCCACTTTCTGGAGGTTGGCGGGGTGGATGTTGCCCACCCAGCCGATGACCTCGCCCTGCGAGAGGACCTCGGCGGCACGGCCAGGCTGCAGCCAGGGGTACTGCTCGGGCTCGGCGACCTTGAAGCGAACCTTGGTCAGGCGCAGCGCGTCGAGCAGCGACTCGACGGCGCCCTTGGCGTCGAAGAAGTCGTACTCGCCGAACTTCTGGTTCCAAGCGTCGTCGGCGCGCTTGCCAGCCATGACGCCGGCGACGAAGCTCGGCTCATCAGGCTGGGACTTGTTCTCGTGGCCGTAGAAGACGCGACCGATCTCGTAGAGCGCGACGTTGGGCACGCCGTGGTCGAGATTGTAGGCAACCGAGCGCACGAGGCCCGGGAGCATGGACTGGCGCATCTGGGACTGATCGGCGACGAGCGGGTTGATGATCTTCACCGGGATGCCGCGGCCTTCGTCGGTGATGCCCAGCTTAACGAGGTCGTTGGGATCGGCGAAGCAATAGGTGCTCGTCTCGGAGAGGCCGCAGGCGCGAAGCGTCTGGCCGATGAGGCGCACACGGCGCTGCTCGACGGTGAGGCCACCGGCGTGGTTCTTTGCGGCGGGCAGGGTCGGCGTGATGTCGCCCTCGCCCCACAGGCGGCAGACCTCCTCGATGAGGTCAACCTCGCGGGTGAGGTCGGGGCGGTTGGTGGGGGCCGTCACGGTGAGGTGACCCTCGCCGGCGGGCTCGACCTTGCAGCCCAGGCGCGCGAGGCGGGTCGTCATGAACTCATCGGGCACGTCGGCGCCGCAGAGCATGCGGGCGCGATCGGGGCGGAAATCGATGACGGGGGCGGGAACTGCCACGGGGTAGACGTCCACGGTGCCCGGGCAGACCTCGGCGCCGCAGCACTGCTCGAACAGGGCGGCGGCGATCTCGGCGACGTTCGCGCAGTTGGCGCCGTCGACCTGGCGCTCGTAGCGGATGGAGGCCTCGCTCATGAGGTCGAGGTTGCGGCTCGTGCGCGAGGTGTGACCGGCCGAGAAGGTCGCGGACTCGAGCAGGACGTCGGTGGTGTTCTCGTCGATCTCGGAGTTCATGCCGCCCATGACGCCGGCGAGCGCCACGGCGCACTTGCCGTCGTCGGTGATGACGGCCATGTCGGGGGTAAGGGTGCGCTCGACGCCGTCGAGGGTCTCGAGCTTCTCGCCCTCGTGGGCGGCGCGCACGACGATGTGCCTCTTGCCGTCACGCTCGGTGAGCTTGCCGAGGTCGAAGGCGTGCAGCGGCTGGCCGGTGAGGTACATGACGTAGTTGGTCACGTCGACGACGTTGTTGATGGGGCGGCTGCCGGCGGCGATCACGCGACGGGCCAGCCACTCCGGGGAGGGGCCGATCTTGACGTTGCGCACCACGCGGGCGGTGTAGCGCTGGCAGAGCTCGGCGTCGTCGATGGCGACGTCGACGAGGTCGTGGGCGTCGGGGCCGCACTCGGACTGAACGCGGGGCAACTCGATGTGGGTATCCTCATCGAGCATGGCGGAGACCTCGACGGCCATGCCGCACATGCTGAGGCAATCCGGGCGGTTCGGGGTGATCTCGCAGTCGATGACGGTATCGGACATGCCGCGGTAGTCGGTGAAGTCCATGCCCACGGGGGCGTCCTCCGGAAGGATGATGATGCCGTCGTGGTCGTTGCCCAGGCCGAGCTCGCGCTCGGAGCAGTTCATGCCCATCGAGGCGACGCCGCGAAGCTTGGACTTCTTGATCTTGAAGTCACCGGGCAGGACGGCGCCGATCATGGCGGTGACGATGTGGTCGCCCTCGTTGAAGTTCTGGGCACCGCAGACGATCTGCAGCGGCTCGGGCTTGCCGTCGGCGCCGAGGTTCTTCTCGCCCACGTCGACCTGGCAGACGTACATGTGGTCGGAGTCTGGGTGCGGCTGCTTGGAGATGACCTTCGCGGTCACCACGTGGTCGAGGTTGGCGCCGACGCGCTCAACGGCCTCGACCTCGGTGCCCGTGCGGACGAACTCGTCGACGAGCTCGGAGGGATTCTCCGGCACATCGACCATGGTCTTGAGCCACTCGTATGAGATGCGCATTGGAATGCCTTTCTGTTGCGCGGAAGATGACTAAAACTGCAAGCCAAAACGTAGGCTTTTCCTGGTGTGCCAGATGGGGCGCGACAAGCCCGACGACGCGTGCTCAGCACGCGAGGAGGGTTGGAGCCCCCAGATGGCGCGCCAGGGAAAGCTAGAACTGTTTTAGGAAGCGCATGTCGCCGGTCATGAGCATGCGCAGGTCAGGCAGGTCGTAGCGAAGCGCGGCCACGCGTTCGACGCCAATGCCAAAGGCGAAGCCGGTGTACTTCTCGGGGTCGATGCCGCAGTAGTGGAACACGTTGGGGTCCACCATGCCGCAGCCCAGGATCTCGAGCCAGCCGGTGTTCTTGCAGAAGCGGCAGCCCTTGCCGTGGCAGACGCCGCACGAGACGTCGACCTCGCAGGAGGGCTCAGTGAACGGGAAGAAGTGCGGGCGGTAGCGGGTGGCGCGGTCCTTGCCGAAGATCTCGCGGGTGAAGTAGTCGAGGGTGCCCTTGAGGTCGCCGAAGGTGATGCCCTCGTCGACGACGAGACCCTCGACCTGCGTGAACTGCGGCAAGTGGTTGGCGTCGGCGGTGTCGGGGCGGAAGACCGTGCCCGGGCAGATCATGTAGATCGGAGGCTCCTTGGCCTCCATGACGTGAGCCTGGACGCCGGAGGTCTGGGTGCGCAGCAGGACGTCGGACTCACCCTGGACGTGCACCTCCTTGCCCTCGGGGGCGTTGTCCACCACATAGAAGGTATCCTTGGCCGAACGGCTGGGGTGGTCCTCAGGGGCGTTCAGCGCGGTAAAGTTGTAGTAGGTGGTCTCGATGTAGGGACCGTCCTCGACGGTGTAGCCGAGGCCGACGAAGATGTCCTCGATCTCCTCGCGAATCTGGGAGATAAGGTGCTGGGTGCCGAGCGAGAGCTGACGGCCGGGCAGCGTGACGTCGGCGGCATCGGCCTCCATCTTCTTTGCCATGAGGGCGCGGCTGAGCTCGTTCTTGCGCTCCTTGATGGCCATGTCGACGTTGGCGCGGACGGTGTTGGCGAGCTGGCCCATGGCCGGGCGCTCCTCGGGCGGGACCTTGCCCATGGTGTGCATGATGGCCGTCAGGCTGCCCTTGCGGCCGAGCACGCCCACGCGCAGGGACTCGAGGGCGTCCATGGTCTCAGCCTTGGCCAGCCCCTCCTTGACTTGAGCCTCAATCGACTTGAGGTCTTCGGACATCGACATTGCGTGTTCCCCTTTCCAAACAAAAACCGTCCTCGGACGCATGTCCAAGGACGGCAAGAATTACCGCGGTACCACCTTGATTGACGCTCGTGTTTTCTCTCGCAAGCGCCCACTCGTTTGCCCCGTGCCGTGGGGCCGACGGCTTCCCTACTTGGAACGGCAAGAAGGACGGGCCTTCTGTCCATGCCGTTAAGGTCGCGGCTGGTGGAGTGAACTTCGAGCGTCAGCCTTGGAGGGACCTCTCAGCCGGTGGGCCCCATCTCTGTCCGCTGGCGACGCGACGCGCGAACCTCTCCGTCGTTGCCTAAAGGTGAATGATAGCACATAAGAAAGGGCGATCGAAATACCGCAGATAATTGCGCGATGTACCCCCATGTGGGTATAAACACCACAGCCATTGATGCCCCTCGAACGAGGAGTTGAGGCGAGCATGAATAGAGGCGTATTCCGCATTTTGGGTGCAGTCTTACTCGGCATTTGCTGCGCTTATGTTTTTATCTATGCGCGCTTCCTTCGACCTGCCGAACTTAAAACGTACTCATCCTTTTTCACTTTCGTACTTTACATTCTTGTGATACCAATCGGGTCTTATTCGCTCGGCCTGCAAATTGGCACCAGTACTTCCATTATCCCATCAGGTACCAGCCGCACACTACTGGCACTTCGTTCCTGCTGCTTCTCTTTCTATATCCTCGCAACCTTTGTTGCCTGTCTCCAATCGGCAGAGCTGAGCAGGCTTCTTCTATTCATCTCACGCTATCTTGCACCGGCAGTATTTCTGTTGGCAGGGTTGTTCGAAGGTTCAAAGGTTGGCCGCTCCCCTACTCGCTAGCCTCTTCCCGGCGGGCGACCTCGTCGATGAGAATGGCGTCGCCGTGCTTGGCGCTCGCGACCGAGAGCGACATGAGAGCGCCCATGAGCGCGATGTAGCCAAAGAGCATCGTCGGCTTAAGGTCCATGACCACGCCGGACAGGATCGGGGTTGCCACTTGGGCAGCCATGCTCACGGTGTAATAGTAGCCGGCGTAGCGCCCCACTGACTTGGAGCTGCAGCACTCCAAGATCATGGTGAAGACGCACAGGTCGACGCCGCCCAGTGCCACGCCCATCAGGAGAAACACGACGTAGAGCGCAGGCGAGAAGCCCGGAGCGAACCAGATGAAGACCGGGCATACGGTCATGATGATCGAGGTGATGAGGGCGACCTTTTTTCGGCCGATCTTGAGCGAGAGGTTGGCCAAAGGAACGTAGCTGGCAAGCGCGCCCACGATGGTCACCATGTTGATGATGGCAAAGGAGCCTCCCGCCATCCCGAAGAACATGTCCGCGTAGCGGCTGATGTTGGTGGTCATGGCGTTGTAGCTCATGTAGTAAAAGAAGGTCGCAGACAGCAGCATTGCGATAGAGCGCTGCAGGGACCGATCGGTGACCTTCTCTTTGCCACCCGCCTCCGGCGAGTCGTCCTTATCGATCTCGTCCTCGTCGATGCCCATCTCGAGGGACTTCTCGCGCATCTTCTGCACGAGCCCGGGCTCACGAACAAAGAGGCCGTAAACGACGGCAGCCGCCAGGATGAACACGCCCTGCAGGACGAACAGCGGAAGGTAGTCGGGACGCTCGACTTTGGGAACCATGACCGAGATGGCCACGAGCATAAGACCGGTGCCCGCATAGCCCACGACCTTTTGGATGGAGTTCGCCTTGGTACGAAGCGGGCGCGGCGTGATGTCGGCCACGACCGCCACCGTCATGGTGCGATAGGCGCAGATGGCAAGGAGCGCCAAGATGATCGAGCAGATGAGCAGCGGCAGACTCCCCATGTTGTTGGCGACGGCGATGAGGGGTACCGCAAGCACTGCCACTGCCGAGCCGCCCAGAATGAAGGGCGTGCGGCGACCGAACTTGGAGGCGCACCGGTCGGACAGGACGCCGAAGACCGGGAGCAGAAAAAGACCGAAGACGTTGTCGACGGCCATGATGGCGCCGGTGAGTGAGTTCGACAGCCCGAAGGTATTGGTGAGCATCTTTGGCACGATGCCGTCGTAGACCTGCCAGAAGCTGATCATGCCCATGAAGGGCAGCGAAGCCAAGGCGACGGCCCTGATATCGAGCTTAGCCGCGCGTTTGAGGTCGGGTTGTGCCATACGGTTCTCCTAGCGTTCAAAAGCAGAAAAGAAGGGCCGCCCTTCTTTGCAGGTCGACCCTCCAGTTCGGCTACATCCGGGCGAGGTTGGCGAGGAAGGCGACGTAGAACTCGATGCCGCGCTTGTACACGTCCACGCCGATGCGCTCGTTGGCGGCGTGCAGAAGTCCGCGGGCCTCGGCCGAGTAGATGAAGCCGCAGAAGCGGTAGACGTGCTCGCAGATGGCATTGAACTCGTGCGAGTCGGTGCAGGAGTTCTGCACGTACGGGGCGAAGCCGGCCTCGGGGTAGACGCCGGAGACGCAGCGGTGAATGTAGTCGAAGGCGGCGTCGTCCTCGTAGGGGCTGATGGGCGCCGGCTCCATGTACGGTATGCTCTCGTCGATCTCGACCGTCACGTGGTCGGGCGTGAGGCCCGACGCCTGGCACTGCTGGGCGGCGAGCTTGCGGGCGCGATCGACGGCATCGGCAATGGACTCGAAGGGCGCGACGCGCACGTTGAAGTTGGCGCGCGCAACGGGCGGCAGGACGTTGTGGGCGGGCGAGCCCTCCATCTGAGTAAGGGCGTAGGTCGTGCGCAGCATCGCCGCGGTCTCGGGGCTGGCAGCCATGATCTTGGTCACCGCGGGGCGGGTGAGCCAGAGGTTGCCGAAGACCGCGCGGTAAAGGTCGGAGCTGTGGGCGCCGAGCTCGGCAAGCGTCGCCTCGACGACGGGCGTGAGCACGGGCTTGCCGGGGTTCGCCGAGATGTGCTCGCACACGCGGCACAGCAGACGGCAGGCGTCGTTGGCGGAAGGCGTTGAGGCGTGGCCGCCGTCGGCGTACGCCGTGACGGTGAGGTCCACATGGCCCTTCTCGGAAACGCCGACCATGGCCACGGGCACATCGACCCCCAGGGGCGCGTCGGCCGCCACGGCACCGCCCTCGTCAAGCACCATGTACGGGTGAATGCCATGGGCGCGGAACCACTCGACGGCGTGTGCGCAGGTGGGCGCCGCGACCTCCTCGCCGTCGCTGGAGAAGAACCATACGTCGCGCGGGGGCACGTAGCCCTGGCCGACGAGGTGCTCGGCCGCCTCGAAGAACGCGGCGGCGATGCACTTGGTGTCGAGCGTGCCGCGGGCCCAGATCTCGCCGTCGACGATCTCGGCGCCGAAGGGGTCGTGCTCCCACTGCTGGCCCTCGACGGGGACAACGTCTTGGTGGGCCATCATGACCACGGGGTCGAGCGAGGGGTCGGCGCCCGGCCAGCGCAGGAGCATGCCGAAGTCGTCGATGGTCGTGAGCTCGGTCACCTCAAAGAAGCGCGGAAAGAGCCTGCGCAGGGTGAGCGCCCAGCGGCGGAAAGGCTCGTCGTCGCGAAGGGACTTGTCGTCGCGCGACACCGTGGGGATGCGTAGCAGCTCGCGGAAGCGCTCGACAGCGTCGTCGCCCGCCTTGTAGTCGCCGGCGTCCAGCACAGACCCCGCAGGATGGCTCGGCTCCAGGATGCCTGCGCCCTTCTTTGCCTCGCTTGCGCTCATGGTGCTCCCCTCGACGGAAATGTATGAACCATGAAAGCATAGGCCAACGAGCGAAAACTCGCTTGGGTAAAGACTGACAGCGCAATCAAGATTTATATGATGTGGCCGCATAGGCAAAACTCGAGGCTGCGGCGAACGGCAACCGTTCCCGGATTCTGAGGCCGCGCTCGACTTGTTTGTTGATCTCCAGGATATCCGCGCGCCAACTGGTTCGCTTATAGTGATACCAACTTGTTGCAACCAGCATACATGTGAGGACGGACGCCATGGGGACCTCTTCGAGGAAGCAGCCACTGTACGACCAGCTTGTCGACATCCTTCGCGACAAGATCGAGAACGAGATGGAGCCCGGCGACCTCCTCCCCTCCGAGCGCGAGCTCTCCGAGCGCTACGGGCTCTCGCGCACGACGGTGCGCCTCGCCCTGAAGGAGCTCGAGACCTTGGGCCTCATCAGCCGCCGTCACGGCAAGGGCACCTATGTGACCGACCTATCCGGCGGGGCGATGGACCTCTCGTCGAACTACAGCTTCACCCAGCAGATGCGCGAGGTCGGACGCGTGCCCAAGACCGTCGACCTCGACTTCGAGACCCGCGACGCGACCAAGTCCGTCGCCGACCGCATGAACCTGCGCCTGGGCGACAAGGTCATCTACATGCGCCGCCTGCGCCTGGCCGACGGCGTGCCCATGATGCTCGAGCGCACCTACGTGCCGCTTTCCCATTTCCTCGGATTCACAAAGAAGGACCTCGAGGGCAAGTCGCTCTACGCCATCATCGAAAACGACTACCACGAGACGATCCGCGTGGCAGAGGAGGAGTTCTTCGCCACCGTGGCGCGCAAGGACGACGCCGAGGTGCTGGGGATTTCCGAGGGCGCGCCGGTCCTGCAGCTCTCGCGGGTCACCTACAACGACAAGAACGACGTCATCGAGTTCACGCACAGCGTAGCCCGCGCCGACCAGTTCAAGTACAAGATCTCGCACGTCCGCGGCTAGCGCAGGAAGCGGCAAAGGGCTCCGGTGAGCTCAAGCCATTGATTAACGCGTGAACGGCCAGTCGCCTGCGGCAAGCGCTTCGATGGCGGCGGGCACGGCATCGTCCTCGACGGCGCCGATGTGCCAGCGTGCCGCGTCGCGCGCTTCGGGCAGCGCCCCCGCAACGGCGACGGAATGATCGACTGTGGAGAACATCTCGAGGTCGTTGCCGGCGTCGCCGAAGACGACCGCCTCGTCGCGCCCGATCCCGAGCCGCTCCAGAAGCCACGTGAGCGCGGCGCCTTTGTTCCATCCTGCGGGCATGACGTTGGAGAACTGCGCCTGCGGGACGTCGAAATCCAGACCGTCGACCTCGCGGTTGAGCAGCGCCACGACCTCGCGCGTGCGCTCAAGGTCGCCGCGGATAAAGACGTTTGCCTTCGTGATACCCGCAGAAGGAACGTCGTCACGGTCGACGCAGGTCTCGCCATAGCGGGGGAAGCATACGAGAAGATCGTCACGGGAGCCCTGCACAAGACACGGAGTCTCGCCCTCAAAGAGGAGCAGGCCCGCGGAGTCCACGTCTGAGAGAACCTCCATCGCCCGCCGGACGCAGGCGGAGTCGACCTCCTTTTGCAGGACCTTCTTGCCCTCAAGGAAGACTTGCGAGCCGTTGGTGGCGATCGCCGTGGCGCAGCAGGAGGCGTCGCCGCCGAAGAACTCGGGAATCCACGGATAGAAGCGGCCGCTCGCGGGGCCGACGAGGATGCCGGCGTCTATGGCGGCATGGAACGCGTCCACACAGCGGCGAGTCACGGTCTTCTTGCCGTACGGCAAGATGGTGCCGTCGATGTCGGTAAGAATGAGCTTGATGGGCACGGGCTTCTCCCTTGGGGCAGATGCGGCGATCTTACAGTAAAAACGCCGGCCGCCACAACGGCGACCGGCGTTGTCGAACCAATCGACCGAGGACCCTACTCCTCGGAGATACCCTCACTGACCAGGGCGGCGAGCTTGGCGGGGTCGTTCTCGGCAAGAAGCTCCTCGCGCTTGTGGGCGTCCATAAGCATGACGGCGATCTTGGACAGCAGACGCAGGTGCGTGCTGCCAGCCTCGGCGGCGGGGATCAGCAGCGCGATGGCGCACTTGATCGGAGCGTCGTCCATAGAAGGCCACTCGACGTCGGAAGCAAGCTTTGCCACGAGGACGGTGGCGTCCTTGACCGCGGCGGTCTTGGCGTGAGGGATGGCGAAGCCCCCGGTCATGCCCGTGGTGCCCTCGGCCTCACGGGCCTTGAACGCCTCGAAGATGGCATTGGCATCGTCGGCAAAGCCCAGCTCGACGGTCTTCTCGGCGAAGAACGAGAGGACCTCGTCGATGGTAGCGGCCTTGCAATCCACAAAGACATGAGATTCGGTGACGATATCGCTCATAAGGATGCTCCTATCCTCGGCTCAAACGGCACGCGACGCATTCGACGCCGCTTCAACCCATTTAGTATAGCACGCAAGGCCCGGAATTTCGATGAACGGTAGTTTTTCGACGGTAAGCGCCTTCTCTTATTGAAAGAAGGGGATCTCGGCGCTCAGCCTACTTCCCCAAGCGCTCATCCCTCAGGCGAAGCGCCTCATAGGCGCAGCCGTACATGGCAGCCTGGTTGCCGAGCCCTGCCGCCTCGATGCGGACGTCCTTGCAAGTAGAAAGAGCATGCGCGGCGAAGCGTCGGCGAAGCTCGGGGGCGAACGTCGCGAATGCGCCCGCCACGCCGCCGCCGATGAGGTACATCGCGGGGTCGACGATACAGCTGACCTGCGCCATCGCCTGGGCGAGATACTCGCACATCTGATCGATCGCGATCTTTGCGCACTCGTCGCCGGCCGCCAAGGCGCGGAAAACGGTAAGGGTGTCGGTCGCGTGCTCGACGGAAGCGGGCGTAACCCCGCGTCGCTCGCACTCCTCGAGATACAGGCGAACGATGCCCGTGGCACTTGCATACTGCTCGAGGCATCCCGTGCGCCCGCAGCCGCAAACGCGGGTCTCGGCGGGGTTGACTGTCACGTGACCGACCTCGCCGCCGGCGCCGAACGCACCGGCAACGAGCTTGCCGCCCACGACGACGCCCGCGCCCACCCCCGTACCGAGCGCGATGAGCACATAGCTCGAAACGCCGCGCGCGACGCCTACCCACATCTCCCCCAGCGCGGCGGCGTTAGCGTCGTTGACGAAGGCGACGGTCGCGTTGGGGAACGCCGCGTTGACGGCGTCGACGAGCCCCTCCGGATTGAGCTTGATATTGGGCAGGAAGCCGACGGTGCCGTCATCGGCGACGGGACCCGGGATGTCAAGGCCGAGCGCGACGACGTCGGCAGGCTCGGCGTCGTGGGCGGCGAGGATCTTCGCGAGGCCGCCGGTGACCACGGCGTACGCATCCGCGTCAACGAGCTCGGGGGTCGGAATCTTGCGCTCCTCGAGAAGCTCGCCCGAGGGCGTGAAGAGACCCGCCTTGATGCTCGTGCCGCCGATATCGATGCCAAGAACTGCCTGCATAAGAAATCCCTTCCTTCCGCGTGAGGCGCATGACCCCAACATCGCGTTCGCGTTACTGCACAACTATATATATTGAAGAAGCCCAAAGACGTGCCAGGACACGTTTAGCCGTCTGTGCGACATGTTCGGGTCCGCGGGCGGGAAGCGGCGGGGTACACTTGAGCCATGTGCATCCGCGCCGTCCGCCGACGGCGCTTACCGAGCGCTTAGCCTACCGAGTGTTTATAGGAGGAACCTATGGCAGTTAACCCTGCAACCGCAGACCTCAACGCCGCTGTCGCGAACCCGCGCGCCGACATCGCCGCGCTCGACGCGCTCGAGCGCAAGCTCTTTGCCCTTCGCTACGCCATCGATGAGATCGGCTCCCTCGGTCCCGTGATCGACCCGCCGAGCGCCACCGAGGAGCGCGGCGAGGCGTGCTCCATCCTCGAGGAGGAGCGCATCCGCGCGCTCTGCGCCCCCGAGGTCGGCCCCCTGCTTGAGCGTCTCGGGGCCCAGCCGGAACTTCTTGGCGAGACCAAGATCGCGCAGGTCAACGTCCTTAAACGCGACCGCGCCTCCCTCGTCGACGTCCCCGCCGAGGAGCAGGCGGCATTCAGCCGACTCACCGTGGAGGCCAACGACGTCTGGCGCCGCGCCAAGGCCGCGAACGACTGGGCGAGCTTTGAGCCCTACCTCGACCGCATCGTCGAGGCGCTGCGTCACATGGCCGAGCAGAAGAACTCCGACGCCGACCCCTACGACGTTTGGCTCGACGAGTACGAGCACGGGACGAGCCGCGCGTTCTACGACCCCTTCTTTGCCAAGGTAAAAGACTGTGTCGTGCCGTTGCTCGCCGACTGCATGGCGAGCCGTCACAAGCCGAGTCACCAGTGCGTCGACGGCAGCTTCGACGAGGCTCGCCAGTGGGCGCTCGCCGACGACCTGATGAAGCTCGAGGGCGTGGATTCCGACGCCTTGTGGCTCGGCCGCACCGAGCACCCGTTCACGGGCGGCCCCTCCGTAGGCTTCGTGCTCATCGCGAGCCACGTCTACCCGGACAACGTGCTCTCCAATGTGTTCAGCATGCTCCACGAGGGCGGCCACGCGCTTTATGAGCAGAACGTCGACCCCGCCTACCGCCTCACCTCGCTCAAGGGCGGCACCTCCATGGGCATGCACGAGGCCCAGTCGCGTTTCTTCGAGAACATCATCGGCCGCAGCGAGGCCTTCGCGACACCGCTGCTGCAGACCTTGCGCGGGCGCTTCCCCGGACAGTTCGGCCGCGTGACGCCGCACCAGCTCTACCTCGCGGAGAACTGCGCCGAGCCGTGCCTCATCCGCTGCGACGCCGACGAGCTGACCTATCCGCTGCATATCCTCGTTCGTTACGAGATCGAGCAGCTGCTCTTCTCCGGCGAGGCCAAAGCGTCCGACGTTCCCCGCCTATGGGCCGAGAAGTACAAGGGTTATTTGGGCATCGACGTTCCCGACGACGCGCGCGGCGCACTGCAGGACACCCACTGGTCCGACGGTAGCCTGGGCTACTTCCCCACCTATGCCCTCGGCAGCGCAATCGGCGCCCAGCTCAAGGACGCCATGATGGCCGGCGGCATGGACTTTGAGGGCGTCTGCGCCTCGGGCGACCTCGCCCCCGTCCGCGAGTGGCTCCGCAGCAACATCTGGCGCTGGGGTCGCTCGAAGGACACCGACGAGCTTGTGCGCGCGGCATGCGGTGAGCCTTTCGACGCCAAGCACTACACCGACTACCTCACGCAGAAGTTCAGCGCGATCTACGAGCTGTAGGTTCCCGCTGATTATGCGCACATCTTGCCCCCGGGACACGTTCGGGGCAAGCCCGTGCGCGCTTTTGGCGTCCGGGCTACGTATTTTCAGCCCCGGCTGCCATTATCAAACGAAAACGCCCAGTTGACAGGCCTGCCAACTGGGCGTTTCTATCGTTCGATGTCAAAAACGCGTAGCCCGGAGGCAAGAAGTGCGCGGCCATCCTGCCCATACGTAGCCCGTAGGCCACAAGAGCGCAGAGCTTCCGGCACGAGGCTACTTGCAAATCTGGTTTCTCTGCTCGATGAGCATGTCGAGCACGCGCACGCAGTCGCTCATCGTGAGCTCGTCGCCGTTCTCCTTGATCAGGGTATCGAGCTCGAACAGGAAGCCGCCGATCTGCTGCTCGATCTCGAGCGTCCCCTCGAAGGACTCCGCAGGGCCCCGGTCAAGCAGCTTCTCGATACGCTGGGCATCCTTGGCCCAACGGGTCCCGGCAGCGTGCGAGACCAGAGCGGACGCCTGGTTGCGCAGCCTCGGGACGGCATCCACGCCACGCGACTTGCCGCGGGCGCAGGCTCGCGCCTCCGGAGTGTTCCCCTCAACCCCGTTGGCCTGGTACGCAACATAAGAGAGATACACGATATAAAGGCCCGCCTGGACAAAGAACGCAAAGGCAGCGGAATCCCTCACGATGTTGATGAACACAGCGGCGGCAAGAAGCTCGGTCACGAAGTAGGTGGTCGTGATGCGAACGCCGAGGCTACCAAGAAAACGCGACGTCGTGGGCGTATCGGCGTCGACTCGCGGGAAACAACGCGGCATGACGACCAGGACTAGGAACGCGAAGGCGACGAAGGCATAGGAGACGGTAGCCGACGTTCCGAGACCGCTGATGTTGAAGAAGACGAACAAGCCGAAGATCGCGACGACGAAGTACATGCCGACTCCGATGGCTCGCGAGCCGTTCGGGGCGGTGGGCTTTGAGGTTCGCGACACGGCTGCGCCTTTCTTTGGGTTAGCGAGACTCCGAGGGGTTGCTCGCGCTGGAGAAGCGCTCGCAGACGCTCGCCTTGCGCAGATACTCCTTACCGAAGGGATCGGTCGTGGGAACCAACTCCTCGGGATCAGCGGCAAAGTGGTTTGCGGGCGACTCGCTCAGGAACGGGTCGGTAAGAGTGTACCCTCGGCTGCAAGACCCCTGATACTCGTTGTTCTTATCGCACTTCTCGAACTTGCTAAAAATGCAGTCAGTGCAGTGGTAAGACATGATGTTTCTCCCTCTCAACCGCGGTTTCGCGATTTTCGAGGGCATAGTATTCTCCAAAGAAATCCGTTCGCCTAGAAAAATGTGCCGCTCATCAGAGTTTGGAAATCTTGCGTTAACATTTGGGGAAAAATGTGTATCTCTGGCGGTGACGGAAGGAGCGCATGGAAATCGCTGAAAAACAGGTGGATATAAAGGATGTTACGTTCACCTCAACGGACGGAATATCAACGATTCACGCGCGTATTTGGCTGCCGCCGGCAACGTTAGGCGAGCGACCTCGCGCGATAGTCCAGATTGTCCACGGCATGAGCGAGCACGTGCGCCGCTATGACGAGTTCGCCAGGTATCTTTGCGATCGCGGGTACGCCGTCTGCGGCGACGACCACATAGGCCACGGTGCCTCGGCGGCGCCGGACAAGCGCGGCTGCATGCCCGCGCGCAACGGCAACGAGGTGCTCATCGACGACGAGCACGCCCTGCGCGCGCTTGTTTGCGCGGAGTTCCCGGCCGATACCCCTTACGTCTTCTTCGGGCACTCCATGGGCAGCTTCATCACCCGTTGCTACTTGGGACGACACGGCGAGGGCCTCACCGCAGCTGTGATCTGCGGCACGGGCACCATACCCGTTGCGGTTTCGCGCGCAGGGCACGCGGCGGCGCGTGCGCTCGCCGCCGTCCGCGGCGACGATTACCGCTCGAGGCTCCTCGACTCGATGGGGGCAGGCGGCTACGGAAAGGTCGTGCCGGGGCCCACAGGCCTCGAGTGGCTCTCGCATAACAAGGACAACGTGGCGGCCTACATCGCCGACGAGGAGTGCGGCTTCATGTTCAGCGCGGGCGGGTACGCCGCGCTCACCGCGCTCACCGCTGAGGCGTGCTCGCAAGCGTGCGCGGCATCCGTGCCGCACGACCTGCCCCTTCTTTATATAGCCGGGGACGGTGACCCAGTGGGAGATATGGGCCGCGGCGTGCGCGCGGCGGCAAAACTCGCGCAGGACGCGGGCTCCGTCGACGTGACCTGCAAAATCTACGAGCACATGAGGCACGAGATCTTGAACGAGGAGAAGCGCGCCGACGTCTTTGCCGACGTCGCGGCATGGCTGGACTCAAAGACCGAGGGCTAAAGGAGAAGCAATGCAAGCCACAGGAAACGCCGCCGGCAACGCCGCGAAGTACGTCATCGCGCTCGACCAGGGCACGACGAGCTCGCGCGCGGTGCTCATCGACCGCGCAGGCCGAATGGTCGACTGCGTGCAGCGCCCGTTCCAGCAGATCTTCCCGCAACCGGGCTGGGTCGAGCACAACCCGCAGGAAATCCTCTTCTCGCAGCTCGGATGCCTGACGGAGCTCATCGCCAAGCACGGGTTGTCGGCGAGCGACATCGACTCCATCGGCATCGACAACCAGCGCGAGACGACCATCGTATGGGACCCTTCGACGGGGCAGCCCGTGATGAACGCCATCGTGTGGCAGTGCCGCCGCACCGCCGAACTCGTGGAGGAGCTGTGCGGGGACACTCAGGTCGCCGCCATGGTCCGGGCAAAGACGGGCCTTCTGCCCGACGCGTACTTCTCGGCAAGCAAGATCCGCTGGATCTTGGACAACGTCGCCGGGGCGCGCGAGCGGGCGGAAGCAGGGGAGCTGCTCTTCGGCACGGTCGACACCTGGCTTATCTGGGTGCTCACGGGAGGGCTCGTTCACGCGACGGACCCCACGAACGCGAGCCGCACCATGCTCTACAACATCCACGAGGGGCGCTGGGACGAGGAGCTGCTGAGGCTCTTCGACATCCCCGCCTCGATGATGCCCGAGGTCCGCCCGAGCTCCGGCTCCTTCGGCGAGACGAGCTACCCGGGCCTTCCCGCGGGAATCCCCATCGCGGGCGTCGCGGGCGACCAGCAGGCGGCGCTCTTCGGCCAGTGCTGCTTCGCGCCCGGGCAGGCCAAGAACACCTACGGGACCGGTTGTTTCATGCTCCTGCACACAGGCCACGAGGCGCGCACGAGCTCGCACAACCTGGTGACCACCGTCGCCGCGAGCTCGCCCGCCGCAGCCGCGGCGGGACCGGAGTATGCGCTCGAGGGCTCTGTCTTTGTGGCAGGCGCCCTCATTCAGTGGCTGCGTGACGAGCTCGGGATCATCGGTTCGGCCGCCGAGACGGAGGCACTCGCAAAGAGCATCCCCGACACGGGCGGCGTCTACATCGTGCCGGCGTTCACGGGCCTGGGGGCGCCGTGGTGGGAACCCGACGCGCGCGGCGCCATATTCGGCCTCACGCGCGGGACGGGGCGCGCGCAGATTGCCCGCGCGGCGCTCGAGGCCCTCGCCTACCAGGTGAGCGACCTTGCGACGGCGATGGCCGACGACGCGGGCGGCTCGCTCGGTGTGCTCAACGTCGACGGCGGCGCCTCCGCGAACAACTTCCTCATGCAGTTCCAGGCCGACCTTCTGGGCTGCGAGCTGAGGCGCCCCCAGAACCTCGAGACGACTTCGCTCGGCGCGGCATATCTCGCAGGCCTCGCCACCGGGTTCTGGTCGGGCACTGACGAGCTGCTCGGCCTGCGCGCCGGAGACGACGTCTTTAGCCGCGAGCGCGACGGCGCCTGGGCGAAGGCGCGCCTCGCCGGTTGGCACGACGCGGTAAGAAGGACTATCGGATAGCAGAAAGCGGGCGAAGGGAGGGTTCCTTCGCCCGCCTCGTTAATCGTCGACGTCGTTTTTGCAATGGATGTAAATCGAGAAGGCGCCCGCCGCAAGCGTGAACCATGCGCCGAGACCCATAGTGACCACCGATGTCGAGAATGAAGGGCTTACTGCGCTCCCAATAGCGTTTGACACCTCGCTGTTGATTCCCGAGACGATAAAAAAGAACAGCAGGAAGAGAATAACGCAGGCGATGCCCCCAGCTCCTGTGCCCTTGCCTCCTGTAAAGTCGCGGTACACGTCAAATCCGATTGCAACGGTAACGCAGATCATGGCAATCGTGACAAGGGCCGAAATATTGTTCAAGGTCGATACGGCGCTTGAGGAGACCCCGGTATACGATGCAAGATCACCAAGCGTTCCGGCCATTTTCGAAAAACCGGTCATAATGTCAAGAAGCGACACAGAGGCCCCGAGGATGTTTACTGTGGCCCAAGGCATGAGAAACAACGGGGCAAGAAGCAAGATGTCAGTAGCGATACGTGTGCTCTTGAGCTTATGAACAGGGGGAGGCGGAGGTGGCGTCATGGTTTTGGACATCTGCCGCGTACCGCATTGCGTACAATACCTAGCCTCATCGGGAATCTGCGCCCCGCACTCATGGCAATACTTCACTGGCGCCTCCTAGTGAGCTACGCGAGCGCCTTGCCGCAGAACGGGCAGAACTTGGCCCCAGCAGGAACGTTCTTCTTGCAAAAGGCGCATGTCGGAGGCTCGTTGCGCCGCATCTTTGCAACGGGACAGCCACAGCCCATGCAGTACTTATCCCCGGGATGAATCTCCGCTCCGCACTTCGGGCATTTGTTCGGAAGCATAGAGCTCTCCGTCACAGGGCCACCTGTCGGCTCCCTTACCCCTTGCGCCTCCAACGCTTTCCTCGCCTCATCCATCTGGGCCTTAAGCATGTCTCGGCCCTTTATAATGGCAGCCTTCTCCGTCTCAGCCTGCGCAACCTTAGCCTGCGCGCTCTTAACCTCGTCCCCGAGGCGCTCGATTTTCTTGTCGATATCCGTCAGGTCGAGCTCAGTCCGAGCCAGCCTGGCCTCCAACACCTTCAGTTCGGTCTCAGTCACTGTTCCTCCTATAGCGGTTTCGGTTGTCTTGATAAGAACCTCGCCCTAGGCCGTCGCCTGGACAACATAGTGCGGTTACAGCAATGACAGCGAAGTGCCGGCACAGCTCTAGGGAATGATTTGTCCTCTTACAATTTCCCCATGTTCGACGACGAAGGCCAAACACGTGCGGTTCTCTTGCTTCAGCACACGCTCAAAATCGCTGCGGCTAATCGGCACTCTCTCATCGGGACAAAAGCCCTCGAACTTGCAATCATCGGCGTACCGGAATGTGTAGGTATCCCTAGGAAGAGTTGCGGCGTGATCCCACTGCTCGAGGACGAGCTCGCAAGTAATCGTCACAATGTCGCCCTCTATGGCTACATCGGCCTCAACGTCAGGATTCAGCAGATAATGCCCATTCAAATCCGACAACTTGACCTCGGGCTCGTGATGATTCGACTCGAGCCATGTCGCCCGCTCGAAGCTGAAGCCGTAAATGCTATCCGGATTCTCAGCAAGAAGCACATCGTACGTTCGCTCGGTCCAGAGCTCCTCATTAGGATCGGCGTCGCCCCCCTCGTCAAAGCGGATGGTCGCCCTCACCCGCATGTTATCGCCGTACTTCTCGAAATCAGAGAGCGAGACAGAATGTCTGAATGATGAGGTCACGATAGGGAAGCTCCATACGCCGTCCGTCTTGTACGCATCGAGATACGATATGTCCGCCGGAGCACAAACCCCGTAAAACGAAGACAGTATCTTTTTGACGTTATCATCCGTGGGGTAGTAACTGACCCCTTTTTCTTTGTCTTCTTTCAACCCAAGAGCTTCGACAGCATAGTTCGGCAGATCGTCGACCTCGCCATTGGAATCGCGATAGCATAGGCAATAGAGACCTGACTCGGGATATAAAGCTTCTGCGATCATTATTGAGTCCACCTCAGGGTCGCCTGCAGACGGAAGGGTGCCCTTCTCGGCAAGCTCCCCGACCGGGTCACGCGACACGATATAGGTGCAAACCAGGGCGGATGCCTTGGCGTACTCGTCCTCGGACGGGGCATACGAGGCGGCGCTCACCTCGACGGAGTCGTCGACCTCGACCTTCTCCAGGGAGTCGCAGCCGCTCAGGTCAATCTTGGTGATCGGGTTGTTCGCGGCGTAGAGACGGTTGAGCGTCTTCGGGACCGAGAGGCTCGTCAGGTTGTTCCCGCGGCAGCACAGGACCTTGATGGCGGGATTCCGGCTCAAGTCGATCTGGTCCAGCCCGTTGTCCTCGCACACCAGCGTCTCGAGGTTCTTGAAGGAGGAGACGAAGCCGACGTCATCAAGCCCCATGCCCGAGACGCCGCCGTCGGTCACGGAGCCCGAGTCATCGACCTCGCCGAGCGATGTGACCCTGCCGGCCTCCTCGTCGCTGATCAGCCCGTCCGAGTCGGAGTCCGCCACATCCGACAGGTATGACCGGAGCTTCTCGTTGTCGATGTCGCTCAGCGTTATGGCAACGTCGTGCGCCGGGGACTTCTGGAACTTTGGGCCGAACAGCTCATTGCCCGCGGTGCGGGCGACCGCCACGATGAGCACGCAGATGATCGTGCCCGCCAGCGACCTCTGCCCGGCCCGCTTCTCCAGCTTCCTCCCGCAGTTCGTGCAATACGTTGCCTTATTCGGGCATTTGGCACCGCAGTTTTTACAGCGCATCGAAAACCTCCCGCTTTCGTCATCGCGATGAAGGCCTATATGGCGGCGAGCGGTCCCTGCCGCCACTCGACGTCTTTGCTTTCGAAGACGCCAGGCATCACCCCCGCCCAGGCAATACACGCGCAGATCGAGGCATCGACCGCAAGACTCGATTGCATGAGGTGATTCTATTTCAGCGGGGGGCGGATTAAATCAATGCTGAAATAACTGGTAGACCGAATGGTATTTTTGGCATGATGCGCCGCTTCTCAAGTACCGTCGGAACAGTGCAAAGAAGCAATTCCTGTGTCCGCCGTGCCGGAAAGGACATCGAAGCGACCGTATATGACACTGCAGCCCAAGGTTTCCCGAATGTCACCCCTCCAAAAGCTAGACTTGTTGTTGTTTGTCTGAGTTGCGGGGAGGTATGCCGAGGTGTCTTGGGTAGTCGGAATCATCGACGACGTCGTTGATGAGGCGAAGCATCTCGAGCGGATTATCCGTGATTTCGACGCCCCGCAGCCCACCGAGGCGATCAAGGTCATTTCCTTTCCGTCCCTCTCGCTTTTTGGCACCTATATTGCCGCCGGACGGCGACTCGACGTGTTGTTCGTGGACGTCAGCCTATCGGAAGCGTCCTTCAAGGGCGTCCGCGACGGCATCGACCTAGTGCAGAGCTATATTCCGCGCAACTCGCCCACCCAAGTGGTCTTTATGACCGGATTCGACCAGTTCTACACCCGCGTCTATGAGGCACACCATGTGAGCTTCGTAAGGAAACCCTTTAATGCCGCCGACGTCAGCCTGGCCCTCTCCCAGGCATTCGAGGCTTCGTTGGCGCGCACGGACGCTCCCCTGGCGATACGCTGCAATCACGATGTGGTTATCATCCGTCCCTCAGAGGTCTCCTTCATCGAAAGTGAGCGCAGATGCGCCTTCATTCACGAGGGCACTCAGGTTCATCGCGTGTATCGAAAACTATCCGAGCTGCTCGACGAGCTCCCGCCGCGGTTTGTCCGTTGTCATCAAAGCTTCCTGATCAACCTCGACTTTGTCGAGAAGCTCGGCATCGACAGCCTATTGCTTTCCACAGGAGATGAAGTCCCCGTGAGCCGGCGCTGCCGCCCTCAGGTTCGCGATGCGCTCTTTGAACGAATCGGGTCAACGTTTTGATGGCGAACATGGCTTCGTATTTGCCCGTCACAGCAAGCTTTCTCCCGTACCTCCTTGTGACGTACGCTTTCTTTGAGAGTGCCCTCAGGCCTCGCGGAGGTGCCTTGCTGAGAGCAGCCCAGCTGGCGCTCTTCCTCGCGATACTGCTAATGCCTCCCACGGTGCCATGGCATTGGACCCAATTCCTCCTGGTGGCAGCGATCGTGATTGCAGGTTACAAAGACACCCCCTCACGCAAAATTCTCGCCTCTTCCCTTCTGCTGGTAGGTCATTTATTCGGCGAGGTCGTCGCTGTCTTTTTCTGGCTGCTTCTGACCGGCGGCGCGGCGACCGCATCCGTCGAGACGTCAATGGCAATGTACGGGGCGCACCTTCTCTCCTGTCTCATCGGAGCGTGTTTCTCTCTATTCGCAACAAGAATGCTTGCCCAGCAGCTGAAGCACTTGGACGAGCACCTGCGCAGCAATGAGCTCTGGTTGTCAGGCGCCGTAGTCATGCAGTCATCGACGTTCCTCTTTCTAAGGTCGACCTACTTTGACTCATCTCCGCAATCAACGGTTCTTCTTTGGTTTTCGATGCTGGGATACGCCCTGTGCGTCATCGCCGATTCGCTGGCCCTTCACAGCTTTGGCCTATTGCGTAAACGCGAAGAAGACCGTCTGCGCCTCGAGCGCGCCCAGCAAAGCATCACAGAGCTTGAAGCTCACTGCGCAGAAGAGCTCGCGACGCTCGGGGAATGCGCGATGCTTCGCCATGACCTGCGAAACCATGAGCAGGTCATGGCGGCGCTCATAGGCCAGGGAAAACTGAAGGAAGCGTCGGCGTACGCCCATGGCCTTGTTGACGAATGGAGCCCGGAGGGCAAGAAGAGATGAATGTGGGCCACGTAGTTTCGCTTCTCGCGTTCGCGATTGCATGCGCGTGCGCGCTTTCGTTAGGGCACCGCGTCGCCCACTTTACGGCATCGCGCACCCTCGTGACCCTCGTTCTCCCCGCTTCTTTTGTGCTGCTCGGGACGCTCGGGCTTCTTTACGTCTTCTTTTCTCAAAGCAAAAGCGGCGAGCCCGCCTTCGTTGGGGCGCTGTGCTCGATTGCCGCAGGATCGGTATTCGCCTGGCTCTTCATCACGCGTTCCGTGAGCGACGAGCAGGCACGCGACACGGACGAACAGCTGGCCACCGCATCCGAGCAGCTGGCCGCGCAGCAGGAGTATTGCCGCACCCTGGAGCTCTCCAGGAGCTCTGCCGCAAAACTCAAGGCCGAGAACATGACCCGCTTTCAAGAGGTCGCCCGCTCGCTCGACAAGAGAGATGCGAGCGCGGCGCTCCAGTTGCTGCATAAAAACCAAGGATCACTTGGGCTGCAGCCATACACATCCTGCGAAAACGCCGCCGTTGCTGCTCTTTTGTCGGCGAAACGCGAAAGATGCCTCGACCTCGGAGTCTCATGGCATTGCGACGTCGATGTTCCCGAGTTCATCGGGCTCTCGCCGCTCACGCTTTGCGAGGTGTTCTCGAACATGCTCGACAACGCGATTCGGGAAGCGGCGGCAAGCGGTGCTGCGGACCCAAGTGTAGAGGTGCGCGCACGCCTTGCTGCCGGCTACCTCGTCGTAAAGGTCAAGAACAACATGCCAAAAGGAACGGGCACCGGTCCAAGCAAGAAAGAGCCTGATGAGAAACCCACCCACGAGATACTCCCCGAGCATGGCTGGGGCAGGCAAATCCTTTCGCGCATCGCCAAAGAGCATGACGGGGAGGTCCGTGTGGACAAAACCGACGAATCCTGGGTTACCGAAGTGTTCCTCTCGCTATCCGAGGAATAACGAGAGGAACCGCACCGACGCCCGCTAGCCTAAGACCTCGCCGGCGATGCGGGCGGTCTCGGTCGCGTCCTTGGCGTAGTAGTCGGCGCCCACCATCTGCGCGTACTCGGGGTTGAGCACGGCGCCGCCCACGATCACCTTGGCCCACGGACACTCCTTGCGCAGAAGCTCGATAGTCTCGGCCATGGCGGGCACGGTCGTCGTCATGAGGGCCGAGAGGCCCACGAGCTTCACGTGGTCAGCGGCCACGACGTCGACAACCGCCTGGGGGGCAACGTCGCGACCGAGGTCCACCACGTCGTAGCCGTAGTTCTCCAGCAGCATGCGCACGATGTTCTTCCCGATGTCGTGGATGTCGCCATGGACGGTGCAGATGACGATCTTGCCCTTCGAAGGCACGGCGGCGTCGCCCTCCGCGGCGACGTTTGCCGCCTTGATGGCCTCGAAGCCGGCCTTGGCGGCCTCTGCCGACGCCATGAGCTGCGGCAAGAAGAATGTGCCCTTCTCAAAGCGCGCGCCCACCTCGTCGAGCGCGGGGATGAGCACCTCGTTGATGGCGTAGAGCACATCGTGGCCCTCGAGCACACGGCCCACGACCTCGGGCATCGGCCCCTTGCGGCCGGCGAGCACAAGCGCGCGGGCTTCTTCCTCGGGGGTCTTCGCGCCAGCGTCGGGATGCTGCCCGGCGGCCGCGGAGCCCTTCTCGACAGATACCGCCAGGGAAGCGGGCGCCGCGCCGGGGGCGGGGAGCTTGTCTGTG
The DNA here is from genome assembly GCA_900540955.1 of uncultured Olsenella sp. Lineage (GTDB taxonomy): Bacteria > Actinomycetota > Coriobacteriia > Coriobacteriales > Atopobiaceae > Paratractidigestivibacter. Next base: position 24,054 of record UQIF01000031.1, read on the forward strand.
CGCTCGGCGTAGTGGGCGACGTAGTGCTGGGCGCTCTCGTCCTCGCCGGACAGCACGCGCCACGAGTCGACGACGTCCATCATGCGCTGCACCAGCGGGTTCATGATGGCCATGTCCAACCCAGCGCCAAACGCCGCCGAGAGGAACGTCGCGTTGACGAGCGGGCGAAACGGCAGGCCGAAGCTGATGTTGGAGAGGCCGAGCACCGTCCGCACGCCCGGCAGCTCGCGCTTGACGCCCGAAATGGCGTCCAGTATGGCGCGCGGGGCGCTCTGGTCGGTCGAGGCGGCCATGCAGAGGCAGTCGATGACCACGTCCTGGCGCGGGATGCCGATGGCGTCGGTCGCGGCGACGATCTTTCGCGCGACGGCGATCCGCCCTTCGGCCGTAGGCGGGATGCCCTGCTCGTCGAGCGTGAGCCCGACGATCGCGCAGCCGTAGTGCTTGGCGATGGGCAGCACCGCGTCGAGGATCTCCTGCTTGCCGTTGGTCGAGTTGATGAGGGCCTTTCCGGGGTAGGCGCGCACTGCCGCCTCGATGACGGCGGGGTCGGCGGAGTCGATCTGCAGCGGCAGCGTGGTCACGCCCTGGAGCTCGGCGACCAGCTCGACCATCGTGGCGCGCTCGTCGATCTCGGGCAGGCCCGCGTTCACGTCGAGGATCTGGGCGCCGGCCTCGGTCTGCGAGATGGCCTCGCCCATGATGTAATCATGGTTGCCGCTGCGCAGGGCTTCCTTCATCTTTTTCTTGCCCGTGGGGTTGATGCGCTCGCCGATGACGCCCACATGCCCCGCCCGCAGACTCGTGATCTGCTGGGGGCCTGCGACGCAGAACCAGTCGCGCACGGAGCGCTCCCGCGGCTCGCGCCCGGCAAGAAGCGCCCGTTCCCCCGCCGTGTACTCGGGCGCGGTGCCGCAGCAGCCGCCCATGATGGTCACACCCGCGTCGAGCATGCGCGCGACGGCGCGGCAGTACTCGGGAGCATGGACGTCGAACACGGTGCGACCGCCCTCGACGCGCGGGAGGCCCGCGTTGGCCTGGACCATGACAGGGCACTTTGCCCACGGCAGCATGCGCTCGACGAGCGGCACGAGGTCGTCGGGGCCGAGCGAGCAGTTGATGCCCACGGCGTCGGCGCCCATCGAGCTCAACGTCACGGCCGCGACCTCGGGCGTGGTGCCGAGGAAGGTACGGCCGTCCTCGGCAAACGTCATCGTGACGAAGACGGGCAGGTCGGAGTTCTCGACGACGGCAAGAAGCGCCGCCTTGGCCTCGGCGAGGTCTGCCATGGTCTCGACGATAAAGAGGTCGGCGCCCGCGGCGGTCGCGGCGCGCGCCTGCTCGGCGAAGAGCGCGTACGCCTCGTCGAAGGGAAGGGTCCCCATCGGCTCGAGGAGCTGCCCCGTCGGGCCGATGTCGGCGGCTACATAGCGCGCGCCCGAGGCGCGTGCGCACGAGACCGCGGCGTCAAAGATCTGCTCCACCGTCGCGGCGTCGCCGAGCTTATCGCGGTTCGCGCCGAAGGTATTCGTGGTCACGACGTCCGCGCCGGCGGCGACGTAGGCGGCGTGCACCTCGGAGATCTCGCCGGGGTTGGTAAGGCACAGAAGCTCCGGCAGCTCGCCGGCGGCAAGGCCGCGCGCTTGCAGCTGCGTGCCCATGGCGCCGTCGAACACGAGGAAGTTCTTTCCGTCGAGGACACCCTGCAGATAGTCATCGGCCACGCGCAGGCGCCGCGGCTCCAAGCGGGCCTCGGGCCAGGTGCAGTCGAGCTTCTTTGCGTTTGCCATGCGCTTCTCCCCACGTTGGTTTCTGGTCAACCATGCTAGCAGGTGGCGACACGGCGCGAATTAAAGCACCGCGACATTTAAAAAAGAAGGCCCGCGACTCCTTGCATCGCAAAGAGTCGCGGGCTCAGGCTTCGAATGAGACAAGAAGTCCTTATATTAGCTAGGCAAGAAGCTCACGGATCGCGGAGACCTGCTCGGGCGTAGCCTGGACGGCCGGCTCGAAGATCTTGGTCGAGATGGGAAGACCCTTGACGTTCACGGCAGCCTTGATGGCGGAGACGAACAGGTCGCACACGTCATAGACGGCCATGAGCTTGGAGATGCGCTCGGCGCACGAGACGGCCGTGG
>UQIF01000032.1 GCA_900540955.1 uncultured Olsenella sp.
CCGATCTCAACTTGTGGAGCGGCTCCACATATTGGGACAAAATCCCCCGTCCCTTTTGTCCCAAAAAAGAAGGGCGGGCCGAGGATTTCCCCGACCCGCCCGGATGTTGGCGTTGTTTGCTTAGGCGTTACGCGAACTCGATCTGGCCCGTGGCGGCGTCCATGCTGTTGACGACGGCGAGGGACTCGACCTGGTAGCCGCGCTCGCGCAGGTCCTTGCCGCCGGGCTGGAAGCCCTTCTCGATGGCGATGCCGATGCCCTCGACTACGACGCCCGCCTCCTCGCAGATCTCGAGCAGGCCGTTGAGGGCGCAGCCCATGGCAAGGAAGTCGTCGAGGATGATGACGTGCTCGCCGCGCTCGAGGAAGCGCTTGGCGACGATGACCTCGTAGGTGCGGCCCTTGGTGTAGCTCTTGATCTGGGTGCGGTACTGCTCGCCGTCGAGGTTCTTGGACTCGGTCTTGCGGGCGAAGACCACGGGCACGTTGTTGAAGTGGGTGGCGGCCACGCAGGCGATGCCGATGCCGGAAGACTCGATGGTCAGGATCTTGTCGACCTTCTTGCCCTCAAAAAGACGGGCCCACTCGGCGCCCATCTGGTCGTAAAGCGCGACGTCGCACTTGTGGTTGAGGAAGCTGTCGACCTTGAGGACGTTGCCCTCTCGAACGATTCCGTCCTTGCGTATACGGTCCTCGAGCTCCTTCATGCGCAACCTCCCGGGTGGTTTGGGCGTGGGTATCTGAAAAAACGGTTGCACTCCATTATGCAGCGCGAAACGCCGTTGCCAACCCTAAAACCGCCGTCCACCGACTTTTTACGCAGGAAGATTGACCATCGTTATATGTGTGTGAGTTCAACGCGCGCGGGAACGGAGCCCGACGAGGTCGACCGCCGCCTATACCAGTCCCTGCGACTTGAGCAGCCACAGCCAAAACGTGATGGTCGCTGACGATAGGAGCGTCGTGAGCATGACGACGCTCGAGTTGACCGCGCCCTCGTAGCCCATATTTCGCGCCATGACGTAGCCGCTGACGGTGGAGGGCAGGCCGAGCATCATCATGACGGCGACGAGTTTCTGTCCCGTGTATCCAGCCGCGAGCGCCATTGGCAAGAAGACCAGCTCAAGCCCCGCGAGCTTGATGGCCGACGCGACGATCGACGGCGTCCCGACTGCGAACGCGCGGCGGAAGCTGAACGACGCGCCGAGCGCGATGAGGCCGAGCGGGGTGGCGATGCCTCCGATGTCGGCCACGGCGGTCCCGAGAACCTGGGGCATGGGGATGCAAAGCAGCGACCACGCGACGCCCGCGACGATTCCGAGGATGATGGGGTTCGTGACGATGCCCCTGATTGTGCTGCGGATGAGCTCGGGGCTCACGCCGCGGTCAACTTTTCCCGGGCGCATGAGCTCGAGGATGACGACGGCGCTCACGTTGTAGATGGGAACGGCGCCGATGACCATGAGGGGCGCCGCGCCGGCCTCGCCGTAGATGCTCAAAAGAAACGCGATGCCCAGAAACGCCGCCCCGGAGCGGTACGACGCCTGGATGAACTCGCCGCGCCAAGGTTGCTTGCCGAACGCGCGCGAGACGAGCCAGCACAGCGCGATGCTGCCGAGCGTCGCCGCGGCGCAGAACGCGACGAAGCCGCCGTCCCACGCTGCGGCGATGTCCATCTGGTAGAGGTCGTCGAACAGGACGAGGGGCAGGCAGATCTTGAAGACGAACGTGTTCGCGGCGTCAGCGAACTTCTGTGTGACGAGGCCGATGCGACGAAGGAAGTAGCCGAGCATCATCATGATGAAGATCGGCAGTGTGGCGTTGAGCGAGAAGATCAGGTCGTCCATTTACAGGTGCTCCTCGATCCACCGGGCGACGCCGTCGTCCCAGACGGTGGCGGTCACGTCGTCTGCCGCGGCCTTGACCTCGGCGGTCGCGTTGCCCATAGCCACGAAGGTGAGGGCGCGCCCGCACATGCTGAGGTCGTTGGCGGAGTCGCCGAACGCGACGGCGCGGGCCGGGTCGATGCCGAGCTCGTGGCAAAGGTCGGTGGCTGCCGCGCCCTTGGAGGCCCGGGCGCTCGTGAGCTCGAAGTTCTTCGAGTCCAGACGGGCGATGCCGATGCCGCCGAGCTTGTTCAGGCGCACCTCGAGGGCGTCGGCCGCGTCGCGGGAGGGCATCGCGCAGTCGACCTTGTCGAGCTGCTGGGCGGGGCGGGCGAGGAAGGCGTCGAGCGCGGAGTCCACGCCGACCCCGCCGAAGATGGATAGAAGCTCGTCGATCGGGTTGCCGCGGTCGGCGTCTGCGGCCTCGGCGCCGTTCGCGCTTGCCTGCGCCTTGCGCTTGTCGAAGTCGTCGAGCAGGTGCGCGCAGTGGCGCGTCTCCATGAGCGACTCGGCATCGGTGTGGATGCTCACGGTGCCGCCGAGCTCGGCGATCGCGGCGAGGGTGTCCTCGGCGAGCGCGCGCGGGAAGCTCGCGGCGAAGTCGAGGTCGCAGCGACGGGTGCCGGCGACGCGCGCGCCGTTGCAGCTGATGGCGAAGTCGAGCCACGGCGCGGCGGGGATTTGCGTGCCGAGCATCCAGAACGGGCGGCCGGACGCGACGGTGATGAGCGCTCCGGCGTCGTGCGCGGCCTGGAAGGCGGCACAGACGCGCGGCGAGACGACCTGGTTCGTCGGCGAGCCGAACACGGTCCCGTCGAGGTCGAAGGCGATGAGGGAGATGGTGGATTGAGGCACGAACGCTCCTTGTCTTGCGGTTTTACGTGCCCGATTATGACGGAGTGGACGGTAGGGAGGGCTTCTTGTTACCTGTTTGTCAGTATGTCGAGAAAACCGGCACTGGCGCACCGCCGCACCCGCGTGCCGTCCCATCGGCCGATTAGCAACCGAAACCGGCGCAAAAGCCCTTCTTTCTGGCTTTTTGCACCGGTTTCGGTTGCTAATCAATTATTTGGTGGCAAGAAGGGCCGGCGGGCAAGAAGGGCCGGCAAGAAGATTGGCCCGCCTGCTCGGTTCCCGTCCGCCCCGGTTATCCCCAGGACAGAACCGAGTTGTTGAGCCAGAAGAAGACCAGATAGACGACAACGATTGCCGCGATGATGATTACCTTCTTGTTCATAAACCTCTCCTATTCCGTGGCGTCGCGCCAGTCGAACTCGATTGTGTAAGAGTCGCCAAGAGCGGAGTTGAACATCTGCCTGATGTTTTGCTCGGTGTTGGCTTTCGCCTCGTCGTAGATGCCGCCTTCCGCGATCTTCCTTTCGCTCTCCTCGACGCACTTGCGCCGGAAGGCATCTACGTCCTCGACGTGAATGGGGTTGAGGATGTTGTTGTGTTCCTCGAGGACGCCGGATTTATCCATGTCGGGCGTGTTGGAGATGATGTACGGCTGCTCGAGGGAAACGGTGATGGTCCGGCCGTCCGCCGATGTGTCGTAGCTCGCCTTCTTTAAGTCGACGCCGACCTTGATGGTCCCGCAGTAGCGGTACCAGAAGCTGTTCTCGGTAAAGGGAATGTGGATGATCCCGAACAGCACGTTGTTGTCGACCGACTTATCCACGATCGAGTACTGCTGTGTGGCGCTTACCAGCTCGTTGTTCGACACGATGCGCGAAAAGACGATCGAGGGGCTAAGCGTGTCCGCTTGGGGCTCCCTTTGCTCGCCGGCATGAAAGATGCTCGAGAGGCAGACGATGCCCGCTACGAGCCCGATAACGATGCCGTAGACCAAGACCTTCGGCTTGGTCAGAAAGAAGCCCACCTTATTGTTCATGATTTCCTTGGTTTTGCCTGCGTCCATTCTGTTTCCTTCCGTTTGTCGTGAGCACTTGCTTTGCCGATGCCTTCTGCAAGAAGCTCGGCGCTGCCAGGGCCAAGCCAGAGCTCGATTGCTAAGGCAAAGCCGGGAGTGTCGAGCAGTTGAAGCGTAAATATCCTCAGTTCGGATGATGTGTTGTCGAAATCAAACAGCTGAAGACGCTCAAGGAGGTCTGAACAGTCAAGCTTGGCTCCTGCTGAACGGCAAATATAGTTAGAAATCAAAGACTTGATTGCACGAGGGTCGTCCGAGCATAGAAGCACCTGGGCGGACAAAAGCAGGCTTTCGACCTGCTCGCGTGCCTCGACGAGGCGGGATGCGCAGTCGCCCAGAAGAACGTCGTCGCCGGTTCCCGCCGCCTCGCTGCCGTCGAGCTCCCGCTTGATCTCGGGCAGGCTCATGCCCCGGTCTTTCATGCGGGCGACGAGGTACAGGCGCGCGAGGTCATCGGGGGAGTAGACGCGGCGGCCCCAAGTGCTGTCGGAAGGAAAGAGGAGCGCGACGCCGCCTTTGCCGGTGTAGCAGCAACGCTGAATATCGCGCCTAGGGAGGCCAATGAGGTTTTCTACCTGCGAAATCGTCCATCCATGCAAATCCTCCACGTGCTCACCTCCTCGACTCAACCTTTGCTGTTCAACCGTTGAACAGCAATCGCCAAGGCCTCCTTGCCCGGGCGTTAGATGGGAGGATTTTTTCGCGTGGGGGGTCGTTCTATTGGTCGATTAGCAACCGAAACCGGCGCAAAAGTCCTTCTTTCTGGCTTTTTGCACCGGTTTCGGTTGCTAATCGATTATTTGGTGGCAAGAAGGGCCGGCGGGCAAGAAAGGTGACGCGCCGTGCCCGGCCCGCCGCCTCCCGCCTAGAGCACGCGGTTGCGCAGCTCGCCGCCGGAAAGAAGGGCGCGGATGTTTCCCGCCGCGATGGACACGATGTTGTCAAGCGTCACGGGCAGGTGATAGAAGCCCGAGACGTGCGGCGTGAGCAGCAGGTTCGGCGCGGTCCACAGCGCGTCGTCGCCGGGCAGCGGCTCGGGCGTGCACACGTCGAGCGCCGCGCCTGCGAGGTGTCCCGACTGCAGCGCCGAGAGAAGCGCCGACTGGTTGACGAGGTCGCCGCGGCCGGCGTTGGCAAAGATGGCCCCCTCCTTCATACGGGCAAAGAAGCCCGCGTCGGCGATGCCGCGTGTCTGGGGCGTGCTCGGCAGGACCGACGCAACGACGTCGGCCTCGGGCAGCAGCTCCGTCAGCTCATCTATGGTGGCCATGCGCTCGAACGGCGCCTCGGCCGCCACAGAGCTGCGGCGCACACCGGTGACGTGGGACCCGACGGCCGCGAAGAGCGTCGCGATGTGCGTGCCGATGTCGCCTGCGCCGAGCACGAGGACGTTCGCGCCGGCGGGGGAGCGAACCTCGCCAAGATCGCCCCAGCGACGGCTGCGCTGCAGGTCTCGGTAGCCGGGGAGTTTCTTCATGACTGCCAGCACGGAGGCAAAGAGGTGCTCCGAGACGGCCTGTCCGTACGCGCCCGTCGCGCAGCAGAGCGCGGCGCCCGCAGGCAGGGTGCCCGTCGCGACGTAGTCGTCGTAGCCGGCCGAGCTCAGCTGGATGAGGCGCAGACGCGCCGCCGTGCCGAGGCGGTCGGCGGCGAGGTTGCCTACGATGACGTCGGCCGCGGCCACCTCCTCGTCGGTCGCGGCGTCGGGGCTCGTGTACACAAAGCTCGCCTCCGGGGCCGCAGCCTCGAGCATCGCCTTGTGCTCGTCGTTTGCCGGGACCAGGACCAATATGTTCATAGAGGACTCCTTTGTCATAGTGAATTCTTAAGAATATTAACAGTAAGAACATGTGTTCTCATGATACTATTGAACTTGCAAAACAGACGTAACGTTTGACAATATTAACGTGAGGCGATACTATGATTGCAAGCTACGCAGGCACAGCGACGTATAACTTGGCCCACGGTATCCGCGTGCCGTCGTTCATCAGCTTCGAGAGGGTCGCGCTTCGCAAGATCAGACAGCTGCAGATCTCGGCGACCTTGGACGATCTCAGAGTTCCTCCGGGTAATCGTCTGGAGGCCCTTAAAGGCGATCGAGAAGGTCAGTACAGCATTCGAATCAACGATCAATTCAGGCTTTGCTTCGAATGGCGCGACGGGGTTGCGGATAACGTCCAAGTCGTCGACTATCACAGATAGAGGAGGACTCATGGACATTAGGATCGCACCCGTCACCCCGGGCGAGCTGCTCAAGGAGGAGTTTCTCGAGCCGATGGGCATCTCGCAGTATCGCCTTGCAAAGGAGACGGGCATTCCCGCTCAGCGCATCGGGCAGATCGTCCTCGGCAAGCGAAGGGTCACGGCCGACACCGACCTGAGGCTCTGCAGGTTCCTTGGCCTCTCCGACGGCTACTGGCTTCGTGCGCAGGCTGCCTACGACACCGAGGTCGCAAAGCGCGCCTTGGCGCCTGAGCTCGCGAAGATCCGGCCGTGGGCGAGCGCGGCCGCGGCCTTATAGCCTCACGATTTAGCTTCCGCCCGCCGCTGAACGCCGCCCTACAGCTCGACGACCTCGACCTCGTGCCCCGCGTCGCCCAGAAGCGCGATCAGCTCGGGCACGCGCAGGTGCACGCTCGCGGTGTTGCTGCAGGGGTGGCAGCCGATCCAGCCCCAGCGCACGAAGTCGGCGTCGAGCGCCACGCGGATGCTGCCGCCCTCGGCGTTGAGCGCGGCGAAGGGCGTGACGGCGCCCGGGTAGATGCCGATCTTCTCGGCGAGGTCGTCTGCCGACGCGAAGCTCAGGCGCTTGCTTCCCAGCTCTGCCTGCACGCGCTTGAGGTCGACCTTCTTGTGGTCGGGGACCGTAACCAGGTAATACTCGCGGTGCTTGGGGTCGCGCAGAAAGAAGTTCTTCGCCTCGTGCTCGGCAAAGGGCAGCTTTGCCAGCGCGTCTGCCTCCTCGACGGAGCACACCGGCGGGTGCTCGACCGCCTCGTATTCGATGCCGCGCGCATCGAGCAGGTCGTAGATGTCCTGCTTGGTTAGGGTGCCGGGGATCGTCCGGGTGTCTTCCCAGGTCTGCTGCGTATCCACGTCAGCCCCGCTTCGAGCCCTGACGGCAGATGCCGCCCTTGTGGCCGCAGGCCTTGTTCGGGCCCATGCCCTTCTTTGCGGCGATGGCGCCGAAGCCTGCGCGCCCGCCTCCCAGCTTCTTTGGGATCGGCGGCAGGTTGGGGTGGCGCTTCTCTTCTCTGCTCATCCTCGGCGCTCCTTGCGCGGCGGGCACGTCGGCCCGCCCTCGTGGTTTTCCGTCGGAATCGTATCGCATCCACCTCGCGCGACGGTTTGGAAACGCGCGCGCAAACTCGTTGTGGATAATGGATTCATGTTTATCTGCGCGCGCCGGCCCCGGCGCCGTGAAGGCACGAGTCCCGGGGAGGCCCGGGGGAGAGCGGGGTTTTAATGGTCAAGCTGTACGACGAGGGCGTCTTCCTGCGCAACGGTGACGAGGTCATCCCCGAAAGCCGGGCAGCCGAGGCCGGCATCGCCGATGCGGCCGAGGATGCCCGCCGCGGCACGATCGCCTACTCCATCCTCCAGGCGCACAACACCTCGGGCGACCCGGACATGCTCAAGATTCGCTTCGACGCCATGGCGAGCCACGACATCACCTTCGTCGGCATCATCCAGACGGCACGCGCCTCGGGCATGGAGAAGTTCCCGATCCCCTACGTGCTCACCAACTGCCACAACTCGCTGTGCGCCGTCGGCGGCACCATTAACGAGGACGACCACGTCTTCGGCCTCTCCGCGGCAAAGAAGTACGGCGGAATCTTCGTCCCGCCCCACATCGCCGTCATCCACTCCTTCATGCGCGAGAACTTCGCCGGCTGCGGAAAGATGATTATTGGCTCCGACTCTCACACCCGCTACGGCGCCCTGGGCACCATGGCGGTGGGCGAGGGCGGCGGCGAGCTGGCCAAGCAGCTGCTGCAGGACACCTATGACGTCGCCTATCCCGGCGTCGTCGCCATCTACCTCAAGGGCGCCCCGCGCCCCGGCGTCGGCCCGCACGACGTGGCGCTCGCCATTGTCCGCGCGGTCTTCGCCAAGGGCTACGTCAAGAACAAGGTCATGGAGTTCGTGGGCCCCGGCATCGCGAGCATGACGACCGACTACCGCAACGGCGTCGACGTCATGACCACCGAGACCACCTGCCTGTCGTCCATTTGGGCCACCGACGAGGACACCCATGCGTTCCTCGCCGAGCACGGCCGCGGCGACGAGTACCGCAAGCTCGCGCCCGCCGACGTCGCCTACTACGACGGCTGCGTCGAGGTCGACCTCTCCGAGGTCAAGCCCATGATCGCGCTGCCCTTCCACCCGTCCAACGCCTTCACCATCGACGAGCTCAACGAGAACCTCGAGGACATCCTGCACGAGGTCGAGGTCGAGGCGGCCCGCATCGGCGGCAAGAAGGTCAACTTCAGCCTGCTCGACAAGGTCGTCGACGGCAAGCTCCACGTCCAGCAGGGCGTGATCGCCGGCTGCTCCGGCGGCAACTACGACTCCGTCGTCCAGGCGGCCCGCGCGCTCAAGGGCGCCAACATCGGCTGCGGCGAGTTCTCGCTGTCCGTCTACCCCACGAGCCAGCCGGTCGCGCTCGAGCTCACGCGCCGCGGCTACATCTACGACCTCATGGAGGCGGGCGCCATCGTGCGCACGGCCTTCTGCGGCCCGTGCTTCGGCGCCGGCGACACGCCCGCCAACAACGGCCTCTCCATCCGCCACACCACGCGCAACTTCCCCAACCGCGAGGGCTCCAAGCCCGGAAACGGCCAGCTCTCGGCCGTTGCGCTCATGGACGCGCGTTCCATCGCCGCCACCGCGGCCGCCGGCGGCGTGCTCACCCCTGCCACCGACCTGCCCGACGAGACCTGGGACGAGAAGTGCGAGTACCACTTCGACTCCGCCCCCTACAAGAAGCGCGTCTACTGGGGCTTCGGCAAGGAGGACCTCGGCTCCGCGCTGGTCGAGGGCCCGAACATCAAGCCCTGGCCCGCGATGGAGCCCCTCGCGCAGGACATCCTGCTCAAGGTCTGCTCCAAGATCATGGACCCGGTGACCACCACCGACGAGCTCATCCCCTCCGGCGAGACGAGCTCCTACCGCTCCAACCCGCTCGGCCTGGCCGAGTTCACCCTCTCGCGCCGCGACCCCGAGTACGTCGGCCGCTCCAAGGCGGTCGACGCCGTCGAGAAGCGCCGCGTCGCCGGCGAGGACCTCGCCGAGGCCGACCCGGCGCTGGCCGGCGTGTTCGACGCGCTCGCCGCGGCGGGCGTCGAGGCCGACTCCAAGGCGACCGAGTATGGCAGCATGGTCTACGCCGTCAAGCCCGGCGACGGCTCCGCCCGCGAGCAGGCCGCGAGCTGCCAGCGCGTGATCGGCGGCCTCGCGAACATCGTCAGCGAGTACGCCACCAAGCGCTACCGCTCCAACGTGATGAACTGGGGCATGCTGCCCTTCCAGATGGAGGGCGAGCCCAACTTCGAGGTCGGCGACTACGTGTTCGTGCCCGGCATCCGTGCCACGCTCGACGGCGAGCTTACGGACATCGCCGCATGGGCCGTTCGCGCCGACGGGTCCGTCGATCAGGTCAAGCTCGCGATCGCCGACATGACCCCCGAGGAGCGCGCCATCGTCAAGGCCGGCTGCCTCATCAACTACAACCGTCAGAAGAACGCGTAGCCTCTAACGATTTCGCTTACAAAGAAGGACCCGCGGGGTCGCCGAAAATAGGCGTGCCCGCGGGCCCTTTAAGTCAAGTCGCATTGCTGCTACTTGACGAGGCTGCCGCCCCACTCGACCACTGTGAAGCCGACGCGCTCGGGTGCCGCGAGTTCCTGGGTGGGAATATCAACCGGGGAGTCTGCGGGCTTCCACGCCATGAACACGCGAAGCAGCGTGTTGGGCTCCGGATCAATGTGGAGCTGGGCCGCCTGCGTATAGGCGTCTGCCTGGAACGAGATGATGTTGTAGGGATTGTCCTGCATAAGCGGCAACCAGTAGACGATGAACTCGTTCGCTTCCTTGCGATTTAGCCCCAGCTGCCCGAGCGCACTCTCGAGGAAGGCTGCGGTGTCGCCTCCCGCCACGCAGAAACCCTCGGAGAAATCGTACGCGGCGTCGCCCATGCCTTCCCAGTACAGGTAGTTGTACGTCTGCCCGCCTGTGTCCGTGAGCGTTCCGTCGGGCAGCGCGGTGACGTTCCACTTGCCGTTGTACTCGGGATACGTGCAGGTCAGGTCTCCCGCATAGTCAAGCTCGACCGAGACGTCCTCCTTCTCTTCCGGGTAGAGATAGATGACCGGCTTCAAATCCGGTTGCTCGGGCTCGCGGACACACCCGCATACCGTAAGGAGGCACCCGCAGGCCAAGGCTGACAAAAGCACAAGAGCGATAGCTCGTGGCGATGCGTTCTTCTTCATGAGAGCTGCCTCCCTTGAGACGAATACAGCGGGCGAATCAATTCTAGGGAGCTTGCGGTAAGGCGGGCATGCGCGAACGCTATGGCATTCCGCCGAATGGCGCCTAACGACCCGTGGGCGCTGGCCAAAATGCTTGTGCGCCGCGAGGCGGTCCGGTCCTATTAGTCGGCGACCACGAGTTTGTGCCCGGCTATCGCGCCGACGGCTCCACGGACAAGGTCAAGCTCGCGATCGCAACATGACCCCGAGGAGCGCGCCATCGTCAAGGTCGGCCGCGCCCCATCAACTGCAACCGCGAGAAGAACGCGTAACGGTCCAGCGGTTTCGTTCGTGCGGATGGGGGCCATTCTTTCGCGCGGCAGCCTCATCGTGAAGCGCGATGTCGAGCTGTCTGGCTTCTAGCGCTTTGTGGCGCTCGTTGCCTGCACCTCAAAAACCAGGCCTATTTCCCTCAGTTTCGTGACGCTCCCGCGCCGCCGTCTCGATGCCGACCTTGGCGCAGATCGTCCGCGCCGTTTGAGGCCGCAAATGGGTTAGCTTACATAAAACAACACGATGTAGGTATCCTATTTCGAAAAGCTCGAGTAGCTCAAATCGTTCTAGCTTTTTACCTGCGGAAACGTCAGCGCAAAGTAACCTCTTCTCACACAATTTAGAATTGGATACCTACTTCGTGACTTTTTATGCGTGAATGACGTTGTTTAGACCCGTCGGAAGGCGTTGCCCTTCGACTTGGGCTCAGAAATTGAGCTTCGCGTCCGCGCCGCGCGCGAAAAAGCCCCGCCCCCCCGCCGAGGCGCGCTGCTCGCGCACAAGGCGATGGGGCGGGGCGCCGCTGTGCGGACGCTAGGCCATGAGCGCTACGGCATGATGGAGTTGGCGCCGTCGACGATCACGGACTGGCCGGAGTAGTAGCAGGAGTCGGGGCCCGCGAGGAAGGCGACGACGGGAGCGATGTCGCCCTCGGGGTCGCCGAAGCGGTGCATGGGGTTGAGCATGACCTGCTTCTTGTACTCCTCGGGGAACTTCTCGGCCCAGGCCTTGGCGGCGGGGGACTCGGCGCCGGGGAGCACGACGTTCACGCAGATGCCGTACTGGCCCCACTCCTTGGCGGCGATCTTGGTCAGGCCGCGCAGGGCCTCCTTGTTGGAGCCGTAGGCGAGCTGGCCGGCGATGCCGAACATGCCGGTAGCGGAGGCGAAGTTGATGATGCGGCCCTCGCCCTGCTCCTTCATGTAGGGGAAGGCGGCCTGCATGTAGTTGAGTGAGCCGATGGTGCCCGACTCCCAGGCGGCGAGCATGTTCTCGTAGGTGGTGTCCTCGACGGGCGAGGAGGGCACGATCGCCTGGCCGTTGTTGACGATGACGTCGATGGAGCCGAAGGTGTCCACCGCGGCCTTGACGACCTCCTCGACGCGGGCACGGTCGGCGGAGTCGCAGGTCATGGCGAGGCCCTGGCCGCCGGCCTCCTCGATCTCGGCTACGGTCTGCTGGATGGGGGCCTCGCGGCGGCCGGTGCACACGACCTTGACGCCGCGCTTGGCGAGGCACAGAGCGATGCCCTTGCCGATGCCCTGACCAGCGCCGGTGACAACGGCGACCTTCTCGTTGAGCTGCTTCATGTGATGCTCCTCTCGTCGTGCCCTGTAAATACACACGATGCCAAGTATCTCAGCCGCCCGCCCGCGCGTGAACCGGTCCTCGACGAGCGGCATGGTTTTGCAGGTAACGGATTCCCGCCGCCGCACGTCTGCCGCCCGCCCGCAAGACCGCCTCCACGAAAGGTCCGCTCGACTATCATGTTGACGCATAGTCAATAAATACTGATGCCAGGTCAGTAAACGGGAAGGATCTCCAGATGGCAAACGCCGCCTCCGTCGCCGCCTTGAACCGAAGGACGGCGTACATCAACGCAAATGTGCTCGACGGGACCGAGGGCATGGAGGTCCTCGAGAACCATGCGGTCGTCGTCGAGGGGCGGCGTATCGTGGAGGTCGCCCCCACGGCCGAGGCGGACCTCGCCGGCTGCGAGCCCGTTGACCTCAAGGGCGCCTACCTGCTTCCGGGTCTCATCAACATGCACGTGCACCTCGCGGGCAACGGCAAGCCCCAAAAGAAGCAGCGCGACAACGAGGCGCTGGTCAAGAAGGTCATGGCCAACGGCCTCACGCGTGCGATCGCGTATCGCCTGGTGGCGGAGTACGCGCGCCTGGAGCTGCACAGCGGCGTCACCACCATCCGCACCGTCGGCGGCCTGGGCGACTTCGACACGCGCGTGCGCGACGCCGGCGCCGTCGGCAGGCTCGACGCTCCGCGCATCCTCGCTGCCAACCAGGGAATCTCGGTGCCTGGCGGCCACATGGCGGGCTCGGTGGCCATCGCGGCGCACAGCATCCCCGAGGCCCTGGAGCAGGTCGACGTCGCCCGAGCCCAGGGCGCGGACCTCATCAAGCTCATGGTCACCGGCGGCGTGCTCGACGCCAAGGAGAAGGGCACGCCCGGCGAGCTCAAGATGGACCCCGCCATGGTGCGCGCGGTGTGCGACCGTGCCCATGAGCTCGGCTTTACCGTGGCCGCGCACGTCGAGTCGACCGAGGGCGTGCGCGTTGCGCTCGAGGGCGGCGTCGACTCGATCGAGCACGGCGCCGCGCCGACCGACGATATCATGGGCCTCTTCAAGAAGAACGGCTCGTTCCTCTGCACCACGATCTCGCCGGCGCTGCCCTATGCGCTCTTTGACCGCTCCGTCTCGTGCGCGAGCGAGGTCGAGCAGTACAACGGCAACATGGTCTTCGAGGGGATCATCGCCAACTCGAAGGCAGCCCTCGAGCAGGGCGTCCCCGTGGCCCTTGGCAACGACGTGGGCTGTCCTTGGATCACCCAGTACGACTTCTGGCGCGAGCTTCGCTACTTCGAGAAGTACGTCGGCGTTTCTCGCTCCTTCGCGCTCCATACGGCGACGCTGCGCAATGCCCAGCTCGCCGGCGTCGGGGACGTGACGGGCTCGATCGAGGTGGGGAAGGACGCCGATATGATCGTTGTCGACGCGAACCCGCTCGACGACCTGTGCGCGCTGCGCACCCCCAAGCACGTCATCCACCGCGGTCGCCTCATCGCCAAGCCCAACGTAAAGCGCAACGCCGTGGTCGACCGCGAGCTCGACAAGTTCCTGTAGGGCCTCGGATCCGACAATCGCCTTGCTCTGCAAAAGTGATTCGCCGGGGGCAGATTTCTGTAGAAGTCTGCCCCTCGGCGTTTCTGTCTTTATATTGGTTGGCTGAATCGGGCAGTGAATTGTGGGGTATGGACTGAGCGGCAGTATCAATAATCGAAAAAATCGGGCTCTATGTACTTAGCCCCCTCCCCATTAATTTCGTTGACATATTTGGCAATGCGATAGCCTTTAAAACCACTACCTGCTTTAGCTTTAATCTTTGTTTTCCTCACCGATTAAGTACCCCCACGCATATAGGTAAAGTGGTAATCTGAGCAAAGTCTGAACAACAGGTCTGGTCAACGGTGCATCAACGTTTATCCAGGTTTCCCGGGCGTGGACATGGAAACGCCCGGGCGACGCTCAAACGTGCCATCGCAGGACCGGGAAAGAAGTCGAGGGGAGTACTTTATGAAACCTAACCACGGCCTTGGGGCCATGAGGGCGCTGGGCGGCCGCATCGCAGCCGTGCTGCTCGGCGTGGTCTGTGCGGTGTGCGTGAACGCCACGCCGGCGCTGGCTGCCGAGCCGAGTATCACCAACGCTCGCACGGGCGCGACCTACACCGACCTTGCCACCGCTACTGCCGAGGCGCAGAGCGGCGACACCATCAAGCTCGGCGAGGGCAACTACACGCTGTATAAGGAGCCTTCCGATGGTCACACCAAGGGCAAGAACCTTACCTTTGAGGGCCTGGGCACGGACAAGACTGCGTGGAACATCGGTGCGCTTGTGCCCGATCCCGCCAACTTCGGTACCGAGTACAACGGCGACTATTCCTTTGACGGCGCCGGTACCGTGACGTTCAAGAACATGACGCTGCGTTCTGGCTCTGCGAACTATCTCGGCTTCATCCGCGCCGACAAGACCGTTGTCGACGGCTGCGTCATCAACGGCAAGACCTTCTACTGGGGCTATACCTCTGCCGAGTTCAACAACACGACGTTCAATGCCCCGAGTGGCGACTACGCCATCTGGACCTACAGCTCGCCGGTCATGACGTTCGACGGCTGCACCTTTAACGCAACCGGTAAGGTCATCAACGTCTACACCGATGCCGGTGCCGGCAGCCATGACATCACCGTCAATGTGAACGACTGTACGTTCAACTCGAAAAGCAGCTTGTTTGCCCGCAAACAAGCTCTGAACATCAACGATTCGAACATGGGGAACTACAAGTACATCCTCAACATCACCGGCACCAACAAGGTCACGGCTGAGCGAGACAACACCACCTGCTCGCAGCTCTTTGGCTTTGGTGGCAAGAAGGACAACAACTCCGGCCGCACCGATGTCAACATTGACGGCGAGCTCGTGTGGACCGCTGGCAAGATGCGGACTCACTCCTACACCGACGGTGAGCACGACAACGCCTTCGATGTTACCTACACTGAGTGGACTTCTGACGATGCGGGCACTTGGACTCGCACTGGAACTGCTAAGTGCAAGTACTGCGGTTTCACCAAGCCTGAGTTCATAGAGAACGCCTTCGACCTCTCCTACGACCTGAATGGCTCCGAGGATAAGCAGCCCGCCGATTTCGCTACCGTCGAGTGCGTTACCGAGACCGAGCTCGTCACCGACCAGCCCGTTCGCAATGGTTATTCCTTCGAGGGCTGGAACACCGCTGCGGACGGTTCCGGCACGAGCTATGCTGCGGGCGATAAGGTTGAACTTGACGCTCCCATGACGCTTTACGCCCAGTGGAAGAAGAACGAGCCGGCGCCAAAGCCGACTGAGCCCGAGCCCGGCAAGCCCAGCGAGAACACCCAGAAGCCCGCTCAGAAGAAGGCCAAGTCCACTGTTCCCGCGACTGGCGACAGCACCAACGCGGCTCTTCCCGTTGCCGCTGCCATCGCCGGCGTTGCCCTCGTGGGCGCCGCGGTGATCCGCAAGCGCAACGAGCGCTAGGGGAGTGCGGTCCACGCGATCTTCTTCGCAGCATGAGCCAGCATGTAATCAGGGCGGTCCTTTGGGGCCGCCCTTTCTATATTTACCTCGGGGGTATATAACGGCAATTGCATCAAGACATTCCGCTAAGTGCAGTTAGATTTGCAAATTCAGCCTTTTTATGTGGAGATATTGTTGTAGTAAATTCAGATAAATACCAAATCTGAAAGTATAAATGATACCCCCTCTTATCTTAAAAAATACCCCCCAGCATGAGCAGGAAAGCTTGAATCGGCGCAATTAGCCATTCTTACCAGCAGAAGGATGCATTGTGTGAGCCTCTCCTGTATTCAACTGAGAACAAAGAAATCCAAAGCCAGATTAAAATCGCAGGCTAACGGGTTGGCTCGATATTAATAGCGAACATATCGGTAACATTTTTAAGCCTTCTTTGGCCGAACATGACTCTGTATAGCTGGGCGCAGGCTCGCCCAGCTCGCATTGTCGTCGGCAAAGAAGGAGCTGAAAATGAAGCGACATACGCATGAACGGCCACGAATCGGAGGTGCATTGGAAGCGCCAAGAAAACCTGTCTTGGCGCTGCTGGCAGTGCTGCTTACCGCACTGTGCGTGACACTGTCCGTTCCCGCCGCGGCGTTCGCGGAAGGGGGGGGCGACATCGCCAGCAAACCTCCCGTCCACACCAAGACCATCACAACCAACAATGATGGCACCTACGACCTTTCGCTCACCGTCACAGGCGACACCGAGCTGTCGGAGACCAAGACGAGCGCGAACGTCATCGTGGTGCAGGACGTCTCTGGCTCGATGGACAACGACGTCTATACATATTCATACGAGAAGATCCCTAGCTTCGACGCGTGGAACGGCACCTACGGCATGGTCGACGGGGAGCCCGTCGTTCTGAGTCGGGGCTGGGCTCCTAGTTCTGGCACCTATTACTACTACAAAGACGCGAGCGGCAACAAGGTTCCGTACACCGGCGATATGTATGGCCGGCTCAAGCATGAGACGGGCAAGACGCGTCTTGACGTCGCGAAGGAAGCCCTCAACAGCCTCGCCGACCAGCTGATCGCATCGAATGACAGTACCATCAAGCTGTCGCTCGAGACGTTCTCCAAATGGGGAAACAATCCGAGCCAGTACTACACCGGTGGCCAGGCGTCCGATTTCAAGAGCGCCGTCAATGGGCTGCGGGCCAAGGGAGGCACAAACTGGGTCGATGCCCTCACTAAGGCGAACGAGAAGGCGAAGGAAGATCCCAACGCGCCCACCTACATCATTTTCCTCTCCGATGGCGAGCCTACCTATGGTAGGGACGACCGTGGAAACCTCACCGGCGATGGAACTACTTACGAGGAGGAGTACTTCAACATCGCCGTCGACGAGGCCAACAAGCGTCCGTCCAACGTTGCGGGCCTCTTTACCGTTTATACCGGTTCCGAGGCTTCCGAAAAGATGAACAGCTTCGCGCAGAAGACTACCGGCGGCTCCGCGTTCGACGGCACGGACTCCGAGAAGCTCAACGCGGCTTTTGCCAACATTATCCAGACCATCACGAAGTCCGCGGGCTACAAGGACGTTAAGATCGTCGACAAGCTCTCCGAGTACGTGACGGGTACCTCCGCTAACGGTGCGATCGACCCCGCGTCGGTGAGCTACCAGAAGAACGGAGAGACCTGGGCCGAGGCGCCTGCCGCTGTAATCGGCGAGGACGGAACCCTGAGCTGGGACCTCAAGTCCGTCGGCGAACTGGAGAAGGGCGCGACCTACAAGGTGACCTTCAAGGTCAAGCCGAGCCAGGCGGCCTACGATAAGGCTGTCGAAAACGGCAAGGAGACCACGCTTCCCTCCAATGACGGGGATGCCACCAACGTCTTCTACAAGACTGTTCTCAAAGAGACGGGCAAGGACGACCAGGTTTCCGACGAGAAATCCGACGGCTTCAATGTCCCGACCTTCTTGGCCCCGGTCGACACCGTGACCGTAAAGAAGGAGTGGGCGAACACCAACGGTGCCGAGCTCCCCGGCTCCGTGACCGTCCAGCTCCAGAAGGGCGGCCAGAATTACGGCGACCCGTTCCAGTTGACCGCCGTGGACGGCTGGACCAAGGAGATTGTCGTCCCCGCCGGCGTGGGCCAGATCTCCTGGTCCGTGGTCGAGACCGCCGTCGACGGCTATGACCCCACCTATAGTGAGGCGGTTACGGGCACCGGCGTGCTTACCGTGACCAACACCCACAAGACGTGGCCCGGCACGCTGAGCGGCGCGGCGAACCTCACCGTGACCAAGAACCTCACCGGCCGCGACTGGGCCGACGGCGACTCCTTCAAGTTCAAGCTCGAGCAGACCGCGGGCGACGCTTCCGCCGTCACCATGCCCGATTCCACCGAGCTCACCATCAACTCCAAGACCGCCGACCACAAGGACGCCTTCGGCGATATCACCTTCTCGGCTGCCGGCAAGTATGAGTTCACCATCACCGAGCAGGGCCAGAGCCACGACGGCGTGACCTACGACGAGACTAAGAACGTCGTCATGGTCAGCGTTGAGGAGAAGGACGGCAAGTTCGTCGCCAATGTGATCAAGGGCGCGAACCCGACCTTTACCAACACCTACGCGGCGCAGCCCGTCACCCTTGCCTCCGGCGTGAGCGTGACCAAGGTGCTCGAGGGCCGCGACTGGAAGGATTCCGACGCCTTCGAGTTCGCCATTGCTCCTGCTCCGCAGGGCAGCGCACCTGCGCCCTCCAAGGGCTCGACCGCCACGGCGACCAAGGGCAGCCAGACCGTCTCGTTCGGCGACTTCACCTTCGATAAGGCCGGCACTTACGTCTACAAGGTCTCCGAGGTCAAGGGCTCCATCCGCGGCGTGAGCTACGATGACCACACGGCTACCGTCACCATCACCGTTACCGATGATGGCAAGGGCAAGCTCGTCGCTACCCCCAATGTGGCGGGCGGCATCTTTAGAAACACCTACAAAGCCGGCGAGGTCACGCTCTCGGGCGGCACCGCCATCAAGGGCCAGAAGACCCTGACCGGCCGCGACATGACGTCGTCGCCCTTCTCGTTCAAGCTCGCTGCCGACGACGACTACGGCGATGCGGTCAAGATCGCCAAGGGCGCCGACATCGCCACCGTCTCGGGCGCCAAGGATGGGGAGCCCAAGGGCTTCTCGTTTGGTGCCGTTACCTTTACCAAGGCCGGCACGTATGAGTTCAACGTGACCGAGCAGGGCCAGAGCCACGACGGCTACACCTATGACGATCACACGTCCAAGGTGACCGTCGAGGTCACCGACTCCGGCGACGGCAAGCTTGCTGCCTCCGTCACGTACGGCGACGGCAACTGCTGCGTCTTCAACAATTCCTATAACGCCGAGTCCGTCACTGTCGACGGCGCGGATAACTTCGCGTTCAAGAAGGAACTGACCGGCCGCGCCCTCACGGCCGACGAGTTCAGCTTTACCATCAGCTCCGAGGACAAGGGCGCCCCGCTGCCTGAGCCGACCACCGTCAAGAACGACAAAGACGGCAACATCGTCTTTGGTGACATCAAGTTCGATAAGGCCGGCGTCTACCACTACAGCATCGCCGAGGACACCTCAAAGCTCCCCCGCGGCGTAACCGCCATCACGCAGGGCGCCAAGCAGGTCATCGTTACCGTCAAGGACAACGGTAAGGGTCAGCTGGAGGCCGAGGTCGCCCCGCCCAAGGACGTGATCTTCAAGAACTCCTACAAGCCCGCCGACACCACGATCAAGAAGCTCGCGACCACCAAGGTGGTCAAGGCGTCCCAGGACGGCGTCACGGCCCCGCAGCTCAAGGGCGGCGAGTTCAGCTTCACCATCAGCTCCGAGACCAATGGCCCGCTGCCTGAGCCGACCATCGCCAAGAACGATGATGCCGGCAACGTCGCCTTCGGCGCCATTACGTTCACCAAGCCCGGTGTGTATAACTACACCATTACCGAGTCTGGCTCTATGCCCGGCGTGACCAACGACTCCGCGAAGGACTTCACGGTTACCGTGAAGGATAACGGCGACGGCACCATGACGGCCACTGCCTCCGATATTCCCGGCTTCGTCAACACGTACGCGGTCCAGCCGACCGACTACTCCGTGACGACTGACGTGAGGATCGCAAAGAAGCTCGAGGGCCGTGCTCTCAAGGCCGGTGAGTTCAAGTTCCAGCTCCTTGACGGTAACGAGGTCGTGAGCGAGGGGACCAATGACGCCGACGGCACCGTCGCCTTCAACGCCGTCCACTACACAAGCGCAGACCTCGGCGAGCACACCTATAAGGTGCGCGAGGTCGCGGGCGAGGCCGGTGGCATGACCTACGACAAGAGCGAGTACGACGTCAAGGTGAACGTCACCGACAACGGCGACGGCACGCTTTCCGCCAAGGCCAGCTCCGACGGCGCCATCGAGTTCAAGAACTCCTACGCCGCCGATCCCACCTCCGTGTCCTTCTCGGCGACCAAGGTCCTTGACGGCGCCGAGCTCAAGGACGGCCAGTTCTCCTTCGTCCTCAAGGACGACGAGGGCAATGAGCTCCAGACCGCCAAGAACGCCGCCGACGGCACCGTGTCCTTCCAGCCGGTGGAGTTCGCGGGGCCCGGTACCCACACCTTCACCATCTCCGAGGTCAACGACGACCAGGCCAACGTCACCTACGACGACGCCTCGTACCAGTTGACCGTTAACGTCACCGACGACGGCGAGGGTCGCCTTAGCGCCAGCGTCGACGGGCAGGCGCCGGTGTTCAAGAACACCTACACCGCCCCGGCGCAGCCTAAGGACGACCAGAAGCCCGCCCAGAAGGCCCAGAAGAAGCCGATCGTGCCCAAGACCGGCGACGCGACCAACGTCATCGCGCCCGTCGTGATTCTCGTGGTCGCTGCCGCTTGCATCGTCCTCGGCGTCCTCGCCAAGAACAAAAAGAAGTAGCAGCCAGCCGCAGCGCTGACGATTGCTTCAAAAAGAGCCGGGACCCCGCATGAACTGCGCCCCAAATCTTGGACGCACTAATTAAAGCGCGCGGCTATGCCGCCA
>UQIF01000033.1 GCA_900540955.1 uncultured Olsenella sp.
GGGAGCGGATTTACAGTCCGCCGCAGTTGCCGCTGTGCCACATCCCCATTCCGTTATCAAGAACTCGCTGGGAAACAATGTCCCCTGCAAGCGGTTTGAAATATTACGGCTCGTCCAAATTCTTGTCAACGTATACCCCGTATCCGGGCGTATCCACTCCTTATTTTCTGCACATCCCCAGTTGGGAGCATGTGTTTTTAACGCCGTCGAAAGCCCATCGGCCCTCTGCAACCAAAAATGGCCCCGAGATTTCGTCTCGGGGCCAAAAATAATTTCTGGAGCCGGCAGAGGGAGTCGAACCCCCAACCCACGGTTTACAAAACCGTTGCTCTGCCATTGAGCCATGCCGGCGGGTCAGTTGAGTATAGCCGCTACCGGCCGCGAGCGCTAGCGGCCAAGGAGCTTCCAGAGCTTTTCTCGCTGCTCAGGAGACAGCCGGTCCTCCAGCGTCATGCGCTGGCGCTGCCTTGCGGCGTTCTCGCTCTCGTACTCGTGGGCCAAGGCATCAACATCGTGGACAAGGACGTCGCTCGAGATCTTGGTCACCGGGATGCCGCCCACCGTGGCCCGAATGGTCGAGTCTGAGGTCACGACCGTGACGGCATGGGGCACCATGCGCTCTTCCGTCACAAGACGCTCGATCACAGTGTCGGCGCTCTCCCCCGTCTTTGAGAAGATGGTGCGGATACCGCCCTTGGTCGTGTAAGGGCGCTCGGGCGAGACGTTGTTCGCGGCGTCGAAGACCACGACGGGCTCGTATTTGCCCTTGGCGTAGGCGGCCACGTCGGATATAAGCAGCTCACGCGCCTGCTCAAAGGGGTCCGAAACGCCGGTGCGGTCCATGCGCGCCATATAGCGCTCGGACTTGAAGATGACGTTGTAGCCGTCCACGACCAGAAGGTCGAGCTGCTTGCTTGCTTTTGCCACGCCTACGCCCCCGTGCTCACGCGACGGAGCCACTCGTAAGCCATAACGGTAGTGGCCTGGGCGACGTTGAGCGACTCAACGCGGCCGCGCTGCGGGAGCTTGGCCGCGAAGTCGCACTTCTCAAGCACGAGACGCGAGATTCCCGAGCCCTCAGACCCCATAACGAGGGCGAGCCGTCCCCCCATCGGCGCGCCCCACACGTCCGCCTCGGCGTGCTCGGTCGATGCGCAGGCCCAAAATCCCGCTTCCTTGAGGCGCTCGACGGCACGGGCGAGGTTGGACACCTGGGCGATTGGGATGTGGAGCACGGCGCCGGTCGAGGTCTTGTACGCGCCCACGCCCACCTTTGCCGCGCGAGCGTTGGCAATGACCACGCCCGCGGCGCCGACGACCTCGGCGGTACGGACAATGGCGCCGAAGTTTCCCTCGTCGGTAACGTGGTCGAGCACGATGACGAGCGCGTCGCCGTCGCCGGCGGCGCGGATCACATCGGCGAGCTCGGCGTACTCGAAGGGCTTGGCGCGCACAACGATGCCCTGATGGGCCCCGTGGCTCGAAAGCTGGTCGAGTCGCATTCGCGGGACGTACTCAACGGGGACCCCGCGCCCCTCCAAACGGCCGACGATGCGGTCGAGCGCCGGGTCAGCCTGACCGGCAGACGCGGCGACCATGGCGCTTTTAAGCGGCATGCCCGCCGCGAGCGCCTCCTCCACGGCGCGACGGCCCTCGATGAGGTCGGAGCGGGAAGCTCCGCCCGACGCCTGGGGACGGTCACCGCGGCCCCGCTGCGGGGCGCGAGGGGCGCCTTGAGGCGCCTTGCCCCTGCCTTGCCTGCCCGAGCGGCCGCGGCCGCCCTGGGGTGCGGGACGTCCCTGGCCCGCGCGCTGCTGATTGCTTCTTGCCATCGCCTAGGCCTTCCTGTGAAGACGGGCGCCGGCGGCGGTGTCCTCCACCACAAGGCCAAGCGCCGTGATGCCGTCGCGAATGGCGTCGGCGCGGCCCCAGTCCTTGGCGGCGCGGGCATCCTGCCGGGCGGCAAGAAGGGCGTCGGCCGCCTCTTCGGCGGAGTCGCCCTCGTATCCCGCCTGCTCGCGGGCAAGGTCGACGAGCTCGTGGGGGAGCTCGTCGCAGGCATTGCGAGCCGGGTCGATGCCGAGGACGCCGCAGAGCTCGCAGATGGTGTCCGCAGCGCGGAGGCACACGGCGCTGGCGTATTTGTCGCCTGCTGCATCCAGATAGCTGTTCGATGCGGTGACCAGCGAGAAGATAGCGGCGAGGCCGCCGGCGGTGTTGAAGTCGTCGTCCATCTGGCGCCCGAACTCCTCGCGAGCCTCGTCCACGGCACGCCCGAACGCGCGGTCGCTCTCGTCGAGCTCGCCGCCCTTGGGCTTGCTCGTGGCGGCCCAGCGCAGGTTGCGCACGCAGGTCTGCAGGCGCTCCAGCGTGCCCACGCTGCCATCGAGGCGCTCAAAGCTGAAGTCGAGCGGCGCGCGATACTGGGTCTGGAGCATGAGCAGGCGAACAGCGTCAGCCGGGTACTTGTCCAGGACCTCCTTGAGCGTGTAGAAGTTGCCGAGCGACTTTGACATCTTGTCGCCGTTGACGCGAAGCATGCCGGCGTGCATCCAAGTGTTCGCGAGGGCCTTGTCCCAGGCGCACATGGCCTGTGCGGTCTCGTTCTCATGGTGCGGGAAGATGAGGTCGGCGCCGCCGCCGTGGATGTCGATGGGCGTTCCGAGATATCGGTGGATCATCGCGCAGCACTCGGTGTGCCAGCCGGGTCGCCCTTCTCCCCACGGAGACGGCCAGCTGGGCTCGCCGGGCTTGGCGGCCTTCCAGAGCGCGAAGTCGAAGGGATCGCGCTTCTCGTCATTGACCTCAACGCGCTCGCCGGCGCGGAGCTGGTCGAGATCGCGGCCCGAGAGAATGCCGTAGTTGTGGTCGGAGCGAACCGAGAAGTACACATCGCCGGAGGGCACGGGGTAGGCATTGCCGCGCTCAATAAGAAGCGAGATCATCTCCTGCATGGCCTCGATCTCGCGCGTGGCGCGCGGGCGGATATCAGGGTCGAGGATGCCGAAGCGATGCATCTGCTCGATGAAGGCGCTCGAGAACTCCTCGGCGACCTCGGCGGCGGTGCGGCCCTGCTCGTTCGCGCGGTTGATGATCTTGTCATCGACGTCGGTGAGATTCTGGGCAAACGTGACCTGATAGCCCTTGAACATGAGGTAGCGGCGGATCACGTCGAACGACAGGAACGTGCGCGCGTTGCCGATGTGGATCTGGTCGTAGACCGTGGGGCCGCAGACGTACATGCGGATCTTGCCCTCTTCGATGGGCTTAAGCTCCTCTTTGCGGTGCGTCTGGCTGTTGTAGACGAGCATGTTGCGCTCCTTGTTCCTCAAACTAACGTAACTACTCACACAGGTTAGTACACACGCGGGACCAAAACCCGCGAGGCTATGCCTTCTGAAGGATGCAGACCGCCCAGGCGGCGATACCCTCCTTGCGGCCGACGAAGCCGAGGCGCTCGGTCGTGGTCGCCTTGACGCCCACCGAGTCCACCGCCACTCCCATGGCGCGGGCCATGTTCTTCCGCATCTGCTCGCGATACGGCGCGAGCTTGGGCGCCTGCGCGGCGACGGTGCAGTCGCAGTCCACGATCTCGAAGCCCTTCTTTGCCGCGAGCGCGGCGACCCGCCTCAGCAGCTCGATGGAGTCGGCGCCCTCATAGGCGGGGTCGGTGTCAGGAAAGAGCTTCCCGATGTCGCCCTCGCGCAGGGCGCCCAAGATGGCGTCCATAAGCGCGTGCGCGAGAACGTCGGCGTCGGAGTGGCCAAGGAGCCCCTGCTCACAAGGAACGTCAACTCCGCCGAGCACGCACCTGCGCCCGGGGGCAAAGGCATGGACGTCGAAGCCGTGGCCTATGCGCATGGTCATTGGGGATCCCTTCCGTAGCGTCTTCCGCAGCCTTCCTCAACAAGGCGCTGCTCCATCGTTGCCGCGGCGACGGCTAGATCCTCGGGGACCGTCACCTTGATGTTGTCGCGCGGGCACTCGACGCATTCGACGGTGCCGCCGTGGCGCTCGACGAGCGAGGCGTCGTCGGTGCCCGCAAAGCCCTCCCACAGTGCCGCTTTATAGGCCGCCATGAGCGGTTTTGCGTAAAACACCTGCGGGGTCTGGGCAACCCAGTAGAACTCGCGATTGGGGGTGGCGACGATTTTATTGCCCTCGACGAGCTTGAGCGTGTCGACCGAGCGGTTCGCGCAGATGGCTCCGGCAAGAGACGCGTCGGCGCGGACCGTGGCGCAGCAGCGCTCGATCGAGTCGACCTCGACGAGCGGGCGCGCCGAGTCGTGCACGGCAACGAGCGCCGCGTCGCGCGGGACGGCCTGCAGGCCGGAGTACACGGAGTCCTGCCGCGTGGCGCCCGAAGGCGCAAACCCCACCGGCTTGGCCAACGTGAGGCGCGAGAGCACTTCTTGCTGAACTGCGGAGACCTTGTCCGGCGCGCAGACGATGACGATGGACGAGACGCTCGGGGCGCGGTCGAACGCCATCACCGACCAGCTCATGATGGGCAGTCCGCACAGCTCGGCGAACTGCTTGCCCCTCGGGTCACCGAATCGCTCTCCGGTTCCGCCGGCGAGGATGATCGCGCAGGTATCGAGCCCCTCGCCTTCTGCCCCCACACGCTCGGCGCTAGGGCGGGCGCACGTCCTGGGCGCGCTCATTCGTTCTTTCTCCACATACGGTGCAGGCTGTTGGCCAGCACGCCGGGGTTCTTGACGCCGATCTCGCCCAAGCGCGCCGGGTCGTCGTCGACGGCCTCGAGGACTTCCTGGAGCGAGCCGTACTCGTCGACGAGCTTGTCGGCCATGCCGTCGCGAACGACCGAGACGCGCGAAAGCGTGCGCAGGCCGAGCGGCGTCATAATGGAGTCCTCGCCGCGCTCATCGGTGTAGCCCAGCAGCTTGGCGACGTACTTGGCAGAGCGAAGCTTGGTATTGTCGGCCTCGTGGAGCTTGGCGCGAATCTGACGCGCGGACTCCTCGGAGGAGTCGCTTGCGTAATCTCGGATCATGAGGGTGTAGGCCTCGTCCATGCTGCCGAGCAGCTCGCTTCTTTGCATCGAGACGGTCCTGCCCTCGCGGCCGAGCTGCATGATGCAGTCCTCCAGCTCGTTGTCGGCCGTCATCAAGGTCTCGAAGAGGTAGAAGATGTTCGTGACGTCGCCCAAAGTGACGTAGTTGTCGAGCTCGAGGCTCGTGAGGCGCAGCAGGCTGCGGTCAAGCTGCTGGCGCGTGTTCTGCATGGCAACCGCAAGCTGGTTGACCGAGACCATTAGGCTCGCGAGCGGCTTCAGCTCGAAGCCCGAGCCGTCGACGTAGACGTTGACGACCTGGCGGCGCTCGGATACCGACACCACGACCGCCTTGGTAAGAAGGCTCATGCGCGCCGCGGTCCTGTGGCGAGTGCCCGTCTCGGTCGTGGGCAGCGACGGATCGGGGTTCAGGTGGTAATTAGCTCGCAGGATCTTAGTCAGGTCCTTGTCCAGGACCACGGCGCCGTCCATCTTGCACAGCTCGAAGAGTCGGTTCGAGGTGAAGGAGACGTCGAGCTTGAAGCCGTCATCGCCGGCGGCGAGCACGTTCTCAGTGTCGCCGACGCAGATAAGGGCGCCCATGTGCCCGGCGATGATCATGTCGAGGGCATGGCGCAGGGCCGTTCCGGGAGCGGTCATGCGAATAGCGTCCTCCAGGCGAGCCTGGCGGTCGTCGTAGTTGAGCTCGAACAGGGCGTTGTCCATCAATGCCTCCTCAAGAGGTGCAGCCGGCTCAAGACCAGCGGGGTATGCTGCCCGGCGCCTTGCTGTCGGCGCGAGCGGGTTTTCGGGCGTCTACTCACCCGACGCGGCGAGGCCGCCGCCGGCGGCTCCGCCGGGCAGGCGCGAGGGCGAGGGAGCGTCGTCGAGACGGAAGCTCGAGCGCGCCATGCTCTCACGGCGGCGCGGCTCGGGAATGGGGCCCTTCTCCTTGTCGAAGACGAGCTTTCCGTCCTTTGCGCGAACCTTGACGATGTCGCCGGCCGTCCAGCCACCCTGAAGGAGCTCCTCGGAAAGCGGGTCCTCGATGAGGGTCTGGATAGCGCGGTGCAGCGGGCGCGCGCCGTAGACCGGGTCGGCACCCTCCTTCGCCACGATATCGCGCGCGGCATCGGTGAGCTCGATGGACATCCCCTGGGTAATAAGCCTCTCGCGGAGCTCGGCGATCATGAGGTCGACGATACCGCGGAGCTGCTCGTTCGTAAGAGACTTGAAAACGACGATCTCGTCCACGCGGTTGAGGAACTCGGGGCGGAAGAGCTTCTTGAGCTCGCTCATCACGCGGCTTGTGATCTCCTTGTCGGAGAGCCCACCCGCGCCGAGCGCCGAGAAGCCCAAGGTCGACGTCTGCGCGATGTCGCGCGCGCCGATGTTGGACGTCATGATGATCACCGTATTCGAGAAGTCTACGTGACGTCCCTGCCCATCGGTCAGGCGGCCCTCGTCGAGAATCTGGAGCAGCACGTTGAAGAGGTCGGGGTGCGCTTTCTCGATCTCGTCGAAGAGGATGACGGAATAGGGCCTGCGGCGCACCGCCTTGGTGAGCTCGCCGCCCTCGTCGTAGCCGACGTATCCCGGAGGGGCGCCGACGAGCTTGGAGACGGCGTGTTTCTCCATGAACTCGGACATGTCGAAGGTGATGAGCGCGTCCTCGCTGCCAAAGAGGAACTCCGCAAGCGACTTGGCGAGCTCGGTCTTGCCCACGCCCGAGGGACCGAGGAAGATGAACGAGCCGCCGGGGCGACGCGGGTCCTTGAGCGGGCTGCGGCTGCGGCGGATGGCGCGCGCCACCTTGGTCACGGCCTCGTCCTGCCCAACGACACGCTGGTGGAGCACGTCCTCGCAGCGAAGAAGCTTGGATGCCTCGGCCTCGGTGAGGTTCGAGACGGGAACGCCGGTGATGCTCGACACGACGTCGGCGATGTCATCCTCGTCAACCTCGACGACGTTGTCCTCGAGGCCGCGGCGCCATGCCGTCTCGAGCTCATCGCGCTTGGCGATGAGCGCCTTCTCCTCGTCGCGCAGGCGCGCGGCGTCCTCGAACTCCTGGGCCTCGGCCGCCGCCGACTTCTCCTCGCGGGTGCGGGCGAGCTCGGCGTCGACCTGGGCAATCTCGGGAGGCAGCACCATGCGGTGCACGCGCGTGCGCGCGCCCGCCTCATCAAGCACGTCGATTGCCTTGTCGGGCAGGAATCGGTCCTGGACATAGCGGCTCGAGAGGGTGACGGCGGCCTGGACGGCGGCGTCGGTGTAGCGCACGTGGTGGTGCTTCTCGTAGCGGTCCTTAAGGCCTGCAATGATCTTGAGAGTATCCTCGATCGAGGGCTCCTTGATGTTCACCGGCTGGAAACGGCGCTCGAAGGCAGTGTCCTTCTCAATGTGCTTGCGATACTCCTCGGCGGTGGTCGCGCCGATGACCTGGATCTCGCCGCGCGAAAGAGGCGGCTTGAGGATCGCGGCGGCGTCGATGGACCCCTCGGCCGAGCCGGCGCCGATCACGGTGTGGATCTCGTCGATAAAGAGGATGTCTTGCTTGGACTCCTCGAGCTCGCGCACGACCTTCTTCATGCGCTCCTCGAACTCGCCGCGATACTTGGAGCCGGCGACCAGCGAGGCCATGTCAAGCGTCCAAATCTGCTTTCCGCGCAGGATATCCGGCACGTTGCCCGAGCTGATAAGCTGCGCCAAGCCCTCAACGATGGCGGTTTTGCCGACGCCGGGATCGCCCAGGACAAGCGGGTTGTTTTTTTGGCGGCGGGCGAGGACCTGCATGACGCGCTCGATCTCGGCGTCGCGGCCGATCACGGGGTCGAGGCCGCCCTCGGCCGCCTGCTTCGTGAGGTTGCGCCCGTACTTCTCGAGCATCGACTCGTCGTCGGACGAA
The DNA here is from genome assembly GCA_900540955.1 of uncultured Olsenella sp. Lineage (GTDB taxonomy): Bacteria > Actinomycetota > Coriobacteriia > Coriobacteriales > Atopobiaceae > Paratractidigestivibacter. The sequence goes on from UQIF01000033.1 coordinate 7,920, forward strand.
GCCTGCGCGCCCGCGGGAGCCCCCATGCCGATGAAGACCTGGCCCACGTTTCCGCCCTGCTTGGGACGGTTGCCCTCATCTTGGGCGATGAGCTCGTTGACGGCATTGCGAACAGCGTCTGCCGAAAGCCCCATGGCCCTGAGCGCGTCCATGGCGCGGCCGTTGCCCTCCGCGACGATACCCAGCAGAAGGTGCTCGGTCGCGATGTAGGTCTGGCCATGGGTCATGGTCTCGCGATAGGCGCCCTCGAGCACCCGCTTCGCACGAGGCGTGAAGGGTATATGGCCGCCGGGAACGGGCTCGGCCTCCTCGGCGGTCAGGCTGCGCACCGTCGATAGCGTCTCGTCGTAGGTCACGTCGAGCTTGGCAAGAGCCTGCGCGGCGATGCCTTCCTTCTCTTTGATCAGGCCGAGGAGCAAGTGCTCGGTGCCTACATACATCTGGCCCAGGGATCGGGCCTCGTCCTGCGCAAGGCTGATGACCTTGCGCGCTTTGTCGGTGAACTTCTCGAACATGAAGCGGTTCCTCTCGATATGGATACCTTTAAGTGTGTACCCGCGGCCGAAGAATCGCAAACCCGCGACACGCATCGGCAAAGCTCGCGGCGAGCCGGCAAGAAGTGCGCTCCCTGCCAACTCGCCGCAGCTACTAACCTGCGATGTTGCCGAAGCCTTCTCCGAAGGCCTCGTGCACCTCTGAGATGAAGACGATCGCCTCCGGATCCGCCTCGGCAACCACCTCCTTTAGCAGGGGGACCTGGTTGCGCCCAAGCACGCAGAAGAGCACCGGGCGGTCGTTGCCGCTCCAAACTCCCCTTGCCTGGAGCTCGGTGCACCCGCGGTTGAGGTCGTACATAATCGCGTTGGCTATCTCGGCGTGTTTGACCGAGATGATGTAGGCCGCTCGCTCCGAACGCGGGCCATCGACGACCATGTCGATGACCTTGCCGCAGATGTACATTGCCACTGCAGCGTATAGAGCGTTCTCGACGGAGAAGACCGGCGCCGATGCGGCGATGACAAGTCCGTCCAAGATGATCATCGTCGTGCCAATCGGCATCGATAACTTCTTTGCCATGAGCTGGCAGATGATGTCGGTTCCGCCGGTATTTCCACCCGTGCGGAAAACAAGGCCCAGGCCAAGGCCCGTAATTACGCCGCCCCACAAGGCGCACAGGAGAAGGTCGCCGTTGCCGGGCACCGGCAGATAGGGCACGAGCGCATCGGTGAAGAGGCCGCAGGCGATGACGCCGATGATGGTGCGGACGATGTAGCCGCGGTTGCCGCTCTTTATGACGAGCATCAGCAAGAAGACGTTCATCACGATTGTCTGAAGACCGACGGGCAGATAGATTCCCGCCGCCCCGGCAAGCGCATAAAGCACCGTCGCCAAGCCCGTGATGCCTCCGGCCGCAAGACCGTTCGGAATCTCAAAGCAATCGACGCCCACGGCGAAAATCGCCGAGCCAACGATGATGAGCGTGAGGTCGCGAAGACGCACACGCCAGCGAGACTCGCTCATGGCTCTCCTACTCCGGGTCTGCCTCGCCGGTCGCCCAGCGGTGATATCCGATGATGAACTTGTCGAGGTCGCCGTCATCAAGCACGGACTCCACGTTGCCGGTCTCCACGCCCGTGCGCAGGTCCTTGACCATCTGGTATGGATAGAGGACATAGCTCCGGATCTGGTTGCCGAAGCCAATGTCTCGCTTCGGGCCGCGAAGCTCGTCAAGTTCGGCGGCGCGCTTCTCGAGCTCCATCTCATACAGGCGGCTTCGCAGGATGTTCATGGCGAAGGCCTTGTTCTGGAGCTGGCTGCGCTCATTTTGGCAGGTAACCACGGTACCGGTGGGGAGGTGCGTGATGCGGACGGCGGAGTCCGTTGTGTTTACGCCCTGCCCGCCGTGGCCCGTAGCGTGATACACGTCGATGCGCAGGTCCTTGGGGTCGATATCGACCTCAACGTCGTCGGGAAGGACCGGGAGCACCTCCACGCCGGCAAAGGTCGTCTGGCGCCGCTTCTGGGCGTCGGTCGGCGAGATGCGCACAAGGCGATGGACGCCGCCCTCTGCGCGCAGCATTCCATAGGCATTCTTGCCGTGAACCGTGAAGGTCGCGCGGTCGATGCCGATAACTTCTCCCGTGGGGCAATCGTTGACATCAACCTTCCAGCCACGGCGGTCGCAATAGCGCAGGTACATGCGGAAGAGCATCTCACACCAGTCCTGAGCCTCGAGGCCTCCCTGTCCCGGCGTAACGGTAACGATCGCGTCGCCGTGATCGAGATCGTCGGTAAACCAGCTGGAAAGCTCGAGCTCCGAGAGCTCGTCCTCGAGCGTCACCGCGGATTCCGCCGCTTCGGCAAGAAGATCGTCGTCCCCCATCTCCTCGCCGAGCTCGAACGCCGCGGCGGCGTCATCGAGCTTGGCGCGCGCACCATCGATGGCGGCGACATCCGACTTGGCAGAAGCTAGCTGCGCCATCACGTCGCGAGCGGCGTCCGCATCGTTCCAAAGCGCCGGGTCCGCGCTTTGCTCCTCGAGGCGCTTGACGTCCAAGCGGCGCTCGTCGATGTGGAGATATCCCTCCACCTCGACGAGACGCGCGCGCAGGGTGTCGAGCGTGTCCTTAGTTATATCCGCCATCCGAAGGTCCCTAACGGTTCCTGCCGTGGCAGTTCTTGAACTTCTTGCCGCTGCCGCAGGGGCAGGGGTCGTTCCGGCCAACGTTCACGTAGGGGTCGGCATCGTCCGCCTTGCGGTACGTCGTGCCCTTAGGGGCGCCGGCAGGGGCGGCGCGGTGCGCGCCCTGGTCGCCGTCGACCTCCGCGGGTCCGGAATAGCGGGCACCGCGAAGTTCCTCGGGCTCCTCGGAGGTCACCGGAGCTGCCTGGCGCTTTGCGACCACCTCAATGCGCAGGATGGTGCGCAGGTAATCCTCGTACATGGTATTGACGAGCTCGGTGAATGCGGCGAACGCCTCGCCCTTGTACTCGACGAGCGGATCGCGCTGGCCAAAACCGCGCAGGCCAATACCCGTCTTGAGGTAGTCCATCTCCTGGAGATAGGCCATCCAGCGAGTGTCGATAACACGAAGCATGACCTGGGCCGAGAGCGACTGCATGATGTCGGCGCCAAGGCGCTCGGACTTCTCTGCGAAGGCCTTGTCCACGAACGCGTCGACCGCGTCGGTCACCTCGCCCTGGTCATCCTCCTCGCCGATCTCGGGAAGTTCCTTGGCGCCGGTAAGCTCAGCAATCCACTTGTTCAGGCCCTCGAGATCCCACTCGTCGTGGCTCTTGCCCTCCGGGCAGAACTCAGCGACCCTGCGCTGGACGGTGTCAAGCGTGACCTCGTCGATGTGGGCGTTCAGGTCCTTGCCGTCGAGAATCTTGTTGCGCTCCTCGTAGATGACCTGGCGCTGGGTATTCATGACGTTGTCGTAGTCGAGGACGTTCTTACGCATGGCAAAGTTGACTTCCTCAACCTTGCGCTGGGCGCTCTCAACGGCCTTGGTGACCATCTTTGCCTGGATCGGCATGTCATCGGGCATCTCATACTTGGTCATCATGGCCGCGATGCGATCCATGCGATCACCGCCGAACAGACGCATGAGGTCGTCCTCGAGCGAGAGGTAGAACTGGGTCTCGCCCGGATCGCCCTGACGGCCGGAGCGGCCTCGGAGCTGGTTGTCGATACGGCGGGACTCGTGGCGCTCGGTGCCGATCACACACAGGCCACCGGCCCGCTTGACGCGCTCTTTTTCGGCGGCGCAAGCCGCGCGGGCGCGCTCAAGCGCCTCGATGTAGGCCTGCTTGACCTCATCGATCTGCACGGCATCGAACTCGCCGCCCAAAAGCCTCGAGAGACTCTCGGGAGTGATCTGGGTCGGGTCGTTGGCAAGAAGCACCTGCTCGATTGCCTCGGGATCAAGCTTGAAGCCGAATCGGCGCACCTCTTCGCGAGCAAGCTCCTCGGGGTTGCCGCCAAGCAGGATGTCGGTACCACGGCCAGCCATGTTCGTCGCGATGGTGACAGCGCCCTCGCGACCAGCCTGGGCAACAATTTGTGCCTCACGCTCGTGGAACTTGGCGTTGAGGACGTTGTGCTCGATTCCGCGCTTGGCAAGAATCCGCGAGAGCTTCTCGGAATTCTCGATGGAAACGGTGCCGACCAGGCACGGCTGCCCCTTGGCGTGGCGCGCCTCGACGTCGGCGGCAACGGCAGCGAACTTCGCGTCAATCGTGCGGTACACGAGATCATCGTGGTCCACTCGCTGGACCGGCTTGTTGGGCGGGATCACCTGGACGGGAATGTGGTAGACCTCGCGGAACTCTGCGTCCTCGGTCATTGCAGTGCCGGTCATGCCGGCGAGCTTGTCATACATGAGGAAGTAATTCTGGAGAGTAATGGTGGCGAGCGTCTGGTTCTCCTCGCGGACGATCACGCCTTCCTTTGCCTCGATGGCCTGATGCAGGCCCTCGGAGTAGCGTCTGCCCTCCATAATGCGGCCGGTGAACTCATCGACGATCTTGACCTCGCCGTCGACGACAACATACTGCTGGTCACGGTGGAACATGTACTGCGCCTTAAGAGCCTGCTGCAGGTGGTTGACGAGCTGACCCGAGACGTCGGCATAGATGTCCTCGATGCCCAGGTTCGCCTCGACCTTCTTCAGGCCTTCGTCGGTGGTCGCGATGGTGTGCTTGGCCTCATCCATCTCGAAGTCGACGTCAGGCGTAAGACCGCGGACGGCACGGGCGAAGTCCTTATAAGTACTCGCGGACTTGGTGCCGGCGCCCGAGATAATGAGCGGGGTGCGGGCCTCGTCGATAAGAATGGAGTCCGCCTCGTCAACGATAGCGTAGTGGTGGCCGCGCTGGACTCTCTGGTTTGCGCGGGTGACCATGTTGTCGCGGAGGTAATCAAAGCCGAACTCGGAGTTCGTGCCGTAAGTGACGTCGGCCTCATAGGCGGGCTTCTTGAGGTTGAGCTTCATGCCGTTTTGAATAAGGCCAACCCTCATGCCGAGGAAGCGATAGATCCGGCCCATCCATTCAGAGTCGCGCTTCGCAAGGTAATCATTGACGGTAATGATGTGCACGCCCTCGCCCGGGATAGCGTTGAGGTAACCGGCGAGCGTGGAAACGAGGGTCTTGCCTTCGCCGGTCTTCATCTCGGCAATGGTTCCCCTGTGCAGGGCAATGCCGCCGATGATCTGAACATCGAAGTGGCGCAGGCCCGTGACACGGCGAGAGGCCTCCCTCACCGTGGCAAAAGCCTCCGGAAGCAGATCATCAAGGGACTCGCCTGCTTTATAACGCTCGCGGAAGAGCTCTGTCTGGCCTCCGAGCTCCTCATCTGACATGGCTTTGAACTTGGGCTCAAGGTCGTTAACCGTCTCGGCGATCTTCTGGTATTCCTTGAGCTCTTTGTCCGCGCCAATCGAGAGCAGCTTGGAAAGGAAGTTGGCCATATGGGCTCTCCTAGCAATCTAAAGCGAATATCGCTGACAATTCATCCTTTTTACTTTACTCATTGGCCCAACATTTGTTCAGCCATCCCTGCTCGTATCGCAAAAGAATCACGGCGTACCCCCTGTCGCTATGCGCCAACGGCACGCATACGGCCCATTGCGTCAAGGCCGCCCAGCTCACCAATCGGCTCATTCATGGCCCTCTCAAGTTGCTTAGATGGCACCCGATTCGCCTTTGCGGAAAGCCTCTTGACGTAGGCGCGGTATCTTCTTTGGGCCTCCGCCTCCCGACCTCCGGCCCTCAGCGCTCGTATAAGCAGGCACATGGCGTCTTCTCGCATCTCATCGACAAACAACGCATTTCCCGCGAGCCTGGCCGCCAATCTCCTCTTGTCTAGCCTCAGTGCCGCCTCGGCGCCCGCAACCATCGCGTCGGCATAGAGCTTCCTCAGCTCGGCCCTCTTCTCGGCGAAATACTCCTCGCCGTCCTCTGCCACATTACAGAGATCTCCGACATATAGCGTTTCTGTTCGCAGCGCGGCGTTGCAGACCTTCTCATCGGCCGAGCTTTCAACCGCAGCCTTTGCCCACAAAATAAACTCGTCAACATCGCAGGACACGTTATCGCTCGTCAGTCTTAGGATTTTAGTCGCCTTGTTCGTGATGAAGATATCCTCGCCAAAGCCATGCGCCAAGAGCGCCTTGCGCACCGCCGAGGTGGCCGAATACACCTTTTGGCGCCCGCGCTTCTCAATCGCGATCTCAGGCCACAGGTCCTCAGCCATTCGGGCCCTTCCGACCATATGCCCTTTTTGGAGCGCAAGGTACTCAAGAACCGCTCTTGCGCTTCTTCCCCCGAGCATCCGCTCGGAAACTCGTTTTCCGTCAGCCCAAATCGAGAATTCCCCAAGGACATTAATCCTGACCAGTCCTTCCAGGTCCTCCGGTTCCGCTTTCCCGCTCTCGCTGAGCTTTTTCGAAGCTTTTCCGCCCATGCAGGTCCTCATCGCTGAGTCGAGGTTGCGGCGCCACTCGGCGGGAGCTTGGTCTCCGAGGTCTCTCGAGAACTCTCCCACTCCATCAGACAGCGTGACCAGTAGCCACATTTCGTTGACCGGCAGCTGCTGTCTTCCAAGGTCTACTGGGGCCGCGTCATCATCCACATCCCAAGAAATCTCATGGATCAGCATGGATATAGCCGCAAGACCGTCGTTGTCGTCGACCCTGTACAGGTTGGATCTTTCTCCCAGCTGATACTTTGTAACCTGCTTGATAATGCCGGCAACGCGTTCGGCATACGTCCAGCCAATACTTTTGCAGGTCGTCTCGGCCGTATTGACGGCGGCAAGCACATAAGCGCTAGGCCGCTTGCGCAGCAAGCAGAGGCATTCGGCAACAAGCGATAGGGCGCGAACCATCTGGTCACCCGACTTCGTGGCCTTGGACCTCAGCGCCGACACCGTCCTTGGAGGCTCTCCGCTTAACGCCTCGCCCACGAGCCTCGCCGCCCAGACATATCCCATAAGGCCCTTAGCCCCAACCTTATCTAGATAATCCGCGCATTCGTCAACAACTTCGCCGTTGTGCCAAGAAGAGCCGCACGAAAACACCTTAGCCAGATGCATATCAAGATTTAGAAGATTGCCAGTAATGGACCTTTGGCGACCTTCCTCGACATACGGTGCTAAGGTTTCGATTGCCATGCCAAAGCGCCCGTTAAACAAGTGATCTATAGCCTCATAATGAGCGGCGAGCCTGGCTTGCAGCCCAGACGGAGATTCCCCCAACGCAGCAACCCCACGGCCGGGCCTCTGCAGCAGCTCTCTTAGTCCGACAAGACCGTCACAAAGCATGACAGTCTCGTCAGCGAGCTGCTCTACACCTTGCGTAAGGGATGCGCGATCGCGGAAAGAGAGCTCCGTGCCAATAGCCGCCACCGCCTTCTCCAGATACCGTCTTCTCTCGGCGTCGTTACCGTCAATAGCTCCCGGCACTTTATTCAGCAGCTCGGAAATAAGCCTGAGCTCACCCAGATCAAGAAGCTCTGGGCCCCATTCAAGGGCCACATCAAAAGCGACGCGCGCATCGCAGCGCGGCAAAAATGAAACAAGTCGTTCGAACTCGCCGCGACGACCGAGAGACGTTAGGCACACCTTTAATAAATCGGCGTTTTCCTTACACGCGCGAGCAAACAGGGGCATAGCAAAAGTCGCCCAGTCAGCGCTCTCCCCAGCGGCGCAATCAAATGTTCTCGTATTAAAAGAAGCACCAAAGAAAGGCGCCCATGATGCGAGCTCTCCGAGAAAGTCTTCGTCGTATTTTCCAAGACAGTAGCGCAAATCCGAAAATGACCCCTTGCCAAGGACAGTAATGGCAAGTCGCAGACGCAATTCCTCGTCGCACAAAGACCGACGGAAGCTGGCATCAACCAATTCAGCAAGCGTCTCATCATAAGAATTACGCTTCTGATCTGCGCGGGACGGAACAAGGGACTCCAATAGCGTGTGTGCAAGAACGGGAATACCCCTGGACAACCTTTGATGGTCAAGCTCATCGCGTGTTGCACCTATCGGAGAGACCGGAGGCTCGCAAATGTCGTCAGCGGTTAACAAAAGATGATAGGGGAGCTCATCAAGCAGCTGTCTGGCCTCTGGAAACAGCGTAAGCACAACAAGGGCTCCAACTTTGAGCATGCGCTCGATTGCACGGCTCTGGTGAGCAACCTCCAGCTCATCAGAAGCGGGAAGAAGATTAAGAGCAACGACAATCTCAGCTTTTTGATCCTTATGCTTGCTCCGAATGTCCCGAGCAAGCTTGGCGAGAGACTCGGAGGCGGCCTCGGGAGAAAAGTTCGAATAGTCTCGGGAATACGTACGCGCACCAGTCTTCTCGGCCAAAAGACAAACCGCTTTTAAATAACCGCGAGGGCAATAGCCCGGCTCACAGCAAACAGCTACGAGCTTATGCTTTCTAGCGAAGGACAAGAGAACCGGATGCAGCACACCGGTAGCGTCCTCGCGATCATCAAAAGCGCCAATAGAAGGACGCTCTGGCTGATGCATATATATGCGTGGGCCCATAGACACTCCAAACAGAATTGACCATCAATGATGTGATGGAAAATATCACTATTGAAGTAAAAATCACCTGATAAAAGGGCCAAACGGCAGGATGCAAAATGTTAGGGTACTGACAAAATTCTGGCAGAAACGACAAAACCGCATTTGATAGGGTCTTAACAACTGTAAAGGGGGCGACCTTACAAAACAGGCAATTTCATTCACCGAATTTTCGTAATAAAAAATATGACCAGCGTCATTCTCTATACCAATTTCAAGGCCGCGGCAGCAGCGACGTTCCTAACAAGCGGAGGCATCCCCACAAACATGAACTGCACCCCAAAACTCAGACGGCAAAAATAGAGACAAAGCCACGATGGGCTGGCTCTGGAGCTCCTCTGAGGCCAGCACGTTCAACCTAACCTGGCGTCTTCACGTGTTCCAGTGGACCACGTAGGCGTCGAGGCGTCCTTAAAGGGCACGGAGTCGGGCCACGTCCTTCCCGGGGAGAACTCGTCCTTCATGTGCCCGAAGACCTGCTCGGCCGCACCGTTGCCGATGCAGTTGCCCTTCCTCGGCATGCCAGGCCGTGCTCGGGCTGGTCGACGCCCACGCGGCCATCCCCTTGCTTCGGAAGTCGTAGACCGCAGCGATGAAGTCATCGTCTCAGGACTGCTTGAGCTCGGCGGCGTCCGCGCCCATCTTCTCCCGCCGCTGGCAGGGGCCGAAGCCCCCTGCCAGCGGCGTTCCCGAAGGTCTCGCCGACGACGCCCCTGTACGATTTGCAGTGGTGGCAGTCGGCCTCGCGGCGTATCCCGCAGTCGACACCTGCTCCGAGCATCAAATTGAGCACGGTCTTGTTGACGATTCTCTCGCCCAGCTCGGCGCGCAGGCACACGACAAGCTGCCTACGGCCGCAGTCGTTGGCGGTGGTCGAGAGGATTTCCACGAACGCCCCGTGCGCAGCTCAACCCCGGCAGGTCTCATCGGTGCGCCTGCATGCACACCAGCCCGCAGGCTTGGGGAAGGACTCTCAGCATGCCCTAAGATTGGGCCCGAGCGTCTCGGCACCGCCCTAGCAGCAGAGTTTACGTCACCTCTCGAAAGGTTACATGGACATGATCCCGAACGCCTTCATGGCGTCTTGCCAGTCCATGCCACCGTCATACGCATCTGGCCTGCTTCCCGTCCAGGAACGGCAGCGCCTCATCACCGGACAAGCGGTAAATGAAGAAACATTGTCTCGCGGTGTCGCGCGAAACCGAGAACATCTTAGTCGCCAGCTTGAAGCTTTACCCCGCCAGAAGAGCTCGGCCGCCGCCCGCCTCGCTTCGGCATCGCGCCTCGCCCCGGGACCGGCGCGCATAAGAAAACCTCCCGCTTCTCGATGCCCGAGAAGCGGGAGGCGGCTCAGCCTTGCCCGGGAACGACCGTCCCGGCGACTTGGATACAACAGCAAAACGCCCCTTGCTGGCCGGCGGCGTCCTGCTCTCCCACGGACTACACCGCAGT
>UQIF01000034.1 GCA_900540955.1 uncultured Olsenella sp.
CTTCCGATCTGGCGGGCGCCTGGCCCTGCAGCTGTGCGACAGCCCCGGCGACGGGCCGCTAGATACGGGCAACACCGGACTTGCGGGCGGCCTCGGCGACGGCGGCGGCCACGGCGGGGGCGACGCGCTCGTCGAAGGCGCCGGGGATGATGTAGTCCGCACAGCGCTTGTCGTCGTCAACCAGGCCGGCGATGGCGTAGGCGGCCGCCTCCATCATGTCGTCGTTGATGTCGGAGGCGCGCACGTCCAGGGCGCCGCGGAAGATGCCGGGGAAGGCCAGCACGTTGTTGATCTGGTTGGGGAAGTCCGAGCGGCCCGTGGCGGCCACGGCGGCGCCGGCGGCCAGCGCCTCGTCGGGCATGATCTCGGGCACGGGGTTCGCGCAGGCGAAGACGATCGGGTCGGCGGCCATGGTGCGGACCATGTCCTGGGTGAGCGCGCCCGGGGCGGAGACGCCCACGAACACGTCGGCGCCCCTGACGGCGTCGGCCAGGCCGCCGCGCACGCCCTCGCGGTTGGTCCAGGAGGCGACCTCCTCCTTGACGGGGTTCAGGCCCTCGCGACCCTCGTAGATCGCGCCGCGGCGGTCGCAGATGACGACGTCGCGGACGCCCATGCGCTTCATCAGGCGCGCGATGGAGATGCCCGCCGCGCCGGCGCCGGAGAAGACCACGCGGACGTCGGCCAGCTCGCGGCCGGTCAGGCGGCACGCGTTGATCAGCGCGGCGCAGGTCACGACAGCGGTGCCGTGCTGGTCGTCGTGGAAGACGGGGATGTCGCAGGACTCCTTGAGGCGGCGCTCAATCTCGAAGCAGCGCGGGGCGCTGATGTCCTCGAGGTTCACACCGCCGAAGCTGCCGGCCAGCAGCTCGACGGTGCGGACGATCTCGTCGACGTCCTTGGAGCGGACGCACAGCGGGAAGGCGTCGACGTCGGCGAAGGTCTTGAACAGGGCGCACTTGCCCTCCATGACGGGCATGCCGGCCTCCGGGCCGATGTCGCCCAGGCCGAGCACGGCGGTGCCGTCGGTGACGACGGCCACGAGGTTGCCGCGGCGGGTGTAGGTGTAGGAGTCGTCCACGTTCTCGTGGATCCTCATGCAGGGCTCGGCGACGCCTGGCGTGTAGGCCACGGCGAGCTCCTCGGGGGTGGAGATGGGGGCGCGGCTCACGACCTCGATCTTGCCCTTCCACTCCTTGTGCTTGTCCAGCGCGTGCTGCTTGGCGTCCTCGGCCATAGGGATCTCCAATCCGTCTGTCCGCCCACGCGTCGCGGGCGGTATTTGCCATGTCAACGCACAAGCATAAGAGTAGTCAGGGCGGGCCGGAATGAAGGCGTTTTATCGGTTTTCGACAGTATGCGTCGGTTATCGACATCGACGGCGAACCTATACTGTGGCCGATCAGTCGACCAGGGAGGAATCATGGCAAAGAGCGTCCTTATCAAAGACACCACTCGCGAGCAGCGCGAGGCCATCGTCCGTCAGGGGCTCAACTTCTGCGAGGAAGGCAGCTGCGACTTCTGCGGCGGCTGCAGCCTGGGGGTCGGCTCAATCGAGAAGATGTTTCAGCCCTACATCGACGGCAAGCTCGAGCTTACCGAGGTGAACATGCTGCATGCAGCCACGCGCTTCGAGCGCGGGTAAGGCCAACCGGCCCCCATCGCGGGGGCCTCGCGCCCAGCCATCGCACAAAGTCCAAAAAATAAACGACTTGATTCGAGAAGCGTCGGTATAGCCTGCCGAAACGACCGGAATTCCAGTAAAACTGGGCCGATTAGCGCCTCGATACCAAGGGGTTTCGAATTAAGTCGTTTATTTTTTGGACTTTGTGCGACAAACAGCGCAAGACAGCGTTGCGGCGCATCGCGCCACGCGCCGATTTAAGGCTCGGCCTCCGCCGCGGCTCACGCCAGGCCGAGATCGATCCCGCCAAGCCAGCCCCAGCGCGGGGCACTCATGACGCCGTAGGTCGAAAGCCACGCGTCGAGCGGGGCGCGCCGCACGCGGCCTTCGACGCAATCCATCACCGCGCCGTCGCCCGCATACAGACCGACGTGCCCATACTTGCGGCCCGCAGCGGAGTACGGGTGCTCCCCCACCGCCACGACCATGCCCACCCTAAGGTCCACGAGCTCCGTGAGCGCGCAGTACCGATTGCACAAATCGCCCGCATGCCCGCGAACGAGCCCCAGCTCAAGCGCGGAAAAAACGTTCTCGATCCACGCGGCACAGGCGTCGTCGCCGCAGGCGGGCTCGGCGTGCGCCACCTCGACGAGGCGCCGCTGCCGCGCAGTCGCGTCCATGAGCGCCTGCGGGGCGCCGGCCTCCCCCGCCGCGGGCACCGCACGCCAGGCCGGCTCGCCCCAGCGCGTGACGGCGAGCCCGCGGCCCGCGCCCGCGTCGTCGGCAAGGTAGCCGCGCCGGCGCAGGTCGGCGAGCAACCGATCCTTGACGTCCATCCGAATCAGCGCCTCGAGGTCAGCTGATAGCGGAAGATCTCGGGATGGATCCTCGAGCGCGTGTACTCGAACATGATGCCGTCGGAGTTGAAGGAGCGCCCCTCGATCACGGCGACGCAGCCATACGGCCCGAGGTCAAGCCGGTCGCGGTCCTCCTCGTCGGCGAGCTCCACGGTCACAGTGCGCCGACTCGTGAGGATCTTCACCCCCACCTCCTGTTCGAGGTGGCGGTAAATCGAGTTCCTGGCAACTTCCACGGTAATGCCGGGCACGACGGACTCGAGGAAGTAGCCGCGATCAATCTGGCAGGCCCTCCCGTTGAGGCTTCGCACGCGAACGACGTGCTTGAGCAGGTCGCCAATCCCGAACCCGGAGCGTACGGCGAGCGCCTTGTCGCAGGTAACGGTCTCGACCAGCTCTACATGGGTCGACGGCACCAACCCGTTGCGCGCAGCGTACTCGCCGAACGACTCGATGCCCTCGAGGACGCCCGTCACGTTGTGGGTTTCCTCCCGCCAGATCACGCGAACGCCCTTACCGTGAATCGGCTGGACGAAGGCCTCGTCAGCGAGCATTGACAGCGCGCGGCGCAGGGTGTTGCGAGAGCAGGAGAACTCCGTGGTCAGCTCGTTTTCCGTGGGAAGCAGATCCCGATAGGCATAAAGGCCTCCCTGAATGCGCCCACGCAGCTCTCGATAGATTCCCTCATACCTGGCTTTCGGCATCTGGACCCCCCTCTCGCAAACGACTCGCCGACACACGCCGCCCGACCACCGAGCAAAATACGCGAGTGTACTCCCCGTGCATGAATTCGAAATCATATTTAGGCCGTTTGCGGGTGCTTTAAGCCATTTTGTCGACAAACGGTAGATATTCTCCACGCAACGACCTCCCCGGGCGGTATCCTCTCCGATGGCGTAGCCGCTGACGCGTTGGCGCGCCCGACGAGGGGAGCGCCCATGATGCAGAAAATCCAGCGTTTTGGCGGGGCGATGTTCACGCCCGTGCTGTTATTCGCGTTCGCGGGCGTCGTCGTGGGCGTCGGCACGCTATGCACAACCGAGGCCGCCCTCGGCCCCATCGCCGCCGAGGGAACTCTCTGGCACAAATGCTGGAGCATCATCCTCGAGGGCGGCTGGACCGTGTTCAACCAGCTGCCGCTGCTCTTTGCCGTCTCGCTGCCCATCGGCCTTGCGCGCAAGCAACAGGCGCGCTGCTGCATGGAGGCGCTCGTCGGCTACCTCACGTTCTGCTACTTCCTGAGCAACATCATCCAGACCTGGGGCCCCGAGCTCGGCGTCGACTATGCGGCCGAGGTCGGCCGCGCCTCCGGTCTGGCCATGGTGGCGGGCATAAAGACGCTCGACATGGGCATGATCGGCGCGCTCATCATCTCGGGCGTGGTCATCGCCCTGCACAACAAGTTCTTCGACGTCGAGCTCCCCGAGTGGCTCGGCACCTTCTCGGGGTCGACGTTCGTGTACATGGTCTCATTCGCAGCCATGATCCCGCTGGCGGCGGCGTCTGCCCTCATCTGGCCCCACGTCCAGGCGCTTATCTCCGGGCTCCAGAACGTGATCATGAGCACCGGCGTGGCGGGTACGGGCATCTTTGTGTTCCTCGAGCGGATGCTCGTGCCGTTTGGCCTGCACCACCTGCTCTACACGCCGTTCTACTACGACGGCGTGCTGGTGAGCGGCGGCATCGTCGGCGCCTGGGCAAACATCCTGCCGCAGCTCGCCGCGACCTCGGCACCCATCCCAAGCATCGCGCCGTGGGCGGCCATCACCGCCACCGGCTGGGCAAAGATCTTCGGCATCCCCGGCATCGCCGCGGCATTCTACGCCACCGCATGGCCGGACAAGCGCAAGAAGCTCCTTGCGCTCCTCATCCCCGTCACGCTGACCGCGGTGCTCTGCGGCGTCACCGAGCCCATCGAGTTCACGTTCCTCTTTGTCGCGCCGCAGCTGTTCGTCGTGCACGCCGCGCTCTCGGCCGTGATGGCCATGCTCATGAACGTCCTAGGGGCCTACGGATTCTTTACCGGCGGCCTCATCGAGATGGCCTCCCTCAACTTCATCCCCCTCGGCGCGAGCCACGGCATCACCTACCTGCTCGCGCTGCTCGTCGGGTTGTGCTTCACCGGCATCTACTTCACGGTCATGCGCATGCTCATCCTGCAGTTCGACTTCAAGACGCCAGGGCGCGAGGACGACGAGGTGCACTTCTCGTCCAAGGAGGACTATCGGCTCGCGCACGGCGACAAGAACGCGCTGGCGGCGCGCGTCGTCGACATGCTCGGCGGGGCGGACAACATCGTGTCCGCGATGAACTGCACCACGCGGCTGCGCATCGAGGTGCGTGACACCAGGGTCGTCGCGCCCGTGGGTGATTTTCTGGCAGTCGGCGTCCGCGGCGTGGTGGCGCACGGGAAAGCCATCCAGCTGGTCATCGGCACCGACGTCACCAGCGTCAAGGAGTGCTTCGACCTGATTGTCGGTGCCTCCGCCGGCAAGTAGCGACGGCGACGTCGCGCGCCGTCCGACGCAGGCCTACCCCCTAGACCGATCGGGGACGGCGATGGCAATCAGCCCGAGCACAACAGGCGTGGTAAAGACGCCGATGAGGTAGAGCGGCCAACGACGCTCAGGCGAGAAGCCCTTCATCTGAATGATGTCCGAAAGGGTGCGGACCGCCAAGAAGTACGCGGCAAGAACAGCTATGTAGAACAAAGCGATAAGGACGTTGACGACGGCGAGCTGATTCATGGACGCACCTCTTTCTTGGTCCGGTCGTGCGCACTACACCTCAAGATTACCCGTTGTTCCAGCAGGCATTTGGCGTATGTACCCCCCTCGGTGAACGGCTGCGCGGCCGCGGTGCACGGCTACGCCCAACGAAGGCCTTACCCAGCCCGAAGGTTCCCGGCCGCGGCCTCGACGTATACTAGAGGATGGCCGTTTAGGCCCACCCAACCGAAAGGAACCCAATGAGCGAGAAGAAAGACCCCAAGGACACCTGCGTCCTCGTCACCGGCGGCGCCGGCTTCATCGGCTCCCACACCGTCGTCGAGCTCCTCCAGAATGGCTATCAGGTCGTCATCGTCGATGACCTTTCCAACGCGTCCGAGAAGGTCCTCGACCGCATCGACGCCATCGTGGGCGAAGACGCCGCCGAGCGCCTCACCTTCTATCGCGCCGATGTCAACGACCGCGTCGCCCTCGAGTGCATCTTTGACTCGAACCCCATCGACCGCGTGATCCACTTCGCCGGCTTCAAGGCCGTCGGCGAGTCCGTGGTCAAGCCGATCGAGTACTACACCAACAACCTCGGCAACACGCTCACCCTCGTGGACGTCATGCGCAACCACGGCTGCAAGTCCATCATCTTCAGCAGCTCGGCGACCGTCTACGGCGACCCGGACTCGCTGCCCTTGACCGAAGCCAGCCCCAAGAAGAACGCCACCAACCCCTACGGCTGGACTAAGTGGATGATCGAGCAGATCCTCACCGACCTCCACACCGCCGACCCCGAGTGGAACGTCGTCCTTCTTCGCTACTTCAACCCCATCGGCGCCCACCCCTCAGGGCTCATGGGCGAGGACCCCAAGGGCATCCCCAACAACCTGCTGCCCTACGTCGCGCAGACCGCCATCGGTAAGCGCTCCGAGGTCCACGTCTTCGGCGACGACTACCCCACCCCCGACGGCACCGGCGTGCGCGACTACATCCACGTCTGCGACCTCGCGACCGGCCACGCCGCCGCGCTCGCGTGGATGAACGGCCGTGAGGGCGTCGAGGTCTTCAACCTCGGCACCGGCCGCGGCACCTCGGTCCTCGAGATCATCAAGGCCTTCGGCCGCGCCTGCGGCCACGACGTGCCCTACGTCATCGACCCGCGTCGCGCTGGCGACGTCGCCGAGAACTACGCCGACTGCTCCAAGGCCAAGGAGCAGATGGGCTGGGAGGCCAAGTACGGCATCGGCGAGATGTGTCGCGACTCCTGGAACTGGCAGTCCAAGAACCCCAACGGCTACGCCGACGCCGACGACGCCGAGTAGGTGCCCGACCCGATGACCGCCCAGACGAACATGGCCGCGACCACGGCCGCCGAGGCCGCCGCCTTCCCTGCCGAAGAGAGGCCCGGCGCGCTCTTTGCCGCCTACCTGCAGCGCACGCGGCCGCAGATCGACGACTACCTCGCGCGCACGGCCGCCGCCTGCGCACCCGGCACGCCCGAGGCGACCGCCGCCGACCTCGACCGCTTCCTCTACGCGCCTCTTGCCCGCTTTACCGCCTCGGGCGGCAAGCGGACCCGGCCGGCGCTTTGCCTACTCGGCTGCGAGGCCGTGGGCGGCGAGGCGGCGCGCGCCATGAGCGCGGCGGCGGCCATCGAGGTCTTCCAGTCGGCGGCCCTCATTCACGACGATATCGCCGACGAGTCCGAGCTGCGCCGCGGCAAGCCGTGCACCTACGTGACGGAGGGCACGGGCGTCGCCATCAACATCGGCGACCTCGGACTCGCCGACGTACTCGGCTACGTGCTGCGCGACCAGGACCTCCCCGCCGACGTGCGCCTCGCCGTCATGGAGAAGCTCTTCCAGATGGAGGAGCGCACCATCGAGGGCCAGGCGCTCGACCTCGGCTGGGTCCGCGACGGCCGCTGGGACATCCTGCCGGAGGACTACCTCTACATGGCGTCGCACAAGACCGCCTACTACTCGGCGGCCATCCCGCTGGTGGCGGGCGCCATCGTGGGCGGCGGCACGCCCGAGCAGCTCGCCGCGCTCGACGGCTTCGGCATGGCGGCAGGCCTCGCCTTCCAGCTGCAGGACGACCTTCTTAACCTCGTCGGCGACGCCGACGCTCAAGGCAAGGACTTCCGCAGCGACATCACCGAGGGCAAGCGCACGCTGCTTGTGGTCTGGGCGCTTCAGCACCTCGACTCTGCAAAGAAGGACGAGCTCATCGGCATCCTCGAGTCCAAGGCCACAGACCCCGCCCGCCTCGCGCGCGCCGTCGAGCTCATCGAGGACGCCGGCGCCGTCGACCATGTGCGCGCCTACGCCCGCGAGCTCGTGGCCGAGGCCAAGGGGCACCTTAGCGGCATCGAGATTTCCCCGGAGGCTCGCGGGGTGCTCGCATCTATGGCAGACTTTTTCGTGGAGCGCGCAGGTTAGCGCTCGAACTCGCCGCCGAGCGAAGACGGCAACGCACTAGGAGAGACTTTATGGAACCCATTCAGGAAGGCGCCCAGGGCGCCGCAGTCGAGGACATCCAGGAGCGGCTGAAGTCGCTCGGTTACCGCATCGACGAAAGTGAGCTTTCTGGCCAGGCGTTCGGCCGCTCCACCGCCACCGCCGTCGCGCGCTTCCGCCTCGACCACGAGCTCAGCCTCGGCGAGGCGGTGGACGCCCCCACGTGGTCCGCGCTCGTCGACGAGTGCTATCAGCTCGGAGACCGCACGCTCTACCTGCGGCTACCCAACTTCCACGGCAATGACGTGCGCCAGCTCCAGGAGCGCCTGAACGTCCTGGGCTTCTCGTGCGGAGAGGTCGACGGCTGCTACGGCGTCCACACCGAGGCAGCGGTCAAGCTGTTCCAGGAGAGCGTCGGCGCGCTTGCCGACGGCATGGCGTTCCAGGACACCTTCGACGCCATCGAGCGCCTCAAGCACGTGTGGGGCGGCAAGCCCGCCGCAGGCCCGCACCCCTCCGGCGCCATGGGCTTCGCGCGCGCCGCGAGCGTGCTCGAGGGAATCGGCCTGGGCATCATGGCCGAGGACCCGATCTCGCGCAACGTCGCGGGCCGCGTCCTCAACCTCGCCGAGGCGACCAACAGCAGCTGCGGCATCGAGGTCATCAACACGGCCGACGAGGCGAGCCCCGCCGTGCGCGCGCTCGTCACGCTCTCGGCCACGCCGCACGACCCCAAGGCCAAGCCGGCCGTGGGCAGCGTCGCGCTCGACGACGTGGACACGCTGCCGCTGCGCCTGCGGACCGCGCTGCAGGTCTCGCGCAAGCGCCCGCCCGCGGCGCGCATCGAGCTGCCCGTGGGCTCCGACCCTAACGGCAGCTTCACCATCGGCGACGCGCAGACCTACGCCGTGCTGCTGCTCGACGCCTTCTGCGTCGCGTTCGACGGCGTGCAGCTGTAGGCACTTCTTGCCCTTGGGTTTCTCGCCGAATGGCCGTAAAGCAACGGGCCGCCCGTCGTCGACGAGCGGCCCGTTTTCATGCGGATGGCAGGGGTAGTAGGATTCGAACCCACATTGATGGCACCAAAAACCACTGTCCTAACCATTGGACGATACCCCTGTGCGCCCGACATTGTACCAATAAGCCCGCCCTTGCCGCCACCACAGCTCATCCGTACCCCACAATCCTGCGGATTTTACGCATCCCGAACAATGCGCGCCGACGTTGGCTCCATCGGGCGGGCGTCTGGGCTATCATAAGGAACGGTATTTTTCTGGGACAAGCAAACGTTCTCGCTTTTGGAGGCAAACTCATGCCCATGACCGCGATCATTCTCGCCGCCGGCGAGGGTACGCGCATGAAGTCCCGTCATCCCAAGGTAATGCACAAGCTACTCGATCGCCCGCTCGTCTCGTGGGTCACGCGCGCCGCGCGCAGCGCCGGGGCCGACCGCATCATCGTGGTCGTCGGCAACGGCGCCGAAGAGGTGCGCGCGCACCTCGCCTCCGAGACCGATGTCGAGTGCGTCGAGCAGGCCGAGCGCCTTGGCACGGGACACGCAACCCGCGTCGCCATCGAGGCGGCTGGCGTCACGGAGGGCCCCGTCGTCGTGCTGAACGGCGACCTCCCCCTCATCGAGTCAAAGACCATCCGCGCCTTCGCCGACTCCGTGGCGGGCGGCGAGCACGCCTGCGCCGTCCTGACCATGACCCCGCCCGACCCCTTCGGCTACGGCCGCATCGAGCTCGCCCCCGACGGCTCGGTCGAGCGCATCGTCGAGCAGAAGGACTGCACGCCCGAGCAGGACGCCAACCTGCTCGAGTGCAACGCCGGCTGCTATGCCTTCGACGGCGCGCTTCTTTGCAAGTACATCGGCGAGGTGGGCTGCGACAACGCCCAGCACGAGTACTACCTGCCCGACATGGTGCAGATTCTTCGCGCCCACGGCCACGCGACCACCATCACGCACTGCCCCGACTACGTCGAGGGCCTCGGCGTGAACTCCCGCATCCAGCTCGCCGAGCTCACGGCCCTCGCGCAGGAAAAGATCAACCGCGCGCTCATGGCCTCCGGCGTGACCATGCTCGACCCCAAGACCGTCTGGGTCGGCCCTGACGTCGAGGTCGGCCGCGACACCGAGCTCCTTCCCATGACCATGCTCTGGGGCCAGACGAAGGTCGGCGAGGGCTGCGTCGTCGGCCCGAACACGCGCCTGGCCAACACCTCCGTGGGCAACAACGTGACCATCGAGGAGACCGTCTGCACCGACGTCACCATCGACGACGACGTTACCTGCGGCCCACGCGCCTACCTGCGCGGCGGCGCCCACGTGCTTCGCGGCGCCCACATCGGCACCCACGTCGAGCTCAAGAACACCGTGGTCGGCGAGGGTTCCAAGGTCCCGCACCTTTCCTACATCGGCGATTGCCAGATGGGCGCCCGCGTCAACATCGGCGGCGGCTCCATCACCTGCAACTACGACGGCGTCCACAAGAGCCGCACCACCATCGGCGACGACGTTTTCATCGGTTCCGACACGATGATGGTCGCGCCCGTGACCATCGGGGCAGGCGCGATCACCGGCGCCAGCTCCTGCATCACCAAGGACGTGCCCGCCGACGCTCTTGCCGTGGAGCGCAGCGAGCAGTTCATAAAGGAAGGCTATGCCAGCAAAAGGCTCGAACGACTGAGGAAGGAAATCTAGATGTACGAGAACCTTAGCGATCCCATGCCCATGGACAAGGAGATCAAGCTCTACACCGGCACCGGCAATCCTGAGCTCTCCCAGAGGATCGCGGAAATCCTGCACCTGGAGCTCCAGGGCCTGACCACCGAGAAGTTCGCCAACGGCGAGACCTACGCGCGCTTCACCGAGTCGGTCCGCGGCGACGACGTCTTCTTTATCCAGACCATGGCCGGCGAGAACGTCAACGACCTCATTATGGAAACGCTGATCGTCGCCGATGCCGCCAAGCGCGCCTCTTGCCGCCGCTTCACCGCCGTCATCCCCCACTACGGCTACGCCCGCCAGGACCGCAAGGCCGCCCCGCGCGAGCCGATCACCGCGCGCCTCGTGGCCAACCTCATCGAGGCCGCCGGCATCGACCAGGTGATCACCGTTGATTTGCACCAGGGCCAGATCCAGGGCTTCTTCAACATCCCCGTGACGCACCTCACCGGCCTGTACCTGCTTGGCGACTACTTCAAGCAGAAGGACTTCGACTGGTCCCAGACCGTTGTCGTCAGCCCCGACATGGGTCGCGCCAAGGCCGCAAAGAAGCTCTCCGACTACCTCGGCTGCGAGGTCGCCATCGCCCACAAGAGCCGCCCGAAGCACAACCAGGCCGAGGTCATGGGCATCATCGGCGATATCAAGGGCAAGACCTGCATCGTCAACGACGACATGATCGACACCGCCGGTACCCTGTGCGGCTCCGTCAAGAAGCTCAAGGAGATGGGCGCGGGCGACATCTACGTCTGCGCGACCCACGGCATCTTCACCGACCCGGCGATCCAGCGCCTCGAGGAGGCACCCATCGTCGAGTGCGTCGTCACCGACGTCATCCCCTGCGAAGCGGCCAACAAGCCCGGCTCCAAGATCAAGACGATCTCCATCGCCAACGAGCTCGCCGAGGCCATCTACAGCGTCTACACCAACCAGCCCGTCTCGACCATCTTTGGCGGCAGCCTGAACCTGTAAGTTGGTGTAGGGGTAGTTCCCCGGTCCACTTTTGCGGGGTCGTCCGCGTTGCGGGCGACCCCGTTTTTGCCGAAAGGAGCACGGATGGCCAAAGCAGCCACCATCATGATCGTGTGCGGGCTCGGCAACCCCGACGCCGAGTATGAGCACACGCGCCATAACGCCGGCTTTGCGACGGTCGACCTTTTGGCCGCCCGGCACGGCGTACGGTACTGGAAGAGCGAAGCGGGCGCGCAGACGGCCACGCTGACCTGGCGCGACACCGACGGCGAGGCACGCGAGGTCATCCTCGCCAAGCCGATGAGCTACATGAACACGTCGGGCGGCCCCCTGTCCAAGCTCGCACGGGCGCACCGCGTGCAGCCTGAGCAGATCCTCGTCGTGCACGACGAAGTCGACCTGCCCGCGGGCCAGGTAAAGGTCAAGCTCGGCGGCGGGCTCAACGCCCATAACGGCCTGCGCTCCATCGCCGACAAGCTCGGCAGCCGCAACTTCGCGCGCGTCCAATTCGGCATCGGCCGCCCGCCCGGAAAAATGCAGGTCGCAGACTACGTGCTGCGCGAGCTCAAGGGTAACTTCCTCGAGGAGTTCGAGATCACGGCCCAAGAAGCGGCCGACATCGTCGAGCGCGTGCTCACCGAGGGCGCAAAATAGACGACCCGCAAAGCAAACTCGCACAAGGACGAAAAAAGAGCCGGGACAAGCTTGTCCCGGCTCTCGTTTTTTGGGATACGCTCCCCTGCCGACCGAAAACTACTTGGTCAGCGCCTCAGTGATGGACGCGGCAGCTTTCTTGCCGGCGCCCATGGCGAGGATGACGGTCGCGGCACCGGTGACGATGTCGCCGCCGGCCCAGATCCGCGGGTCGGTCGTCTGGCCGGTCTCCTCGTCGGCGACAATGTAGCCCCACTTGTTGAGCTCCATCTTGCCGCCAATCTTCTTTGCGAAGGGGTTGGCGTTGGTGCCGATGGCGGAAATCGCGACGTCGCAGGGAATCTCCTCGATGGCGCCCTCGATGGGCACCGGGCGACGACGGCCGGACTCGTCGGGCTCGCCGAGCTCCATCTTCTGGACCTTGACGGCGCACACGGTGCCGTCCTCGCCGGCGACGAACTCGAGCGGGCTGACGAGCGGCATGACCTCGACACCCTCGGCCTTGGCGTGGTGCAGCTCGGCGCGACGGGCGGGCATCTCGTCCTCGGTACGGCGATACGCGATGATCGCGCGCTCGGCGCCCAGGCGCTTGGCGGTACGGACGGCGTCCATGGCGACGTTGCCGCCGCCGAAGACGACGACGTTCTTGCCGTGTTTGGTCGGCGTGTCGTACTCGGGGAAGTTGTTCGCCTTCATGAGGTTCACGCGGGTGAGGTACTCGTTGGCGAAGAAGACGTTCGGGAGGTTCTCGCCGGGGACGTTGAGGAACTTGGGCAGGCCGGCGCCGGTGGCCACGTAGATGGCGTCGAAGCCCTGCTCAAAGAGCTCGTCGGCAGTGGTGATATTGCCCACGACGGAGTTGTACTCGAAGTGGACGCCCATCTCCTCGAGGCCGTCGATCTCGCGCTTGACGACGGCCTTCGGCAGACGGAACTCGGGGATGCCGTAGACGAGCACGCCGCCGCCGGTGAAGAACGCCTCGAAGACGGTGACCTCGAAGCCGTTGCGGGCGAGCTCGCCGGCGCAGGTGATGCCGGAGGGGCCGGAGCCGACGACGGCGACCTTCTTGCCGTTCTTGGGTTTCATGACGGGCTTGGAGGCGAGCTCAGGCTGATCGCCGACGAAGCGCTCGAGCTGGCCGATGGCAACAGGCTCGCCCTTCTTGCCGCGGACGCACTTGCCCTCGCACTGGTTCTCCTGCGGGCAGACGCGGCCGCAGATGGCGGGGAGCATGGACTCCTCGCGGATGACGTCCAGGGCGCCGCCGTAGTTCTTCGCGCGGATCTGCTCGATGAACTTCGGGATGTTGATGTTGACCGGGCAGCCCTCGACGCAGAACGGGCGCTTGCAATCCATGCAGCGCTCGGCCTCGGCCAGCGCCATCTCCTCGGTGAAGCCCTTATCGACAGGACGGAAATCGCAGGCGCGCTCGGCGGCCGGCTCCTCGTTGTCCTTGGTGCGCGGGGACTTCATGTCCGGGACAAAACGACCATTTACCTGTGGCATGCGCAGTTCGCCTCCTCATAGGCCTTGAGGGACTGGCCCTCCTCGGTAAGGTACGCGGCCTGACGCGCGCGAAGGTCGTTCCAGTCGACCTTGGTGGCGTCGAAGTCGGGGCCGTCGACGCAGGCGAACTTCGTCTGGCCGTCGACCTCGACGCGGCAGCAGCCGCACATGCCCGTGCCGTCGACCATGATGGGGTTCAGGCTGGCGGTGATGGGGGTGTTGTACTTCTCGGCCGTGAGGGCGGAGAACTTCATCATCGGGACGGGGCCGACGCAGAAGACCTGCGTGACGGCCTTGTCCTGGAGCAGGCGCTCCAGCGGGGCGGTGACCACGCCCTTCTCGCCGTAGGAGCCGTCGTCGGTGGTGATGTGGATGTGGTCGTTGTCGAGCAGCTCGCGGAACTGGTCCTCAAGCAGCAGGAGGTCCTTGGTGCGGGCACCCATGATGGCGTGCACCTCATGACCGGTTTCGACCAGGTGCTTGGCCACGGGGAAGGCGATCGCAAGGCCGACGCCGCCGCCGATGACGGCGCAAGGGCCCTCGGCCATCTCGGTGGGCATGCCCAAAGGACCGGTGACGTCCTTGATGGAGTCGCCGGCCTCATAAGTGGACAGCATCTCGGTGGTCTTTCCGATCACCATGAAGATGAACTCGACCCAGCCCTCCTCGGCGTTCCAGCCCGCCAGGGTGAACGGCACGCGCTCGCCCGTCTCGTTCGCGCGCACCATGAGGAACTGGCCGGCATGTGCATGCTTGGCCATCGCGGGCGCTTCGATACGGAACTTGAACACCTTCTCCGAGAACTGCGTCTTGTCGAGGATCTTGTACATTAACGAACTCCTCTCCTGCTTTTACTGCCATGCGGCGCGGCGCCGGTCCCCACGACCGGCATACCGCGCTCAAACCATGTAATTGTACCCCGCGCGACCTGCTCGACCCATGCAAGGCACCGTCGGCGGGCGAGGATTTGCCGTCTACGGAAGGGCGGCTTCAATCGGTGGGGGGTATGTTATCGGCGGGAGACTCGGGCATAAGGCCCCGGCGGTGCGGCGCCGGCAAGAAGCGCCGCGCTACCCCAGCGGGTGCATCGGCGCCCAGTCGGGGTCGCGCAGGATGGCGCGCGAGTCCTTGTACCCGGCCCACAGGCGAGCCCAGCCGCTCTTCAGGTGATCGCGGTCGACGATGAGGATGCGCAGGAGCTCCTTCGAGAAGTTCGCTATGGTCCCCACGGCGTAGAGCGCGGGGTTGTAGTCTCCGTAGACCTTGAAGTAGCGGGCGAGGTAGGCACGGTTGCGCGTGATGTAGTAGCGCGTCATATCGCTCGCGGAGTTGAGCTGGCGCACCGAGCCGATCTCTTTGTTGGCGACCTCGCGGCGGCGGCTCAAAACGACGTCGGGCACGTAGTAGACGTTGGTGACCTTGCTCGCGACGTAGCCGAAGCAGGCATCGTCGAGGTAAATGAAGAAGCGCGGGTCCGGTAGGCCGGCCTTCTGCACCACTCGGCGCGAGAAGAAACTGCCCTCGAAACACAGGACATTGCAGAGTTTATATCGCTCGCCGGGACGCCAGCTGTCGCGTGACAGCGGGTTGTAGATGGCAAGGCCCGTCCAGAACCGATGCTGCCAGAAGAAGTGCCCGCCGTCGAAGTCGCGACGCGTGCCCATGATGGCCTCGGACTCCTCCGACCAGCGCGCGAGCTTGGCCAGGCCGTCGGGCTCGACGGCGACGTCGTCATCCATAACCCAGAACCACTCGGCGCCGAGCTCGTAGGCGCGGCGCACGCCTGCCGAGAAGCCGCCGGCGCCGCCGGTGTTCTCCTCCATCGGCATGTAAACCGCGCGCGAAGTGCCGCCCTCGGCGTCGGGGTCGTCGTCTGTCGTGCCCCACAGGGCGTTCGCGCGCGACTCGAAGCTGCGCACGATGTCGCCCGTCGCCGCGGAGTTCTCGTTGTCCACGACGACGACGCGCCACGGGGCCACGCTGGACTTCTCGATAGAGTCCAGCAGCTGCGCCAGGAGCTCCTGGCGCTTGAAGGTAACGATGACGATGGCGGGGCGGTTCATGAAGCGGGTCGTCCAATCGGTGGGTTTGCCTTGGTGCCTTATTATAGGGGAGCAGGCTGCGAGGGGCGGGCACGGGTGCCGACGCCCGAAGGAGGGCACATGAGCAACACCGGCCAAGGCAAGGTCTCCATCGTCGTCCCCATGTACAACGTGGCCTCGACGCTCGATCAGTGCCTTCTGAGCATCGAGGCCCAGACCTATGCTGACCTGCAGATCATTTGCATGAATGACGGATCGACCGACCGAAGCTCGCAGATTGCCCACGACCACGCGGCGCGCGATCCGCGCATCGTCGTCGTCGACAAGGCGAACGAGGGCTACGGCGCGACCTGCAACCGCGGGATTGCGCTGGCCGACGGCGAGTGGGTGGCCATCGTCGAGCCCGACGACTACCTGGACCCTACGATGTACGAGAAGCTCGTGGCGTGCGCCGCCGGCGTCGAGGACGCGGGCGAACGGGCCGTCGACGTGGTGAGGTGCGCGTACTGGCGCGTGTTCGGGGCGGGCGCGGACGCGAGCAGCGCTGACGCTGACGCTAGCGCGGGCGCTGGCAAGAAGGGCGCCGGCGAGAAGCGCGTGAGCTGCCCGTACCTCCATCGCGTGAGGCCGAAGTCCCAGCCCTTCTGCATAGGCGACGGGGCTGAGCTCCTGCTCCACCACCCCGCTATCTGGGCAGGCATGTACCGACGCGAGTTTCTTTCCCGCGCGGGCGTGCGGTTCCGCGAGGTCCCCGGCGCCGGATGGACCGACAACCCCTTCCTCGTCGAGACGCTCTGCGCCACCGACGCCATCGCCTACGTCGACGAGCCGCTCTACTTCTACCGCGAGCACGATCTCAACGACGCCGAGGCGCTTGCGGCAAAGTCTCCCGCCACGCCGCTGACCCGCTGGAACGAGATGATGGACGCCGCGAAGCGCCTGGGGGTCGAGGACAGTCGCGTGCTCGACGCGCTCGCCCTGCGCGGCGTCAACTACGCCTTGATCACCGTGAGCGCCGCGGGTGAGGACGCGGCGGGTGTGCGCGAGCTCGTCGGACGCTCGATGGCGCGCCTGGAGCCGGAGCGCGTGTTCGGCCTGGTCGCGCTCTCCCCCACCGCAAAGCAATTCTTTGCCCGCGTCCGCGGCGTCGAGGCTCCGCGCGAGGACAAGCTCGCGCGCATCGGCTATCTCGCCGGCGAGGCCGCGTATCGCGTCCGCACCAACGGCCTCGGCTTCGTCGTCGAGAATCTCCGCAGCCGCCTCAATCGCTTCTAGCGTTGGGACAAAAGGGACGGGGGATTTTGTCCCACTTTATGGAGCCGCTCCACATTTTGGGACAAAATCCCCCGTC
>UQIF01000035.1 GCA_900540955.1 uncultured Olsenella sp.
AGCCTCCCTTTCCTCGGACTTTTATTTCCCTGTCCAAGAAATGGGAGGCAGTTCACGCGGCGGCCTCGGCGGCCCTTCTTTATAGGCGCATAGAGGAGTTCGAAGTCATATGAGAATATTCAGAAACGCAGCTTATGCAGGGCTTGCGCTTGGAGTGATCGTCTTTTTTGCGCTTCGAGCGTTTCTGTCCTACGGGCAGGGTCCTGGGGTATACGGTGCGGCCGAGGCCGACGGCGTGCTTCGCTCTTTCTTTGCGGGGGTTGCCTATCCTGTTGGCGGCAGGGTCCTGGTCCCTCTGGACTGGCTGCTCATGGTCGCAGGCGCGCAGGCCGCATGCGCCGCGGTGATGGCGCTGAGCCGTGGTCGTTGGGGCGTCCAAGTGACTCTACGAATCGGGTCATCGGTAAAAGCGTGGCTAGGGATATGCATCGTTGTGATGGCGATTGCGACCGCTTGGATCCTTTTTGCGTTGGCTGCATGCTCCGTGGCCGCTCTAGGCCTCGGTGCGCGGATCGGGGAGGGGGCACCGGGGATCATTGTCCTTGAGCTTGCCTCATTGCTCGCTCTGCTCCTTGCTCAGGCGGTGGCGTCCCTTTTTGCTGGGCCAGTCGTCGGTTTTTGCTTGACGTTTGTTTATTCAACCCTTGCGTTCATCGGTCCTTGGGCGGCGCTCCCGCCGTCCTGGATGATGCTGGAAAGAAGCCCGTGGATCTGGCAAGGCGTCGCTGCGGTGCCCGCGGCGACAGCGGCATCTGCGGCGCTCTCGCTTTTATTGATCCTGGTCGGAGCATTCGTTTCTTGGCGACGCGATTGGCTGGTGGGCACGCGATGAGAAGAAAACAAGTACCGTTGGCCGCCCTGCTCGTTGCGGCTGCGTGCTTTGTGGTTATTCGCTACGTTCAGCTGAGCTTTACTCTGGACGCTTTTCAAAAGGGGACGGCTCCGTGCTTTGCCGATTTGATCATTCAGTCGATCAGCGGGGAGGGTCCGATCTCGTGCTCGTGGTTTTTGGCCGTCGGGGTCGAATGCTCGATGCTTTCGGTGCTTTGGGAGCGTGAGCGCAGCGCTCAGTATGTTGTTCTTTCGGGAAGCTGGCGTCGGCTTTGCGCGGAGGAGTTGTGCTCGGCGGCTCGGGCAGCTTTGGGGGTGGGGCTTGCTGAGTTCGCGCTGATTTGCGTCTCTGGCCTGATCGGTGTGGGGGCATCGGATCTTGCGCTGCTCTCATTTTCGGAAAGAAGTTCCTATTTTGCATATAAGGCGGGGCATGTTCTGGAGACTAAGCCGAGCCTCGGTTTGGTTCTGGCGCTGTGCTGTGCGGCTCTTCTTGCCATATGCCTGTTTGGCGCCGCCTCGTTTGTTCTTCTCAGGTGGTTGCTCGGGTCTTCGGCCGTCCCGCTGCTCATAGAGCTGCTGTTTGGCCTGACGGTTGCCCAAGGGGAGTACTCGTTCGTCTACGAGGTTGTTCGGGCGCTCGGGGGCACGCTCGATGCCGTCAACCCGCTATACCTGCTAACGAGGCTCCCGAGCGTTGCGTGGGGCGCGTGGCTTGAGGGGTCGTTTTGGGGCATTGGACTGACGGTCTGTTTGGCCATGCTTTTTGGCGTGGCGGCCTTTGTGGTTGCGCCGCATGCACGGCTGGCGGACCGGGTGCCGATGCGACGGCCCTTCTTTCCAAAGGCCATAGCGGGTAAATAGTGTGCATATCCTAACCCCGGCAAGAAGAAATGCCTGGTAAGAAACGCACTCGGGTTAGGAAATGTACACTAATCGGGGCAATCTGACCGCCAGCCGACCGCGGCGGCTGGCCGGACATCTCCACCAGGCGCGACTATCGTAAACCTAATGTGTACACACTTAGATTTTGTATAGCATTCACGCTTAGAGGGCATAACTCGTACTGATAAACGACGGGCCGTGCGGAGCCCGAGCGCCCCGACGCGGCGACCCAGAAAGGGTGATCAGTATGAGACTAGACAAGTGGGCAGTAACCGCCCAGGAGGCCCTGCAGGCCGCCGTCGGCATCGCGACGGACGCCAACGCGTCCGAGCTCACGCCGCTGCACCTGCTGAAGGCCCTTCTTTCCAGCGGGGAGCACAACCTCTCCGCCATCATCGAGCGCGTGGGCGCAGACCCGCGCGCCATCGAGTCGCAGGTAGACGCCGCGATCGCGCGCCAGCCGCGCGTCTCGGGCGACGCCTCCCAGCCTGGCGTGGGCAACGACCTCGTGCGCGTTGCCAACGCGGCCGAGAAGCTCGCGACCAAGCTCGGCGACTCCTACGTGACGACCGAGCACCTGCTCTGCGCCCTGGCCGACGACAAGACCGACGCGGGCAGCATCCTCAAATCCGCCGGCATCACCGGCAAGCGCGTCGAGGCCGCCTACTCCGAGCTGCGCGGCGACGAGCGCGTGACGAGCCAGGACTCCAAGACCGAGTTCGAGGCCCTCTCCAAGTACGGCCGCAACGTCTGCGACCTCGCGCGCCAGGGCAAGCTCGACCCCGTGATCGGCCGTGTGGAGGAGATCCGCCGCACCATTCAGGTGCTCAGCCGCCGCACGAAGAATAACCCCGTGCTCATCGGCGAGCCGGGCGTCGGTAAGACCGCCATCGTCGAGGGCCTGGCCCAGCGCATCGTCAACGGCGACGTGCCGTCCACCCTACGCGACAAGGACCTCGTCGAGCTCGACATGAGCGCGCTCGTCGCCGGCGCCAAGTACCGTGGCGAGTTCGAGGAGCGCCTGAAGTCCGTGCTCAAGGAGGTCGAGAAGTCCGACGGCCGCATCATCCTCTTTATCGATGAGCTGCACACCATCGTGGGCGCGGGCGCGACCGAGGGCTCAATGGACGCCGGCAACATCCTGAAGCCGGCCCTGGCCCGCGGCGAGCTGCACGCCATCGGCGCGACGACGCTCGACGAGTACCGCAAGTACATCGAGAAGGACCAGGCGCTCGCCCGCCGCTTCCAGACCGTCATGGTCGGCGAGCCCACGGTTGAGGATACCATCTCGATCCTGCGCGGCCTGAAGGACCGCTACGAGCAGCACCACCGCGTCCGCATCACCGATGCGGCCCTGGTCAGCGCGGCGGACCTCTCGAACCGCTACATATCCGACCGATTCCTGCCCGATAAGGCCATCGACCTCGTCGACGAGGCCGCCAGCCGCCTGCGCATGGAGCTCGACTCCATGCCCTCCGACATCGACGCCGTCGACCGCCAGCTCACCCAGATGCAGATCGAGGAGCAGGCCCTCATGAAGGAGGAGGACGACGCCTCCAAGGAGCGCCTGGCTACCCTTCAGGGCGAGATCGCGACGACCCGCGAGAAGCTCGACCGCATGAAGGCGGATTGGCAAAACGAGAAGGGCGCGATCGACCGTGTCCAGGACCTGAAGTCCCAGATCGAGGACGCCAAGACCGCCATGGAACGCGCCACGCGCGAGGGCGACCTTGCCCGCGCCTCCGAGCTGCGCTATTCCACCATCCCCGCGCTGCAGCGCGACTACGACGCCGCCGAGCAGGCCCTGACCGCCAAGCAGGAGGCTGGCGGCCTGCTCAAGGAGGAGGTCACCTCCGAGGAGATCGCCGAGGTCGTGAGCGCGTGGACCGGCGTGCCCGTGTCAAAGATGATGCAGGGCGAGATGGATAAGCTCAAGAGTCTCGAGGACGAGCTGCACCGCCGCGTGATCGGCCAGGACGAGGCCGTGCGCGCCGTGGCCGCCGCCGTGCGCCGCAGCCGCGCCGGGCTCTCCGACCCCGACCGCCCCATCGGCAGCTTCTTCTTCCTCGGCCCCACCGGCGTGGGCAAGACCGAGCTCGCCAAGGCGCTCGCCGAGTGCCTGTTCGACGACGAGCGCTCGCTTGTGCGCATCGACATGTCCGAGTACATGGAGAAGTTCAGCGTCCAGCGCCTCATCGGCGCGCCCCCGGGATACGTGGGCTACGACGAGGGCGGCCAGCTCACCGAGGCCGTGCGGCGTCACCCGTACTCC
The DNA here is from genome assembly GCA_900540955.1 of uncultured Olsenella sp. Lineage (GTDB taxonomy): Bacteria > Actinomycetota > Coriobacteriia > Coriobacteriales > Atopobiaceae > Paratractidigestivibacter. The sequence continues at coordinate 3,989 of UQIF01000035.1, forward strand.
GTCATCCTCATGGACGAGATGGAGAAGGCGCACCCCGACGTGTTCAACATCCTGCTCCAGGTGCTCGACGACGGCCGCCTGACCGACGGCCAGGGTCGCGTGGTCAGCTTCAAGAACACGATCATCATCATGACGTCCAACGTCGGCAGCCAGTTCATCGCCGGCGCGGGCGCGTCGGGCGACGCGGCGGAGGGCCGCAAGCAGGCCATGGAGGCGCTGCGCGGGCAGTTCAAGCCCGAGTTCCTCAACCGCATTGACGACATCGTGGTCTTCAGCCCGCTGGGCTTCTCCGATATCGAGAAGATCGTGGACATCCAGCTCAAGGACGTCCGCGAGCGCCTCGACCGCGACCGCATCAAGCTCGAGCTCACGCCCGAGGCGGTGCAGTCCCTGGCCATGGACGGCCTCGACCCGGTCTACGGCGCGCGTCCGCTCAAGCGCCTGATCCAGCGGCAAGTCGTGGACAACATCGCCAACCTGATCATCGCCGGCGACGTCCACGAGGGCGACACGGTGAAGGTCGACGTCGGCGCAGACGACAAGCTCTTTGCCGCCCGCGACGCGCAGGCCAGCGAGGCCGTCGAGCCCGACTCCGTCGAGTAGCCCCCTACCTGTGATTTCAGCCTGGCCGGGACGGTGGGCCGGGGCGCTGGGGCTTCTTTCCAGCGTTGCGCTGCGAAGAAACCCCAGGTTCCAGCCCTGCGGCGCTCAAAAAGGCCCAGTCTCAGCCTCAATTTGCGAAGAAACCCGCGGTTCCAGCCGATGCACAAAGCTGGAACCGCGGGTTTCTTCGCTCAGGCACTCCGTCGGCTGCCGGCCGCCTGCCGTCGTCGCCCCCGCACGATTTCGCGCTACGATGTTGAGGTTAGCGAATCTACGCGACCCAGGAGGCCGCCATGGATACCCAAGATCCCAACAAGACGCAGCTCATGGGCGGCGCTCCGGGCGCCACCGGCGACCAAACCGTCTTTATGCCGGCAAGCGGCGCGCCTGCCCCGGTGCCCCGTTCCGCCGCCATGACCTCTCGCCTGCGCGATTTGCCCACGACCGAGCTCCCGCCCCGCGCCGCCCAGACGGCCGCGCTTCCCGACCCGGTGCCGACCACCGTCGCGCCGGCCGCTGCCGCCGCGCCCGCGCCCGACGGCATCGACGTCCTCGGCGACCCGTACGCCTCGCCCGTCGACCTCGGCGACCTCACGACCGCGCGCCGGCCTGTCGACCTCGAGTCCCCGGTAAAGAGCACAAAAAAGAAGGGCCTGCCCATCTGGGGCGTGGTCCTCGCCGTCATCTTCGTTCTTGCCGCGATGGGCGCCGGCGCCTGGTACACCTACGAGCACGAGTACTGGGGCGGTCACACCGTGCCGCTCGTCGTCGGGCTTGATCAGCAGACGGCGACCGAGCGCCTCGAGGCCGCCGGTTTCAAGGTTACGGTGGTCGAGGCGACCGCCGACGACGGCATCGACACCGTGATCGCCTGCGATCCCGAGCCGGGCAAGCGCGCCGAGACCAAGGGCGGCGCAACCATCACCGTCGCGGTTGCGCGCACGATTCCGCAGGTCACGGGCCAGCCGATGGAGGATGCCCAGCAGGCGCTGTTGGCCGCCGGCGCCGTGAACATCCACATCCAGCCCGTGAACTCCGACGCCGCTGCGGGCACCGTGGTCTCCGTCGAGCCCGCCGAGGGCACCGAGTTCAAGTCGACCGACGAGATCACCCTTTCGGTCGCCACCCCGTACGTGGTGCCCTCCGTCGTGGGAAAGAACGTCGGCGACGCCAAGGCCGCTATCGAGAAGGCCGGCCTCACGGCCCACGTTAACTTCGTCAAGTCCGAGAAGCCCCACAATGAGGTCATCGAGACCAGCCCCGAGGCCGGCACCCAGGCCTCCGAGGGCGACACTGTGGAGCTCCAGGTCTCGAGCCCGTACCCCGATGCCGTCGAGGCGCTGGCGCAGTACTTCTCGTGCACGTCGAGCGAGGTCGCGAAGTACATGGAGGACGAGAAGTACGCCCTCACCTACGGCTCGACCTTCTCGAACGGCGATGCGCACGCGGTGTACACCGGCGCCGACGGCAACATGATCACCTTCACCGCCAACCCCGAGGTCGGTTCCTACGCGGGCAATAAGTCCGACGACGTCCTGGCAGCAGGCGCCCCCATCAGCGGCGTGCGCTACGTCTACGCCCCGGGTGCGGCTCCGCAGGGCGCGCTGTCCGAGTCGGCCGACGGCGTCCGCGCGGTCATGAACGCGTGCGGTTTCACGGGCCTCAAGGAGACCTGCACGGCCTCCGACCTCGAGGGCCTTGGCTACGCCGCGGACGGGCGCCACTTCATCTGCGCGTTCGGCGAGGATTGGCAGAGCTCGTGGGCCGTCCTCATCGGAGGGCCCGAGGGGCAGACCAACGTCGTGGTCATGGCATTCCTAAAGAGCCGCTATTCCGGGGCAGTGGACCTCTCGCAGTTCGGCAACAGCCCCGCCAAGCTCATCGCGTACGCGAACCTGTACGACGCATCCGTCGTCTCGCAGAAAGGGGGCAGCTCCAATGCCGAGTAAGCCTTCGCAACCGATTTTAGGAGCGGGCAAGAAAGACGCCGCCGCGCGCGCCGCCGAGGAGGAGCGCCGCGAGTTCATCCGCGCCGAGAACGAGGACGACGACGGCTACGACCCGTATTCCGACCGTCGCCCCGTGAACGAGCCGCTCTTCGAGCGCGACCCTTGGGCCTAGTCCGCCGAGGCTAGCGGCTGATGCCGGCGGCGCCCCAGTTCGTCTGCATGTACTGCCACATGAAGTACACCGCCACGGCAAGGATGGCAAGCACGAGCACAAGGGCAAGGAACGTCTTTATGTTGGAGCTCCGCTCGCGCTTGACGAAGATATCGCGCCTGCCCTTGGGGATCTCGAGGTACTGGCCGTAGTGGAGATCGCGGCGGAGCTTCTCGGCATCGGAGCGCGACCTGCGGTATGAGTTTGCGCCCACGAGCGGGCCGCGGTTGGTGTAGCCGGAGTCGTGCGCTATCGACGTGGGCGCCTCCTTGCCGGAGTCGTCGAAGTCGCTCACCGTGCCCACGCTGCGGTGGGCCGGGCGCTGGCGGACGTACGCAGGGTGCTCGGGCGCCTGGTGCCTCGGTGCCTCTGGCATAGGCTCGTCGTCTACCTGCGGAATCTTTGCGTCCTCGTACTCGTTTGCATCGCCCATGGATAAGATCTCCGGAGTCGTCTGACCAACAATGCGTCCATTTTAGCGCAGGCTTCGGGCGGCTGCCGAGTGAGACGATTCCACACAAGGCCAAACCTAAGTCGAACGCACTTAGATATGATGAGTATATGTCGCTAAGAAAACTTGCGATTTATGGTTTAGAACCCGGCACGCGGGGCATAAGTAACTATGTAACAAGGGGCGCCGAAACACCAGGGCGCCCAAGGTAAGCAAAGGAGTGGTTACTATGTCTAGCATGGTTCCTTACGATCGTCTCGCCCGTGGTCTTCGCACTTGGCCGTTCGAGGGCTTCGACGACTTCTTTGGTGCGCCGCTCGCCCAGCTTTCCAACGAGGGCTCCTTCAAGATGGACGTCGAGGACGCCGGCGATAAGTATGTCGTCTCCGCCGAGCTCCCGGGCGTGAAGCGCGAGGAGATCGACGTCGAGCTCAACGAGGGCCGTCTGTCCATCAGCGTGGACAAGAAGGAATCCGACGAGCAGAAGAGCAAGAACTTCCTGTACAAGGAGACCGGCGAGTGGAGCGCCACGCGCGGCGTCTACCTCAAGGATGCTGCGACCGCGGGCCTGTCCGCCAAGTTCGAGGGCGGCGTCCTGACCGTCAACGTCCCCAAGCAGGACGAGAAGGCCAACGTCACGAAGATCTCCATCGACTAGCTTTCGCGGATTTCGGAACTCCTGCGACGCAAGGCTAGTTAAGCCAAAAACAGCCCGCCCGACCTGGTGTTATTCTTGCCAGGTCGGGCGGGCTGCCTTTGTGTCGCCCTTCTTTGCAAAGAAGGGCGCTACCAGATGGTCGCGGGCCAGTCCTGCGACGCCGCGCAGATGGAAAGAAGCCCGTCGGGCGTGCGCGCCTCGGTCCACGCGTCGCCCACGGCCTCGGCGCCCACCGCCGCGGCGAGCGTCCGCACACACACGCTCGGGCGGTTGTTCTCCTGCGAGAGGTGCATGGCCACGACGGTCTCGGTGTCCTCGTCCACGAGGTCGCGCAGCGCCTCGGCCGCCTGGGCGTTCGAGAGGTGCCCGTGGTCGCCGCCCACGCGCGACTTGAGGAACGCGGGGTAGGGGCCCGTGGCGAGCATGCGCTCGTCGTGGTTGGACTCGAGCGCGAGGATGCGCACGCCAAAGAGCGCGTCTGCGGCCTCGGGCGTGAGCACCCCGGTGTCGGTGCAGTACCCCAGCGCGTCGTCGTCGGTCTCGAAGCGGAAGCACATCGGGTCGCAGACGTCGTGGCTTGTGGGGAACAGCCTGACGTGCATGCCGGCAAGGTCGAGCTCGTCTGCGTGTCCGACGATGGAGAAGGGCAGGTCGCAGAGGTCTTTGCGGGCACCGACCGTGCCTGCCGTCGCGAACATCGGGCCGTCGAAGTGCTTGGCAAAAACGGGTAGCCCGCGGGTATGGTCGCCGTGCTCGTGGGTCAGAAGGACCGCCCGCACGCGGTCGAGGTCGAGCCCGAGCTCGCGGCTACGGGCGATGAGCGACCTGCGCGTGATTCCGCAGTCCACGAGCACGAAGCCGTCGGGTCCCTCTACCAGCGCGGCGTTGCCTTTGGAGCCGCTCGCGAGCACATGCAGGTGAATCTGCGGGTACATCAAGTTCCTCTCGTAACGCTAAACTGCCAATGGACACAATACACGTCGGGGGAGACAACAATGCCGAGCGTCTCGCGCAGATACGCAACGCCACTGCAAAGGTTCGAGCGGCCGAGCGGCCAGGCGGACGCCGAGCTCGCGGCGCCGGTGGTGCTCATGGTGTCGGGCGGCGCGGACTCGACGGCGCTGCTCGTACTCGCCGCGACCTCTGTGCTCGACATCGACGACGGGCGGGGCGAGGCGCGCATTGCGCGCGAGCGCCTGCACGTCCTCCATGTGAATCACCAGCTCAGGGGCTTGGACGCCGATGAGGACGAGGAGGCTGTCCGTCAGCTGTCCGCGCGCTTCGGGGTCCCGTGCGACGTGCGCCGCGTTGACGTGGCCGAGCTCGCGGCCGCGGGCGACGGCAACGTCGAGAACGCGGGCCGCCTCGCCCGTTACGCCGCCGCCGTCGAGCTGGCCAACGAGCTGTGCGCCGAGGTCGGCTGCCCCCGCTCGGCGGCGCGGATCCTGACCGCGCACACCGCCGACGACCGCGCCGAGACCTTCTTTATGAACGCGATCCGCGGGACGGGGGCCGCCGGGCTCTCGTCGATCCCTCGCCGGCGCAACCGGATCGTGCGCCCGCTGCTCGACAGGACCCACGACGAGCTCTGCGAGCTGCTACGCATGCGCGGCATCGTCTGGCGCGAGGACGCGACCAACGCCGATACCCGCTACCTGCGCGCGTTCGTGCGCCACGAGGTCCTACCCATCGCAAAGAAGCGCAACCCGCGCCTGGCGGCGAGCCTCGCCACCACTTGCGACATCCTTTCGGACGAGGACGCCTACCTCACGTCGGTTGCCGCCCGAGCCCTGCGCGACCTCACGCGCCGCGCCGACCCGGGCCTCATGGCGCTTGACGCCGCGCGGCTCGCCGCGACCGAGGTGGCCATTGCGCGCCGTGTCGTGCGCGCGGCAATCCTCGAGGTGTGCCCCGAGGCGCGCCTCGAGGCACGTCACATAGCCTCCGTGCTGCGGATCGTTGCCGCGGGGGAGGGCTCTGCCACCATCCCCATGGGCGTCGACGCCCGCGTGGGCTACGGCCTGCTCGTGCTTCGTGGCCGCGCGGCGGCGAGCCAGGCGTGCGCTGCCTGGCTCGAGGTCCCCGGGGCGGACGAGGGCGCGGGCGCCACGGGCGAGCTGGAGCTTCCCGGCGGGCGCGTGCTCCGAGCGCGCCTGCTTCCCGCGCCCGAGGCGACGGACCTTCCCGCCCTCGCACGGGCCCACGGCCTGGAGTGGGCGGGCGAGTCGGTGCTCCTCGACGCCGCGGCCGCCGATATCGACGCCACCGTGGGCGGCCGGCTCTGGGTCGACGGCCCGCGCCCCGGCGACGTGCTCTGCCCGCTCGGCATGCACGGCCAGTCGAAAAAGCTGTCCGACCTGCTCAACTCCGCGCGCGTGCCCGCTGCCGAGAAGCCTTGTGTGCCTGTGGTCCGCACGGCTCCCGCGGGCGCGGTGGTCTGGGTCGGGGGGATCCGGGCCGACGAGCGCTGCCGCGTGACGCCCGCGACGCGGACCATGCTCGAGCTGACGCTCGCGAGCCGCGCCGAATAGCCCTTCTTTGCGCCAAGGGCCGCGCGGCGCGCCCGAAGCGCCGTTCGGCCGCCGGTTGCGATAAAAGCATGCTCGTATCCTCGGGCGGCGCGCCCACGGTGTATCCTAATGACCTGTATCGGCAGGCGCCGCGAAAGGCGTCGCGCCACCCACGCGCACAATCCCAGGAAGGGGACGCTCATGGAGGCACTGCACCCGGACGTTTCGGAAGTCGTGCTCAGCGAAGAGGACATCAAGGACATCGTTGCCCGCATGGGCGCCGAGATCACCGAGGACTATAAGGGCAAGAACCCGCTGATCGTGGCGGTGCTCAAGGGCGCGGTCGTCTTTACCGCCGACATCATGCGCGCCATCGACTGCCCGATCGCCATCGACTTCATGGCCGTCTCGAGCTACGGCGACGGCGCAAAGAGCTCCGGCGTCGTCCGCATCGTCAAGGACCTCGACACAAAGATCGAGGGCCGCGACGTGCTCATCGTGGAGGACATCCTCGACTCCGGCCTCACGCTCTCCTACCTGATCCGCATGCTCGAGGCTCGCGGCGCCAAGTCCGTCCGCGTCGCCGCCTTCCTGGTCAAGGACGTCGAGGGCAAGAAGCCCGCGGTGCACCCGCAGTACGTCGGCTCCCATGTGCCCGACGAGTTCATCGTCGGCTACGGCCTCGACTATGCCGAGCGCTACCGCAACCTGCCCTACATCGGCATCCTCAAGCCCGAGGTCTACAGCTGATCTAGCAGCCCCAAGCATCGCCTGCCGCTTCAGCCCGTCTGGTTTGGCGAGTGACAACTCGCCGGCCCGACGGGCTGAACTGCAAAGAAGGGTCGGTGCGGCGCCAAGTTTTACCTGAACACAGCAAGGAGCGCACTTTTGTCTGACAAGGAAGAAAAGCCGAGCAAGCTGCCCCTGCCGGAGGGCCCCGAGGGAAAGAGCCCCTACGGCACCGCGCTGATCCTCGTGATTGCCATCGCGATCTACCTTATCTTTACCCTGGGCGGAAACCCCCTTGCCGCACAGGAGAGGGTGGACACTCTTGCCGTCAACGAGTTCGTGACCGCCGTCAACGGCGATCGCGTCGAGGAGGTCACGTACAAGACCTCCGACGGCTCGGCGACGGGCAAGTACTGGCCCGACGGCTCAGGCAAGGACGACGACTCTAAGCTCGTCAGGTTCAAGACCTTCTACATCGGCCATGACTCGCTCGACGAGCTCATGGCGGCCCACCCCGACACCAAGTTCACGGTGGACACCTCCGATGACGACCTTCTGGAGACTATCCTCGTCTCGGTCGTCCCGACGGTCCTGCTCGTGGGCGTGTTTGTGTTCTACATGCGCCGCATCGGCGAGCAGAACGGCCGCTCGATGTCCTTCGGAAAGGCGAAGGCCCGCACCACCGAAGAGGAGCGCCCCAAGGTCAAGTTCTCCGACGTGGCCGGCGTCGACGAGGCCGTTGAGGAGCTCCAGGAGGTCCGCGACTTCCTCTCCGAGCCCGAGCGCTACCACAAGATGGGCGCAAAGATCCCGCACGGTCTGCTCCTCGTGGGCCCTCCGGGCACGGGTAAGACGCTTTTGGCCAAGGCCGTCGCCGGCGAGGCAGGCGTGCCGTTCTTCTCCATCTCGGGTTCCGACTTCGTCGAGATGTTCGTCGGCGTCGGCGCCTCCCGCGTCCGCGATCTATTTAAGCAGGCCAAGGCCGCGGCGCCCTGTATCATCTTCATCGACGAGATCGATGCGGTCGGCCGCCAGCGCGGCGCCGGCCTCGGCGGCGGCCACGACGAGCGCGAGCAGACCCTGAACCAGCTGCTCGTCGAGATGGACGGCTTCGAGGACTCGTCCGCCGTCATCCTCATCGCCGCGACCAACCGCCCCGACATCCTCGACCCGGCGCTGCTTCGCCCCGGCCGCTTCGACCGCCGCGTGACGGTCGACCGCCCCGACGTGCGCGGCCGCGAGCAGATCCTGCGCGTCCATGCGGCGAACAAGCCCTTCGCCGAGTCTGTCGACTTCGAGCGTCTGGCAAAGATCACCCCGGGCTTCACCGGCGCCGATCTGGCCAACCTCTGCAACGAGGCGGCACTTCTTGCCGCCAGGCGCCGCCGCGCGTGCGTGGGCCCCGACGAGGTTGAGGAGGCGATGGAGCGCGTGATGGCCGGCCCCGAGCGCAAGAGCCGCGTGATCACCGCCAAGGAGCGCTCCACCATCGCCTACCACGAGAGCGGCCACGCCCTTGTGGGCCACATCCTCGAGAACTCCGACCCCATCCACAAGATCTCGATCATCGCCCGCGGCCAGGCGCTCGGCTACACCATGCAGGTGCCCGAGGAGGACCACTTCCTCCAGACCCGAGAGGGCATGCTCGACCAGATCGCGGTGCTGCTCGGCGGCCGCACGGCCGAGGAGCTCTTCTGCGACGACATCACCACCGGCGCGAGCAACGACCTCGAGCGCGCGACCAAGGTGGCGCGCGAGATGGTCACCCGCTACGGCATGAGCGAGGAGCTCGGCACGCAGGTCTTCGGCGAGGCGCAGCACGAGGTCTTCCTCGGTCGCGACTACGCGCAGAAGAACGACTTCAGCGCCGAGACCGCCAAGCGCATCGACGACGAGATCGAGCGCATCATGCGCGAGGCGCACGACCGCGCCCGTGAGGTGCTGGGCGCCCGCCGCGACCAGATGGACACCATGGCGCGCGTCCTTCTGGAGCGCGAGACCGTGGAGGGCGCCGCCGTCGACGCCCTGCTTAACGGCACCTGGGACGAGTACGAGGCCAACGAGGCCAGTAAGTAAAATTTGCAAAGAAGGACGGGGTTCTGTGTCACACTTTCCGTAAATGTGACGCAGGGCCCCGTTTTTTGTTAGGCCCCGAAGGGAGCACCCATGAGCATCAACGAGAAGAGCTACGCCTACGGAGCGCAGAAGTCGTCCATTCGCGAGATCGCGGCCTACGCCGCCGCCCGCAAGGCCCAGATCGGCGCCGAGAACGTCTACGACTTCAGCCTCGGCAACCCGTCCATCCCCGCGCCCGACGCCGTGCGCGCCTCCATCGAGCGCTCGCTCACCCTGCCGCCGACGCAGCTTCACGGCTACACCCCGGCGCCCGGCCTGCCCGCTGCGCGCGAGGCGGTGGCAGCGAGCCTGAACCGCCGCTTCGGCACCGACTACGCGGCCGGCGACGTCTACCTGACCTGCGGCGCCGCGGCGTCGTTGTCCATCACCTTCCACGCGACGGTGAACGCGGGCGACGAGGTCATCGTGATCGCGCCGTACTTCCCCGAGTACCGCGTGTGGATCGAGACCGCCGGCGCGACCTGCGTCGAGGTCATGGCCGATGCCAAGACCTTCCAGATCGACGTCGATGCCGTTGCCGCCGCAATCACCGAGCGCACGAAGGCGGTCATCATCAACTCGCCGAACAACCCCGTCGGCTCCGTTTACGCCGAGCAGAACCTCCGCGACCTCGCCGCCGCGCTCGCCGCCGCCGAGGAGCGTCTGGGCACGCAGATCTACCTCGTGGCCGACGAGCCCTACCGCGAGATCACCTACGGCGCCGAGGTGCCCTGGGTGCCCGCCATCTACGACCGCACCATCGTCTGCTACTCCTACTCGAAGAGCCTCAGCCTGCCGGGCGAGCGCATCGGCTGGGTGCTCGTGCCCAACACAAACCCTGACCACGACAAGCTTGTGCTCGCGGTCGCCGGCGCTGGCCGCAAGCTGGGCTTCGTCTGCGCCCCGGCCATTTTCCAGCGTGTGGTGATCGACTGCATCGACGAGCCTTCCGACGTGGAGGCCTACGCCGAGAACCGCCGCGCCCTCACCGAGGGGCTCTCGGCGCTCGGCTACGAGTTCGTCGAGCCGCAGGGGGCGTTCTACCTGTGGGTCAAGGCGCTCGAGCCCGACGCCAACGCGTTCTTCGAGCGCGCCAAGTCGTTCGAGCTGTTGCCTGTGCCGTCCGACTCCTTCGGTTGCCCGGGCTGGGTCCGCGTCGGCTACTGCGTCGCTCACGAGACTATCGTCAACTCGATGCCGGCATGGAAGAAGCTCGCCGAGTCGTACAAGTAGGCGCCAACAAGCCAAGATTGTCCGTCCAGCCTGCCGGTCCAGCCTGTCTGAGGTGGCGAGTGTTCTTCTCGCCAAATCAGAC
>UQIF01000036.1 GCA_900540955.1 uncultured Olsenella sp.
GGACCTTCTCCACGAACTGCGTCTCCATCCAGGGCCGCTACGGCATCCCCTGCGTCGGCTTCGGCCCCGGCGCCGAGTCCCAGGCCCACGCCCCCAACGAGGTCACCTACAAGCAGGACCTCCCGACCTGCGCCGCTCTGTACGTCGCCGCTCTGAACCTCTATGAGCCGAGCGCCGAGATGGACGACGCCACCACCTACCGCGCTGAGCTCACCGACAACGACATCAAGTAATCGGCCTTTCCCGGGAGTGGGTAGAGGAACGTCTCCTTTACCCACTCCAGCTTCACTTTCTTTCACCCATCGTTCTCTAGGAGAGGATACAGATATGAGCGAGATCCAGAAGTACGTCGACATGCTCGAGGGCCTTGACTTCAAGGGTATGTACGGCTCTGACTTCCTGCACACCTGGGACAAGACCACCGACGAGCTGCGCGCCCTCTACGCCGTCGCCGCCGCTCTGCGCAACCTCCGCGAGCGCAACATCTCCTCCAAGATCTTCGACTCCGGCCTGGCCGTTTCGCTGTTCCGCGACAACTCCACCCGCACCCGCTTCTCGTTCTCCAAGGCCAGCAACCTCCTCGGCCTCGAGCTCCAGGACCTCGACGAGAAGAAGTCCCAGATCGCCCACGGCGAGACCGTCCGCGAGACCGCCACGATGATCTCCTTCATGGCCGACGTCATCGGCATCCGCGACGACATGTACATCGGCAAGGGCGACGCCTACATGGCCGAGGTCTCCGAGTCCGTGCAGCAGGCCTACGAGGACGGCGTCCTTGATCACCGTCCGACCCTGATCTCCCTGCAGTCCGACTCCGACCACCCGACGCAGTCCTCCGCCGACATGCTCTACCTCATCGAGGAGTTCGGTGGCCTCGAGAACCTCCGCGGCAAGAAGGTCGCCGTGACCTGGGCCTACTCGCCCTCCTACGGCAAGCCGCTCTCCTGCCCGCAGTCCCTCATCAGCCTGCTCCCTCGCTTCGGCATGGACGTTACCCTGGCCCACCCCGAGGGCTACGACCTCATGAGCGACCGCGTCGACGCCGCCAAGAAGTTCGCCGCCGAGAACGGCTGCACCTTCAACCAGGTGAACACCATGGAGGAGGCCTTCGAGGGCGCTGACATCGTGATCCCGAAGTCCTGGGCTCCCTACGCCGCAATGGAGCGCCGCACCAACCTCTACGCCGAGGGTGACGACGCCGGCATCGCCGCGCTCGAGAAGGAGCTCCTCGCCCAGAACGCCACCCACAAGGATTGGTGCTCCACGACCGAGCTCATGGAGAAGACCGCCAACGGCCAGGACACCATCTTCATGCACCCGCTGCCCGCCGACATCTCCGGCGTCTCCTGCGAGCACGGCGAGGTCATGGCCGACGTCTTTGACATGCACCGCGTCGGCATGTACAAGGAGGCCTCCTACAAGCCCTACGCCATCGCTGCCATGATGTTCCTGCAGAAGGTCGCCGATCCGGCCGCCACGCTCAAGGCTCTCGAGGAGAGCGCGACCCCGCGCTGGTTCCAGGCCTAAATCAGCGTCTGACCTAGCATTTGTTTGAGGGCCTGCGCCTTGACGGGAATCCGTCGGGGCGCGGGCCCCACTGAATTGCGCCGATTTTTGCCGGCGCGTGCCCGAGGCGGCGCCCCCGTCGCGCCGCTCGCGGCACCTTCTGCGCCATGCTCGGCGCCCTTCCACCTTTTTTTAAACACCGCATCACGAACTCCTAAGGAGAGTGCCTTATGGGCAAGAGAATCGTCATCGCCCTGGGCGGCAACGCCCTCGGCAAGAACCTGCCTGAGCAGGCGATCGCGGTCCAGAACACGGCCCGCGCCATCGTCGATCTGCTCGAGCAGGGCAACGAGGTCGTCGTCGTGCACGGCAACGGCCCCCAGGTCGGCATGATCGCCAACGCCATGACCGAGCTCACCCGCTCCGACCCCGAGAAGTACATCCCGTGCCCGCTGTCGGTCTGCGGCGCCATGAGCCAGGGCTACATTGGCTACGACCTGCAGAACGCCCTTCGCGAGGAGATGGAGTGCCGCGGTATCGACCACGGCGTCACCACCGTCCTCACGCAGGTTGAGGTCGACCAGAACGACCCCGCCTTCGCCAACCCCACCAAGCCCATCGGCTCCTTCATGACCCTCGAGGAGGCCGAGGACCTCAAGGCGAACCGCGGCTACGACTTCGTCGAGGACGCCGGCCGCGGTTACCGCCGCGTCGTCGCCAGCCCCAAGCCCAAGCGCATCGTCGAGCTCGACACCATCGAGTGCCTCGTTGACCACGACCACGTCGTCGTCTGCTGCGGCGGTGGCGGCATCCCCGTCATCCAGACGGGTGTCCACAACCACCTCAAGGGCGCCGCTGCCGTCATCGACAAGGACTTCGCCGCTGAGCTTCTTGCCGAGTCCCTCGACGCCGACTACCTCGTGATCCTCACCGCCGTCGAGAAGGTTGCCGTCAACTTCGGTAAGCCCGACCAGCTCTGGCTCGACGAGCTCACGCCCGCCGAGGCCCGCGAGTACATCGGCCAGGGCCAGTTCGCGCCCGGCAGCATGCTGCCCAAGGTCGAGGCCTGCGTCAAGTTCGCCGAGTCCAAGCCCGGCCGCAACGCGCTCATCACGCTGCTCGACCGCGCTGCCGACGGCATCGCCGGAAAGACGGGCACCGTTGTCCGCGCATAACCGCGTTTTGCGTGTATAGTACGAGGTAAAGCGTTATGGCGGCGGCAGGCTAACGCTTGCCGCCGCCAGCTCAACGAACCGCTTCCGACCGAAGGGGGACCGCGGTGAGGCCAGACCTGAGGGCGTATCTTTTGGGGGAGGAGGGCGCCCGCGCGTTCGGCCCCGGTCCCTGCGAGCTGCTCCACCGCGTCGAGGAGACGGGCAGCCTGCGCGCCGCCGCCGTCGGCATGGGCATGGCCTACACCAAGGCCACGCGCCTCGTGAAGGCGGCCGAGTCGGCCTTCGGCTTCAAGCTTACCGAGCGCACCATCGGCGGCGCCGGCGGGGGAGGCAGCCGCCTCACCGCCGAGGCGCGCGACCTTCTTGCCCGCTACGAGGCGTTCGAGCACGCGTGCGTGGACGACCTGCGCCGCAACTTCAACGAGTGTTTCTCGGGCTTCTGCGACGTGCCGCGCATCGGCTGCGTCGTCATGGCTTCGGGCCTGGCGCGGCGCTTCGGCACGCAGAAGCTCGTGGAGCCGCTCGCCGGCGTCCCCATCCTCGAGCGCACGCTCTCGGCACTGCCCGACGACCTGCTCGACGTCGTCGTTGTCACGCGCTCGGCCGACGTCGAGGAGCTCTGCGACGTCATCGGCGTACGCTGCGTTCGCCACGTCGGGGCCCTGCAGTCCGACACCGTCCGCGAGGGCTTGAAGGCCCTGCCGGGCGTGGCGGGGTGCCTTTTTGTCCCCGGCGACCAGCCGATGCTCACCGAGGCGAGCGTGCGCGCCGTCGTGGCGGACTTCCAGATGCACCCCGGTTCCATCGTGCGCCTGGGGTGGCGCGGCGCCCCAGCCAGCCCGATCCTGTGGCCGAGCGAGGAACTGCCATCGCTCGCCGCGCTCGAGGGCGATACGGGGGGCAGCGCGCTTCTTGCCAGAAGGCAGGAGCTCGGCGTTCGCGTCCGCGTGGTCGAGGCCGCCCGCGAGCTCGAGGTACAAGACGTGGACACGAGGGAGGACCTCGAGCTTCTCGAGTCCGCCCTCAGGGTTTAAGGAGGACTTGCAATGAAGATCCTTGCGAACGGAACCCTCGTCACTCCCGAGGGGGCGCGCAGAGGCGATGTGGCGCTCGACGACGGCAAGGTCGCCCGCCTGGCCGACCACATCGAGCCCGCGGAGGGCGACGAGGTCGTCGACGTGGACGGTTGCTGGGTGTTCCCCGGCTTCATCGACGCCCACACGCACCTGCAGTGCTGGACGGGCATGGACTGGACGGCCGACAGCTTCGAGACCGGTACCCGCGCTGCCGCCTGCGGCGGCACCACCACCATCGTGGACTACGCCACCGCCGACCGCGGCGTGACCATGCCCGATGCCCTCGACGAGTGGCACAGGCGCGCCGACGGCACCTGCACGTCAAACTACGCCTTCCACATGGCCCTGACCGAGTGGAGCGAGAAGAACCGTCGCGACCTCGCCGTCATGCGCGAGCGCGGGGTCTGCTCGTTCAAGACCTACTTTGCCTATGACCACCTGCGCCTGGACGACGCCGACACCCTCGAGGTCCTTGAGGCCTTGAAGCCGCTTGACGGCATCCTGTGCGTCCACTGCGAGAACGGCACGCTCGTCGACCGCCTGCAGCAGCGCGTGTTCGACTCCGGCGTCACCGGCCCCGAGGGCCACCCGCTCTCGCGCCCGGACGTCTGCGAGGCCGAGGCCATCAGCCGCCTACTCTACATCGCGCATCTGGCCGGCGACGCCAAGGTCAACGTCGTGCACCTTTCGACCAAACTCGGCCTGGAGGCCATCCGCGACGCCAAGGCCCGCGGCCAGAAGAACATCTACGTCGAGACCTGCCCGCAGTACCTGCTGCTCGACGACTCCCGCTACAAGGAGGAGGGCGAGGACGGCTTCGCGGGCGCGAAGTACGTCATGAGCCCGCCGCTGCGCAAGCCGACCGATGTCGCCGCCCTGCGCGAGGCGGTCGTCGCCGGCGAGATCGACACCATCGCCACCGACCACTGCTCCTTCAACCTCCACGGCCAGAAGGACCGCGGCGTCGGAGACTTCCGCAAGATCCCCAACGGCGGCCCGGGCATCGAGCACCGCCCGGCGCTCATGGCCACGAGCTTCGCGGGCCAGCTCGGCCCCGAGGGGCTCTGCCGCCTGATGAGCGAGGGCCCCGCCAAGGTCTTCGGCATGTGGCCGCGCAAGGGCCGCCTGGCCGAGGGCGCCGACGCCGACGTCTGCGTCTGGGACCCCGAGGCGCGCTGGACCATCAGCGCCGCCACCCAGCAGCAGGCCGTCGACCACACGCCCTACGAGGGCTTCGCCTGCCGCGGCCGCGCCCACCTCGTCTACGTCAACGGCGAGCTCGCCGCCCGCGACGGCCAGCCCACCGGCGCCCGCCCCGGCACGTTCGTTTCCAGGTAATATGACAAAGGGATAGGCCCTGCGTCTTATTCATTGTTTTATCCGCACGAAAGCAAAGGAGAACCACCATGTCCAACGAGGCCATCGTCACCGACAAGGCTCCCGCCGCCCTCGGCCCCTACTCCGCCGCCGTCAAGTCCGGCAATGTGATCCACGTCTCCGGCCAGCTCCCGGTCGACCCCGCCACCGGCGAGTTCGCCGGCGAGGACATCGCCAGCCAGACCCGTCAGAGCCTGACCAACATCCAGAACATCCTGGCCGCCGCCGGCGCCACCATGGCCAACGTCGCCGAGTGCACCGTCCTTCTGGACGACATCAACGACTTCGCCGGCATGAACGAGGTCTACGGCGAGTTCTTCTCCGAGCCGTACCCGGCCCGCGCCGCCTTCGAGGTCGCTGCGCTGCCGAAGGCCGCCAAGGTCGAGATCAAGGCCGTCGCCTACCTGTAAGGGGCGAGCCGCTGCATAAGCGAGCGCTTGGCGCCGTCGCGGCCGCGTGCCGCGGCGGCGCATTTTCGCGCGGCGGGGGCGGTGACTGCCGGGGAGGATGCTTCTTGGCGGCGGCAGGCACTTCTTGCCGGCAAAGCGTGCATCGAGCGACGGATCTGCCCGCCGGAAGGCGTGGATGTGTCGCTGACTGCATGCTTTGTCGCGTGGAAAGAGGTACGCCCCCGCGCCGCGCGCCGTTGCCGCCGCAAACAAAAAACGGCGCCCCGCCTCGCGTGAGGACGGGACGCCGCGCACGCTCGTGCGCTCGCAGCTCGCAGGGCTACTCGGACTTGGGCAGCTCGCTGCCGCAGTGGCAGCACTTGGTCGCGCCGGGGTTTACCTCTTCGAGGCAGAACGGGCAGACGGGCGCGGGGGCAGGCTCTTCCTCGGGCTGCTTGTGGGTGAGCCTGTTGCCGAGGTCCTGGGCCTTGTTCAGCGCCTTGACCATGGTGAACACGATGGCGGCCACGATGAGGAAGTTGATGACGGCGCTGATGAACGCGCCGAAGTCGATCTCGGTGCCGGGGACGACGAGGACGGAGACCTCGCCCACGCTGCCGCCGCAGACGGCCTTGATCAGCGGGTTGATGATGTTGTCGGTGAGGGACGTGACGATAGCGGTGAACGCGCCGCCGATGATGACGCCGATGGCCATGTCCATGACGTTGCCGCGGTTGATGAACTCCTGGAACTCCTTGAGCAGCTTCTTCATTGGGTACCCCTTCTATCCAGCGCTGCATTAACGCTTTAGGTTAGCGCAACGGACGTGACGTTTGCCATTATGGCGTGACCGATGCGTGACAGGGCGTCAACGCGCGCAGGGCGCGGTTATTCGGAAGGCAGGAAAGAGACTTAGACAGTCTGTCGATGCGTTCTCACTGTTTGCCAAACTTTTTTCGATCAAGCTGCTTCTTGAACGACTGCATGAAACTACGCCTGTTGCCAAAAAATCGCTCATGTGTTTTCGTTGGTTTACCGGCGTCGTAGTCTTCGGAGACTCGAACGATTGTGCAGATGTAGTCTGCCACTTGGAGCAGGCGCCGAGCCCCTGGATCGGCGTTGCGGTAATCCGCGACATTTTTGGCCAGGACAAAGTCCAAAGCATCGTGGAGGGTTACGCTCACCGCGCCCTGACAGTTGTCGTAGTAGACGGCAATGGCGGCGAACTCCTGGAAGAAGCAAGGGTGTTCAAAGATGAGTGGCGCGAGGTCTCGCCTGATCCTGGCCTCGAGCTCGGCCCTATTATGGACGTTGGCGGAGTCATATTGCAAAACGAAGAAGGAGAAGGGCAATTCGCGGACCAGCCGCGCGAACTGAGTGAGCAACCGCTTCCTATCTCCGGGGGACACGGCGCGATAACCTTCGGTTCCGTGCAGAAGGTCCTTCCCGTGGAATGGTACGTCGGGGAGACCGGCGGCAGCTAAGCGTCCTTCGTAGCGCTGTAGGGGTGCCGATATATCTTCAGAGTGATCGTGAAGAACAACCGTGACAATATAGCGACCTTCCGAGAGATCTTGGCTGCCCTACTCGTCGATGCGCAGGTTCAAGCGGTTTGCCACACTATCTCCCCCGAAAAATCGATATGAAAAAGGCGAGGTACGAACCTCGCCAATCTGACACCTACAAGGCATTGCGCCTTTTCGGTAAGCAAAGTATCGCATCAAATGAGCTGTAAAAAACAAGATATTCCATAAAAGGTGCGCCACACGGGACCGCCGTGCCGCCGGACGGCAAAAAGCGCCTGGTCGCACAAAGCCGTGACCTGCCATTTCACACCCATGCCAGACGGCTAACAGCGCGCGTACGTGCGGCCCGTATTGTGGGTGCACCGAGGCGCGCGGCACAGCGCCGCACAGAGAAGAGGATCACTATGGGCTTGAGCTCACTGAAGAGCAACCTCAGCTACTACAACAACCAGGTCGCGTTCTGGCAGAACAACGCGAGCCTGAGCAGCGAGCAGATCTGCGGCTACGACGCCGACATCGCCGACCGCAACGACCAGCTGCGCAAGGTCCGCTGCGGGCAGGGCGCGCCGGCGGTCGCCGCCGCGCAGACGCTCATCGATCGCCTGCAGGACGAGATCAGCGACCTTTGCGCCTGGCGAGACAGCGCCATCGCGGAGCGTGACTTCTCGAACGAGCGCGCGGGGATGTACCGCAGGTACGCGGAGAGCACGCTGGCGGCCATCGACAACTGCCAGGAGGCCTAGCCGGCGCGGACGCGTGCGCACGCGGAAAGAAGGGCACGGGCAAGAAGGGCGCCCGCCATCCGCCCGCTGCCGCTCTTGGAGGACCCCGCGTGGTGGACCGAGGGCACGCTGGCCGGGCTCTCGGAGGTGGCCACGCGCGTGCTCACGCACCCCGAGAGCGCCGAGGCGTTCTGGGACGAGTACCTCACGCAGGCGATGATGCAGCGCGAACTTTCGGCCGACGAGTACGAGTACCTCATGGACATGAGCCGCCGCACGCCGTACTGGATTGCCCGCCAGCTGTTCTGCGACGCGATCTTCTGCAACTACCTGGACGTGGCAAAGACCGCCGCGAAGACCGTGCCCACCCTTATGTACATCGCCGAGCACTGGGCCGACGTGGTCGAGCCGTTCTGCCGCGAGCAGTTCCCGGAGACCCCGACCTACGTGATGGGCGGCCACCTCATGGCCTACGAGCATCCCGAGAAGTTCAACGCTCGCCTCGAGGAGTTACTCGCGGGCGAGGGCAAGTAGGCAAGAAGGGCGGGGGAGAGAAGCGCACTTTCCCCGGCGCGTGAGCAGCGCCGAATCGAATTGCGGCGGGCGATGTGCCCGTGGAGCAGCCGTCGAGATTGGCGGCTGCTTTTTGTGCGCGCAGCGGAGAGGGAACGCTTCGCCGCTTGCCCACCAAAGCCCACCGGTGGTCCTTGGCGGCATACCCCACGTATTGGGGTTGGGGACCTAAGCTATAATCCACCTGGACGCATTTGTATTGCATTTCGAGCGATGGGAGCGCAGATGCCTGACAGCTACAAGGAGCTCATCAAGAGCAATCCCGACGAGACCGAGATCAGAAGCTTCCTGGTGGACGGCGACCAGGTCTCCGTGACCCTGCGCATCCCCGACACCCTGCGCGACGCGGCGAAGGAGGAGGCGGCCCTGCGGGGCATGAGCTTCTCCGCCTTCGTGCGTACCTGCATGATCGAAGAGCTCGCGAAGAAGGGGGCATGAGCGTGATCCGGGTCAAGACTCTCACCATCCAGCTCATAGACGCGCAACCGGATCGCATCCGCATCTGCCACATCGACGGCGAGTCGCTTGTGACCGTTGTCGTTCCAAGGGAGGACCTTACCGAGGCGAAGTCGCTGCCGAACATCCCGCAGCGCGGCGTCTACTACCTGCTCGACGAGGACCATGGCAACGTGAGCCGCGTCTACGCCGGGCAGACGACCCAAGGCATCGCCCGGCTCGACGCGCACAAGGCAAAGAAGGAGTTCTGGAACAAGGCCGTCATGTTTCTCGATGACGACCAGAACATCAGCAGGGACGCACTGGACGTCCTCGAAGCGAAGGCCATTGACTACGTGCGCACCCACGGTTCGTACGAGACCGACAACTCGGCGACGCCCAAGCCCTACGTCGACCCGTACAAAGAAGAGGCCGTCGAGCGCCTGCACGAGAGGATCCTTTTCAGGATGGCGGCTCTGGGGTACGACCTCGACAGGGTCGACCAGGGTCCCGCGGGTGCGCCAGCGATCTTCCACACGAAGAAGAACGGCATACGCGGGGCGGGGCGCTACGACAAGGCCAGCGGGCACTTCACCGTGCTCGCTGGATCGAAAGTGAACCTCTCGAGGCCCGTGCTGAAGAACGCGGGCGTCGCGGCCGCGCGCAGGGAGATCTTCGGCGATTCGGGCGGCATCGCAGAGCTCGCCGAGGACCTCGAGTTCCCGACGCCCAGCGCCGCGGCGGTGTTCGTGCTCGGCGGCAGCCAGAACGGCTGGACCGAATGGGTAAGCGACGACGGAGAAACGCTCAACCAAATCTATAGAAGCGAGGAAAACTAGATGAACAAGCAGCAGCTGGCCTCCAAGATATGGGAGTCCGCCAACAAGATGCGATCCAAGATCGAAGCTAACGAGTACAAGGACTACATTCTGGGATTCATCTTCTACAAGTTCCTTTCCGAGACTGAGGTTGCCCGCCTGAAGGCGCGCGACTTCGCCGAGGAGGACCTGCCCAGCCTGGTGGAAGACGACGAGGAGACGGTCGAGTTCGTCAAGGGCGAGTGCGGCTACTTCATCGCCTACGAGAACCTCTTCTCCACCTGGGTGGCAAAGGGCGGCGACTTCGATATATCGAACGTGCGCGACGCGCTTTCTGCCTTTAGCCGCAATATCGACCCTGCCCGCAAGCGCGTCTTCGACGGCATCTTCGACACGCTGCAGACGGGCCTCTCCAAGCTGGGCACCGATGCGCGCAGCCAGTCCAAGGCCGCCCGCGACCTCATCTACCTCATCAAAGACATCCCAATGGACGGCCGAGCCGACTACGACGTGCTCGGCTTCATCTACGAGTACCTCATCAGCAACTTCGCCGCCAACGCCGGCAAGAAAGCCGGCGAGTTCTACACGCCGCACGAGGTGTCCATGCTCATGAGCGAGATAATCTCGTGGCACCTGGCCGGACGCAAGAACATCACCATCTACGACCCCACCAGCGGATCGGGGTCGCTGCTCATCAACATCGGCAAGGCCGTGGCGCGCCGCAACGGCGACCCGGACTCCATCAAGTACTACGCTCAGGAGCTCAAGGAGAACACCTACAACCTCACGCGCATGAACCTGGTGATGCGCGGCATCCTTCCCGACAACATCGTGGCCAGAAACGGCGACACGCTCGAGGACGACTGGCCGTGGTTCGATACCGTGGAGAACAAGGACGAGACCTATGATCCGCTGTTCGTCGATGCCGTGGTTTCGAACCCGCCATATTCTCAGAACTGGGACCCAGGGGACAAGGAGCTCGACCCTCGCTTCAAGTTCGGCGTGGCGCCCAAGTCCAAGGCCGACTACGCCTTCCTTTTGCATGATTTGTACCATTTGCGCCCCGACGGCATCATGTGCATCGTTCTGCCCCACGGCGTGCTGTTCCGCGGCGGCGAGGAAGGCGCCATTCGCAAGAACCTGGTGGAGAACCGCCATATTCAAGCAATCATCGGGCTTCCTGCCAACATCTTCTTCGGCACCGGCATCCCCACCATCGTCATGGTGCTGCGCAAGCAGCGCGAGACGAGCGACGTTTTGGTGGTGGACGCCTCCAAGCACTTCGTGAAAGAGGGCAAGAACAACAAGCTGCGAGCAAGCGACATCAAGCGCATCGTCGACGTCGTGACAACGAGCGCGACCGTCGACAAGTTCAGTCGCCTGGTTCCCATCGACGAGATCCGCGCCAACGACTATAACCTCAACATCCCGCGCTATGTGGACTCGAGCGCTGCTGCCGAGAGCTGGGACGTGTACGCCACCATGTTCGGCGGCGTGCCGAAGGTTGAGGTCGACGCGCTCGAGCGCTACTGGAAGGTATGGCCGAGCCTCAAGGGGCAACTCTACCGTGACGCCGGTGGGTCGTGTCTTGCGCCCGCGACCGATGACGTTGCGCAAACGGCGAAGGAAAACACCGAAGTCCGCGCCTTCCTGGGCGGCTATCGTGATGCGATAAGCCATTTACCGGCCGCGCTGCGAAGCCGTTTGGTAGACGGTGCCGATGAAGTCGACACCGTGGCAGAGGAAGAGGCCATTGCGGCGCTTTTGAAAGACGCGCTGGCGGGCATAGCCCTGGTCGACGGCTACGACGCCTACCAAGCGCTCGACGACGCCTGGGCGGGAATCTCCGGCGATTTGGAGATTATCCAGACCGAGGGGAAAACTGCCGTGCGCAAGGTGGACCCGAACATGGTTGTCAAGAAGAAGAACGGCAAAGACGTCGAGGTTCAGGACGGCTGGGCTGGCCGCATCCTGCCGTTTGCGCTTGTGCAAGAGCGCCTGCTTGCCGAAGACGTCAAGGAGATCACTTCCCGTGATTCCCGCCTAGGAGAAATATCGCAGGAAATAGACGAGATCCTCGAGAGCTTCGACGAGGAGGATAAGGGGTCTTCCGCTGCTGTCAACGACGAGGGTTCGTTTGTGGCGGCTGAGCTCAAGAAGGCTGTGAAGACTATCGGAAAGCACCCTGAAAACGATTTCGAGCAAGGTCTGGTTCGTGCGCAGGCGCTGCTCGATGAGGAGAAAAACCTCAAGAAGGCGAACAAGGAAGCAAGAGCGGCTCTTGAGGAGACGACCAAGGAGGTCGTCGAGGGCCTGACCGACGCCCAGTGCGACGATTTGCTGGCCGCCAAGTGGATAAAGCCGCTTCAAGCCGAGCTTATGGCCCTTCCCGAAACTGTTGTGAGTGACTTTATCGCGAATGTAGCTGCGCTCAATACCAAATACGCGACAACCTACTCGGACGTGTGCAACCAGATAGATGATGCAGAAAGCCAGTTGGCAGACATGCTGGGACAGCTCACGGGCAACGAGTACGACATGGCGGGCATCGCTGAGCTGCGCAAGCTGTTGGGCGGTGAGTAGCATGGCCGAGAAACAGAATACCCCAGAAATCCGCTTCGAGGGTTTCACTGACCCTTGGGAACAGCGTAAGTTGGGGGAACTGCTTCTTTTCCAAAATGGTTTTAATGGCTCCAGCGAGTCATTTGGAAGCGGGATTCCGCTTATCAGCGTCATGGATGTTCTTGATGATGAATTCATTACGCACGAGACAGTAAGGGGTAAAGCTCGCCTGAATTGCGAAGAAGCTAGCCGCTATTGTGTTGAGTACGGTGATGTACTGTTTCAGCGCAGCTCGGAAAATCAGGAGGATGCCGGAACGTCGAACGTGTATCTTGACCAGCATGTTTCATCCGCTTTCGGAGGATTCGTGATAAGAGGTAAAAAAGTTGGTGAGTATAACCCTATTTTCATTAAATATCTTCTTGGTTCCTCTTTTATTCGCGAGCAAATTACTCACAGAGCTCAGGGTGCTCAACATATCAATGTGTCGCAGGATACCCTAGCCGATGTTGTTCTCTTGATGCCCTCCATGCGCGAACAGGAGGCTGTCGGATTGGTTTTCCTCCATCTCGACAACCTCATCACCCTTCATCAGCGTAAGTACGACAAGCTGTGCACGGTGAAGAAATCGATGCTCGACAAGATGTTTCCGAAACCCGGCAAGACCGAGCCCGAAATCCGCTTCGAGGGTTTTACTGACCCTTGGGAACAGCGTAAGTTGGGGGAACTGCTTCTTTTCCAAAATGGTTTTAATGGCTCCAGCGAGTCATTTGGAAGCGGGATTCCGCTTATCAGCGTCATGGATGTTCTTGATGATGAATTCATTACGCACGAGACAGTAAGGGGTAAAGCTCGCCTGAATTGCGAAGAAGCTAGCCGCTATTGTGTTGAGTACGGTGATGTACTGTTTCAGCGCAGCTCGGAAAATCAGGAGGATGCCGGAACGTCGAACGTGTATCTTGACCAGCATGTTTCATCCGCTTTCGGAGGATTCGTGATAAGAGGTAAAAAAGTTGGTGAGTATAACCCTATTTTCATTAAATATCTTCTTGGTTCCTCTTTTATTCGCGAGCAAATTACTCACAGAGCTCAGGGTGCTCAACATATCAATGTGTCGCAGGATACCCTAGCCGATGTTGTTCTCTTGATGCCCTCCATGCGCGAACAGGAGGCTGTCGGATTGGTTTTCCTCCATCTCGACAACCTCATCACCCTTCATCAGCGTAAGT
>UQIF01000037.1 GCA_900540955.1 uncultured Olsenella sp.
GGGATTTGGGACAAAATCCCCCGTCCCTTTTGTCCCAAGGCAAAGGATGCTCCCCGGAAACATTGTCCTTTACCTCCCCGGATTTCACGGAAGTTTCTTGCTCGCGTCGAGCGTATAACGGCGAAAATTCGCAAAAATCAACGCGGCGTAGCGACTTCGTCTCCATTTTCCGGACGCTTGTCCTCGACCCGTAAACTCCTTTTCGAGCATCCGCGTACTGCCGCCGGTTGGGCCTCACGCCCACGCGCCGCCCGCCGGCAAGGAGAGGAAAACCAATGACCCAACACGAGGAAAAGACCGGCCGAGCTGGCCTCTACCGCAGCGAATACGAGCACGACGCCTGCGGCATCGGCGCAATCGCGCACCTCAAGGGCGTCCGCAGCCACCAGACCCTCGACGACGCCCTCTCGGTTCTCGTCAACCTCGAGCATCGAGGCGGCAAGGGCCTCGAGCGAAACACCGGCGACGGCGCCGGCGTGCTCTTCCAGATCCCCCACCGCTTCTTCCGCAAAGAGGCGCAGAAGGAGGGCCAGCTGCTGCCCGACGAGGGCGACTACGGCGTGGCCATGCTCTTCTTCCCGCATGACGACCCGCAGGGCGTACGCGACGCGAAGCGTGTCTTCGAGGAGGGCTGCGCCGCCAATGGCGTGCCCCTCATGTTCTGGCGAGAAGTACCCGTCGACCCGCACGACCTCGGCGTCTCGGCCCAGGCCTGCATGCCCACCATTCTGCAGGCGTTCCTTCGCCGCCCCGAGGACACCCCCGCCGGCATCGACTTCGAGCGCAAGCTCTACGTGACGCGCCGCACCATCGAGCGCGCCGCCGACGCCAATCCCGCGCTCGCCGGAAAGATCTTCTACGCCTGCTCGATGTCCTCGCGCACCATCGTGTACAAGGGCATGCTCGTGGCCACCCAGATGCGTCGCTTCTTCACCGACCTGAACGACGCCGCGGTCGAGACCTCGCTCGCCCTCGTGCACTCCCGCTACTCCACGAACACCACGCCCTCTTGGGAGCGCGCGCACCCTAACCGCTATATCATCCACAACGGCGAGATCAACACCTTGCGCGGCAACGTCAGCTGGATCCGCGCCCGCGAGCCGCACCTGTACTCCCCGGTGCTCGGCGCCGACCTCGAGCGCGTCATGCCCGTGATCAACAAGGAGGGCTCAGACTCCGCGATCCTCGACAACGTGCTCGAGTTCCTTACGATGAACGGGCGCCCGCTCGACCGGGCCGTGACCCTCATGATCCCCGAGCCGTGGGACAAAAACCCCAACCTCTCGGACAAGCGCCGCAGCTACGACGCCTATCAATCCATGCTCATGGAGCCGTGGGACGGCCCTGCCGCCATCGCCTTCACCGACGGCCGCATGCTCGGCGCCGCCCTCGACCGCAACGGCCTGCGCCCGGCTCGCTACTACGTCACCCGCGACGACCGTATCATCCTGTCGTCCGAGGTCGGCACCATCGACGTCGACCCGGCGAACATCCTACGCGCCGGCTGCCTCGGCCCCGGCGAGATGCTCGAGGTCGACCCCTCCCAGGGCCGCGTTATCTGGAACGACGAGATCCGCGACAAGTACGCCAACCAAAAGCCCTTCCGCGACTGGCTGGACGACGAGACCCTTGACATCTCGGACCTGCGCGAGCCCGCCGCCGGCGAGCTCGGCTGTCCGCGCGACGCCGGCGTGCGCCTGACCGAGCGCATGGCGCGCCTGGGCTACCACTACGACGACGTCGACGAGGCCATCCGCCCGATGGCCTCGGCCGGCAAGGTGCCTCTGGCCTCCATGGGCGTCGACGCCCCGCTCGCGTGCCTCTCGAAGAAGAGCCGCTCCTTCTTCGACTACTTCCAGCAGCTCTTCGCCCAGGTCACGAACCCGCCGATCGACGCCTTGCGCGAGAGCCTCGTAACCTCCCAGGTGCTCTACCTCGGCAACCACGGCAACCTCCTCGAGGACTGCCGCGACACCTGCCGCCTCGTGCGCCTGCAGGGCCCGATGCTCTCCAAGGACGCCTTCGAGCGCATCTGCGCCATCGACCGCGTGGGCTTCAAGACCGCCCGCCTCTCCGCCGTCTACTCCCGCGAGGGCGGCTCCCTCGAGCGCGCCCTCGACGCCTTGGCCGACGGCGCCGAGCAGGCCATCCGCGACGGGGCGAACATCATCGTGATCTCGGACCGCGCCGCCGCCGGCGAGGTCCCCGTGCCGTCCCTTCTTGCCCTCGGCTGCGTCCACAACCACCTCATCCGCTGCGGCCTGCGCATGGACGCCGACCTCGTGGTCGAGTGCGGCGACGCCCTGTGCGCGCATGACTTCGCGTGCCTCGTCGGCTACTCCGCCTCGGGCATCTACCCTTACATGGCCCACGAGTGCATCGCCGACCTTTGCAAGAAGGGCGCCATCGACCTGCCCGTCGACGAGGCGCAGGCAAACTACAACCGCGCCGTGACCGCCGGCATCACCTCGATCATGTCCAAGATGGGCATCTCGACCATGCAGGGCTACCACTCCGCCCAGATCTTCGAGATCCTCGGCCTCTCCGACGAGCTCGTCGAGAAGTACTTCACCTCGACCGCCACGCGCATCGGCGGCCTTTCGGTGGCGGACGTCGAGCGCGAGCAGAACGACCGCTACGACCAGGCGATGGCGCTCGCGAAGTCCCCCGCCCCCGACCAGCTGCCCACCCTCGGCCTCACCAAGTGGCGCCCGCTCGGCGGCGAGGAGCACCTCATCGACCCCAAGACCGTCTACCTGCTTCGCCACGCCTGCGTCGACGGCGACTACGACGAGTTCAAGGAGTACTCCGAGTACACGCACCGTCGCGGCCGCGCCGTCACCCTGCGCGACCTCATGGACTTCGACTACGCGGGCCGCACGCCGGTCGCGCTCGACGAGGTCGAGCCCGTCGAGTCCATCATGACCCGCTTTAACACCGGCGCCATGTCCTACGGCTCCATCAGCCGCGAGCAGCACGAGTGCCTGGCCATCGCCATGAACCGCATCCACGGCCGCTCCAACACCGGCGAGGGCGGCGAGGACCCGGCGCGCGAGACGCCGCTTCCGAACGGCGACTCAAGGAAGTCCGCCATCAAGCAGGTGGCCTCCGGCCGCTTCGGTGTGACCTCCCGCTACCTGCGCTCCGCCATCGAGATCCAGATCAAGATGGCCCAGGGCGCCAAGCCCGGCGAGGGCGGCCACCTGCCCGGCAAGAAGGTCTATCCCTGGATCGCCGAGGTGCGCCAGTCCACGCCCGGCGTCGGCCTGATCTCGCCGCCGCCCCACCATGACATCTACTCCATCGAGGACCTAGCCGAGCTCATCTTCGACCTCAAGAACGCCAACCCCGACGCGCGCATCTCCGTCAAGCTCTGCGCGCTGGCGGGCGTGGGCACCATCGCCACCGGCGTCGCCAAGGGCGGCGCGGACAAGATCACGATCTCGGGCCACAACGGCGGCACCGGCGCCGCCCCGCGCGACTCCATCTACCACGCGGGCATCCCCTTCGAGATCGGCCTGGCCGAGACCCAGCAGACCCTCCTTTTGAACGGCCTGCGCTCCCGCGTGGTCGTCGAGACGGACGGCAAGCTCATGAGCGGCCGCGACGTCGCCATCGCCGCCCTTCTTGGCGCCGAGGAGTTCGGCTTCGCCACCATGCCGCTCATCGCCTGCGGCTGCCTCATGCAGCGCGACTGTCAGCAGGACACCTGCCCGGCCGGCATCGCCACGCAGAACTGCAAGCTGCGCGGTCGCTTTGCCGGCAAGCCCGAGCACGTGGTCAACTTCATGACCTTCGTGGCCACGGAGCTGCGCGAGTACATGGCGCGCCTGGGCTTCCGCGCGGTCGACGAGATGGTCGGCCACGCCGAGTGCCTGCGCCAGGTCGAGGTCGAGGGCAACTGGAAGGCCAACACCATCGACCTTACGGACCTTCTTGCCGTGAACACCAACGAGTACGGCAAGCAGATCCCGGGCGCCGACGGCAAGCACTTCTTGCCCTCCATGGCCCCCGACCTCGAGATCGAGAAGACCCTCGACTCCACGCTCTTCGTGCCCTACACCGCGAGCGCCCGCGCCCACCTCGAGCCCATCCGCTTCCACGCCGACATCGCCAACGTCAACCGCTGCGTGGGCACCCTGCTCGGCTCGATGGTCACCGAGCGGCACCCCGAGGGCCTGCCCGAGGGCTCCATCACCATCGACTGCGACGGCTCCGGCGGCCAGAGCTTCGGCGCCTTCCTGCCGGCGGGCGTGACGCTCAACATCTCGGGCGACGCCAACGACTACTTCGGCAAGGGGCTCTCCGGCGGCGTGCTCTCCGTGCGCCCGCCCGAGGAGGCCACCTACAAGTTCGACGAGAACATCGTCATCGGCAACGTCGCATTCTACGGCGCCACGTCAGGCAAGGGCTTCGTGAACGGCCTGGCCGGCCAGCGCTTCGCCGTGCGCAACTCCGGCGCCACGGTGGTCGTGGAGGGCTGCGGCAACCACGGCTGCGAGTACATGACCGGCGGCCTCGCCTTGATCTTGGGCGAAGTCGGCATGAACTTCGCCGCGGGCATGAGCGGCGGCGTCGCCTACGTCTACGACGAGTTCGGCACGCTCGCCAGCCGCTGCAACCTCGACATGGTCGACCTCAAGCGGCCGACCGAGGACGAGGTCGAGCTCATCCACAACCTCGTGGAGGAGCACGCCCTGCGCACCTCGAGCCCGCGCGGCATAAAGATGCTCTACCGGTTCAAGGCCGTCTCGAAGAACTTCGTCAAGGTCATCCCGCGCGACTACGAGCGCGTCCTCGACTTCGTCGCGCAGGGAGAGGCGCGCGGCATGTCGCACGCCGACGCCCTCCAGTTCGCATTCGACTCCATGAAAGAGGGGAAGTAATCCATGGGCAAGCCAGGAGCGTTTCTCACCTTGGGCCGCAAAGCCCATGACCTGCGTCCCGTTAGCGAGCGGACGAAGGACTACGACGAGCACTACGTGACGCTGACCCAAGAGGCGCAGCAGCTGCAGGCCAGCCGCTGCATGATGTGCGGCGTGGCCTTCTGCCAGACGGGTGTGAGCTTCGGGAAGGCCCGCCCGTCGGGCTGCCCCCTGCACAACCTCATCCCCGAGTGGAACGACCTTTTGTGGCGCGGCCAGATGGCCGACGCCGCCGAGCGCCTCTCGCTCACGTCGCCGCTGCCCGAGTTCACGAGCCGCGTGTGCCCGGCGCTGTGCGAGGCCGCCTGCAACCTCGGCTGCCACGACGAGCCCGAGACGATCCACGACAACGAGCGCGCCATCTCCGATTGGGAGTGGGCAAACGGCGGCCCGCGCCGCTTCGAGCCGGCCGCCGAGGGCGCCCCGAGCGTCGCCGTCGTCGGCTCCGGCCCCGCCGGCCTCGCGTCTGCCTGGGAGCTCGCCCGCCGAGGCGCGCGCGTGACCGTTTTCGAGAAGAGCGACCGCGCGGGCGGCCTGCTCATGTACGGCATCCCCAACATGAAGCTCGAGAAGTCCGTGGTCGACCGCCGCGTCGACCTCATGCGCGACCTCGGCGTCGAGTTCCGCCTGGGCGTCGACGCGAGCGACGAGTCCGTGGCCCGCGGGATTGCGGACGGGTTCGACGCGGTCGTGGTCGCGGCGGGCGCCGGCGCGGCGCGCGGCCTTGCCGCGAAGGGCTTCGACGCCGGCGTGGCGGCGGGCGGCGTGGTGTACGCCGTCGACTACCTGACCTCGGCCACGAAGTCCGTCCTCGATGGCGACAAGCCCGCCATCGACGCGGCGGGCAAGGACGTCATCGTCATCGGCGGCGGCGACACGGGCAACGATTGCCTGGGCACGGCCGTCCGCCAGGGCGCCAAGTCCGTCCGCCAGTTCGAGTTCCTTCCCTGCGCCCCCGAGGTCGCGGCGCCGGGTAACCAGTGGCCGCAGTGGCCCAACGTGAAGAAGACCGACTACGGCCAGCAGGAGGCCATCGCCCTCATGGGCGGCGAGATGCGCGAGTGGGGGATCGACACCCTCGAGGTGCTTCTTTCCGACGACGGCGCCGTGAGCGGCCTCAACGTGGTCAACCTCGACTGGGCGGGCGGAAAGCCCGAGCGCAGGATGGACACCGAGCGCACCTACCCGGCTCAGCTCGTGCTCATCGCCTGCGGCTTCACGGGCCCTGAGCGCTCCGTCTACGACGCTCTCGGCGCGCAGATGGCCGAGTCCGGCCGCCCGCTGCCCGTCATGGCGAGCTGCGGCTCGCACCGCTGCGCCATGACCGACGGCAAGAAGGGCACGGCCGCGGTGTACGCCGCCGGAGACGCCCGCAACGGCAGCTCCCTTGTGGTCTCCGCCATCGCCGACGCGATGGCCTGCGCCGGCGAGGTCGCCGCAGGGCTGGGGCTCTAGCCATGAGAGAGCCGGGGGACATTCCGATTGTCACAGGACGCGGGGGCATGCCTGCACCCGACGACGCCGGCCTCGTGTGGCTCGTCGATGGGCAGGACCAGCCCTTCCGCGACGCCTCCGAGACCGCGCGCCCCTGGCTCGAGGATTCCGCCGAGTGGGTCGACGGCGACTCGTCGCCGTCCGATGAGCCCAAGCCCGAGGACTCGGGCGGCCTCGTCTGGCTGTAGCCCGAAGAAGGGCCGTGAGGCCGGTCCTTCTTTCCGTCGGTTCTTCTTTCCGCTAAGAAACGTCGACGTCCAGGCGATGGCCGGGCGCTTCGCTAAGAAACGTTGACGTCTGGGTGAGTAAAGAACGTCCGTCGCTAAGAAAAGCCGACGTCTGGGCACGACGCCGCCCAGACGTCGGTCTTTCTTAGCGCGGCGGCGTCCGCGACGCCCAAACGTGCCCGTTTCTTAGCGGCGGGGGCTCGCGGCCCGTCCGCATAGCCCGACGTGCCCGTTTCTTAGCGCCGGCCGCTCCTGCGACGTTTTTTCAGGTAGCTTTATTGCATTTGCCGCCTCTGTGGCATTCGCGCCGGCGCCGCCCGAAACGGAGAAGATAGGTGCGTGTGAATGCGAATCAATGGGGGGCGTATCTCTTGGAGGACGACACAAACGTGCTGCTCGGCGCCGTTCAGCGCCAGGCGAAAGAATCTCCCGGCTCTCCGGCGTTCTTCTCGGCGACGGAAGGGGAGGCGACGTACGGCGATTTGTGGCGCGCGGCCTGCGGGATCGCTCAGGGGCTCGACCGAAAGGTTCCCGGGCGCGGGCCGGTGCTCGTGCTCGGGCCTAAGTCGGCGCTGACCGTTGCCTCGTTTCTCGGCTGCCTGATGAGCGGGCACGCGTACGTGCCCGTCGACGCCGAGCTGCCGGCGCGGCGCGTGTCCGACATCGCGGGGCAGATCGAGGACGCGACGATGCTCGCGACCTGCGAGGTGCCCCGTGCCCTGCGCGATGTCCTGCCCTCGGGCCAGGTTATCGACGCCGCGGCGCTTCTTTCCGCCGGCGTCGCCGCGGGGGAGCCTTGCGCGCCGCTGCCCCGCGAGCGGTGGGTCGGCGGAGATGAGACCCAGTACATCATCTTCACTTCCGGGTCTACCGGGCGCCCCAAGGGCATCGAGGTCACCGCGAGCAACGTCGCGAACTTCCGCCGGTGGCTCGCCGGCTTTCCCGTGGTGCGCGACGGCGGCCGTGTGTTCCTCGACCAGGCGCACTACTCCTTCGACCTCTCGGAGTACGAGCTCGTGGGGGCGCTCACGACGGGCGGCTGCCTTCACGCGGTCGACGCCTCCGCTGCCTCGGACTTCCGTGCCTTGTTCGCCGACCTTTCCGCCTCGGGCGTCGAGGTGTGGGTCTCCACACCGTCCTTCGCCGACATGTGCCTCGCGGACCCGTCGTTTGGGGCGGGCCTGCTGCCCGACCTCAGGCTGTTCTTGTTCTGCGGCGAGGCGCTCCACCACACGACCGTGGAGAAGCTCCGCTCGCGCTTCGGCGAGGGCGTCGTCGTGGCGAACACCTACGGCCCCACGGAGTCGACGGTCGCGGTCACGTACTGCGAGATCGGCGACGCAGAGCTCGCGGACCCGGGGGCGCTGCCGGTGGGCTACCCGCGCCGCGGGACCGAGCTGCGCATCGTCGACCACGGGACGGGCGAGCCCGTGCCGGCGGGGCAGACCGGCGAGATCGTGATCGCCGGCGACACCGTGGCGCGCGGCTACTACAACAACCCACAGAAAACCTCCGAGGCGTTCTTCTCCTCGACGATGGCCGACGGCGCCCCGACCCGCGCATACAGGACCGGCGACCTCGGCTTCATTGACAAGAAGGGCCTGCTGCACTGTGCCGGTCGCCTCGACTCGCTCGTCAAGCTCAACGGCTTTCGCATCGAGCTCGGCGAGGTCGAGGGCGCGCTCGAGGAGGTGGCGGGCGTGCGGCACGCCGTCGTCGTCCCGGCTACCCGCGCCGGCCGCGTGACGAGCCTGTGCGCGTTCGTCGTCGCGGACAAGGAGCCCGGCCAGACGGGCTTTACGCTCGGGCGCGCGCTCAAGGCCGAGCTCGCGCGCAGCCTGCCTGCGTATATGGTGCCGAGGCAGATCCGCGTGCTCGACGAGATGCCGCTCAACGCAAACGGCAAGGCCGACCGCAAGGCACTCGCTGCGTCCGTTTCAAGATAAGAAAGGAAAGCGATTCATATGACCGAGACTGAGGCGCGCGCAAAGGTGCTCGACCTTTTGGAGGACGTGACCGGTGAGCCCGAGGTGCGCGAGCATCTGGATGAGGACCTCTTTGAGCTGGGGTTCCTCGACTCTATGGCAGCTATCGAGTTGTTGGTGGGGCTTGAGGATGAGCTCGGCGTGTCCATCGCGCCGACCGAGGTTGAGCGCTCCGAGATGAACACGGCGAACAAGATCGCCGCCCAGGTCGTCGCCCGCCTGTAGTACCTGCCCGGCGTTACTCGCCGGCGATTCGATGATGTGGAGATGACCTTGGCTTGACGCTCTTCGCGGACCCGAGCTTCTTTGTGCTGCTTGCGGCGGCGGTCGCGGTCGCGGCGCCCATCGGGCTTTCCGGCCACACGCTGCGCCACTACGGGCTCGCCGTGTCCGTCGGCTTTCTGGCCTGCGTGTTCTTCAAGACGCCCGCCCAGCTCGCGGCCCTTCTTGGCTTTCTTGCCGTCGCCCGCGCCTCGGTGCTCTTCTTGGCAAGAAACCCGAGGGACCGTCGCCGCTACCTCGTCTCCGTCGCGGCGACGCTCGCCCCGCTCGTCGTCTACAAGGTCTCGGCGGTGTTCGACCGGAGCCTCTGGGGCTTCATCGGCGTCAGCTACGTGACCTTCAAGGCGGTGCAGTTGGTCATCGAGGTGTATGACGGTCTCATCCCCCGCGAGGAGTTGGGGCTTGAGGACTGGCTGTACTTCTTGCTGTTCTTCCCGCAGTTTTCCTCGGGGCCGATCGACCGCAGCCGGCGCTTCTTTGCCGACGCCCACGCGACGCCCGCGCGCGACGAGTACGCCGGGATGCTCGCGCGCGGGATCTTGCTGCTGCTCGCCGGCGCCGTCTATAAGGTCGTCGTCGCCACGTGGATCCATCGCTTCTACGCTCCGTCCGCCGCGGGCGACGCGTGGGCGCAGGTACAGACCGCGCTTCTGTACGGCCTGTACCTTTTCTGCGACTTCCAGGGCTACAGCCTGATGGCGATGGGCGCGAGCTATTGCCTCGGCATCCGCTGTCCGCGAAACTTCCGCGCGCCGTTCGCTGCCGTCGACATCATCGACTTCTGGAACCGCTGGCACATAACGCTCTCCACGTGGTTCCGCGACTTCGTGTTCATGCGCTTCACGCGTTGGGTCATGCACCGCAAGCTCCTCCGCGACCGGCTGCAGGTCGCCATGTGCGCCTTCATGGTTGACATGCTCGTGATGGGGTTCTGGCACGGCATCGCGTGGTGCTATATCGCCTACGGCGTCTACCACGGCGTGCTGCTCGCGGCGACGCAGGCGATGCAGAAACGTTGGGGGTTCTACAAGCGTCACCGCCGCGACCGCTGGTTCTGCGCGTGCAGCTGGGCCGTGACCCAGGTGCTCGTGTTCCTCGGATTCGCGATCTTCTCGGGACAGGTGGGGATGCTCCTTGGGTAGGCTTGCTGATCGCTTCAAGGCGTGGATAAACGGCCTGGCTGGCTGTGCGCCGTCCGGAACGGGGCTGCTTGCGGCGGTGCTTTCGGGTATCGCGGCGCTGGGGCTCGGGCTTGTGGCGTTCGACCGGCTCGTCCTGCCTGGCAACGGGGCGGCCGACGGCTCGAAGCTCTACGACTATGTCTACGCGACGGGGAAGTCCGAGAACGTCGACTTCGTCGCCAACAACATGTCGGCCGACGGGTTGCTGTGCTTCGGCTCGTCGGAGTGGTACATCTCCAAGGACCGAGTGAGCATGTGCCCGCAGGCGGTCTTCGGTGAGTCCGGCGCCGGCGTGGACATGACCTACATAGGCGAGGGGTATGACCAGAGCCTGTGGCAGGCCATCGCCGCCGGCGCCTACGGCACGGGTGGCAAGGTCAAGAACCGCAAGGTCGTGCTCATGGTCTCGCCCCAGTGGTTCTTCAAGGGCTCGGGCGACGAGAACAAGTTCTACACCAAGTTCTCCTACTCGCTCTACCGCGCGTGCATGCAGAGCGACGAGCTCTCGGACAAGACCAAGGCGTATATCCGCTCGCGCTGCTCCGCGCTCGGCATCGAGGGCGATAAGCTCGCCGCCGCCTCGCGCGACACGCCCGCAGACGCTATTAACGACGCCGTCTTTGCCGCGACCGACTCGTGGCGGCTGCGCAGCGGGATCGAAAACATCACCAAGCTCGCGCCGACGAAGAGCGAGGCGCGCCGGCAGCTCGAGGCGACGGGGCGGGCGGGCGAGCCCGACTGGGACGCGCTCATGGCTGGCGCCGAGGCTGAGGGCGAGGCATCCTGCACGAACAACGACTTCGGGGTCTACGACGCGTTTTGGGAGAAGAACCACACCTTCGACCCGGAGCTCTACCAGAACTTCGACCAGGCGGCGGACGAGTACGCGGACCTCGCGTGCTTCCTTCAGGTGTGCCACGAGGTCGGGCTCGAGCCGCTCGTGTGCATCCTGCCGGTGCACGGCCAGTGGTACGACGTGAGCGACGTCTCGCAGGCGGACCGGCAGGCATACTATGAGCGCATCCGGCAGATCTGCACCGCGGCGGGCGTGAGCTACGCCGATTTATCGGGCTTCGAGTACGAGAAGTACTTCCTGTGCGACACGGTGCACCCCGGCTGGAAGGGCTGGGTGCGGATCGAGCACGCGGTGTACGACTTTGCTAAGGGCCTGAAGGGCAACGACGACTGCATTACATGGGGCGATGAGGCTCAGTGATTCAAAAACTGATATATCTCGGCGCCGCGCTCGCCGTGGTTGCGGCAGGCGCGGTCCTTGTGTGGTTTGTGGCGTTCTCGGGCTTAAACGAGCCGGTGCAGTTCATCTATGGCGGGTTCTAGGAAAAGCGACCATACACTTCACGGACATGCGTGCGCATTTGCCCAGATAAGCGCCATCGTAATCGCGTGTAGTGTATGGTTGGTTCCGGCACATCCTGCTATTGCGGACGAGGCGCTCCTGCCCGACGACGCGGACGCCGCCGACTCCGTCCAAGAGATCGACCCGACGCTCATGGGGGCCGCCCCCGTGGGCTGCGAGCCCGACGCGGCGCAGCTCGCCTCCTCAATCGACGCGTACCTCGACGAGTATTTCGCCGACTCCGGGATCCCCGGCCTCGCCGTCGCCGTCGTCGACTCGCAGGGCGTGCGCTATGAGCGCGTGATGGGCGATGTCGGCTCTACTGACGACACCTTCATCATCGGCTCGCTCTCCAAATCCATGACGTCGGCTGCGGTGCAGCAGCTCGTCGACAAAGGACTCGTCGACCTCGACACCCCGGCTTCGCGCTACGCCCCCGAGCTCGGCGTTCCCGACTCGGTTACGGTGCGCTCGCTGCTCAACCAGACGAGCGGCTTCGGCTACTACGAATCGCTCGCCGGCGCGCAGGCGGGAAAGAGCGCGGGCGAGTTCAGCTACGCGAACGCGAACTACGACCTGCTCGGCCGCATCGTCGAGGACGTGAGCGGCATGGGGCTCGGCGCGTACCTGCGCGC
Organism: uncultured Olsenella sp.; assembly: GCA_900540955.1. Lineage (GTDB taxonomy): Bacteria > Actinomycetota > Coriobacteriia > Coriobacteriales > Atopobiaceae > Paratractidigestivibacter. Next base: position 12,087 of record UQIF01000037.1, read on the forward strand.
CAACGTGTTCGGTCCTTTGGGGATGCGCGACGCCTCCATTGATGGGGAGGTGCCCTGCGCTCCTGCGGCGACGGGTCACAGAAACTGGTTCGGCCTTGCCGTGGCCGACGGCTTCTCCCATGAGCGCGGCGACGGCGCGTGGGGCGGCCCGGCGTCGGGATACGTTCGCGCGAGCATCGGCGACATGGCTTCTTACCTGCGGATGTACCTGAACAGCGGCAACGGCGTGGTGACGCCTGCGGGCATCCACCGCATGGTCTTCGACCGCGTGCCCGACCCGGGCGGCGATACGTTCTACGGGATGGGCTGGAGCACCTACCGCTGGGGCGACGGCGAGCCCGTGATGTCGCACGACGGCGACGTGGAGAACTACGTCGCGCGGATGCTCATCGTGCCGGGGCGCGACCTCGGCGTGGTCCTTCTTGCCGATGAGAACGACGCAGTGGAGGGCAACTCGACGTTCTGGCAGATAGGCGACGACGTGGTCTCGCTCGCCGTCGGGGGAGAGGCGGTGGGCCCAGACGGCGCCGGGGCAAGAAGGACGCACGCGCTGTTCGACGTCGCCTACCTCCTGGCCGTCGTCGCGTGCGCGGCCCCGCTGCTGCTTCGCCGCCGTTCCTGCGGGCGCGATCGCTTTGAGCACCGGGTGCGCGTGGCCTGGAGAGCCTTCCTGCACGGCGTCGTCCCGGCGGCGATCGTGCTCTACCCGCTCACGTTCGGCATGCGCCTGCGAGATTTCGCGGCGTTCTATCCCGAGCAGGCCGTCGCCGGCGTTGCCTGCGCCGCGCTGCTCCTCGTTGGGGGCGCCCGGCGCTTGCGGTGCTGTCGGCGGGGCCGTCGCTGCTAAGATGCGCGCACGCCTGGGCGGCGCTGGCCCTTCTTGCTAAGAAAACGCGATCTCTGGGCGTGCCGAGCTCCTTGCTGCTAAGAAAAGCCGACGTCTGGGCGATGTGAACTGCGCCCCAAATCTTGGACGCACTAATTAAAGCGCGCGGCTATGCCGCCA
>UQIF01000038.1 GCA_900540955.1 uncultured Olsenella sp.
GGGGATTTTGTCCCAAATCCCCCCGCTTTGGGACAAAATCCCCCGTCCCTTTTGTCCCAAGTCCCTCGCTCAGCGTCCAGAGATACGGCCACGCAAGAAGCGGGCCCGTCGCCGCCATGGCAACGGGCCCGCTCGGCCTTTCATCTTTTTCGCGCGCCGCGAGCCGCGACGCTAGTCCTGGTCGGCGTAGAACGAGCCCATGTAGCGGATGTACTCGTCCTCGGTGTGGTTGGCCTTCCAGTCGTGGACGCTCTTCTTGTTGCGCTCGCCCGTGATGATCGAGAACTCGTGGCCGAGCTTCTCGAAGGCCTCGTCGGCCACCTCGTCCGGGGTGAGGGCGAGCTTGACGACCTGCTCGCCCACCGGGCCCTTGGGGAAGTTCTTCATGGCCGTGGGCGTGAGCGTCGTGCCGAGCGTGCAGACCTCGACGTCGACGCCGGTCTTTTCGCACTCGCAGGCGACGGCCTCGGTGAGCTTCAGGATGTACGCCTTGCCCGCTCCGTACTCGGCGTTCCATGGGGAGCTCGAGATTCCCGTCATGGACGACACGTTGATGACGGCGCCGCGGTCCTGCGCGGCGAAGATGCCCATGAAGTGATGGAACATGCGCAGGAAGCTGATGACGTTGACGTTCACCATCTTCTCGTGGTCCTCGAGCGAGGTGTTCTGGAACTTTCCGAAGTGGTGCAGGCAGGCGACGTAGCTCATGAAGCCGAGGTCGAGGCCTTCGGTGGCGGAGAAGACCGCCTCGCACGCCTCGTCGGGGCACGAGAGATCGGCGCGGACGACCTTATAGTCGACGCCGTACTCCTCGTGGAACTTCTCGCCCTTCTCGCGCAGCAGCTCCTCGCGGCGGCCGACCATGACGAGGTTCATGCCGCCTTCCGCGAGCTTCTTGCAGAAAGCCTCGCCGACGCCCTCGGTCGCCCCGAGGACGACGCCCCACTCGCCGTACTTCTCACGCAGATTCGCCATAGCTCTCTCCTTCGCGAAGGCCGCCCGTGGGCGGAACCGGTCTTTTGCGAGGCACAGGGATACTCTTTTTCCCGCATCGGAGGAAGTTCGGTTCCGCGAGCGGGGACGCGTCAATCCGCGAAAGGTAGGCGCCGGCCGCGCATTCTATTTGGGCCCGGCGGGACCGCCGGCGGCGCCGGGATGTTGGGGCTGGCCGGCGCCCTGCAGCTGACCAGCGGCGATGGCGCCTCCGGCCTGCGCGCGGTCGACGCTTGAATAGACGAGACTGCCCATCACGTAAGGTACGCCCCACCCCTCGCGCGAACGCTGTCAGCACCGCAACGCCAAGGTAGCCCATGCCGCAGGCGAGGCCCACGTGCACGGCGAGGAACACGAAGCCCATGTCGCGGGCGGAACCGGGAACGCTGCGGAAGCGCGCGAGCGAGAAAGCCCCGGCCACGGCAACGCCCGTGCCCACATTGCCGTTAACGAGGGCGATCACCGCGTACACGATGGCGGGCAGAACGGCGAGGGTGCACGAGAGGCTTCGGGTCGAGCGGTTGCGCACCTGATGGACGGCGGTGAGGGCAAAACCGAGCGCGAGCGCCGCAACGACGCTTATAAACGACCCCGTCTCATTTTTTCTTGAGCTCGACGAACACGGGATCGAAAGGGTGCGGGGCGCCATAGCGGCACGTGCGGGTTTTCTCCTTGTACGCAAGGTGCTCCGCGTCGAGGAGGTACTTGGTCTCGTAGCGCTTGAACACAAGTTGGGCGGAGCTCATGGCTTCTCCTTTCTTTGGAAGTTTGAGAGGAGAATACCGAGTGGCCCTTAAAACAAGCTCTATGTAAAGCCGCAGGTCAGACGAGTACAAATTAGATTCGCGACACTCTTTGGTTCCCTAAAACGCAGACGACAAGCGCTGCTTTCCATGTCGCGGCTCCGTCACCTTGCGCTTCCGCGGGCATTATCTCCTTAGTGGGTGAACAAAACGGCACTCTGCGAAGTATCGCAAATACGCCCACCGCGTCTACCTGCGGTTTTACAAGACCGGCTACCGCGGATACCCAACGACACCTCGTTTTGTTCACCCACTTAGGGCGTTTGACTGAAATCGCCCCTGCGGCGGCGGCCCAACGGCGCGAAAAAGCCCCTCAGATTCCCGAGAGCCGGGAAACCGAGGGGCTTTTTTCGCGTTCCTTCGCCTGTCAGCGCGATTTACTTGGAGAGCTCGTCGGCAAGCGCGGCAATCTGAACGCGCGCGCCGTCGTCAACGGCGCCGCGGACGGTGACCTTCGCCTCAGCGAACTCGATATCCTTCATCTGCTCGACCTGCGAGCGCATGACCTTGGCCGCCGTCGGCGCCCAGGAACCGGCCTCGACGAGGGCGACCTTGCGGTTCTGGTAGCCGTGCTCGGCAAGGGTGTGGATGAATGTAGCCATGAACGGGAAGATATCGCCGTTGTACGTCGTGCTCGCGAGGACGAGTCGGTCGTAGCGGAAGGCGTCCTCGACAGCCTCGGCCATGTCGTCGCGCGCGAGGTCAAAGACGGAGACCTTCTGCCCGCGGGCCTTGAGCGCGTCCGCGAGCTCGAGCACGCCCTGCTTCAGGTGCCCGTAGACGCTCACGTAGGCGATGGTCACGCCTTGGTCCTCAGGCTGATAGGACGACCAGGTGTTGTAGGTATCGAGGTAGTAGCCCAGGTCCTCCTTGAGCACCGGACCGTGGAGCGGGCAGATTGTCTCGATATCGAGCGCGGCGGCCTTCTTAAGAACAGCCTGGACGAACGACCCGAACTTTCCGACGATGCCGAAGTAGTAGCGGCGCGCCTCGCACGCCCAACCCTCGGGGTCCTCGACGTCGTTGGCGCCGAACTTGCCGAAGGCGTCGGCAGAGAACAACACCTTGTCGGAGGAGTCGTAGGAGAAGAGCACCTCCGGCCAGTGCACGTTCATGGCGCTGATGAAGGTAAGCTCGTGGCCGCCGAGATCGAGCTTCGCGCCATCCTTAGCGATCACGCGGCGGTCGGAGAAATCCGTGCCGAAGTATGCGGCCATGATCTTGAAAGCCATGGCGGAGGCGACGATCTGGGCCTCGGGATACTTCTTTGCGAAAGCCGCGATGCCGGCGGAGTGGTCGGGCTCCATGTGATGCACAACGAGATAGTTGGGAGTACGCCCGTCGAGCGCCGACTCGAGGTTCCCGAGCCACTCGTCCACAAAGTGCGCGTCCACGGCGTCCATGACGGCGACCTTCCGCTCGCCGAGGACTACGTAGGAGTTGTAGGCCATGCCGTTCTCGCGGACGTCGTACTGGCCCTCGAACAGATCGATATCGTGGTCGTTGACACCGACGTACTTGATGTCCTTAGTGATCTCCATGGTTCCTCCCGATCAAGCTGCCTTAGTTTTCGGCGTCATTCTATACCACTGAGCCGACAGAGCACCGCGCTCGGCTCGCTTTTTCAACCTTTGGGCAGAGTCGTTCGAACGACGGAACTGAATATATCCTGAATATCTTATTGTTCTATATACATCTTAGTAGTGCCGAGAAAAGAGTTCGTCATGTTCCACTTTGGCGAGTTCGAACTGTATTCCTCCGACGGCGGCGACGTGGTCCTTGCGCCCCTGAGCTCAGAAGAGGTCGCATGGGATGTGGACGACCTCAACGAGACGCTGGAAGACGCGAAGCTCTGGCTCGAAAACGAGATTGACCGCGTGCTCACCGCGGGTAAGGGCCCGAGGCTCCCGGAATGCGGAGGCACGCCGCGGCATGGTGGGCGCGTCATCACCCTCGGCGTCGAGCGCTCCGTATCGGGCATCCCGGCAGTCTCGGCGGCCGACGCCGCCGCAATGCTCGGCGTCTCTCGCGCGAGGATCGGCCAATTATGCAAAGACGGCAAGCTCGTGAGCTGGAAAGAAGGGCCTCATCGGATGATCTCCCTGCGTTCCCTCCACCGGCGCATGGAAATGCAGGGCAAGCTCCCGAAGGAACGCCATTGCCCTTAGGCCTGCGGAGCCTCGCCCGTCGTAAGGATACGGTCGAGCGCGTCCTCGTCGAGCACGGGCACACCGAGCTGCTCCGCCTTAGTGAGCTTGGAGCCCGCGGCGGCGCCCGCCACCACGAAGCTCGTCTTCTTTGACACCGACCCAGACACCTTGGCGCCGAGAGCCTTGAGCCGGTTGCCCGCGTCGGTGCGGTTGTACTTCTCGAGCGTGCCGGTGAGCACGAAGGTGAGGCCCGCCAAGGTCTGCGGCGCCTCGGGCTCACGCGCCTCCTCCTCGAGCACGACGCCCGCCTCTCGCAGGCGCTCGACCACGGCGACGTTCTTCTGGACCTGGAAAAACTCGCGCACGGAAGCCGCGATCTTGGGGCCGATGCCGTCGACCGCGGCGATGTCCTCGTTCGTTGCGGTCATGAGGGCCTGCATGCTGCCGAAGTGCTTGGCAAGCGCCGATGCCACGTTGGCGCCCACGTGGCGGACGCCGAGGCCGAAGAGCACGCGGGCAAGACCGCGGGACTTCGACTCCTCCACCTGCGCCATTACCTTCTTTGCGATGACTTTGCCAACGACGATGTCGTCGCCGTCAATGGACTGGCGGCCGGTCGAGACGTCGGCCAGCGCCGCCTCGGTGAGCCGGTCGTAGTAGTCGGCGACGTCGGAAAGAAGCCCCTGCTCGACCATGCGCGAGACGATCTCGTCGCCCAAGCCGTCGATGTCCATGGCGTTGCGGCTACCCCAGTGGATGAGGCGCTCGGTCGCCTGCGCGGGGCAGTCGATCGAGACGCAGCGGTAGGCGACCTCGCCCTCCTCGCGGATCACGGGGCTGCCGCACGAGGGGCACGTGGAGGGCATCTGGAACTCGACGGCGCCCTCGGGGCGCAGGTCGAGCACGGGGCCCACGACCTCGGGAATGACGTCGCCCGCCTTGTGGACCACAATCGTGTCGCCCACGCGGACGTTCTTGCGGCGCACCTCATCGATGTTGTGGAGCGTGGCGCGCGCGATGGTGGAGCCGGCGACGAAGACCGGGTCGAACTCGGCCACCGGGGTGAGGACGCCCGTGCGGCCCACCTGAACGCGGATCTCGCGCAGGACGGTACGCTTCTCCTCCGGCGGGAACTTGAAGGCGATGGCCCAGCGCGGAGCGCGCGCCGTGAAGCCAAGGGCCGCCTGGTCGGCGAAGGAGTCGACCTTCACGACGACGCCGTCGATGTCGTAGTCGAGGTCCTCTCGGTGCGCAAGCGCCTCTGCGCAGAAGTCGTGCACCTCGGCCGCGCTCGTGCAGCGGCGGGCGTTGGGATTGACCGAGAAGCCGCAGGAGCGCAGCCACTCGAGGAACTGCCACTGCGAGTGGACGTCGAGCGGGGCCTCGTCGGCCACGGCGTAGATGAAGGTCTCGAGGTCGCGGTGGGCCGTGACCTTGGGGTCCTTTTGACGAAGGCTGCCCGCGGCGGCGTTGCGCGGGTTGGCGAACGGCTCGCGGCCGGCGGCGTCGGCGTCCTCGTTCAGGCGAACGAAGCTGTGCTTGGGCATGTAGACCTCGCCGCGCACCTCGACGGACTGTCCGAGCCCGCCGTCGGCGACCTTGGCGAGGCCGGCCTCGGCAAGCGCGTGCGGGATGTCGCGTATGGTGAGGACGTTGGCGGTCACGTTCTCGCCCGTGGTGCCGTCGCCGCGCGTGGCGGCGCGGACGAACTGGGCGTCCTTGTACGTGAGCGCCACGCCCAGGCCGTCGATCTTGAGTTCGCAGGTGTAGGCGACCGGGCGCTCGGGCGTGGAGCCCAGTGCCTCGTCGGTGCGGGCAAGCCACTCGTCGAGCTCGGCGAGGTTCATGGCATCGTCGATGGAGTACATGCGCTGGGCGTGGCGCACCGGCTCGAACTGCTCGGAGACGTAGCCGCCCACGCGCTGGGTGTAGGACTCAGGGCCGACGAGCTCGGGGTGAGCGGCCTCGATGGCCTGGAGCTCCTGGAGCAGGCGATCGAACTCGGCATCCGTAACCTGCGGCTTATCGAGCGCGTAGTAGCTGTAGGCATAGGTGTTGAGCAGGCGGTTGAGCTCCGCCGCGCGAGCGCGGGGGCTCGCAGCCCCGGCCGCCTTGCCCGAGGATGCAGGGACTGCCGAATCGTCCCCAAAGAGCGAGCCCTGCGTACCCGTCATGCCGTTCTCGTCCATCGTGCCTCTCCCGCTTTCCGCAGCAAACCCTTCGAAGTCGTTCAGCATTCTACTTTATAGCCGCAGCCGCGGATTTTGCCAGCCGAAGACCACCCGTAGCTCCGGGCCCGGCGCAGCCCTGCCTAAGCCATCTCGCAGGTGTAGTCGGCGGCGCGCACGGCGGCAAGAAGCGCCTCATCGCTCACCGAAGCGTCGCAGTGGGCGACGGCGGTCCCGGACTCCAGGTCGACGTCCGCGGAAGCGACGCCATCGACGCCCTCGAGCGCCTCCTTGACGTGCTTGACGCAGTGCTGGCACATCATGCCCTCCACCTTGAGCTTCTTGTCCATGGTTTCGATCCTTTCTACTTGGGTGACTTGGTTGTCCTGCATGCTTTGATCCGATTCTACAGAAGGCTCGGCCGCAGCCGCCCGCTGCCCCGGGCCGGCATCCCCGCCCGGCCTCCACGCGCGCAGCCGCAGGGCGTTGCCCACCACGAACACGGACGAGAAGCCCATGGCCGCGGCCGCGATCATTGGGTTAAGTGTTATGCCAAGCGGCGAGAGCGCGCCCGCCGCCACGGGGATGCAGACGGAGTTGTAGAACAGGGCCCAGAACAGGTTCTGCTTGATGTTTCTCATGGTCGCGCGCGCCAGCTCGATCGCACGGGCAACGTCAGCGGGATCCGAGCGCATGAGCACCACGTCGGCGGAACCGATGGCCACATCGGTGCCCGCGCCGATGGCGATGCCGATGTCCGCGCGGGCGAGCGCCGGGGCGTCGTTGATGCCGTCGCCGACCATCGCGACCTTATGTCCCGCTTGCTGCAGCTCACGGACCTTGAGCTCCTTCTGGTCCGGGAACACACCCGCCACGACCTCGTCCACACCGACCTCGCGCGCGACGGCCTCGGCGGTCAGGCGCTGGTCTCCGGTGAGCAACAGGGTGCGGATGCCCATGGCCCGCAAGCGCTCGACGGCCGCGGCGCTGGTAGGCTTGACGGGATCGGCCACGGCGATCAGCCCGAGCGCCCTGCCCGCGCGGGCAAAGAAGAGCGGGGTCTTTCCCTCAGCGGCGAGCTCATCGGCTCGGGCCACCAGCCCACCGAGCTCGACGTCGCGCTCCGCCATCAGGCGCGCGTTGCCCGCGAGGGCCTCTTGCCCCTCGAGCGTGGCAAGAAGCCCGCCGCCCGCGACCTGCGTGAAGCCCTCGGCCGCGGCAGGCGCGGCAGCCACGCCCTTCTTTGCCGCATACTCGAGGACAGCCCGCGCCAAGGGGTGCTCGCTTTTCTGCTCAAGGGCAGTCGCCGTGGCAAGAAGCCCCTGCTCGGACACGCCGCCCGCAAGCACGACGTCGGTCACCGAGGGCTTCCCGGCCGTGACGGTTCCCGTCTTGTCCATGACGACGCAGTCGACAGAGCACGCGCCCTCGAGCGACTCGGCGCTCTTTATGAGGATGCCGTTGGCCGCGCCGCGGCCGCAGCCAACCATGATGGCGGTCGGCGTGGCGAGCCCGAGCGCGCAGGGGCAGCTGATCACGAGCACGCTGATGCAGTGGTTGAGCGCGGAGGCGAAGTCGCCCGTAACCGCCATCCAGGCGATAAACGCGGCGGCGGCGATGGCCATGACCACCGGGACAAAGACGCCTGCGATCTTATCGGCCACGCGCTCGATGGGCGCCTTGGTGCTCGTGGCCTCGTCCACGAGGCGGATGATGCCGGCGAGCGTCGTGTCGTCGCCCACCGCGGTCGCCTCGACGCAGATCCAGCCTGAGGTGGTCGTGGTCGCGCCGGTCACGTGATCGCCCATAGCCTTCTGAACGGGCACGGGCTCGCCTGTGATGGCGGACTCGTCGACGGCCGCCTCGCCCTCCAGGACGACGCCGTCGACCGGGACGGACTCCCCGGCGCGAACAACCACGCGGTCGCCTACGCGCACGTCCTCGACGGCGACCTCGGCCTCGGCTCCGGCGCACAGCACGCGGGCGGTCTTGGGCGCGAGGTCCATAAGGGCGCTGATGGCGTCGATCGTCCTGCCCTTGGCGCGCGCCTCGAAGTACTTGCCCAGGTCGATGAGGGCGAGGATCATACCGGCGGAATCAAGGTAGAGGCCATGGGCGGCCTCGTGGGCCGCGGCCATGTCCATGGCGCCGAAGGCCCAGGCCATGCGGTAGAGCGCGACCAGGCTGTAGGCGAAGCTCGCGGCGCTCCCGAGCGCGATGAGCGAGTCCATGTTCGGCGAGCGATGCCACAGCGTGCGGAAGCCGACGATGAAGTAGCGACGGTTGACGAAGAGGATCGGGACGCAGAGCAAAAGCTGCGTGAACGCCGAGGCCATCATGTTGCCCATGCCGTCGAGCCCGGGAATCTCGGGCCAGCCGAGCATGGGGCCCATGGCGATGTAGAAGAGCGGCGCCGAGAACGTGAGCGAGACCACGAGCTGCATCAAGCGCTCGCGCGCCGCCTTGGCGGCGGCGTCGGCGGGCGTGCCCGCGGCTTGCCGGGCCGAGCCCACCGGAGCCACTCGCCTCGTCGCACCGTAACCGGCGCGCTCAACCGCCGCGCAGACGGCCGAGGCGGTGGCGTCGGTCCCGTCGTAGTCGAGCTCCATCGAGTTCTTGAGCAGGTTGACCTCGGCAACGGACACGCCCGGCACGGCAGCCGCGGCCTTCTGCACGCGCGCGGAGCACGCGGCGCAGGTCATCCCCTGAATATCAAACGTTTCCTTCATGGGCGCCCCTTACATAAACTTCTTGAAGAGACCCATGACCTCGTCGACGACCTCGGTGTCGCCCGCCTGAACACGCTCGACGACGCAGGTCTCCAGGTGGTCCTGCATGACCTCGCGCGAGATTGCCTTGACGGCGGACTCGACGGCGGCGAGCTGGGTCAGGACGTCGCCGCAGTAGCGGTCCTCCTCAACCATGGTCTTGATCCCGTTGAGCTGTCCTATCGCGCGGTTGACCCGCCGGGCCACGTCCGCCTTGAGCTCGGCCGTGCGCGGCGTGTGCTTGCGGGAGGCGCAGTGACAACAGGTCTTCTTTCCCTCTTCGGGCATGGGCTTCTCCTTAAATCTCATACCCCTTTGGGGTATTCGCTCGAGTGAAGAATATACCCTAAGGGGGTATGTGGTCAATAAATTCCCCACCGTCAACGTCAGGCGCCAGCCCGCTGAAGGCTACTCGATCTCGTCGGGCTCCTCGGCGAGCTCGGCGAACTTCGCCTTCATCGTCGGGTTTTTCCACGTGAGCTTGCGGATGGTCAGCCCGTCGGCCTTGTCGTTGGCCAGGCGCAGCTGACGCTCGGACGAGAGCAGGTTGTCCTTGACCTTCTGCAGGTGGTCGATGGTCTTGTCGATCTCGTCGATGGCGGCGCCAAACTTCTTGCTCGCGGTCTCGTAGTTCTTTCCGAACTTGTCCTTGAAGTCCTCGAGCGCGTTCTCGAACCCTGTGATGTCGATGTTCTGCTGCTTGATCTGCTCGAGCTCGCGGCGCGCGTCGACGGCGTTTTTGCCGGCGTTGCGCAGGATGCCGATGAGCGGCAAGAAGAACTGGGGGCGGATCACGTACATCTTTGGGTACTCGTACGAGACGTCCACGATACCCGAGTTGTACAGGTCGCTTTCGGGCTCAAGCGTGGACACGAGCACCGCGTACTCGCATTTCTTGTTCTTGCGGTCGCGGTCGAGCTTGGCGAAGTGGTCGGAGTTCTTCTTCCTGCTGGACTGCAGGGAGTTCTCGTCCTCGCTCTTCATGTCGAACATGATCGAGACGACCTCGGCGCCCGACTCGTCCTTCTCGCGAAACACGTAGTCGCCCTTGCTGCCGCTGATGACCTCGTTGTCCTTGTGGAACTCGGCGTTCGGGAAAGCGACCATGCGCATTTGGTTGAACTGCATCTCGCAGTGCTGCTCGAGCGACTCGCCGATGAGCTTGACCGAGAGGCGCGAGCGCTGGCTGCGCATGCGCTCGATCTCGTCGTCCTTCTCGCGGATTGCCTGGTCTTTGTAGCCCAGCTGCTCGGCCATCGCCTGCTTGAGGGAGGCCTCGACCTGATCGCGCTCGAGCTTGGCGGCCGTGAGCTCGCCCTTGAGCGCCACGATCTGCTGGTCCTGCTCGCTCACGGCCTGGGTGACGGCGAGGGCACGCTGAGCGTCGAAGGCCTCCTCGCGGGACTTCGCCGCGGCCTCGAGCTCGGCGATGCGGCGGTCGCGCTCGGCGATGTCCGCGGCGGCGCTCGACTTGGCGGCGGCAAGCGCAGCGGCGGAGGCGGCCTCGGCGCGGGCGAGGGCGGCCTCGGCGCGGGCGAGCTTCTGCGCCGCGGCGGACTCGGCGGTGGCGCGGGCGGACTCGACGGAGGACTTCGCGCCCTCGAGCTGCGCCTTCAGGCCGGCGATGAGGGCGTCCTTGCGGGCGGACTCGGTCTGGGCGGCTGAGCGGGCGTCCGCCAGGTCGGACGCGGCCTTTGCCCGGGCGTTCATGAGGTCGGAGACCGCCTTGGAGCGGACGTCGGCGAGCTCGGCCTGTGCCGCCTCGCGCGCGCGTGCCTCGGCGGCGGCGACGGCGCTGCCCTGGTTCTTCTCGACAAGGCGGACGCGCTCCTCGATGTCGCGCTCGAACTCCGCGTCGCGCACCTGCTTGACGATGGAGGCGTACTCGGACTCGTCGACGGTGAAGGCCTTCCCGCAGTGGGGGCACTTGATCTGGGCCATGACTCCCCTTCCGTGTGTTTTGCTGCCCTCAAGAGTACACGTAGGTTGGGACAACAATTCGCTCGCAGAGCCGCTCGGCGGCGAACTTGACGAAAACGCGCCCGGGACGGCATCGTTTGGACAGTCGAAAGGAAATAACGATGAAGCCGCAGGCCCTTATGCCGTTTGCCATGGCGCTCGCGATCACCCTCGCCGGATGCGGGGCGCAGGCAGCCTCCCCGCAGCCGCCACCCGCAAAGGACGCCGACCCCGCGCCGGTCTCTGCGCCCGCGCCCACGGCGTCGGTCCCCTCGCAGGGCCAAGCGGACCCGCAGGAGCCCTCCGAGCCGCTCCCCGACGTGAGCGACGAGCTCCCCTATATCAGCATGCCGGCAGAGCTCATCGACGCGACCTGGCTCGGGCAGGCCGACGAGGTCGCCGACGCGGTGGAGGGCACGGGGCTTCTTGCCGAATCTGTCCCCCACCGCTGGCGCGCGAGAAACGGCACCGGCGACCTCGTCTTCACCGCCTACGTGCGCGACGGCGAGGTGCTCAAGGTCGTCAAGGAGAACCTCGGCAAGGACTACTGGAAACAGCCGGGCAGCGCTGTGTCGCGCGACTTCCCCGACCTCGGGGGCGAGGGAGGGCAGGTCGGCGGCGGCGCCTCGCCGCACGTTCCCGACCCGGAGGACTACGACGACGCCAAGGACTACGCGAACGCGGCGGCGGGCGCCTTCGGCAGCTGGGACGCCGCCCACGACCACTGGCTCGAGGAGATGCAGTAATCCGGACGCGGCGCCCG
>UQIF01000039.1 GCA_900540955.1 uncultured Olsenella sp.
GAACAGGGGACGTAGCACCGTTCACGGGAAACGTGAACGGTGCTACGTCCCCTGTTCACGCGTTTGACCAGCGCCTTCGCACCCCAACTTCCTGGCGGGCAGCCAAACAAAAAGTAAGCCCTCTGAGCTGCTGTTTTATCGGTGAGCGGTAGGCAAACTGCCGTAGAATGGTGAGGTTACCGGCAGACCCCGTCACGGAGGTTCTCTTTTATGGTTTCTCGCGTCTACGTAGAGAAGAAGCCCGGATTCGACGGCGAGGCGAAGGCGCTCGAGCGCGAGCTGCGCACGCTCCTTGGCATCGACGGCATCACCAACCTGCGCATCATCAACCGCTACGACGTCGAGGGGATCGACGAGGAGCTCTTTGCCTCCTGCGTGCCCACGGTCTTCTCCGAGCCGCAGACCGACGACGCCTCCGCGGACATGCCCGCCGCGGCCGACGGCGCGACCGTCTTTGCGGTCGAGTTCCTCCCCGGCCAGTTCGACCAGCGCGCCGACTCCGCCTCCGAGTGCATCCAGCTCATCAGCCAGGGCGAGCGTCCGACGGTGCGCTCCGCCAAGGTCTACGTGCTCGAGGGTGAGCTCTCGGCCGCCGACATCGACGCCGTCAAGCACTACGTAATCAACCCGGTCGAGGCGCGCGAGGCATCGCTCGAGCCCAAGGCCACCCTGGCCACCAACGTCCCCGAGCCCGAGCCCGTCGAGGTCCTCGAGGACTTCCTCGGCCTCGACGACGAGCAGCTCCAGGCCTTCATCGACAAGCGCGGCCTCGCCATGGACCTCGCCGACATCAAGTTCTGCCAGGAGTACTTCGGCGGCGAGGGCCGCGTGCCCACGATCACCGAGATCAAGATGATCGACACCTACTGGTCCGACCACTGCCGCCACACCACCTTCGGCACGCGCCTGCACCACATCGCCTCCGGCGACGCGCACGTCAAGGACGCCTTTGCCCGCTACGAGAGCATGCGCCACGAGCTCGGCCGCGACCAGAAGCCCATCTGCCTCATGGACATGGGCACCATCGGCGCCAAGTACCTCAAGGCCAAGGGCATCCTCAAGAACCTCGACGAGTCCGAGGAGATCAACGCCTGCACCGTCAAGTGCAAGGTCGACGTCGACGGCCACAACGAGGACTGGCTGTACCTCTTCAAGAACGAGACCCACAACCACCCGACCGAGATTGAGCCCTTCGGCGGCGCGGCCACCTGCATCGGCGGCGCCATCCGCGACCCGCTCTCCGGCCGCAGCTACGTCTACCAGGCCATGCGCGTCACCGGTGCCGCGGATCCGACCGTGCCCGTCTCGCAGACCCTCGAGGGCAAGCTGCCTCAGCGCAAGCTCGTGACCACCGCCGCCGCCGGCTACTCCAGCTACGGCAACCAGATCGGCCTGGCTACCGGCCAGGTCTCCGAACTCTACCACCCCGGCTACGTGGCCAAGCGCATGGAGATCGGCGCCGTCGTGGCCGCCACCCCCGCCTCCCACGTGCGCCGCGAGTGCCCCGCCCCCGGCGACGTCATCGTGCTGCTCGGCGGCCGCACCGGCCGTGACGGCATCGGCGGCGCCACCGGCTCCTCCAAGGCCCACAACGTCGAGTCCATCGAGAAGGACGGCGCCGAGGTCCAGAAGGGCAACGCGCCCGTCGAGCGCAAGCTCCAGCGCCTCTTCCGCCGCGAGGACGCCTGCCGCCTGATCAAGCGCTGCAACGACTTCGGCGCCGGCGGCGTCTCGGTCGCCATCGGCGAGCTTGCCGACGGCCTGCACGTCAACCTCAACGCCGTTCCCAAGAAGTACGAGGGCCTCGACGGCACCGAGCTCGCCATCTCCGAGTCCCAGGAACGCATGGCCGTGGCCCTGGCCCCCGAGGACGTCGAGGAGTTCCTCGGCTACGCCCGCGAGGAGAACCTCGAGGCCACGCCCGTCGCCACCGTCACCGAGGACCCGCGCCTGGTCATGGACTGGAACGGCAAGACCATCGTCGACGTGAGCCGCGAGTTCCTCGCCTCCAACGGTGCGCCCAAGGACCAGGAGGTCCACGTTGTCGCCCCGTCCGCCTACGAGCACGACTGGGCGGGCGAGACTTTGGCCGAGAAGCTCCACAACCTCGTGACCGACCTCAACGTCGCGTCCAACAAGGGCCTCTCGGAGCGCTTCGACTCCACCATCGGCGCCGCCACCGTGCTCATGCCCTTCGGCGGAAAGACCCAGCTCACCCCTGCCATGGCCATGGCCGCCAAGCTCCCCGTCGACGGCGAGACCACCACGTGCTCCGGCATGGCGTGGGGCTTCAACCCCTACCTCATGGAGGCCGACCAGTACACCGGTGCCTACCTGTCGGTCGTCGAGTCCGTCTCGCGCCTCGTGGCCGCCGGCTTCGAGCACCGCGACTTCTATCTCACCTTCCAGGAGTACTTCGAGAAGCTCCGCGACGAGCCCGAGCGCTGGGGCAAGCCCATGGCCGCCGTTCTCGGCGCCCTCATGGCGCAGGTCGACCTCGGCATCGGCTCCATCGGCGGCAAGGACTCCATGTCCGGCAGCTTCGAGGACCTCGACGTCCCGCCCACGCTCGTGTCGTTCGCCACGGGCCTCGGCCACGTCGGCCGCGTGACCTCGCCCGAGTTCAAGGGCGCCGGCCACAAGGTCATCGCCGTCCTGCCGAACTACGACGCCGACGGCATCACGCCGCTCGCCAAGTCACTGCTGGCCGCCTACGACGTGGTCGAGGGCCTCGTGGGCCGCGGCCAGGCGCTCGCCATCTCGACCCCGGGCTACGGCGCCGTCGCCGAGTCCCTGTTCAAGATGTGCGTTGGCAACCAGATCGGCATCGAGGTCGAGCCCAACTTCACCACCGAGGCACTGTTCTGCCCCGCCTACGGCAGCTTCATCGTCGAGGTCTCCGACGACGCGCAGCTCCCCGAGCTCGAGCAGGGAGTCACGGTGGCGCTCTTGGGCACCACCACCGAGGCCTACGAGCTCAAGGCCTGCGGCGAGACCATCGACCTCTCTGAGCTGCAGGAAGCCTGGGAGGGCGCCATCGAGTCCGTCTTCCCGTACCGCGCCGAGGGCCCGAAGGTCCAGAAGCTCGACTTCCGCGTGGCCGAGAAGCAGATCAGCCGCCCCAAGCCGGCGATCCGCGTCGCCCGCCCGCGCGTCGTCATCCCGGTGTTCCCCGGCACCAACTGCGAGTACGACACCGCCCGCGCGTTCCGTCGCGCCGGCGCCGAGCCCAGCGTCCTCGTGATCAACAACCTCACGCCCGAGGCCGTCGCCGAGAGCACCCACGAGCTCGCCCGCCGCATCCGCGAGAGCCAGATCGTCATGATCCCGGGCGGCTTCTCGGGCGGCGACGAGCCCGACGGCTCCGCCAAGTTCATCACCGCGTTCTTCCGCGCCCCCGAGGTCACCGAAGCGGTCCGCGAGCTGCTCCAGTCCCGCGACGGCCTCATGCTCGGCATCTGCAACGGCTTCCAGGCCCTCATCAAGCTCGGCCTTGTCCCCTACGGCGACATCCGCCCGATGGACGAGACCTGCCCGACCCTCACCTTCAACACCATCGGCCGCCACCAGAGCCGCCTGGTCCGCACCCGCGTGGCCAGCGACCTCTCGCCGTGGCTGTCCAAATGCGAGGTCGGCGACATGCACGAGATCGCGATCTCGCACGGCGAGGGCCGCTTCGTCGCGTCGCCCGAGCTCGTGGCCGAGCTCGCAACCAAGGGCCAGATCGCCACGCAGTACGTCGGCCAGGACGGCGAGCCCGCGATGAGCCTCGACGTGAACCCCAACGGCTCTGTGCTCGCGATCGAGGGCATCACCAGCCCCGACGGCCGCGTCCTCGGAAAGATGGGCCACACCGAGCGCTCCGGCGAGGGTCTCTACAAGAACGTCCCCGGCAACAAGTTCCAGCCGCTCATCGAGGGCGGCGTCAGCTACTTCACCGAGTAGCGCGCAGGTTTTGCTCCCCCGGCCGCCCGTCCGCGCACCATCGCGGGCGGGCGGCCTTTTGCGCGCCGGCTTCCCCTATTCAAGAGTGCCCCATCCGGCGTGTTCTGCACACTCCGTGCATCGAAAGCAGCCCCGGGCTACGGCGGAACACTCGTGTGCGTCAAACCTCGCTCCAGGCTACGTACTTTCGGGCAAAACCAGGCAGGCGCTCCGGCAAAATAGCCGTTGAAAGCCATTCCCGCCCTAACGAGGCGCCGAAACACGTAGCCCGGGCAGCGTTTCGGCGCAACGGGCGGTCACGGCGTAGCCCGCAGAGACTTTTAGCGCAGCCCAAACCCAAACCAGACCAGCGATTGGACCGAACACATGGCGCAACCCGCCGCAGCGCAAAGAACTTTCCTCGCCACCACGCCGGGCCTCGTACTCGGCTGTACCTTCGCGTGTCTGCTGTGGGGCTCGGCCTTCCCATGCATAAAGATCGGCTATGGCCTCTTTGGCATCGCGTCGACCGACGTCGCCTCCATCATCGCGTTCGCTGGCGCGCGCTTCCTGATCTCCGGCGCCCTCGTCGCTGTCGGCATGAGCATCGCGCGCCGCCGCCCCTTCGTGCCCGCGCGCCGCGACTGGCCCTGCGCCATCAAGCTCTCGGTCTTCCAGACCATCCTGCAGTACCTGCTGTTCTATATCGGCCTCTCTCGCTGCTCGGGCGTGACGAGCTCCATCATTGAGGCGAGCAGCACCTTCATCGTCGTGCTCCTGGCCGCCTACGCCTTCCGCACCGAGCGCATGACCGGCGCCAAGGCCCTCGGCTGCGTCCTCGGCTTCGCCGGCGTCCTCATCGTCAACCTCAGCGGCCGCACCGGCGGCTTGAGCTTCCGCCTCGACGGAGAGGGCCTCGTCTTCCTCTCGACCTTCGCCGCAGCAATGTCGAGCAACCTCTGCAAACGCTACTCCGCCGACCACGACCCGGTCCTGCTCTCGGGCTGGCAATTTGCCATCGGCGGCGCCGTCATGCTGGCGGCCGGCCTCGCCGCAGGCGGCCGCATCGCCCCGGCGCCGGGCGCGAACCCCGCAGCCGCGATCGCCCTGCTCGTGTACATGGGCTTCATCAGCGCCGCCGCCTACTCGGTCTGGTCGGCCACCATAGCCGCGAACGACGTCTCGCGCGTCGCCGTCTTCGGCTTCGTCAACCCGATCTTCGGCGTCATCCTCTCGGCCATCCTCCTCGGCGAGACGGACGTGCTCTCCCCCGCCCTCGCCGTCGTATCGCTCGTGCTCGTCTGCGCCGGCATTGTGATCGTCAACCGCCAGGACTAGCCCCCCAACGCGCCCCCTCCGCCGGCGGACCTGCCCGACCGCCGGCAGACCTGAAGGCTCCTTCCCGCCGCCGGAGACCTATACTGCACGCGGCGTTAATCCCACGCAGTTCCGCGCAGGTCAATCACGCAGGAGGCAATATGCAGGCAGACAGCATCACATGCGCCGCATCCATCGGCGCGGGCGTCATCGGCTACAGCTGGGCGCTCAAGTTCGCGATGGCGGGGCTCGAGGTCTGGGCCCAGAACCGCACCGAGGAGTCGAGCGCCCTTGCCCGCAAGCGCGTCCACGCCTCGCTGGAGTCCCTCGTAAAGAACGGCGTCTACGACGACGCCCAGGCGGCCCAGATCGAGACGCGCATCCACTACACCACCTCCGTCGCCGAGGCGGTCGCTCACGCCCAGTTCATCCAGGAGTCCTCGAGCGAGCACTACGAGGTCAAGTGGGAGCTCGTGCGCGAGCTCGAGGCGGCGGCCGCGCCCGACGCCATCATCGCCAGTTCGACCTCTGGCCTGCTCGTGACCGAAATCGCAAAGAACGCCGAGCACCCCGAGCGCTTCTGCGGCGGCCACCCGTACAACCCGCCCCACCTCATCCCCCTCGTCGAGATCACCAAGGGCGAGAAGACCGCCGACGCCACCGTCGACTGCGCGAAGGCCTTCTACGCGCGCATCGGCATGGAGCCCGTCGTCCTGCAGAAGGAGGCCCTCGGCTTCATCTGCAACCGCCTCCAGATGGCCCTGTACCGAGAGGTCGCCAACCTCGTCCTGTCGGGCGTGTGCACCGTGGAGGACGCCGACAAGGCCGTCACCTTCGGCCCGGGCATCCGCTGGGGCATCATGGGCCCGTCGCTCGTCTTTGAGCTGGGCGGTGGCAAGGGCGGCGTCGAGGGCCTGATGAACCACCTCAACGACTCCGTCAGCCTCTGGCTCGCCGACATGGCCGACTGGAAGAGCCTCCCTGCCGAGTGGGCACACGTGGCACAGGAGGGCGTCGACGCCGAGCTGGCCGCGCGCCCGGCCAGCAAGGGCAACACCCCCGAGTCCCTCGCTGAGTACCGCGACCACATGCTCATCGAGCTGCTCAAGCTCCACGAGAAGCTCTAGCCGGCAAGAAGGGCCGCTCCGCGCTGTGCGCGACCGGGGCAGCCCCATTCAGCAATGGAAAGAAGGGCGCTGCGGCTATCCGCGGCGCCCTTGCGTCGCAAAACATGGCGCTGCGGCAAGAAACCCCTGCCACAGCGCCATTTCTCTCAACGTTTCCGTGCGCTCTTCTGCCGCAGCGCCGGTTTTCGAAACGTGCTTTTAGCGAGAAGCACCCTCGGCTTCGATGCTACGAATGAGCGCCTGACCAATGCGATGCGGAATGCCGGTCACGAGCGCATTGCCCATGCAGAACGCACGACGCCCATCGGACATGCCCGTATTAGTCCAGCCGCGCGGGAATCCCTGGAGCTGATCGAGCTCATCGGGCACCAGACGCCGGTAACGCCCGTCCTCGCACTTGATGACGTGCTTGAAGCGGGAAGCGCCGCGGCCGCCCTCGCCGGTGAGGATGGTCCTCGACGGTTTGTCGGTCGCGTCCGGGAAGGCCATGGAACCCTCTGAGTATGTGTACTCGTAGCCGGTCTGTTTGTTGACGCGCTTCTCGCGCTTCGCTCCCTTGAGGTACTCCCACTGGGACAGCTTCTCGGGCTCGATGAAGAACTCCTCGGGCACGTCGGCCTCGTCCACCAGCACGTCGCCCAGGGTCATGCGCGGGCCGGCGTAGGATTCGACGACCTTCGCCGTGACAACGCGGCCGTCCTGCATGACACCCGCCTCATGAAACGGCGAGGTCTTGGAACCGGTTCCTTTGTTGAACTCCTGGGTGGCCTGGTAGGGATCTTCGGGGATATAGACCCAGCCGACCGACTCGGGCTCCACGATGGGGAACGCCTCCGCGAGCACGCCGTGGGATAGGCGCTCCTCCAGGTTCCACACCTCGCCGGTGAGGCGGGCGAGGATGTAGGTTCGCTTGCGGCGCTGCGGGAACCCGTACTCGGCGGAGTTCACGACGCGCCACTCGACGGAGTAGCCGAGCTCGTTCAGGCACGAGAGGATGATGGCGAAGTCACGGCCGCGCTGGGTTGCGGGGCTCTTGAGCAGGCGGTCAACGTTCTCGAGGAGGACGTAGCGCGGCTGCTTCTCCGGCCCCTTCATCTGCAGGAACCTGTGGATGTCCCACCACAGGACGCCTTTCTTGCCCTCGATTCCTCCGGCCTGGGAGAGGGGCTTGGCCACGGAGTAGTCCTGGCAGGGAAAGCCGCCCACGACCATATCGACGTCGGGGATGTCTCGCTCCCCGCGCTCGAACTGGGCGATGACCTCGTGGATGTCCTCGTTCACGACCGAGCTCTCGCCGAAGCGCGCCTTGTAGCAAGCTGCAGCAAACTGCTTGGAAGCCGTTCCGGGAGGCTCCCACTGGTTCGCCCAAATAGTCTTGAACGGGCCCGCGCCCGGCATGTCCATACCCGCGCCCTCGGGGCCCTCATACCCCTCGAGGCCCAGGCGGAAGCCGCCCACGCCCGCGAAGAGCTCGGCAATCTTGATCTCGTTCATCACGTTTCTCCATTCGCTGTCTGTGATGAAAGCCTGATCATGATAACCGATCGGTGAGACAAGATCAAGGGATAGCCTACTCGCCCTGCGCCCGCGCAATCTCCTCCGCAAGGTAGCGCTGGTTAAGCCAGAAGCACTTCTTGACCACGGGCGCGCCGTGAGGCTGAGGCCTGGTGTCGGCGGAGTTCGCCCCATGAGGACGAACGTGGCAGCAGCGATTCTCTGTGCTCTTCACCGAGACATCCGCCCTGCCATCGCGAACGTTTTGCTGCATCTGTTCGTAACAGCGCTTGGCCTCTCCCAGATCGCTTTCCGGCATCTGCCAGAAGCAGACATCCGAAAGACGATAGTCCCCGGCATCGTCCTCGCGGTAAATCACAAAGAGGTACTTTTGCTGAAGATAGCCAAGAAAATCCGACTCCTCAAAAGACCTCTTCTCGAGCTCGAAGTAATCGAAGCACGGGAACGACATTGCCTCCTTGGGCACACCGTTTCGCTTGAGGCGGATTGTCTTTGACTTGACGTTGGCCTTCGCGAACTCTTCAATCTCGTTCTCGGAGTCGACACCAAGGATGGAGCGCGTGATTCTGGCGCAGAGATCCTTGGACTTGGTTAGCGAGAACTTTGCCTGAAGCTCCCGCTCAGTCATGCCGAAGTACGACACAAAACGAGCCTCAACCAGCTCAAGGAGCCCAAGCTGCTTCTCGGCAGCGGAGCGCGGCATCGCTTGCATGCCACGAAGAATTCCCTGCTGGATAACGGTCATATACGAGGCCTTAAACGCCCAGGCTCGTGGCTTCGCGGGAATATCAGAGAATGGCTGGCTCGTGCGAACGCTGCTGTTCGCCGCCTTCGTGCAGGCCTCAAGGTACATGGTGTCGGAACCCGAGATGTCTTCTGCATGACCGGCCCGCACTTTAGCCACGATGGTCTCGAAGTCGGTCCTGATCTGTGGGAGGTCCTCCTCGGGAATTCTCCACTCGGCAACCGCCACAATCACGTAGTCGACGGGGTTCTTCTCTTTTTCGTAGACATACGAAACGAGCAGCACGTCAGAGCACTTTTGGAGCACATGGCTGATGTCAAAGCTCTCGTTCACCACCGTGTCGTAGTCAATCATCCCGAGGACCAAGCGTTCCTTGGCAACAAGGACTTCTTGTTTGCCCTTCTTTACGAGTTTGAGCGGGGTCGCCTTGAGCTCGAGCCCTGCCTCGGCGAAGTCAGCGCTCGAGTCGCTGTTGATTGCATAGTCAAAGTAGTGCTCTTCAAGGGCATTTCCGAAGGAGCCGCGACGGCGATGCGGATCGGCCAGATCACCGGCATCGGTCACCTGCCGGAGAGTCTTGCCCACAAGACGCTGAGCATACGCCAAAATCGACCCCCGGTCGGTCGGGTCGTACTTCTTGATGGATTCGCTCATGCCACGCCCTTCTTTGCAACTGCATTGCTTTCACAGTAGCAGGGAGGGAGGACGTACAGAAGATGAATCGATTATTTATGCTCCAGGAGCACCAGCTGCCCGTGTCCCCTACTCCGCCGGGAGCGCCTTGTCCGCGGGATAGGGGTTGCGATCGCCCAGGCCGTTGCCCTTGCAGGTGCAGCCGAACTCGACGTCGCAGGGGCGCTCGACGGCCTGACGGCCGCAGGCGTTGCAGCGAACGACCATGAGGTCGTCGCCCTCGCGGGGGCCGCGAATCATGCCGATGAGGCGATAGCCGTGCTCAGAAGCAAGTTTTTGGGCCTGCGGCAGCTCGAGGGAGTGGTGGCGGGGAACGAAGCCGGAATCAATGAGGAAGTCGAGGTCGTAGCCCTCGTCGAGATGCTTCTGGATCACCTGCGCATCGAGCTTGTGGCCCCACTCGTACCATCCGGGCCAATAGCAGGCGCGGCACACCGGCTCACCGATCTGGGTCTTCTCCAGGATGTACGCGAGCCGGTAGTGCGCCACCACGCCGCAGCGCCTGCAGCGCGTGAGCAGCCAATCCCCCTTGCGATAGCTCCCCTTGGGGTTGTGCGGCTCGGCCAGCATGAGGCCGGCGTTCTCCATGATTTTGTCGAGCTCTTCGTCGGTCAGCTTCATGACACGATTCCAATCTCCGGGAATGCCCGCATACAAAGAAGTACGGGTTGAACGTGATTCTATTCCAGGGTTGGGACAACAAAAGGCGCGCCGCTTGTAGGTTGAACGGGCGGCGCGCCTTTGAGGTCAGGAGGCCATGCGCCGGGTGCCGGGTCGCGGGGCCGCGCCGGGACCGACGCCATCATCGCAAGCGCGGCGGGAGCGCGGCACAAAGAAGGCGCCCGCCGCCCTGAGGGGAGCGGCGGG
>UQIF01000040.1 GCA_900540955.1 uncultured Olsenella sp.
CGATCTGGCCTTGCGGACGCGAACGCGATGACGCTCACCGAGCTTGTGGGCTGGGTCGAGCGGGTGCCGGGGACGCTGCCCGAGCCGATGCGCCCCATGGCGGCGTCCATCTGCGATTCTTTCCAGCGGGTGGCCGCGCGCCTCATGGACCTCGGGCTTGGCTACCTCAGCCTCGAGCGCGCGGGGGCCACGCTCTCGACCGGCGAGCGCCAGCGCGTCCAGCTCGCGCGCGCCGTGCGCAACCAGACCACCGGTGTGCTCTATGTGCTCGACGAGCCCTCCATCGGCCTGCACCCGGCCAACGTCGACGGCCTTCTGGGCGTCATGGGCGACCTCGTGGCCGACGGCAACTCCGTCGTCATGGTCGACCACGACACGCGGATTCTCGCTGAAGTCGATCACCTGATCGAGATGGGGCCCAAGGCGGGCGCTGCCGGCGGCACGGTGGTCTGCGAGGGCTCCGTTGCTGAGGTCGAGGCCAACCCCGCCTCGCTCATCGGGCCATACCTAAGCGGAAAGAAGAACATTCGCGTCCGGGAGCGTGCCGCGGCAGACGAGGTGTTCGACCTGGGGTCCATCTGGATCGAGACCGACGCCATCCACACGGTGAGGCCCCTCGAGGTAAAGATTCCGCGCGGTCGGCTCGTGGCCGTCACGGGCGTCTCGGGCTCGGGCAAGACCACGCTTGTGCTGGAGTCGCTCGTGCCCGCCGTCAACGCCGCTGCGGCCGGCAAGCCGCTTCCCGCCCACGTGCGCAACGTGGACGCGGAGGGAATCGCGCGCGCCTGCCTCATCGACGCCACGCCCATCGGCGCCAACGCGCGCTCGACGGTGGCCACCTACGTCGGCGTCCACGACGAGCTGCGCCGCGCCTACGCGCGCTCGGCCGAGGCCAAGGCGGCGGGCTACAAAGCCGGCGACTTCTCGTACAACACGGGGCGCCTGCGCTGCCCGACCTGCGATGGAATCGGCTCCATCAGCCTGGACGTGCAGTTCTTGCCCGACGTGGACATCACGTGCCCTGAGTGCCGCGGGAGCCGCTACGCCGCGGCGGCGTCGAGTATCCACCGCGCTCCCAAGGGTGCGCCCGAGAGCGCAGGCGGCCCCGCGGTAGGCCTTACGCTTCCGCAGCTCATGGCCATGAGCGTCGAGGAGGCGCTCGACGCCTGCCGCGACATCAAGCGCGTTGCCTCCCGCCTGCAGACGCTTTGCGACCTGGGGCTCGGCTACCTCACGTTGGGGGAGGCGACGCCCGCGCTCTCCGGCGGCGAGGCGCAGCGCCTCAAGCTCGCGAGCGAGATGGGCCGCGCCCAGGCCGACTCGGTCTTCGTGTTCGACGAGCCCACCATCGGCCTGCACCCGCGCGACGTGGCGACGCTGCTGGGCGTCTTTGACCGGCTCGTCTTGGCCGGCGCGACGGTGGTCGTCATCGAGCACGACCTCGACCTCATAGCCAACGCCGACTACGTCGTGGACATGGGGCCGGGCGGCGGCTCGGAGGGCGGCCGCGTGGTCGCCTGCGGAACGCCCGAGCAGGTCGCGGCCAACCCGGATTCCGTGACGGGGCGCTACCTTTAGCGGCAGGCGAGGCCCGGGCAAAGAAGGGCTGCCGCCTACATGCCGGAAAAACCGGTCTGGCGCAGCGCCTCGTAGAGGACGACCGCTGCGGCGTTGCTCAGGTTGAGCGCGCTGATGCGGTAGTCGTCGGGGTCGATGAAGTTGCCGCAGATGTCCTGGCGGAGGATCGGGTGGGCGCTCGGCTTGCCTGCGGGCTCGGCCCAGGTGTCCGCGTCCTTGATCGTGACGGCGTCGGGCAGCATGGGAATCCGCTCGCAGCGCTCGGGCGCCGTCGCCAGCACCTCCTCGGGAATGCCTGAGGATTCCTTGCCGAAGACGAGGTAGTCCCCGTCGGCGTATGCGGCCTCGGCGTAGGTGCGCCGCGCCTTCTTTGTAAGGTAGTGAATGCGCGCGTCGTCGACGGCAAGGCCGTTTACCTGCAGAAATTCCTGCCATCCATCGTAGACGCGCACATCAAGGCTCCTCCAGTAGCCGAGCCCCGCGCGATGCAGCATGTGGTCGTCGAGCGCAAAGCCGAGCGGGCCCACGAGGTGCAGGACGGAGCCCGTGACCACGCAGGTGCGGCCGATGTTGCCTGTGTTCGCGGGAATCTCGGGCTCATAGAGGACGACGTTCATCATGCGGCGATTTCCTTGTTTCTGTTTGGTTTGCTGCCATGCGGCATGAATCGTAGCGCAAAGGGCGGCTAAACTGTCAGACGTTGAACCCGAGGCCGAGTGGCTGCGAAAAGAAGGGAATGCGCGTGGTTAAGCTGTTTGCCTCCGATCTGGACGGGACGCTGCTCAACGCGCTGCACAAAACCGACCCCGTGATCCTGGCCTCGCTACGCCGGCTGCGCGCGGCGGGCGCGCACTTCTCGATAGCCACGGGACGGACGCTACGGTCGAACCGCGCGCTCGGGTTTGAGGGAAATGTCGCCGTGGTCTGCGCCAACGGCTCGATCGTGCTCGACGAGCAGGGCCGAGTCGCCCGTACGGCGCTGCTTCCCGCGGGGTTCGCCGCAGAGCTCGCGTCCGCGTTCCCGACGGCGCCGCTCGACTTCATCACCGCGGAGCATACCTATCACCAATGCTCGGAGGAGCGCCACGTCGCCTCGTACGGCAGCATGCCCGTCTGGCGCAAGGTCGTCATGCGCGGCATGAGCATGACGGGCGGGCCGGAGCATATCTACGACTGCGAGCCGGCGCAGATCGCCGAGCTCGAGGTCTGTAAGGTCAACGCGCATATCCAGGGGATGGGGGAGGCCTCCGAGGTCGCCGCGTTCATCGCAGAGCACGACGAGGTCGTCAACGCTCCCTTCGACCCCTCGATGTTCGAGGTCACGCGCGCCGGCGTGGATAAGGGCGAGGCCGTGGCGTGGCTGGCCGGTTACCTGGGCGTTTGCGAGGACGAGGTCGCCGTCTACGGCGACGGCGGCAACGACATCCAGATGCTCGGGCGCTTTGCGGGATATGGCCACGCCTACGCGACGAGCAACGGCTCCGACGCCGCCAAGTCCGCCGCCGGCAACGTGATCGGCAGCTGCGCGGGCTGGGCGGTGCCGCGCCACATGCTGCGGACGCTCCGCGAGCAGCGGGATTAGCCGCGGCGGCGCGCTCGGCGCACTTCTTTCCGCGTTCGGGCCAAAAACCGCGGATTGTGCCCTTCATTTACCAAGAAGTTCAATTTCGTTGTGCTATAGTGCGACCAGTTCAAAATCCAAATTGAACTTTTCAAGAAACCAAGATGACCTGAATTGAACTTTGGAGCCCGAACGATGCCGCACAGCACTTTCCAAAAACGCCTGAACACCGCCATGGAACGCGCGGGCCTCAAGCAGGCCGACCTTGTTCGCATGGCGTCCGAGCGCGGGGCGAAGCTTGGAAAGTCCCAGGTCAGCCAGTACGTGAGCGGCAAGGTCGTCCCGCGTCGCGACGTGATGGCCCTTCTTGCCGACCTTTTGGGGGTCACGTCGTCCTGGCTTTCCGGCGCAGGCCCCGACCCCGCGAAGACCAGTTCCGCAACCGAACCCCAGCCGCAACCCACTACCCAAGGGAGCACCACCATGCGTGAGTTCAAGAAGTCCAGCAAGCTCGACAACGTCCTGTACGATGTCCGCGGCCCGGTGGTCGACGAGGCCGCCCGTATGGAGGACGACGGCGCCCGCATCCTCAAGCTCAACATTGGCAACCCCGCGCCCTTCGGTTTCCGCGCGCCCGACGAGGTCGTCTTTGACATGCGCCAGCAGCTCGCCGACTGCGAGGGCTACTCCGACTCGCGCGGCCTCTTTTCGGCGCGCAAGGCCATCATGCAGTACTGCCAGCTGCGCAACATCCCCGGCGTGGACATGAAGCACATCTACACGGGCAACGGCGTCTCGGAGCT
This sequence comes from uncultured Olsenella sp., assembly GCA_900540955.1. Lineage (GTDB taxonomy): Bacteria > Actinomycetota > Coriobacteriia > Coriobacteriales > Atopobiaceae > Paratractidigestivibacter. Next base: position 3,943 of record UQIF01000040.1, read on the forward strand.
CATTCAGCTCTCCATGCATGCCCTCATCGACAACGACGACGAGGTCCTCGTGCCGTCGCCGGACTACCCGCTGTGGACCGCCTGCGTCACGCTCGCCGGCGGCAATGCCGTGCACTACGTTTGCGACGAGGCCAACGAGTGGAACCCCGATCTTGAGGACATGGAGAGCAAGGTCACCTCGCGCACCAAGGCCATCGTCGTCATCAACCCGAACAACCCCACGGGCGCCGTCTACTCCCGCGAGATCCTCGAGGGCATCGTCGAGATTGCCCGCAAGCACCAGCTCATGATCTTCGCCGACGAGATCTACGACCGCCTGATCATGGACGGCTACCAGCACATCTCCATCGCCTCGCTCGCGCCCGACCTGCCGTGCGTGACGTTCTCCGGCCTCTCGAAGTCGCACATGATCTGCGGCTACCGCGTGGGCTGGATGGTGCTCTCGGGCAACCAGCGCTGCATGCGCGACTTCATCCTCGGCGTGAACATGCTCTCCAACATGCGCCTGTGCTCCAACGTGCCGGCGCAGTCCGTCGTGCAGACGGCACTTGGCGGATACCAGTCCGTCAACGAGTACATCCGTCCCGGCGGCCGCGTGTACGAGCAGCGCAACTACGTCTACGAGGCCTTGAACGCCATCGACGGCGTAACGGCCGTCAAGCCCAAGGCGGGCTTCTACATCTTCCCAAAGATGGATATAAAGAAGTTCAACATCACCGACGACGAGCAGTTCGCCCTCGACCTGCTGCACGAGAAGAAGATTCTGATCACGCGCGGCGGCGGCTTCAACTGGGCCGAGCCCGATCACTTCCGCATCGTCTTCCTGCCGCGCATGGAGGTGCTCAAGGAGTCGATGGAAGACCTCGCGGACTTCTTTGCGCACTATCACCAGAACTAGCGGGCGCGAGCCGACGGCCGGCGCGGCGCGGTTGGGGTAATTGCGCCGTTGTTGTGTGTACACGATTTGTCCATCGTCGCAGGTAATCGGTGGCCATAAACTAAACAACTTGTGAAGCGCCCGCAGAGTGGTGGCGCAATTTTGACGCCGGAAGGCGAAGAAGGAGACTCATGTCTGAGTACAGCGAGAACGACGAGATCATGACCGAGGACGACGAGGTCCTGGCCGACGAGGTGGCCGAGGACGAGGAGCTCGATGAGGACGTCATCGAGGACGAGATCGACGACGAGGACGACGAGGACGAGGACGACGAGCCCGAGTCCATCGACTACAACGACACCCTCTTCGACAAGTGCCAGCGCGCCGCGCGCCTGCTGCGCAACCGCAAGGATATGATCCGCGACGAGGAGACCGAGAAGAACGAGCGCGTTGCCAACCTGGTTCGCGCCGTCAAGCTTCTTGAGCTCAAGCCCCAGATGGAGCAGAAGGAGATGGCCGAGCTGCTGGGCATTCGCCTGCGTGAGCTCGACGCCATGATGGCCGAGGCCGAGAAGAACGGCATCGTCTCCCGCGTTATGCCCGAGGAGGAGGACATGCGCGCCGTCCTCGTCAGCGCTGAGGAGGGTGCCTCCGAGACCGCCTCTGCCCAGGGCCGCGAGGGTGTCAAGCTCGTCCCCAGCCTCTCTGACGAGGAGCTCGACGAGATTTTCGCTATGCTCGACAAGATCATTGACCCGCTGACCAAGATGGGCCTCGACAACGACGACCGTCGCGGCGGCCGTGGCGGCGACCGTGGCGGCTTCAACCGTGGCGGCGACCGCGGCGGCCGTGGCGGCTTCGACCGTGGTGGTCGTGGCGGCGACCGCGGTGGCTTCGGCGGCCGTGACGACCGTGGTGGCCGTGGCGGCTTCGACCGTGGCGGCCGTGGCGGCGACCGCGGTGGCTTCAACCGTGGCGGCGATCGCGGCGGCCGTGGCGGCTTCGATCGCGGCGGCGACCGTGGCGGCTTCAACCGCAACGACCGCGGCGGCTTCGGCGGCCGTGACTCCCGCGGCGGCGACCGTGGCGGCTTCAACCGCGGTGGCCGTGACGACCGTCGCGGCGGCTACGGCAAGCGCTACTAAGTCGGCGCCGGCGCCTATCGCTGACTTCGGATCTGCTTAACGCAAAAGGGATCGTCTCGTTTCGAGGCGATCCCTTTCTTTGTATGGATTGGTGCCCATGGCCATAACCTGGGGCTTCCGCGATGGATTTCCAAGGTTATCGGATAACCTTGGAAATCCAAGCCGTTTATCCAAGGTTATCGAGAATGCCGCCGCCATCCCGTTGTGCGAAGGCGGTCGTTTCCGTGGCGACGTCCTCGGGAGCCTTCTTGCCTGAGGCCTCCTGCTCCATGCGGGCGAGGTATCCCTCGAAGCCGGTAAGGGCGGCGAAGGGCATGAACTGCGCGGCGCGCTCTTCTTGTGGCTTCGGGAGGCGAGAAGTGCGCGGGCGGCCGAGCGGCTCGTCCTCGGGGCGGCGGCACGGCGTTTCGGCGGCTTTTGGGGCGTTAGGCATCTCATTTGGCAGGTTATTCCGCACGGTGTCCTCCAACCTGCTGGTTCCTTTCCCGCTGGGTGGCCTCCTCGCGGAAGCTCACGCCGCGGAGCAGGGCATTTTTCCCGAACTTCTTTTGCACGGCAATGGTGGCCGCCGAGAGGCTGTGCTCTTCTTCCTCTGCGGCGACGTCGTCGAAGAGCGTGCGCGTGGCGAAGCCCTCGTCGCAGAGGCCGCCGAGCGAGACCGATAGCCTGCGCACGGCTCGTTCGGGGTCGCTGACCTCGTCGTAGAGCTCCAGCACGCGCGCAAGGATCTTTGCGCGCGAGTTCGTGAGCTCGCCGAGCTTGCGGGCGGCGCCCGCCGCCGGGGCCCCGGCGTCGTCCCACGAGTAGCCTACATAGAGCGAGACCGAGCCGCAGACCAGGTGTTTCTCCACAAGGTCGAGCGCCGAGGCCGTGGCCATCTCCGAGAGCACGGTACGGGCCTCGGAGAAGCTGTAGTCCCGGGCGAGGACCTGCCCGTTGCTCGTGGAGTGCCCGTGCGGTCGGTACGCGTGGATATCGGTCATCGTGCAGGACTCGTAGCCCCAGGCGTGGTCGATGAGGTACTCCGCGTTCACGCCGAACTCCTTGTGCAGGAAGCGCTCGTCGACCTGCGTGATTCCGGCAAGGTCCCGCACGTTGTACTGGAGGAGCCGGCGTGCGATGCCCGGGCCGATGCCCCAGATGTCGGTGATGGGCCGGTGGTGCCAGATCTTTCGGCGGAACTCGCACTCGTCGAGGTAACCGATGTGGTCGTCCACGTGCTTCGCCGTGATGTCGAGGGCGACCTTGGCCAAAAAGAGGTTCGTGCCGATGCCCGCCGTCGCGCAGATCCCGCACTCGCGCTCGACGTCGGCCATGAGCTGGCGCGCGAGCGAGCGCGCATCGGTGCGGTAGAGCGAAAGGTAGGGCGTCGCGTCGATGAAGCACTCGTCGATGGAGTACACATGGATGTCCTGAGCGCTAATGCGTCGCAGGTAGATGCCGTAGATCTGTGCGGACACCTCCATGTAGCGCTTCATGCGCGGTGGGGCCATGGTGTAGTGGATGTGCTTAGGGATCTCGTAGACGCGACAGCGGGAGGGTACCCCGAGCGCCTTGATGGCCGGGCTTGCGGCGAGGCAGATGGTGGTCCGGCTGCGTTGCGGGTCGGCGACGACGAGGTTGTCCTTGAAGGGGTCGAGCCCGCGATCTACGCACTCGACCGAGGCGTAGAAGCTTTTGAGGTCGATGCACAGGTATGTGTGGCCCGTGTCCACCGGGTCGCGCCGAACTATGGGGTCTGGTCCCATCTCGCCTCCTCTCTCGCGTTCCCTTATTCTGGAATACGGATTGGACAAGAAGGGCTGTGGACGTACCAGTTGCCACAAAGAATGCAACACTTGTTCGTATATACTCGGTATCGTTACCGTTCGCGGAGGTCAGGCGCAAAGGAGGCTGTATGCGCGCATTCATTGCTTTGGAGATGCCGGAGGAGTTCGTGGATGCTGCGCAGGCTATGGCGCGCAGCCTCGAGCAGGTTGTCGACGGTCGGTTTGTCCCGGCACAGAACTACCACCTTACGCTGGCGTTTCTTGGCCAGATCGGCGAGGAAGAGGCGCGCGGGGCAATGGCGGCGATGGACGAGGCGTGCCTGGCGGCAGGTCCTGTGCCCGTCGACGCGGATGGCCTCGGCAGCTTCGGTAAGCGCGCGGGCGGTGCGGGGTTGTGGGTATCTGTGGCCAAAGATCCCGAGCTCATGGCCTTGGCGGAGCGCCTGCGCGCTTGCCTGCGTAATCAAGGTGTGGCGTTTGACGATGCGAATCCCTTCTTACCGCACGTGACGCTGGCACGACGGGTTCGCCTGCCCAAAGGCGAGCTCCCCGCGCTTGCGTTCCCGCTGCCGTGCGAGGCTGCCCGCGTCACGCTGTTCCGCAGCTACCTCGAGAAGACCGGCGCCCGGTACAAGGCGCTCTATACCGTTGAACTTGGAGAATCACATGGCTAAGCAGACCTGGGCCGGCGGAAACATGCTCTACCCGCTGCCGGCGGTAATGGTGAGCTGCGCAGACGCGTCCGGCAAGTCGGACATCATCACCATCGCGTGGACGGGGACCGTCTGCACGAACCCGCCGATGCTCTACATCAGCGTGCGCCCCGAGCGCGCGAGCTATCCCATCATCCGCGAGTCCGGCGAGTTCGTGGTCAACCTCACGACCAAGCGCCTGCAGCGCGCCTGCGACTGGTGCGGCGCCCGCTCCGGCCGCGATTGGGACAAGTGGGCGGAGTGCCACCTCACCCCGGCGCCGGCGACCACGCTCTCCCACGCGCCCGTGATCGCCGAGAGCCCCGTGAACATCGAGTGCAAGGTCACCGAGGTCAAGGAGCTCGGGAGCCACCACATGTTCCTTGCGAGCGTGGAGGCGGTGCAGGTGGAGGACGGGCTCCTTGACGACCATGGCCGCCTCGACCTCGCCCGGGCGGGCCTCACGGCCTACAGCCACGGCGAGTACTTCGAGCTCGGCCGCAGGCTCGGCACCTTCGGCTACGCCGTCCGGAAGGAAAAGAAGCGCAAGTAGCCCATGCCGCGCGCTCCAAGCCCCCGGCTCAGTCGGCGAGGACGGCGAGGAACGCCTCGCCGTAGGCCTCGGCCTTCTTTGCGCCGACGCCGGAGACCTCGAGGAACTCCTCGGGCGTCCGGGGGTGCTTGGCGCACATGTCGGCCAGCGTCGCGTTGGTGAAGATGAAGTACGTGGGCACCTGCTGCTTTCGCGCGAGCTCACCGCGGAGGTTGACGAGCCGCTGGAAGAGCTGCTGGTCCGTGACCTCGGGAACCGACCCGGCCCCCGCTGCCCCGCCGGCGCGGCCGCCCGCCTTGCGCGCCGCGCGCGGCTTGCCGTGGGCGACCTTGAGGACGAGCGGCTCCCCCT
>UQIF01000041.1 GCA_900540955.1 uncultured Olsenella sp.
GACTTTTATTTCCCTGTCCAAGAAATGGGAGGCAGTTCAGCACGAGGTCTCGGCTCTTTGCTTAATTTAGTGGGCTGCGGGCTAGTGGGCTTCTTTCTCCTTCTCCTCCTCCTTGATCTCCCAGTGAATCAGGAAGGTGAGCGCAGCCCTGAGCGCGATGATGCCGGCCACGGTGCCGATCTCGTGCCAGTCGCGGACGATGACCGTGCGGAGGATCTCGCTGCCCAGCTTAAACTCGAGACCCATGGCGAGGCCCTTTGCCAACGTGAGCTTAGTCTCCGGGGAACGCTTTAAGTAAAGATGGAAGCCGTGCAGGCCGGAGTAGATGATGATTCCAACTCCGATGAACTCGAACAAAAGAATGGCGACCTCGACGATTTGCTCCATGCATGCATCAAGCACACCCAAAATACCTGCCATTTTGCGGCCTCCGCGTGTTCAGCGCCGTTTAGTTGCGTACCTGCATCAAACAAAGAAAGAAACCCAAAAAGCCTACTATTCGCAATATTACCATTTTTGATTATAAAAAGAACCCTGTCCCGGCGCCCTGATACCGCCCCGCGCGGCTTGGGTACCCTAACCGCATGAGCATAAAAGGCGCCCGCGGCGGCATTCCCGCCGCGGGCGCTCGAGGCGATGGGGGGGAATCCCATGTCCGACGCAAAGAAGAAGATCGAGCGGCTGAGCTTCGACTCCGCCGAGTCGATGGACCTGTTCCAGCGCTATTCTCACCGCATGGTGCGCATCCAGACCGAGTTCGTCGACGGGTTCTGCGCGCTCGCCAACCTGGGCCCCGCCGTGACCGTCTACGGAACGGCGCGCTCCAAGGAGGGAGATCCCGAGTACGAGCGCGCCCGCGCGGTCGGCGCCGCGCTCGCCGCCCGCGACGTTGCCACGATGACGGGCGGCGGACCCGGAGCCATGGAGGCGGCAAACCGCGGCGCCCACGAGGCGGGCGGCATGTCGGTCGGCCTCTCCATCGAGCTGCCGTTCGAGGAGGAGCCCAACCCCTGGGTCGACATCGCGCTGCGCTTCAGGTACTTCTTTGTGCGCAAGGCCATGTTCAGCTGGTACTCCAACGGCGCCATCGCGATGCCGGGCGGCTTCGGCACCCTCGACGAGCTCTACGAGCAGCTCACCCTCATGCAGACGCGCAAGACCGAGAAGGTCCCGCTCGTTTTCGTGGGCAAGGACTACTGGGGCGGCATGTTCGACTGGATGCGCTCGGCGCCGCTCTCCTACGGCTACATCAGCCCCGAGGACATCGACGGGCTGCTTGTGACCGACGACGTGGAGAAGGCCGTCGCGGCCGCGTGCGCAGGCATCGAGTGCTAAGGCTGACGTGTCGCTAACACTGCGCTGACGTGCCCTTTTCTTGGTTAGCCGTACTTTTAAGGGACGTCTAACCAAGGAGAAGAAATGACAGAAGAAGAACGCCGCGCTGGCCGAGCTCGGCCCCGCGATCACGGTGTTCGGATCTGCGAGGACCGCCCCCGACGATGCGATGTACGCCGGCGCGCGGCAGGTCGGGGGGCTTATTGTAAAGAAGGGCATCGCCACGATAACCGGCGGCGGCCCCGGCATCATGGAGGCCGCCAACCGCGGCGCCTTTGAGGCGGGCGGCATCTCGGTGGGCCTCGGCATCGAGCTGCCGTTCGAGGAGAGCATCAACGAGTGGGTCAACCTCGGCATGACGTTCAGGTACTTCTTTGTGTGCAAGACGATGTTCGTCAAGTACTCGCGCGGCGCGATCGTTTTCCCCGGTGGCTTCGGCACCCTCGACGAGGCGTTCGAGGCGCTCACGCTCGTGCAGACCCACAAGGCGCCCGCGATGCCGATCGTCCTGTTCGGGCTCGAGTACTGGGGCGGCCTTGTGGATTGGCTGCGCGGGACGGTCCTGCGCAGCGGGAAGATCTCGGCCGCGGACCCCGACCTGTTCTGCGTGACCGACGATCCCGAGGAGGCCGTCTCGGTCGCCTGCGCCGGCATCGGCAGGTGATAGTATCTGGGGGCGCGCTCTGGCGCGGCGCCGGGTGTCCGGCCCCGAGGACTCGGGCGCAGGATCCGGGTGTCTATCGTCTGCAGGGGAGAAGTGTATGATCAAGGCGGCGTTTTTCGACATCGACGGCACGTTGCTGAGCTTCAAGACGCACAAGCTGGCGGCATCGACCAAGGCGGCGCTCATCGAGCTACGGAGCCGCGGCGTCAAGTGCTTCATCGCGTCGGGACGCCCCGAGTACCAGCTCCCCCCGTGCATCCGCCGCGGATTCGAGGGGTTCGACGGCTTCGACGCCTACGTCACCTTCACGGGGTCGTGCTGCTACGACGCCGAGGGCACCTACTTCGAGGTGCCCATTCCTGCCGATGACGCGCGGACGGTCGTGGGCCAGGTAAAGGAGGGCCTCTACGAGGCGCTCGTGCTGCGGAAGGACCGCGCTTTCGTCACCCGGCACACGCCGGCCGTCTGCGCCGTCGAGAAGAACGCCGGGCTCACCTACGACGAGGACGACGTCGAGCGCGCGCTCGAGGGGGATGTCATTCAGTTCTGCGCCTTCTTGCCGCCCGAGGACGAGCACATCGTCACGGATGCGGCGACGGGGGTGCTGACCACGCGCTGGTGCGACTACTTCTGCGACGTGGTGCCCGCGAACAGCAGCAAGCCTGCGGGCATCCGCGCCACGCTCGAGCGCTACGGCATCGCGCCCGAGGATTCGATCGCGTTCGGCGACGGCGGCAACGACGCGTCGATGCTTCGGATGTGCGGCATCGGCGTGGCGATGGGCAACGCCTCGCCCGACGCCATCGCCGCCGCCGACTACGTGACCGACGACGTCGACCACGACGGCATCGCGCGGGCCCTCGATCACTTCGCCGGGCTCTGGCGGCGCTGACTGCCGCGCGGCGCCGCCCGGCGCTAAGAATCCGTGGGTCCCAGCTCCTCCGGGTCCGTTCCTGCCAAGAAACTGCCAGCCCCAGCCCCTCCGGGACCGCGTTCGCTAAGAATCCCCAGGTTCCAGCTGCGAATCGATGGCTGGAACCTGGGGATTCTTAGCGCTAGCACTGCTTGGGCAGCTGGGACTCGGCACTTCTTCGCGCCTGTGTCGCCCAAACAAGCTGGAACCCGCGGTTTCTGAGCGCCCCCGGCGCGGTGCCGGCAAGAAGGGCGCTTGCACCGCCCGTCAGCGCGCGAAGTCCTCGGGGTTGGTCGCGCTGGCGGGCTCGTAGATGTCCACGAGCGAGAACGTGTGGGCGTCCTCATCGAACTCGTAGGTGTACAGGCTGCAGTTGGCCAGGTGTCGCGGCGCCTTGATGCGGGCAAGTGCTGCCCAGTGGTTGCGGAAGATGCGGCCGGTGGTCCCGTGCGAGACGGCGAGGGCGCTGTGCACGCCCGGGCGGCTCATGAGCTCATCGAGGGCGGCGCAGACGCGGCGCTCGACCTCGTCCTCGGCCTCGCCGCCGTAGGCCAGGAACTTGTCGAGAAAAGGACTCGTGGGCTGGCCTTCGACGTGTTTCTTGCCGTCGAGGCTGCCGAAGTTTATCTCCATCAGGCCGTCGCTCGTCTCAAAGCCCTGCGCCGCGCGCTCGGGCAGTGCGCACTCGAGCGTTTGAATCACGCGGCCGAGCGGGGAGCAGAGAATCGCGTCGAACTCGATTCCCGCCTCGCGGATGTGCTCTCCTGTCTCGGCGGCCTGCCTGCGCCCAAGCTCGGTCAGCGGGGAGTCCGCGTGCCCTTGCCAGCAGTTGGCCACGTTGAGCTCGGTCGCGCCGTGTCGCATGAAGCGCAGATACTTGGTCATGAATCGCCTTTCTGAGCGGGTTTAAGCCCGGCTAGTATAAACTTGCGTGCGCGTACCCATGTAAGGAGAAACACAGTGATAAACAAGGACCTGGTTAAGCTCGTGGTCACCGACGAGGACGGGACGTTCCTCGACCTCGGCGGCGAGGACTTCTCGCGCGAGCGCTTCCGTGCCGTTTTCGAGCGCATGAGCGCCGCCGGCTGTCGCTTCGCCGTCGCGACGAGTAACCAGAGCTTCCAGGTCGTCGAGATTTTCGGCGAGCTCGCGCCGAGCATCTCGATAATCGCCTCCAACGGCGCCTACGTCGAGCCGCAGGGCAAAGAAGCCCAGGTCAGCGTGATGTCTCCGGACGCCGTCGCCGACGTGCTCGCCGCGCACGCCGACCATCCCGAGATTCCGCTGTGCGCCGTCTGCGCGGGCGGGGCCTTCGTCGAGCGCGGCGCCGACGCCGACTTCGTTGCCGAGATGACTATGTACTCGCACAACATGCGCCACGTTGACTCGCTCGCCGAGCAGGGCCCGACGACCGACGTCCTCATGTACTGGTCCCGCGTGGACGAGGCCGACCTCGCCCATGCGGTCGAGCTCCTCGACGCCGCCACGGGCCCCGCCGTCAGCGTCGTCGACTCCGGCTTCGGTGGCGGGTTCGGCTATCTCGACGTCGTCCAGCCCGGCGTCTCGAAGGCGACGGGCATCCGCGTCCTCATGGACGCCTTCGGGATCGGCGCCTCCGAGGTCATGGCCTTTGGCGACGCCGGCAACGACGCCGAGATGCTGCGCCTCGCCGGCGTCGGCGTGGCCATGGGCAACGCCTCCGACGAGCTCAAGTCGATCGCGGACCTCGTCTGTGACCCCTGTGAGGAGCAGGGCGTCCTCAAGGTCCTCGAGGAAGTCTTCGGGAGGTAACGTGGACTACGCGCAGATCGCACGCTCCGCCGACCTGATGCTCGGCGCGCTTACGGCCCGTCTCGACGGGCAGGGGAGGGTGGTCCCGTGCCGTTTCACCGCCGCACAGGTCCGTGAGCTCGGCGGCATGGCCGCCTGGCATCCGCGCCTCTACCGCGAGATGGCCACCTGCACCGCCGGCATCAGGCTCGAGTTCGAGACCGACTCCGCCCACCTTGCCTTCGAGGCCCAGATGGACCCGTTTCCGTCCGGCTCCCAGGCCATGATCGACGACATGCTCGACGCGAACCCCGGTGTGCGCCCGCCCTACGACGGGTTCTCGCTCGACGTCGACGGCAAACGCCTCGGCGTCCGCGTGCCCGGCCCCGACGGTTACGTGCGCTTCGCCTTGGGCGCCACCCCCGGCAGGCGCCGTCGCGTCCGCCTGTGGCTGCCGTGCCTGGCCGGCTGCCGGCTGGGCGCCGTCCTCGGCGACGGTGCTTTCGCCGAGCCGGTCGCGTGCCCGCCCGACCTCCTGGTCCTCGGCGACTCGATCGCCCAGGGCTTCACCTCGCTCGACCCGGCGATCAGCTGGCCTGCGCTTCTTGCCGACTCGCTCGGGCTCGGGCTCGTGAACCAGGGCGTGGGCGGCCAGGTCTTCCAGCCCGGCTCGGTGGCCGACGCGGCCGCGGCCACCGACCCCGCCCTCATCGTCGTCGAGTTCGGCGCCAACTATCGCTTCGAGCCGTGCCGCGCCGCGGCCGTGGAGCGAGACGCCGGCGCTTATCTCTCGGAGGTCTCGCGCGCCTGGCCCGATGTGCCCACGCTCGTGCTCACCCCCGCCTTCCACCTCGAGGGCCGCTATCCCACGCACCCCGAGAGCTGCTTCGCCGACGTCGCCCGGATCACGCGCGACGCCGCCGCGCGCCACCCCCAGATGACGGTGGTCGACGGCGAGTGGCTCCTGCCGCCCGAGCCGTCCTTCCTCATCGACGCCTCGGATCACCCCGGCCCCAACGGGCAAGTGGCGTTCTATGAAGAGGTGCGAAGGCAAGTAATGCTTTTGCCGGGAAGAAGTGCCAGCTCAGAGGCTTAATGGCGTAGGCGAATTCACGGCATGTCCATAAAATTAGGCCTAGTTTCTCCATATTCACAACTTCGGCGGCGAAAACGGCTACAATGCCTGCCGTTCCGTTGGGCGGTGATTTCCTACCGCTCGCCGATTTGCCGATTTCTCAACATGTTGGAGGAACTATGGCTAACTTCTTCTCCGCCCTTGAGGCCGAGTTCGACGAGGCCGTGCGCGGCCTTGCCGCCGACGACGAGGGCCTCGTCAAGGCCGACGCCTATCTCTCTTCCGCACACGCCGCCCACCGCCGCGGCTCCCTTCCTTGGTCCGCCACCCCGCTGGTCCTGAGCGCGGGGCAGGAGCAGCTCCTCTCCGGCGCCGCCGAGACGCTCAGCTCCGTCATGAACAAGGTCACCAAGCTTTACCTCAAGAAACCTTCCTTCCGCGCCCTCTTTGGCTTCGCCCCTGAGGTCGAGGAGCTCACCCTCGTCCCGACCGGCTACGAGGCACTCGTGCCCCTGGCACGCGTCGACGTCGACTTCAACGGCCGCACCGGCGCGCTGCAGGTCCGCGGCATCACCGTCGACGGCTTCACCGGCCTCACCTCGACCGTTGAGGTTACCCGTGCCGAGCAGATGACCTCCGCCTACCGCGCCTTCGCCGAGAGGCACCCCTCCATCGAGGCCCCCGACTCCGTCGAGGCCCTTGTCGAGGCCCTTCGCGCGACCTACGGCACCTGGGCCAACGCCAACACCGGCACGCACCACGCCGACTCCCCGGCCCTCGGCATCGTGGGTTATCCCGAGGAGGCCGATCTCGACGAGGTGGCCGACATCTGCGAGCGCCTCGGTGAGCAGGGTACCTATGCCCGCTTCGTCGACATCTGCAGCCTGCGCGTGGTCACCGCCGCCGGCACTTCTCGCCTCGTGGACGAGAACGGCCCCATCGACTGCGTCTACCGCCTCGCCACCTCCGAGGAGATCGCGACGCGCCCCTGCCCCGGCACCGAGGCCCTCGTCGAGGCGGCCCGCCGCGGCCTCGCCTGCGTCATCGGAGGCTTCTCGACCTGGTCGTGCGGCACCGACGCGCTCTTCTCCGTGCTGCGTTCCCCGGAGGCCATGAGCGTTCTGTCCGACGACGAGATGGCTTTCATCGAGGAGCACGTCCCCGCGCCGGGCTCCGAGTCCTCCGTCGCCGGCGAGCGCCTCGGCCTGTTCGTCTTTGGTGGCAAGCTCGCCGGGGTCTTCCCCGGCAGCGCCGAGAAGGACATAATGGGCGAGTGCCGCGACCACGTGTTCCGCGGCTGCCTCATCGTCCGCGAGTAGCGCGGGCGCGTGGGCCGCTCGGGAGGTGCACCCCCAGATGCAGCAAGGCTTGAACAAACTCGCCCCGGGCATGACCGGTGAGCTGACGCCCGCGACGGCCGCCGCCGTCGCCAAGCGCATCGAGTCGGGGAAGCTCTCGCCCTTCGCCTGCAGGAACGCCTCGGCCATCCGCCGCAGCTCCGCCGAGCGCGATCGCGACACCGCGATCCGCCCCGCCTTCGTTCGCGACGCCGAGAAGATCGTCCACCTCCCCGCCTACAACCGAATGTCCGGAAAGACCCAGGTCTTCAGTTTCCGGGCCAACGACGACCTCTCGCGCCGCGGGCTTCATGTGCAGCTCGTGGCGCGCGTCGCTCGCGACATCGGTCGCGCCCTGGGCCTGAACCTCGACCTCATCGAGGCTATCGCGCTCGGGCACGACCTCGGGCACACGCCCTTCGGCCATGCCGGCGAGCGCTTCCTGAACGACGCCTTCCACGCCCGCACCGGCCGCTGGTTCTTCCATAACGTTCAGTCCGTGCGCGTGATCGACGTGCTCGGCGGGCGCAACGTGAGCCTGCAGACCCTGGACGGCTGTCTCACGCACAACGGCGAGTTCGAGCAGCAGGTCTTCGAGACGAGCGGCCTGGCGGAGTTCGGCACCTTCGACCGTCTGGTCGCCTCCTGCTGGGAGACGGGGGAGGGCGCCATCGGCCATCTGCGCCCGATGACCCTCGAGGGCTGTGTCGTGCGCATCTCCGACATGATCGCTTACGTGGGCAAGGATCGCCAGGACGCCATCCGCGCGGGGATTCTGGGCGAGGACGCCTTCGACGACGGTCTGGGCGGCGCGTACAACTCCTGGGCGCTCCAGGCGTTCGTCGTGGACGTCGTCGAGAACAGCTTCGGCCGCGACCGCATCGCCATGAGCGAGGAGGGCTTTTGCGAGCTGCGCCGCGCAAAGAGGGAGAACTACGAGAAGATCTACGGCGCAGGCGAGGTCAACAGCGGGCTCGGCCGCGAGTGCGCCCAGCTCTTCGACGCGCTCTACGACCACGAGCTCGCGGCCCTTCGCGCCGGTGACGAGTCGTCGGCGATCTTCTGCCAGCACGTTCAGGGCTGCGAGCGCCGCCTTTCGCACTACGGCCGCACCTACGACTGGGAAGAAGACCTCGACCAGACCGTGGTCGACTTCATTAGCGCGATGACCGACGACTACTTCATGGCGACCTGCGAGGCCGTTTTCCCCGACTCCGCCTCTCTCTTTCCCCTCCGCGGCTACTTCCCGTCCACCGTGCGCCCGTAGGGACCAAAAAATGCGCTCTTCAAAATGCAGGTCAGTCGCGGCTGCAACCCGCAGAACATCCCCTATGCGTTAGGTTATTTATTCATTTAACTACGTGCGCCGAAGGCGCAACTCAATTCCCGTCCCTCTAGATTGCTCCGCAATCGCGCGGCCGAAGGCCGGGAGGGGGCGCCTTGTGTGCAGCAAAGT
>UQIF01000042.1 GCA_900540955.1 uncultured Olsenella sp.
TCCACAATTTGGGACAAAATCCCCCGTCCCTTTTGTCCCACAGGCCCCGTTGGGACAAAAGGGACGGGGGATTTTGTCCCAGGGTTCTTCTTTCCAACGGCGGATTGCGTGTCAATCGTGTAAAGACCTTTATGTCGCTCAGACAGCTTAAGGGCTTCTGAGCGAAACTGCTCTATGGCGATGGACAGCGGCATGCGTGCCCTGACGTGGGGAAGACCCCGCGCCTCCATCGAAGAAAGGGCGTGACCACGCGCCGAAGCTTTTTGGGAAGGGATCCCAACATGAACGTGAACGTTATGCTCGACCGCCGGAACTTCTTTGGAATCATCGGGGCGGCGGCGGGCACCGTTGTGCTCGCCGGATGCGGCGGCACCTCTGCCGGCACCTCCACCGACGCAAAGAAGGACGACGCCTCCGGCTACACCCTCGTCCAGTCCGGCAAGATCATCGTCGCTTCCGACCTGGCGAACCCGCCCTTCGACTTCGTCGAGAACAACGAGCCCAAGGGCTTTGAGGTCGACCTCATGAAGAAGGTCGCCGAGAAGCTCGGCCTCGAGTGCGAGTACCTCCCGGCGATGAAGTTCGACAGCATCATTCCCCTCATCAAACAGGGCGGCAAGGCCGACGTGGGTGTCTCGAACTTCACCATCACCGACGAGCGCAAGCAGGAGATCGACTTCACCGACCCCTACGTGGACTCCAACCAGGGCGTCGTCACCAAGGTGGGCGCCGAGCGCGCCGACGCCGACTCCCTCAACGCCGAGGGCGTGACCATCGCCTGCCAGGCCGGCACCACCGGCGAGGCGTGGGCGCAGGAGAACCTCCCCAAGGCGACCATCAAGTCGCTCGACGACCCCGTTGCCGCCGTCACGGGCGTCCAGACCGGCCTCTACGACGCCGCTGCCGCCGACCTGCCCGTGATGAAGTATCTCTGCTCGAACTCCTTCACCGACTGCCAGGTCTCCATCGAGATCCCGACGGGCGAGCAGTACGGCATCGTCGTCTCCAAGGACAACGCGGGCCTGACCGAGGCCATCAACGCAGCCTTGGCCGAGCTTGAGGACGACGGCTCCATCAAGGAGCTCGAGATCGAGTGGTTCGGCTCCGAGATCTAGGGCAAGCAAAAGCGCAGCGCTTCTTGCCCCGTTAATTCATTCGATTATCTTCGTAGAAAGAAGAACATCATGGCCAGCATCTCTCGTCGCAACTTCGTCCTTTCCCTCGGCGCCCTCGCCGGCAGCGCGGCCCTCGCCGGCTGCGGCGGCTCCGGCTCCACCGACTCCGGCGCGGACGCCGCCAAGGCCGATTCCTACACCCTCGTCGAGGACGGCAAGCTGACCGTCGCCGCCGAGCTCGGCTTCGCCCCGTTCGAGTACATGGACGAGAAGACCGGCGAGCCCGTCGGCTTCGACGTCGACCTCATCGCCGCTGTGGCCAAAAAGATGGGCCTCGAGTCCTCCTACCTGCCCAACCAGAAGTTCGACACCCTCGTGCCCCTGATCAAGCAGGGCGGCAAGGCCGACGTGGCCATCGCCGGCATCACCATCACCGACGACCGCGTGAAGGAGGTCGACTTCACCGAGCCCTACCTCGACTCCAACCAGGCCATCGTGGTCAAGAAGGACTCCGGCGAGACCGAGGACTCCCTGAACGTCGCCGACAAGAAGGTCGCCTGCCAGTCCGGCACCACCGGCGACGACTGGATCTCCGAGAACCTGCCCGCCGCCGAGCGCGTGCCCCTCGATGACGTGACCGCCGCGCTCACCGGCGTCTCGACCGGCCTGTACTCCGCCATGGTCATCGACCTGCCTGTGGCCTCCTACATGCTTACCCAGTCCTTCTCCGACCTCGAGGTCGCCAAGGAGATCCCGACCGGCGAGCAGTACGGCATCGCCGTCTCCAAGGACCAGCCGGCCCTCACCGAGGCCCTGAACAAGGCCCTCGCCGATATGGAGTCCGACGGCACCATGAAGGACATCAAGACCAAGTGGTTCGGCTCCGAGATCTAGGCACCGCCCCATACGCAACCAACGACCTGCGAATGACGAGAAGGGATTTCCCCTTCTCGTCTTCGCGGTATTAACCGACAGAGATTGAGAGGTGCCCATGGGGCACATTAAGCACAAGGCGCAGGCGGGCATGTTCGTCGCCGCGCTTCTTGCCGCGGTGCTCGCGCTGCCCGGCGCGGCATTCGGCCTTTCGACCGATAAGGCCACGGCAAAGCCCAACGAGGACGGCGGCTCCGGCGTTATCGGTGGCATGAACACCCGCCTGACCTGGGAGGGAACCGTCGACGACGGCGAGAGCGTCGACGCCGTGACGCTCGAGCTGCCCGAGGGCGCGACCTTCGACGGCTCGTCCACTCGCATCACCGTGCTCGAGGGCTTAAACCGTGTGAAGATCGACGGCCAGGCCCAGCCCGACGGCAAGAAGATCACCGTGGCCTTCGCCGAGCCCATTCCCGCGGGCTCGCTGCTGAGGCTCGAGGTCACCGACATGCAGTTCCCCTCCGAGGGCGGCGACTACGCCGTCGAGGGCAGCTACGAGGCCGACGGCGCGACCAAAGAGCTTGCGCCCTCGAGCCCGATCTCCGTCATCGCGAACACCCCGCTGCAGTCCATCGTCAACTGGCTCGACGAGCAGCCTTGGGTCGAGGCGTGGAACTCCAACCAGTTCCTCGGCATGTTCTTCAAGCCGCAGCTGCTCGTCACGTCGTTCAGCTCGCTGTTCCCCGGCTGGGTCCTGTGCTTGGGCATCATCGTGGCGTGCTACCCCTTCGCCATCGCGCTCGGCCTCATCTTTGCCCTGCTGAAGATCTCCAGGCACCGCCTGCTGCGCGCCATCGCCGTCGTCTACATCAACATCCTGCGCGGCACCCCGCTGTTCCTGCAGATCTACATCATGTTCTTTGGCCTGCCCATGGTCGGCGTCAACATCGACAACACCCTTTTGGGCATCATCGTCATGGCCGTCAACTCCTCGGCCTACCTCGCCGAGATCTTCCGCGCGGGCATCCAGTCCATCCCCGCCGGCCAGTACGAGGCCGCGAGCTCGCTGGGCATGAGCCACGCGCAGACGATGTTTTCCATCATCCTGCCGCAGACCATCCGCCGCGTGATCCCGACCGTGACGAGCGACTTCATCACCGCCTTCAAGGACACGTCGCTCCTGTCCTCGGTGGGCGTCATGGAGCTCATGATGTTCTCCAAGAACCTGACCACCGTCTCAGGCAACATCACCCCGTACGTCGCCGCCGGTATCTTCTACCTCATCGTCACCCTGCCGCTGATCAAGGTCGTCGGCATCATCGAGGAGAGGATCGCCCGCTCCGAGCGCGGCGAGGGCCCGAGGCCCAAGGCCGCCAAGCAGCTCAAGGAGGCCACAGATGCCGAGTAAGTTCTTTGCCCACGACGTCGAGGACGTTCCCGCCGCCCTTTCGGCCGAAGAGGCCGCCGCTGCCGCCTATGCTGCCGACCAAGGGCTCACGAACCACCACTTCACGCCCGGCGAGCACCCCGTGGTGCGCATCGAGCACCTGAACAAGAGCTTCGACGACACCAAGGTGCTGAAGGACGTGAACCTGAACGTCTGGCCCGGCGAGGTCGTCGTCGTGCTGGGACCTTCGGGCTCCGGCAAGTCCACGATGCTGCGCTGCATCAACCTGCTCGAGACCCCGTCGGCCGGCCACATCCTCATCGAGGACGAGGAGATCACGGGCAAGTCCGCGGGCGACGTCAACAAGCTGCGCCGCGACGTGGGCATGGTCTTCCAGCAGTTCAACCTCTTCCCGCACCTCACGGCCAAGGAAAACGTGATGATCGGGCAGATCAAGGTCCTCAAGAAGCCCAAGCCCGAGGCCGAGGCCGAGGCCATGAAGCAGCTCGCCGCCGTGGGCCTCGCCGACCGCGCCGACTTCAAGCCGGCCCAGCTCTCCGGCGGCCAGCAGCAGCGCGTGGCCATCGCGCGCGCCGTGGCCATGCACCCCAACGTGCTTCTCTTCGACGAGCCGACCTCCGCGCTCGACCCCGAGCTCGTGCGCGGCGTCCTCGACGTCATGCGCGACCTCGCCGAGAACTCCGGCATGACGATGATCGTGGTCACGCACGAGATGGGCTTTGCCCGCGACGTCGCCGACCGCGTGGTCTTCATGGAGGGCGGCGTGGTCGTCGAGCAGGGCGTTCCCGCCGACGTGTTCGACCACCCCAAGAACGCCCGCACGGCCGAGTTCCTCGGCTCGATCGACTAGGCTGCCGGCGGTTTTACGACAGCCGTCGCGCAACTGGACGAAACGGCACTAAACTAGGCTTGCCCCAGCTCAAGCTAGCCGGGGCAAGCTTGTTTTTTTGCTTTCGGACCCGTGTACAGAGTTGGCTCTATGGTAATGTGTGAAACAAATCTGTCTTTTGTATGAGGGGGCACAAGGGTGCATCACAAGAACATCCTGCTCATTTCGGCGACCGCGCGCCTGCACGACCGCATGCGCGAGCTCTCGCACGCCATCGACGTGTCCATCGCGCTCGCCAACGAGTCGACCTTCTCGCAGGCCATCTCCTCCGGCCACGAGTTCGACCTCGTGATCCTCGACTCCGAGGGCATCGGCCAGGAGACCCTGAACGCGGTCGATTCCTTCGTCGCGGACAACGGCTTCATCCCCATGTTGCTGGTCCAGGACGCCGAGAAGCTCTCTTCTCTCCATATGCCCACACAGGGCAAGAACGACTTCATTGTCTCGGCGGCGACGGTCTCGGAGTTCGAGATGCGCTGCACGCTGCTTCTGTGGCCCGGTGAGGAGAGCGCTCCCGCCGACATCGTCTCGGTGGACAACATGACCATCAACCTGGCCACCTACCAGGTCTACATCGACGACAAGCCCGTCGACCTCACTCTCATGGAGTACTCGCTGCTGAGCTTCCTCGCCACGCACCCGTCGCGCGCCTACTCGCGTGAGACGCTGCTGCACCGCGTGTGGGGCTTCGAGTACTGCGGCGGCACGCGCACCGTCGACGTGCACATCCGTCGTGTCCGCTCGAAGGTCGGGCCGCAGGTCGCGAGCCACATCGTCACCATCCGCGGCGTCGGCTATCTCTTCCGCATCTAAGGCGCCTGCAGTTTGCCGCAGGCACTCGGGCACCCTGCTCAGGAGCGGGGTGCCCTTCTTTATGCCGCGGTTTTCAGCTACGTCAAAGCCTCGTGCCGCTGGTGTGCTGCAGGGGCGTTTAAGTTAACTGTAAGGCCGGTGGGGTACAGTGCTTCTTGGTTAGATGAAAGTGCATCCTTATCGGGCGCGGCGCGCCCGGGAGGGGAGTAGAGATGAGCGAGTACATGAACGACGCCGAGGGCGCCCAGCCCACGGAGCAGCGCCCGGCGCAGCCCACGGCTCAGCCCGGCTATCAGGACGGCTATCAGCGCGGGGCCCAGGCGGGCTACGAGGCGGGATTCCATGCCGGCCAGACGGCCCAGCAGCCGCGCGTCGACGCCGCGGGCAGCGGCGCCGCGGACGCCGGCCGATCGGCGTGGGGTGCGGGATCCGTGCCGCCGATTCCCGGGCAGCAGCCCGGTTACGCGCCCGAGCCCGATGTTGCCGCACCCGCCCCTGCCTCGGGCTCAGACCCCAAGCCCAAGCGCGAGCACCGCGGCGCCAAGGCCCTGATCTTGGGCGTGGCGGGCGGCGTTATCGGCGCGGGCCTGCTCACGGGGGCACTTCTTGCCACCGGCGTCGTCGGCAAGTCCGGCGCCGCCACCTTCGACACGGGCGCCAACCAGACCATCACCATCAACCCGAACGACGAGAGCACCACGACCGCCACGGCCGTGGCGGCGAAGGCCTTGCCCTCCGTCGTGACCGTCAACGTGACCACGAGCGACGGCGAGGGGCTGGGCTCCGGCGTCATCTACGACACCGACGGCGACATCATCACCAACAACCACGTGATCGAGGACGCCGAGAGCATCACCGTGACCATCGACGGAAAGAGCTACGACGCGACCCTTGTGGGCACCGACGCCTCCTCCGACATCGCCGTGATCAAGGTCGACCTCCAGGGTGCCAGCGTCACCCCGATGGAAATCGGCGACTCCTCGGCGCTGCAGGTCGGCGACTGGGTCATGTCGGTGGGCAGCCCCTTCGGCCTTGAGCAGTCCGTCTCGCAGGGCATCGTCTCGGCCCTCACGCGCAACGAGCTCCTCGAAGGGACCTCGGGCAACACGCTCTACACCAACCTGATCCAGGTCGACGCCTCCATCAACCCGGGCAACTCCGGCGGCGCGCTCGTGAACTCCAAGGGCCAGCTCGTGGGCATCTGCACGCTGTACAGCTCCGACACCGAGAGCTTCGCCGGCATCGGGTTCGCCATCCCGGGCAACTACGCCACCAAGGTCGCCGACAAGATCATCAACGGCGAGACCGTGACGCACGCCCACATCGGACTCAGCATGCAGACCGTCAACGCCCAGAACGCCAAGGTCAACAAGCTTTCCGTGAGCCAGGGCGCCTACGTGGCCGACGTGACCGAGGGCGGCCCGGCCGAGGCGGCGGGCATCCAGAAGGGCGATATCATCATCGGCATGGACGGCGCCCAGATCACCTCCGCCGACGCCATGATCTTGGCCGTGCGCTCCCACGAGATTGGCGACACCGTCAAGGTCACGGTCATGCGCGGCGACCAGCAGATGGACTTCGACGTCACGCTCGACGACGACGAGGAGCTCCAGAAGCAGCAGGAGGAGGAGCGCAACCAGCCCAAGTCGGACATCAACGACTACCTCCAGAACAACAACGGGGACGGCGGCAGCGGCAGCAACGGCTACGACACCGACTTCCTCGAGGAGCTGCAGGAGTACCTGAACCAGCGCAACAACGGCCAGCGGACCTACGGGTTCGGCAACTAGCGGCAGGCAAGAAGCGCGCGGCTCCGGGCTTGGGGCCGCGCGGGAGAGCGGGGGCGTCGGTTTCGGCGTCCCCGCTTTCGCGTTGGACGTGGGTTTCTTTGCGCTTGTTGGGGCTTTGGGCCTCGATTAGCAACCGAAACCGGCGCAAAAACGGTTGCTGCGGCGGTTTTGCACGGGTTTCGGTTGCTAATCGCCGCGGCGGGCGCGGACTGGCGGGC
>UQIF01000043.1 GCA_900540955.1 uncultured Olsenella sp.
AGCCTCCCTTTCCTCGGACTTTTATTTCCCTGTCCAAGAAATGGGAGGCAGTTCAATGTCGTGCCCAGACGTCGGCTTTTCTTAACGCGATGATGCCCTTAAATCCCCAGACGTGGGGGGGGGGTTCTTAGTGCCTGGGCGTCCGCCTCGCCCAGACGTCGGCAAATCTTCGCGGCGGAACGGCAGCACGGCCACGCGGCTACGTGGCCGCCCGCGAGCTATTTGTCGGCGAAGTTCACCGAGCAGGAGCCGCCCTCGGGGTGCACGAGGTCGGCCAAGGTCTTCGAGTCGAGGTAGCTCGAGGTCACGCGCCCGAGGTCGCGCCAAACGCCGACGGTCGAGCAAGTGCTCACCTGCGGGCAGATGGTGCCGTTGGAGCAGTCGAGGCAGTTCACGGGCGCAAGCGAGCCTTCCGCCGCGCGCAGGATCTCGCCGAGCGTGTAGTCCTTGGGGTCGCGCGTGAGCTTGTAGCCGCCGCCCTTGCCGCGCTGGCTCTGGACGTAGCCGGCCTTGTGCATGAGCGAGATGACCTGCTCGAGGTACTTGCGCGAGATGTTCTGGCGCTGCGAGACGTCGCCCAGGGAGACCCAGCCCTCGTGCCCGGCGAGGTCGGCCATCGCGCGCAGGGCGTAGATGCCTTTCGTCGAGAACATTCCCATGTCCGGTCTCCAATCAAAAAATCAATAAGAAAAGAAGCAAAGAAGTGCCCAGGCCTACTTGTTCTCCAGCATTTCCTCGAGGGTGCACCAGGCGAGCTCGGCGCACTTGACGCGCGCGGGCATGTGGGCGATGTCCTTCAGGATCGAGGCGTCCTCGAGGTCGGCGAGCGCCGGGTCGTCCTCGGAGATCTCGCCGCGGACCATCTGCATGAAGAGCTTGCAGAGGCGGATTGCCTCCTCGGGGGTCTTGTCGATCATGAGGTCGCTCATGATGTCGGCCGACGCCTGGCTGATGGCGCAGCCGTGGCCGGTGAAGGCGGCCTCCTCTATGGTGCCGTCGTCGGCGAAGCGGACCGAGAAGGTGAGTTCGTCGCCGCAGGAGGGGTTGACGCCCTCGTGCGTGCAGTCGGGGCACTCCATCTGGTACTTGTAGTCCGGGTGGGACACGTGGTCCATGAACTCGGCGTTATAAAGGTCAGTCACGGCCATGGAATACCTGCCAAACTTGCTCGAGGCCGTCGATCAGGCGATCGACGTCGGACTTGTCGTTGTAGAAGGCCACGCTGGCGCGGCAGCAGGCGAGGTTCTCCACGCCGAGCCAGGTGAGTAGGGGCTGGGCGCAGTGGTGGCCAGCGCGGATGCAGACGCCGGACGCGTCGAGGATGCTCGCCACGTCGTGCGGGTGGATGCCGCGGACGTTGAAGCTCACGACACCGTGGTGGGCCGAGGCGTCGGCGGGTCCGATGACGTCGATGAAGTCGAGCTCGGCCATGCGGCCCATGAGGTAGGCGACGAGCGCGGATTCGCGGGCGGCCACGGCGTCGTAGCCCACGGTGCGGGTGAGGTAGGCGAGCGCGGCGCCGGTGGCGTAGATGCCCGCGGCGTCCTGCGTGCCGGCCTCGAACTTCTCGGGCACGGGCGCCCAGGTGGCATCCTGCTCGGTAACGGAGTCGATCATCTCGCCGCCGGTGAGCATGGGCGGCATGGCGTCGAGCAGCTCGTGGCGTCCCCAAAGCACGCCGATGCCCATGGGGCCGAGCGCCTTGTGGGCGCTGAAGGCGAGGAAGTCGGCGCCGAGCTCGCGGACGTCAACGGCCATGTGCGGAACGGACTGGGCGCCGTCGACGACGACGTAGGCGCCCTGCGCGTGGGCGGCCTCCGCGATCTTCTCGACAGGGTTGCGGACGCCGAGGACGTTGGAGACCTCGGTCGCGGCGACGATTCGCGTCTTCGGGCCGATCTTCGCGGCAATCTCCTCGTCGCGAATGACGCCCTGGTCGTCGGGGTAAAGAAGGACGAGCTTGGCCCCGGCCGCGCGGCATACCTGCTGCCACGGGATGAGGTCGGAGTGGTGCTCCATGATGGTCACGGCCACCTCGTCGCCGGCGTGAAGGACGCCCGGCGCGAAGGACTTTGCCACGAGGTTCAGGCTCTCGCTCGTGTTGCGGGTAAAGACGATGTCGTCCGCGGCGGGCTTGCCGGCCTCGTCGACGGCGCCTATGAGCTCGGCGATCTGCTTGCGCACGGCGGCGATCTCGGAGGTTGCGCGCACCGAGAGACTGTAGAGGCCGCGCAGCGGGTTGGCGTTCATCTGCGTGTAGAAGTCGCGCTCGGCGTCGAGTACGCAGGCGGGGCGCTGCGCCGTGGCCGCGGAGTCGAGGAACGCGAGCTCCGGGTGGCCGGCCAGCAGCGGGAAGTCCGCCTTGTAGGGGTTCTTCTCGATATCAACCATTAGTCCTCCTCGGAAGCGGGCGCGTCGCTTTTCCGGGCGTCGACGCCGTCGTCGAAGTCGTGGGCAACGTCGGCGCCCAGGACCTCCTCGGCGCGCGCGATGGCCGCGGCATGGGACGCCGCCTCGGGGGCGTGGATGATGGCGTCCTCGAAGATGGCGCGGACAAAGAGCTGCTCGGCCTCGCGGCGGGAAAGTCCGCGGTCCATGAGGTAGTCGATCTGCTCGGGGCTCACGCTGCCGATGGTTGCGCCGTGGTTGCCGGCGACGTCGTCCTCGTCGCACAGGATGACGGGCATGGTCTTGTTGACCACGTCGTCGCCGAGCACGAGCACGCTCTCGGACTCGTTGCCCTTGGAGCCGCGCGCGCCGTGCGCGAGGTCGATCGTGGCGCGCAGCGATTTCCTCGCGGCGTCGTCCAGGGCGCCGGACTCGTGGACCTCGGCGCGGGTGTTGCGGCCGCGCTGGCGCACGACGTGGTTCATGTCGAGTACGTCCTTGCGGCGGGCGTGGTAGCGGGTAAGAAGGTCGATGCGCGAGCGGTCGCCGGCCAGCTCGCACGCCAGGCCGAGGGCGAGGGTGCCGCCGCCGAGGGCGTACTGGCGCACCTCGACGCGCGCGTCGTCGCCGGCCGTGATGCCCACGCTGTCGAGGTGCTGCTGGCCCTCGGAGCAGCCGAGGACCTCGACGATGCTCACGTGGGCGCGGGCACCCGCGATCACGCGCAGAAGCGAGGCGGAGGTGCCGGCCTCGCCCGCGCCGAGGGACGCCACGACGATGGTGCACTCGGCGTCGTCGCGGACCATGACGCCGGTGTCGGCGACTTCGCCGTCGTCGGCCCCCACGGTGATGACGATGGGCTCGGCGCGCTTCTCGCCGCGCGCGACCTCGACGTAGCGGGAGTCGGCCGCCTGGGAGCAGACCCAGTCGGTGACCTGCTGGCCTATGCCGCACTCGACCTTGTCGAAGAGCCTCGGCAGGGCGAAGTAGACGTCGCCCTTGCGCGAGATCTTGGGCACGGTGAGGGTTATGTCGTTGGCGCGCAGGCGGTTCCAGGTCTGCGCCGGGGGAGTGTTCACGCGCTTGAGCTCGACGGTCTCGGGCGCGCCAGTGGCTGCCGCGTCCGCGGCGCCGAGGGCGTTCTTCTGGTCGACCATTAGCCGATCGCCCCTTCCATCTCGAGCTTGATCAGGTTGTTCATCTCGACGGCATACTCCATGGGGAGCTCCTTCGAGACGGGGTTCGCGAAGCCGTTGACCACGAGCGTGCGGGCCTCTGCCTCGGAGCAGCCGCGGCTCATGAGGTACAGGATCGTGTCGTCGGAGATGCGGCCGATCGTGGCCTCGTGGCCGACCTGGGCTGTGGCGTTGCGGACGTCCATCGCGGGGATGGTGTCGGAGCGGCTGATGTCGTCGAGCATGAGCGACTGGCAAGAAACGCTGCAGCGCGCGCGGTCGGCGCGGCGGCCCACCACCACGGAGCTGCGGAACGTGTTCACGCCGCCGTCCTTGGAGATGGACTTGGTGTTCACGGTGGCCGTGGTGTCGGCGCCGTTCATGACGACCTTGCAGCCGGTGTCGAGGTCCTGCGTGGCGCCGGCGAAGGTGATGCCGGTGAACTCGCAGCTCGAGCGAGCGCCCTCCATGATGGTGGTGGGGTACAGGTAGCTCACGTGGCTGCCGAACGAGCCGGAGACCCACTCCATCTTTGCGTCGGAGCCGACGCGTGCGCGCTTGGTGTTCAGGTTGTACATGTTTTTGGACCAGTTCTCGATCGTCGAGTAGCGCAGGCGCGCGCCGTCCTTGACGAAGAGCTCGACCGCGCCCGCGTGGAGGTTGGCCGCGAAGTACTTGGGCGCGGAGCAGCCCTCGATGAAGTGCAGGTCGGCGCCCGGCTCGACGATGATGAGCGTGTGCTCGAACTGGCCGGCGCCCTCGGCGTTCAGGCGGAAGTAGCTCTGCAGCGGGTAGTCGAGGGTCACGCCGGCGGGCACGTAGACGAACGAGCCGCCGCTCCACACGGCGTAGTGCAGCGCCGCGAACTTGTGGTCGGTGGGCGGGATGAGGGTGCCGAAGTACTCGTGCACCACGGGCTCCCACTGGGGGTCGTGCAGCGCGTCCTCGATGGTGGTGTAGACGACGCCTTGCTTGGCGACCTCCTCGCGCATGTTGTGGTAGACGATCTCGGAGTCGTACTGGGCGCCGACGCCGGCCAGGCTCTCGCGCTCGGCCTCGGGGATGCCCAGGCGGTCGAAGGTGTCCTTGATGTCGGCGGGCACGTCGTCCCAGCTCTTGGCCTGCTTGGTCTTGGGCGAGACGAACGTCGAGATGTGGTCGAGGTCGAGGCCGGCGATGGACGGGCCCCAGTTGTCGGCCATGGCGCGGGCGTGGTACTTGTCCAGCGCGTCGAGGCGCATCTGGAGCATCCACTCGGGCTCGTCCTTCTTTGCGCTGATGGCGCGGACGATGTCGGGGGTCAGGCCGTCGGCGTAGCGCTCGTAGCCCTCCTCGGACTTGGTGAAGTCGTAGAGGGAGCGGTCGACGTCGGCCACCTGCGTGCGCTTCTTCGCGCGCTCTCCGGCCACTTAAGCGTCAGCTCCCTCACGGGCTGCGGGCGCGGCGCCCGCGATGCCCTGCTCGGCGGCCTGGCGCTCGAAGCGCTCGAAGCCGTTCTTGTCGATGTCGGCGATGAGGGAGGCGGGGCCCTCGGCGACCATGTGGCCCTTGACCATCACGTGGGTGCGGTCGACCTCGAGGCGCTCGAGGATGCGGGTGTTGTGCGTGATCACGATGAGCGCGCCGTCGCACTGCTCGCGGTAGGCCTCGATGCCGCGGCTGACGACGCCCAGGGCGTCGACGTCGAGGCCCGAGTCGGTCTCGTCGAGGATGGCGAGCTTGGGCTGCAGGAGCAGCAGCTGGAGCATCTCGATCTTTTTCTTCTCGCCGCCGGAAAAGCCCACGTTGAGCTCGCGCATGAGGAAGGACTGGTCGAGGTCGAGCGCATCGGCGATGTCGCCCACGCGCTGGCGGAACTTGCGCGCGGTGGTCTTGAGCTCGGGGCGCATCTGGCAGATGGTGCGCAGGAAGCTGTAGAGGGGCACGCCGGGCACCTCGACGGGGGCCTGGTACGAGAGGAAGATGCCGGCCAGCGAGCGCTTGTCGGCGGAGGCGTCGGTGAGGTCGGCGCCGTCAAAGACGATGGAGCCGCCGGTCACGCGGTAGGTCGGGTCGCCCATGATGACGTGGCCCAGGGTGGACTTGCCGGCGCCGTTGGGGCCCATGAGGACGTGGCACTCGCCCTCGCCGACGGTCAGGTCGATGCCGTGGAGGATCGGCTTGTCCTCGGTCCCCGCCGAGACGCCGCCCACGTTAAGAAGCGCTGCTGACATTCTCTCTCCTTATATCTGCGCGTGCGTTCGTGTGCTTTCGCGCTAATTCACAGTAGCGAGTAGGGATTATATCCTAAATACCCCTCAAGCGAGGGGATTTACGCCTGGGACAAAAGGGACGGGGGATTTTGTCCCAAATTGTGGAGCCGCTCCACGTTTAGATCGGAAGA
>UQIF01000044.1 GCA_900540955.1 uncultured Olsenella sp.
GATCGGCGTGACCAACGCGAAGATCATCAACAACCTCACCGTCGATATCGTGAACAACTCCTACGGCAAGCCGGAGATTGCCATGAGCGAGGAGGTCTTCCGCGATCTTAAGCTGGCGAAGCGGCAGAACTACGAGGTCATCTACTTGAAAGAGGGCATGGTGGACGACGCCGAGAACCTCGTGGAGGAGATGTTCGAGGAGATGTACGCGCGGCTTCTGGCCGACCTTCTGGAGGAGCGGCGGGAAAGCCCCATCTTCCAGCACCACGTGCGGCGCCTCGCCGCGGCATCGCGGTCCATCGTGCCCGGGGAGTACCTGGCCGGCGAGCCGAACCAGATCGTGGTGGACTACATGGCCTCCATGACCGACAGCTACTTCATGGCCATCTACCGCCACCTGTTCCCGACAAGCCGCCGCAAGATCCAAACCCGCGGCTATTGCGCGGATCTCATCTAACCCTTACTAATCAGATTCGCTAGCTTGCAAACCCGAACGCACGTCGCACTCTTTGTTTTCTGCACGATTTGGAAAATATGCTATTTTGGAGCTTCCACAAGATTCCCACGATAACGGACTCCAGAAAAGCACATTTTCCAAATTGCTCTTTCCAAAATTACACATTTTCCAAATCACGGCGATGCAATTATGCGAGTGCAAATTTTTTGCAATCGCTCTACCAGGCTTTTCTCGAAGTCTGTAATTCTACCCTCCGCATATTAAACATTCAGATTTGGAAAATGTGCTTTTTTGCTCTTCAGTTTGTCCGGATCTTAGAATACCGTCCATTTAAACACATTTTGAGTAGTAACCTCTCGCGGTACCATCGATCACCTGGCTTGGTACCGGCGATCAGCAAAAGGCGGTACCGCGAGTAGGCTGTCTCGGTACCGCTAATCAGCGCGCCTCTTCTTGGCGAAGTACTCTCGCATGTTCGGCCCCTCGAGATCTATGTAGCGGGCACCGGTTGCGATGCGGTTGAGGATCGAGTCCGCCATCAGCTCGCCCTCGATGCGCAGGTACCACTCGTTCGGCTCGAGCTGCGAGGCGATGACGGTCGCGCGGCGGCCCTCGCGCGCCTCCATGATCTCGAACAGGTCGACCGAGTTCTGCGTCGATATCGGCGTCGTCATGAAGTCGTCGACCAACAGGAGCGCGACGGACTTGTAGGCGTCCATCTTCTCGAAGTAGCTGCCGTCCTTGGCGGCGCGGGCCCGGTTCAAATCGTCGCAGATGTCGGCGAGGCGCGTGTAGCGCACGGGTATCAGCCTGCGGCACGCCGCGTTGCCGAGAGCCTGAACGACGAAGCTCTTGCCGCAGCCGGTTTTCGAGATGACCACGACGACCTCGCTCTCGCCGATCCACTCGCATCGGGCGAGGCGGTTGATACGGTCCTTGGCGAGCGTCCGGTCGGGCAGATAGACGACGTCCTCGACGCATGCCGAGGGATCCTTGAAGCGCGCGTCCTTGACGAGCTTGGCCACCTTGCGCTCCCGCCTGGCGGCGGCCTCCGCGTCGATGAGCATCTCCATCTTCTCCTCGAAGGTGAACCGATCGTACGACTCGTCCTCCACCATCTCGCGCAGCTTGTCCCCCATGGCCTTTATCCTGAACTGTCTGAACAGCTCGAAGTGCTCTTCGGTAAGCATCCTACTCGCCGCCTCTCTTGTAGGCGTCCGCGCCGCGCAGGCGGCCCGCCGATTTGGCGCGGTCCACCAGCTCGCCGGAGCCTGCGGCCCCGACGGGGCGCCCCTTGGCTCGCTCCTCGGCGTCGGACGACTTGATGGCGAGGATCGCGTTCTTGAGGCCGGTGTAGCTGGGAAGCGCCGAGGCCGCGTTCAGCTTGGCACAAGCGCGCTCGAGC
The DNA here is from genome assembly GCA_900540955.1 of uncultured Olsenella sp. Classification (GTDB taxonomy): domain Bacteria; phylum Actinomycetota; class Coriobacteriia; order Coriobacteriales; family Atopobiaceae; genus Paratractidigestivibacter. The sequence continues at coordinate 1,863 of UQIF01000044.1, forward strand.
AGCGCCGGCGCGTACGTCTTCGACAGCCCGAGGATGTTGCGGCAGGAGACGAACGACTGCTCGACGATCGCGCGGCTGGCGAGGACGCGCTCGATCGCCGATGCGGTCTCGGGGCCGACGCGCCTCGCCCACGACGCGAACCGCTCCGGCGACCACGGGTCGTCCAGCGCGGCATGGTTCTCGGGCATGTGCTCGACGTTGGTCGAGTACTGCCCCTTGCGGCCGTGAAGCCTCGGGTGCACGGCGACCACCGCCCCGCCGTGCATCACCGCGACCGACGACGAGGTCAGCTTCACGTCGACCTGCTCGCCGATGAGCGAGTGGTCGACGGAGTAGTGCATGTAGTCGACGGTGACGTGGTAGTCCGGGGCCACCTTGGCGCTGCGCCACTCGCACATCTCGTAGCGCTCGGCGGGAAGGGGCATCAGGTGCATGCGCTCCTCCTCGAACACCGAGTCGCGCGAGCCGTCCTTGGCGGAGAACGGCCGGGAGTTGAGCCATGCCACCTTCTCCGCGCAGAACTCGTTGAACTCGTCGATGGTATAGAATGTCATCTCGCCGGACGGCCCGATGATCCAGCGCTCAACCAGGTCGACGCACGATTCGGCCACGCTCTTGTCGCGCGGCCGACGGACCCGGGCGGGCAGGACGGCCGCCCCGTAGTGCTCGGCGAAGCGCTCGTACTCCCTGTTCACGAGCGTGACCCGCGGGGCTGCGGCCCGATCGGTCGCCGTGGCGGCGTTGTCGGGCACCCACATGCGCGGAACGCCGCCGAACTCCTCGAACGCGTGGATCTGGCCCTCCTGCCAGGATTTCTGCCTCATGTCGCAGAAGCCCTCCGCCCAGAACTTGTCCGAGAAGGGCAACGTGACGACCAGGACGTAGACCTTGGTCCTGGTTCCCAGCAGCTTGTCGGTGAGGTGGGCGACGTCGCCGGCCCAATCGATGAAGCACTTGGCCCCCGGCTCGTGGGAGAAGTGCCTGGTCGCGCCCATCTTGCCTGCGGCGTCGGCGAACATCTCGCAGAACGTCTGGTAGGCGTAGGCGAGCTTCCCCTCCGCCGCGGCGCGCTCGCAGTACTCGAGCCAGAAGAGCTTCACCGGCAGCTTCCGACTCATTTTCTTGCGCTCGACCAGCGCCGCCATGTCGGGTCTCAGGTAGGCGTCGTTCGGACGGCGCTCCTCCTTGGCGAAGAACATGTCATCGACCGCGTCGGCGTCCATCGAGCTCACGGCGTCGAACGTCAGGCCGCATTCGCGCATCACCTTGGCGCCGGCGGAGACGTCGCGCTTGCTGACGTGAAGCGCGGCCGCGATGTCCGACTGGGTGGCCCCTCCCTTGGCCAGCATCAGGAGGATTTTCTTGTTCTTGGACATAGGCATCGTGCCCCTTTCCATGAAAGCGAGCCCCGGATTGGGCTCGCGACATGGAATTCTAGGCTCGATGGGCGGCGGTACCAATTTATCTTACCCAGGGTACCAAGCCCGCTGACTGGCGGTACCAGATTCTGCTGATTGTTGGTACCGGAGAGGGTTACTACTCA
>UQIF01000045.1 GCA_900540955.1 uncultured Olsenella sp.
CCACACGGCGGACTCATCCGGCCGGTTTTCGGCCCAGATGCGTCCGCCGTGTGGGAGTTAGTTAGTTTGTTTGGCAGTAATGGCTACTCGGAGAGCCTGGCGATGATGAGGTCCTGGAGGGCGTCGCCGAGCTCGTGGCCGGCCACGCGCATCATCTGCGGGAAGCGGCTGTAGTACGTGAGGCCCGGCGTGGAGTTGACCTCGTTGAAGACGACCTCGCCCTCAGGCGTGACAAAGAGGTCCACGCGCGCGAAGCCCTCGCAGCCGAGCGCCTCGTACACGCGCTTGCCGGCCTCCTTGACGCGGGCAAGCAGCTCCGGCTCGAGGTCGGAGGGGCAGCGAAGCTCGGTGTTGGCGCCCGGGTCCTTCTCGAGGTGGATGCGGAAGAAGCCGTCGCCCTTCACGACGATCTGGTCGACCTCGCCCATGTGGATGCCGTGGACGGTGTCGCCGACGACGGCACAGCCAACCTCGTCGCCGACGATGGCCTCCTCGATCGCGACCTTGTTGTCGAGCGAGAAGGCCGTGGTGAGCGCCTTCTGGTAGCTCGCCTCGTCGGTCGCCTTCGAGACGCCGATCGACGAGCCGCCGCGCGCCGGCTTGACGAAGACGGGGAAGCCGCCGCAGGTTTTCACGGCGGCCAAGGCCTCGGACACGGTGGAGCCGCGGTAGAGGACCTCGCACTTAGGCGAGCGGATGCCGGCGGCGGCGGCGAGGCGGTGGCTCGCGTCCTTGTCCATGCACACAGCGCTCGCGAGCACGCCGCAGCCGACGTAGGGGATGCCGCAGGTCTCGAGCGTGCCCTGGAGGGTACCGTCCTCCCCGCCCTGGCCGTGGAGGACGGGCAGCGCCACGTCGACGGGCAGCGGCTTTATGTTGCCGTCGTGGATAACAAAGAGGCCGCCGGCCTTCTCGCCCGTGCCGGGGATGAGCGCGATCTTCTCGACATCGTGGGTGTGCCACCCGCCGGTCACGTCGGCGGGATCGCCCGTGTAGTGGAGCCACTCGCCATTCTTCGTGATACCGACGAGCGTGAGCTCGAAGCGGCCGGTGAGCGCGCGGATGACGTTGTCGGCGGACTTGCAGGAGACGTCGTGCTCGGTAGAGATTCCGCCAAAGAGAATCGCGACCTTGATCATGGGGGGACCTTTCTGCGTCATTAGCCAATTCCGCTTCATGATACGCCACGAGCGCGCGCCCGCGGTTTTTGGGCCCCGACTCACCGCCTAGGAGCCCATATTTGTCGGCGCGCGGCCGTCTGTCCGAGCTTTTTGCCTTAGTGGGTGAACAAAACGTGGCATGCGCGAGTATCCGCCTCCATGCCCTTTGCAAAACCGCAGATAGATGCGTTGGCGGAATTCGAGATACTTCATGGGTTGGCGTTTTGTTCACCCACTAAGGAGTTTTTAGCGACATCGGTCCGGAAATCACGACCAAATGCATAATCACACCCAGACGGTCATGGCGAGCGTCGCGGCGACGATGAGGGCGAGCCCCGCGGCGGCGCGGCGGCTCAGGCACTCCCCGAGGGCAATCCGCGCGAAGGCGATCGACACGAGGATCGAGAGCTTGTCGATCTGCACGACCACGCTCACCTGCCCCGTCTGCACCGCGTAGTAATAAAAGAGCCACGACGCTCCCGTCGCCACGCCCGAGGCGCAGATGAACCCCAGCTCGCGGCGGTCAATTGCGCGCACGAGGCCGAGCTTGCCGCGAGCCGCCACGATGGCCCAGGCCATGACGAGCACAAAGCAGGTGCGCACCGCCGTGGCCAGGCTCGAGTCGACGTGCTCGATGCCGACCTTGGCGAGCACCGAGGTCAGCGCCGCAAAGACCGCGGAGAGGACGGCTAGAACGAGCCAGCGGCGCCCGCCCTCGGGCGCGTCGGCGCCTTGGGCTTCTTTCCGCTCGATCATGAGAAACGTCCCCGCGAGAATCACCGCCGTCGCCGCGAGCTTGACCGCAAGGTGGCCCACCTCGCCGAACAAGACGATGGCAAGAAGGACCGAGAGCGCCGTCGACGACTTGTCGATGGGCACGACCTTGTTCACGTCGCCGCCCGCGAGCGCGGCGAAGTAGCAGATCCAGCTCGCGCCCGTGGCCAGGCCGGAGAGCCCCAGAAAGAAGTACGACCGCGGGGAGATGGCCGCGAGCGCCGCGGGCACGTCGCCCACCGAGATCGCCGCCATGAGCCAGCTGAAGGCGAGCACGACGGTTGTGCGCACCGCCGTGGCCACGTCGGAGTCCGTATGCTCGATGCCCATCTTTGCAAGAATCGACGTCACGCCCGCGAACAGCGCCGACGCCGCCGCGGCAAGTATCCAGTCCATATCGGCCTCCATAAGAACGTGATCTCGCCGCTACCATAGTAGGCCCGTCAAACAGTCCCGATCCGCAAGGATATGCTCATGACCTCGCTGCTCTTGCCCGTGATCTACCTCACGTTCGTCTCGCTCGGCCTGCCCGACTCGCTGCTCGGCTCGGCTTGGCCCGTCATGTACCCCGAGCTCGGCGCCCCCGTCGCCGCGCAGAGCGCGCTCAGCATGCTCATCAGCGCGTGCACGATCGCCTCGAGCCTCGCCACAGCCAAGCTCGTGCGCCGCTGGGGCACGGGCCGCCTCGTCGCCGCGTCGGTCGGCCTCACCGCCGCGGCGATCCTCGGGTTCTCCGCCTGCAAGGAGTTCTGGCAGCTCGTGGCCCTCGCCGTTCCCTATGGCCTCGGCGCCGGCGCCATCGACTCCTCGCTCAACAACTACGTGGCCATCCACTACGGCGCGCGCCACATGAGCTGGCTGCACTGCTGCTGGGGCGTCGGCACGAGCGTGGGGCCCGTTGCCATGGGCTGGGCGCTCGCGGGCCCCATGAGCTGGCACGGCGGATACCTCGTCATCGGCGTCGCGCAAGCGTTGATCACCGTGGTCCTTGCCTGCTCGCTGCCCCTGTGGAAAAACAGCGCGGGAGAGAAGGACGCGGACGAGGCGGGCGGCGCGGCGGGCGGCTCCGTCGA